>NZ_VBTN01000005.1:0-298443 GCF_013277805.1 Pseudomonas sp. MS15a(2019)
GGGGGTGTTGTCTTTGGGGCGGAAGAAAGTCGAACGGAGTTCGAGGATGCCGTTGCTGAAATTGCTGAGTGATGGAAAATTTCATTCCGGCGTCGAGCTTGGTGAGGCCCTGGGCGTCTCCAGGAGTGCCATCTGGAAGCGGCTGAAGACGCTGGAAGATGACCTGGGCGTCGAGGTGTTCAAGGTTCCGGGGCGGGGTTACCGCCTGGAAGAGCCCCTGTCGCTGCTCGATGCCGAACGGATCGCGGGGGAGGGTGGTTGGCCGGTAGCGGTCCTGGCTTCCATCGACTCCACCAATGCCGAGGCACAACGCCGTCTGCAACAACAGCAGCAAACGCCGTTCGCCTTGCTGGCCGAGCATCAGCAGGCCGGACGTGGCCGGCGTGGCCGCGCCTGGGTCAGTCCCTATGGCAAGAATCTCTATCTCACCGCCGTGGTCTCCAGCCAGGGCGGGATCCAGAAGCTGCAGGCCTTGAGCCTGACCATGGGCCTGGCGGTGATCCGTACCCTGCAACAGCTGGGAGTGGAGGATGCCTGGCTGAAGTGGCCCAACGACGTCCTGGTTCGTGGTCGCAAGCTGGCCGGTATCCTCATCGAATTGTCGGGTGATCCGCAGGACGTCTGCCAGGCCATCATCGGCATCGGTATCAACGTCAACATGCGCATGGCCAACGACATCGATCAGCCATGGATTTCCATGGCCGAGGTCCTGGGCGGTCTGCAGGATCGCAACCAGGTCGCCAGTCTGCTGCTGCGGGAGATCGACAGCCTGTGGCAGATTCACCGCCAATCCGGATTCGCCGCCCTGCGCGGCGAGTGGGAGCGTTATCATGGCTGGCAAGGTCGAGCGGTAACCCTGTCTTCGGGGGTTCGCTGTATTCAGGGCACAGTGGCAGGAGTTGCCGAAGATGGGGCTATCCTCATGCGCGTAGACGGGCAGACACAGGCATTCAGCGGTGGCGAATTGAGCCTGAGCCTAGATCATGATTCTTGAACTCGATTGCGGTAACAGCCTGATCAAGTGGCGACTGCTCGCCGCGGGAGCCGAAGTGGTCGACACCGGCATCGTCGACAGCGACGACGCCCTGATCGCGGCCCTGTCCCAGCCGGATGCTCCCACCCTGGCGGCCTGTCGGCTGGTCAGCGTGCGCAGCGACGAAGAGACCCAGCAGCTCAAGGAGCGGTTGACGGCGACCTTCGCCATCCCCTGTCACCAGGCCGTGCCGGTAGAGGTGTGGAATGGTGTGCGCAATGGCTATCGGGATCACCAGCGTCTGGGCATGGATCGCTGGTTGGTGATCCTGGCCGCGGTGCAACTGGCCGAGGGAAAGGCCTGCGTGGTCCTGGATCTGGGCACTGCGGTGACGGCCGATCTGGTCGACGCCCAGGGTGAGCATCAGGGCGGGTTCATCTGTCCGGGGATTCCGTTGATGCGTCGGGAACTGCAGACCCATACCCGTCGGATCCGCTACGATCCACATTGGGCCAGTGGTGAACGCTACGAGGCGCCGGGACGTACGACCATCGAGGCCGTGGAGCGTGGGTGTCTGTACATGCTCAAGGGCTTTGTCCGCACCCAGTACGAACTGGCTCAGGAGATGTTCGCCGAAGGCTGCGAGGTGTTTCTGACCGGGGGTGACGCGGAACTGGTCAAACATGTCGTTCCGGGCGCGCGGATCGTGCCCGATATGGTGTTTGCTGGATTGGCTTTGGCGTGTCCGCTCGAGAACGAATGATGCGTTGGTTGTTTCTGCTATTGGTGGTACTGAACGTTTTCTACTACATATGGCATCAACAGCAGGTGCCTTTGCTAGGTAAGGAAATCGCCCCTCTGACGCTGTACAAAGGCGAGCGTGAAAACATTCGTCTGTTGAACGAGACGGCATCTGGTGACGCTGCACGGCGTCAGTGACGGCGGTACCCTTCGATGAGGAGCGAAGATGCTGACGCTAGGTAATCTCTGCCTGTTGCTGGGCGCAGTCGGCATTGGTCTGTGGTTCTGGCACGCCCACGGCATTCGCGAGCAGGCACTGGTGCTGGCCGAGCAGGAGTGTCGTCGCCGCAAGGTCACGCTGCTCGATGGCGCCGTGGCCTTTTCCCGTTTTCGCTGGCTGGCCGATGCCAAAGGCCGCAAGCGCCTGGCGCGGTTGTTCTCCTTCGAATTCACCGTGACGGGAGAGGAGCGACTCGACGCCTCTCTGGCCCTGTTCGGCAAGACGCTGGCCAAGGTCGAGTTCGCGCCTTTCGTGGTGCCCGAGGTCGAACGCCCGGCGGCGGATTCGGTGGTGGCTTCGGCCCCTGCCTATCAGGCCAAGCCCGAGCACGGCCAGGTGGTCTATCTGGATCAATGGCGACAGCGCCAGCGTACCGAGACCAATAGGCGCCAGGAGCCGGAGTGATCCCCGGCACTATCTCCTGATATTTTTTTCCTTCCGTAGTCTGACGATCAGTTCCGGCTGATCCGTTCTGGCTTTCTGCTTCTTTTCATGTGATCCCTGATGTTCAGCCCTCTCGTTACCTTTCCTGCGCTCTATTTCGCCACCCTCCTGATGTTGGCCGGCTCCGGTCTGTTCACCACCTATATCGGTCTGCGACTGACTGAGCAGGGGGCAGGGGATTTCTGGACCGGCGCCCTGATGGCGGCCTACTACTTCGGGCTGGTGTGCGGCGGCAAGTTCGGCCATCGGCTGATCGCCAGTGTCGGCCATATCCGTTCCTATGTGGCCTGCGCCGGTGCGGCCACCGTTACCGTGCTCATTCACGCCCTGATCGACGACCTGAACGTCTGGATCGCGTTGAGATTCATCATGGGCGTGGTGATGATGAATCAGTACATGGTGATCGAGAGCTGGCTCAACGAGCAGGCGGAGAATCACCAGCGCGGCAAGGTGTTTGCCGGCTACATGGTGGCGGTGGACCTGGGGCTGGTGATCGGCCAGGCGCTGCTGGCCTGGCATCCGCAACTCGACTACAAGCCGCTGTTGCTGGTAGCCATCTGCTTCGCCTCTTGCCTGATTCCTCTGGCGATGACGCGGCGGGTGCACCCGGCCAAGCTGGTGGCGGCGCCGCTGGAGATCCGCTTCTTCTGGCAGCGGGTGCCCCAGTCACTGGTGACCATCTTTACCGCAGGCCTGCTGGTGGGGGGCTTCTATGGCCTGGCACCGGTGTTCGCCAGTCGCAGTGGCCTGGATACGGCGCAATCGAGCTTCTACGTCGGGCTGTGCATCGTCGCGGGCTTCTGCGCCCAGTGGCCGCTGGGCTGGCTGTCGGATCGACTCGACCGCTGCAAGCTGATCCGCGCCAATGCGGTGCTGCTATGCCTAGCGGCGGTACCGCTGTGGGGACTGATCACCTTGCCCTATCCCTGGTTGCTGGCTGCGGGCTTCGTCTCGGGCATGCTGCTGTTCACCCTCTATCCGCTGGCGACCGCCTTTGCCAACGACCACGTCGAGCCCGAGCGGCGGGTGGAACTGTCGGCGATGCTGCTGACCACCTATGGCGTCGGTGCCTGCATCGGGCCGCTGCTGGCCGGCGCGGCCATGGAGCATTTCGGCCCGGGCACCTTCTATGTGCTGACCTCGGCCTATGCGCTGATCCTGATCGTCTTCGTGCAGCCCCGGTTCGTCAGTGGCGAGCACCGGCTGGACGCGGCACCGCTGCATCATGTGGCCATGCCGGATTCCGTCAGTCCGATGGCAGCGGCGCTGGATCCGCGTATCGACGAGGTGCCGCAGGAAATGGTGGTGGAGGCCCCCGCCAGCATCGGACCGGGTAGCGAGAAGACCTGATAGGCGAGCCCGGCGCGAGGCCAGGCAGGAAGGAGCGGGTAGCGCTTAGGCCTGACGGGTCTGGCCGGGCTTGATCAGGCGGTCCAGGGTCTGGGCCGAGCCGTTTTCGGCCAGGGCGCCCTCCTGCAGACGATGCTGCTGATGCTCGATCAGTCGACCCACGGGACGCTGACCGCTTTCTTCGGCCACTTCGTCGCCACCGAGACGCTGTTGTTGGTCTTCGATCACCTGGCCCAGGGGACGCAGACTGGACTCTTCGGCGATCCGGCGGTCCTGCAGTTGGCGTTGCTGCTGCTTGATGACTTCACCCAGCGGACGCAGGCTGGATTCTTCGGCCAGGGTGCGTTCCTGCAGACGTTGCTGCTGTTGCTTGATCAGATGGCCTAGCGGACGCTGGCTGGATTCCTCGGCGATCTGGGTGGCAGGGCTGGTGGGGGTGAAGGAGAAGTCCTGGGCGAAGGTGTTCAGGGCCAGGGCGGTCAGGGCGAAACCGAAGGCGATACGCAGGTTCATGATGGTGTCCTCTGGGGAAACTGTGCTGGAGTGAGTTCAGTATCCCGAGCAGGACCGCTCGAAAAAAATAGACTGGCGAGATAGTGACTATCAGCGCCGTCGATGCCTTTCAAAAAACCTCTAGCCTCCCGTCGATGATTCCTGCTTTTCCGCTTCGCTCAGGTGCGTGCCACCGAACAGCTCGCGCAGAGCGGCGGCATAGGCACGTGTGCCTATCACCATGCTGTTGGAATGGGTGCCACCCGGGATCAACAGCAGCCGCTTGGGGGGTTGCGCGGCGGCATAGAGGGCCTCGCTGAAGCGGGGCGGCACATAGCGGTCGTCGCTGCCGTGAACGATGAGCACCGGGATATGGATCTCCGGGATCTTGTCCAGGGAATCGAATTTCTCCGTCATCAGCCAGCGCAGGGGAAAGCGGGTGTCGACCACCGCCGAGGCGGCATCGGCCAGGGTGGTGAAGGTGGATTCGATGATCAGACCGGCCGCGGCGGGATAGTCGCCCGTGGGATCCCCGTCGCGGGCGATGCGCCAGGCCAGATCCACCGCCACGGCGCCACCCAGGGAATGGCCATAGAGGTATCTCTTGCGCGGATCGGGCTGCAGGCTCTGCAGGTGCTTCCAGGCGACCCGGGCGTCCTGGTAGACGCTGCGTTCGGAGGGAACGTCGCCAGGACTTTCGCCAAAGCCGCGATAGTCGATGGCCAGCACCGAGTAACCCAGTTGTCGCAGGGTGGCGATGCGCCGGACCTGGGCGGTGAGATTCCAGCGGGTGCCGTGCAGATAGAGCAGGGTGGGGGCGTCCGGGCGCCGGGCGGGCCACCACCAGGCATGCAGGTAGTCGGTGCCGGTCAGACCGTCCGGGACCGGCAGATTGAACTGGCGGACGCCTTCCGGCACCCCGGTGAACCAGCTGGCATTGCCGGGCTCGATGCTGAACACCCATTGACGTTCGCGGTAGGCCAGTTCCGAGCAGCCATAGGGGACCCCGACACCCACCAGCAGGGTGACGAAGAGCAGCGGGATCAGGCGACGGCGGAGCAGGGTGGCAAGGGGCATGGGTTTCTCTGGATACCGGAAGACGCAGGGTAGGGGCGTTCGTCGCCTGGCGCGAACCCCCGTTTCGGTTGGACAGTCATCCTAGAGACAGCGACTGCAGTGACCCCACACCTGAGGTGAGCCATGAGTGCTACGGCCAAGAAGAGCGATCCCGAACTCTGGGAAAAGGTGAAGAAAGAGATTACCGAGGGCGACAAGGGCGGCAAGCCCGGCCAATGGTCGGCGCGCAAGGCGCAACTGGCGTCCCAGGAGTACCAGAAGCGCGGTGGTGAATACCAGGGCGGCAAGGGCAAGGACAATCATCTGCAACAGTGGACCGACGAGAAGTGGGACACCCGCTCCGGCAAGAAATCCGAAGAGACCGGCGAACGCTATCTGCCGGAAAAGGCCCGGGATTCCCTGAGCAAGGAAGAGTACCAGCGCACCACCGCCAAGAAGCGTCGCGACACCCGCCGCGGCAAGCAGCATTCCAAACAGCCGGCGGATGTGGCGCGCAAGACGGCGACCGCGCGTGAGTCGGGCCTGGCCGGTCTGACCAAGGACGAATTGATGAAGCGTGCCGCGCGTCGCGAGGTGCGGGGCCGGTCGCGCATGAAGAAAGACGAACTGGTGAAGGCGTTGCAAAAGGCAGGTGAAAAATGAGCACCAAGAAGGCTTCCAACGACGACAAGAAAGACGACAGGAAAGAGGTTCGCAGCGAATTCAAGCAGGTGGTCAACATGACCCCCAGCCAGCTGCGCAAATGGCTCAGCGGTGATACCAGCAAGGGTGTGGGCATGACCAAGGGCGGCAAGAAGGTCACGGCCGCCAACGATGGCAAGGCGGTCGGCCATGCCATGGGTGAGCGCATCCTGGAGCTCAAGGGCAAGCGCCAGGCCGAGCTGGAAGACGATGACTACCAGGCCATGCGCAAGGTCATCGGCTATGTGCATCGCCATCTCAAGCAGCGACCGGAGGGCGATATCGAAGACTCGCGCTGGCGCAAGTCGCTGATGAACTGGGGCCATGATCCCTTGCGCGACAAGCGCAGTGCCTGATCCCGACGAACCGCAGCCCAGGCTGCGGTTTTTCGTTGCTAGGGAGTGACTGGCCGAATTTGTGGGCAACTGTGACGCCGCAGCGCGGACGCAAAGGAGTAGGGTAGCCACCTATCTATCTGAAATCCTTCAAGGAGTTGTGAATGGCACCCCGGGATCTGTTGCTGGCATTGGTCGTCATCCTGGCCTGGGGGGTGAATTTCGTCGTCATCAAGGTTGGCCTGCATGGCGTACCGCCCATGTTGCTGGGCGCCCTGAGATTCTGTCTGGCGGCCTTTCCCGCCATTCTCTTCGTACGGCGACCCCAGGTGTCCTGGCAGCTGCTGCTGGCCTACGGCCTGACCATCTCGCTCGGCCAGTTCGCCTTCCTGTTCTCGGCCATGTACGTGGGGATGCCAGCGGGGCTGGCCTCGCTGGTATTGCAGGCCCAGGCCTTCTTTACCCTGGCCTTCGCCGCGACCTTCCTGGGGGAGAAGGTACGGCGGGCGAGTCTGGTCGGGCTGCTGGTGGCGGCCTTGGGGCTGTTGCTGATCGGTACCGAGCATGGCGTCACCATGACCCTGGCCGGTTTTCTGCTGACCCTGGCGGCGGCGGCCATGTGGGGCCTGGGCAATATCGTCACCAAGAAGATCGGCAAGGTGGACATGCTCGGCCTGGTGGTCTGGGGCAGCCTGATTCCGCCCATCCCCTTCTTCATCCTGTCGTTGCTGCTGGAAGGCCCGGAACAGATCGCCACGGCGCTGACGTCGCTGTCGGGCGGCTCGGTCTTTGCCATCGTCTACCTGGCCTTTATCGCCACCCTGGTCGGCTACGGCATCTGGAGCCGGCTGCTGTCGCGCTATCCGGCGGGCCAGGTGGCGCCCTTTTCGCTGTTGGTGCCGGTGGTGGGGCTGACTTCCGCCGCGGTGCTGCTGGGGGAGCAGATGACCATCCAACAAGCGGTAGGTGGCCTGGCTGTCATGTTCGGCCTGTTGATCAATGTCTTTGGCGGTCGCTGGCTGGATACGCGGGACAAGGCCTCAGCCTCTGCATGATGTTGCACGTTTATAAATGATTGTGCATGATCTGCTGATCCTCCTGGAGTATCAGCATGACTGCATCCATCCACCTCCCCGAAGAACGCCAGGCCGCGATCCTGGCCCTGTTGCGTGAGCAGGGCCGGGTCCTGTCGGCCGAACTGGCCGCCACCTGGGGCATTTCCGAAGACAGCGTACGTCGCGACCTGCGTGAACTGGCCCGCCAGGGCCTGTGCCGCCGGGTGTACGGTGGGGCGCTCTCGCTGCTGACACCGCCGCAGGCACTGCCGGCGCGGATCAGCCAGGACGAGACGGCCAAGCAGGCGCTGGGCCACGCCGCGGCCAGGCTGGTACAACGGGGGCAATTGCTGCTGCTGGATGCCGGCTCGACCAACCTGGCCATCGCCCAGGCGCTGCCCACGGATCTTGACCTGACCGTGGCCACCAATGCGCCGGTGATCGCCACGGCGCTGCTGCAGCGCCCGGGCATCCGGGTGCTGATGATCGGCGGCCTGGCTGCGCCGCAGTCCGGCGCCTGCCTGGGCGCCCGGGCCCTGCGTGACCTGCGTGGCGTGCGCGCCGACCTGGCCTTTCTCGGGACCTGCGCCCTGGCGGTGGAAACCGGGGTGACCGGCTTCGACCTGGAGGAGGCCGAGTTCAAGGCGGCCGTGGCCGAACAGAGCGCCCAGGTCGCCGTCGCGGTGACCGCCGAAAAGCTCGACAGCGTGGCCTTCTATCACGTGCTCCGGCTCGATCAGCTGAACCATCTGGTGTTGGAGCCGGGGTTGAGCGAGGAGCGCCTGCAGCCCTATCGCGATGCCGGCCTGCACCTGCATTCGCTCGCTAGCGACCGCTGATCTCTCGCCCAAGGATTCCCATGACCTCTGCCGTACTGCGTCGCCAACGCCGCGCCACCTTTACCGTCTTTCTCGCCAATGGTTGCGGGATCGGTGGCTGGGCGGCCGCCATTCCCGAACTCAAGCGCGATCTGGCGCTGGGCGACGGCCAGCTGAGTCTGGTGCTGCTGGCGGTCGCCCTGGGCGCCCTGCTGACCATGCCCTTCGCCGGGGTGCTGGTGCCGCGCCTGGGCGGTACCGGACGCCTCACCCGGCTGAGCATCCTGGCCTTCGTGCTGGTGCTGATCTGGCCTGGGGTGGCGCCGTCGCTGGGCTGGCTGCTGCCTTGCGCGCTGCTGCTCGGTGCCAGCAATGGCCTGATCGACGTGGCCATGAATGCCCATGCCAGCGATGTCGAAAGCCGCTGGAACGGCCCGCTGATGTCGTCCTTCCATGCCGCCTTCAGCCTGGGCGGATTTCTCGGTGCCGGCCTGGGGGCACTGGTGCTGCACCTGGGCGCCTCGGCGCTGGTGGTGTTGCTGGCCGCTGCCCTGGTGGCGCTGGTGCTGGCCTTGCCCGCCGCCCTGGCCCTGGACGAAGGCGATCGCAGCCCGGTGAGCCATGCCCTGCGGCTGCCGAATCGACGCGTACTGGCGCTGGGGTTGATCGCCATGGGCTGTCTGATGCTGGAAGGGGCCATGACCGACTGGAGCGCCGTCTACCTGGGCCAGGTGGGCGGCGCGAGTCCGGTGGTGGCGACCCTGGGCTATGCGGCCTTTTCGCTGACCATGCTGGTGGGGCGGCTGTTCGGCGACGGCATCCGCGCTCGCTTCGGCGGCCCCCAGGTGATCGTTGGCGGGGCCCTGCTGGCGACCCTGGGGCTGGCCCTGGCGGTAATCCTGCCGGCGCCCTGGACGGCGATCCTCGGCTTCGCGCTGGTCGGCCTGGGCCTGTCCAATGTGGTGCCCGCGGCCTTCAGCGCCGCCGGCCAGGTGGCCGAGACGCCGGCTGCGGGCATCGCCATGACCGCCACCGCCGGTTATCTCGGGTTCCTGCTCGGTCCGCCGCTGATCGGTGCCGTGGCGGGGCAGGTGGGACTGCGTGGCAGTCTGCTGTTGTTGACCCTGATCGGGGTGGCGGTGGCGCTGCTGGCGCTATGCCAGCGCAAGGCATGACGTCTATTCAGGGAACCCCGCTGCGCTGAGCAGACCCAAGAGGGAACGGAAATCCAAGGAGGCGGCCATGACGCGCCCACGCAAGATCCTCGCCTGGCTGCTGGGAATCATCCTGCTGCTGTTCGTGCTGGTGGTGGTGATCCTTGCCACCTTCGACTGGAATCGGCTCAAGCCGACCATCAACGAGCAGGTGTCGAGCGCCTTGCACCGGCCCTTCGCCATCGAGGGCAACCTGGGCGTGGTCTGGCATCGCGAGCCGGATCAGGGCGGCTGGCGCGCCTGGATTCCCTGGCCGCACATCGCCGCCGAGGACCTGACCCTGGGCAACCCGGACTGGGCCAAGGAAAAGACCTTCGTCCACCTCGACCGGGTGCAACTGCGGATCTCCCCGCTGGCACTGCTGGCCAAGCAGATCTATATCCCGCGCATCGACCTCAGCGGGCCGGTGGTCAATGCCCAGCGGCTGGCCGATGGCCGCAACAGCTGGACCTTCGAGACCGCCGAGAAGGACCCCAAGGCCGAACCCTCGGCCTGGACCGTAGATATCGGCACCATTGGCTTCGACGCCGGCCAGGTCGGCTTCGACGATGCCCAGACCGCCACCCGGCTAAGGGCGCGGATCACCTCCCTGGATGCCCCCATCGCCTACGCCGATCTGGTCGGCAAGCAGGGCACTTCGCGCCAGCGCTCCCACGTCAAGCAGACCCAGCCCTTCCAGTTCGCCCTGGCGGTGGAGGGCAGCTACAAGCAGGTACCGGTCAGTGGCCGTGGCCAGATCGGCGGCCTGCTGGCGCTGCAGGACGCCGACGTGCCTTTTCCCATCCAGCTCGATGCCCGGGCCGGCGAGACCCGCGTCCAGGTCTTTGGCACCCTGACCGATCCGCGGCGGCTGGGCGCCCTGGATCTGCACCTGGTGCTGGAAGGCAAGAGCCTGGCGCAGCTCTATCCGCTGACCGGGGTCACCCTGCCGGAGACGGCGCCCTATGCCACCGACGGCCATCTCACGGTCAAGCTCAACGATCCGGCGGGCGCCCGCTTCAGCTATGAAGACTTCAATGGCCGGGTCGGCAAGAGCGACCTGCACGGCGAGGTGCTGTTCACCGGCGGCAAGCCGCGGCCCAAGCTCAGTGGCACCCTGCGCTCCGATCAGCTGCTGTTCGAAGACCTGGCACCACTGATTGGCGCCGATACCAAGGAGCAGCAGGCGGCCAAGGGCGAGGCCAGCAAGCAGCCGGCGGACAAGGCGCTGCCGATCTCCGAATTCCGCACCGAGCGCTGGCGCGCCATGGATGCGGACGTGCGTTTCACCGGCAAGCGCATCGTGCAGAACGCGCAGCTGCCGATTACCGATCTCAACACCCACGTGCGCCTGACCGATGGCGTGCTGCTGCTCGACCCCCTGCGCTTTGGTGTGGCCGGCGGCGATCTGAACACCACGGTGCGCCTGGAAGGCGACAAGACGCCCCTGCAGGGGCGGGTCGATCTGCATGTGCGCCGGGTCAAGCTGAACCAGCTGTTCCCCACCGTGGAGACCATGAAGCGCAGCATGGGCGAACTCAATGGCGATGCCACCCTGAGTGGCACCGGCAACTCGGTGGCGGCATTGCTCGGCACCAGCAACGGCGAACTCAAGCTGCTGATGAACGACGGCCGCATCAGCCGCAGCTTGATGGAGCTCGCCGGACTCAACGTCGGCAACTATCTGGTCGACCGGCTGTTCGGCGATGACGAGGTGGAGATCAACTGCGCGGTCGCCGATCTCGATTTCAAGAAGGGCTTGGTGCAGCCCCAGGTCTTCGTGCTCGACACCGAGAATGCCCTGATCAACATCACCGGCACCATCAACCTGGCGAGCGAACGACTGGATCTGACCGTCGATCCCCACAGCAAGGGCTTGCGCATCTTCTCGCTGCGCTCACCGCTCTATGTGCGCGGCACCCTGAAGAATCCCGCGCCGGGGGTGAAGGCACTGCCCCTGGCGGCCCGTGGCGCGGCGGCGGCCTTGCTTGCCACCTTCGCGGCGCCGGCGGCCGGTCTGCTGGCGCTGGTGGCGCCCAGCAACGAGCAGGGCGCCCAGTGCAGTGCGCTGTTGCAACAGATGCGTACAGGGCGTTGAACTCCTGCGCTAGAGCCGGTTCGCGCGCCTTGACAGATGACCGTTCGGCGGCGTCTGACGGGTGGAAAAGAACCGCTCTGGTTGCCTAGGCTCTATAGAAATAACCCGAGTCGGGCAGCCTTTTCGCGGAGATCCCTCATGCGTGACGACACCGATAGCCACTACGAAATCCACTACAAACTGCTGGGCGAAAGCTATACCGACCGTATCAGCAATCTGGACGTGCCCATCACCGACGTGGTCCGTGACTTGGCCTGTCGGCACCTGGATGCGATCAACGACGAGCGCTTCCACCTGGCCGACATCGAGTCCGGTCAGGCGCTGGTGGCGCTGCACGATGTGTCCATTCATCGCGTCGCACCGGAAGCCCCATGAAGCGGCTACTAGGCGGTGGGTTGCTGGCCCTGACCCTGACGGGGCTGGCGGCCTGTTCCACCGAGACGGTAGTGACCCTGCAGGACGGTACCCAGTACATCACCGAAGATCGTCCCAACACCAAGACGGCCGACGGTTTCTATGAATTCACCGATGTGGCGGGTCGTCACGTGCGGGTGAAGGCAGCCGATGTAGCCACCATCAAGGCGGAAGACTAATCAGGAGACTGCCATGCCCCGCGGCGACAAATCCAAGTACAGCGACAAACAGGAACGTAAGGCCGAGCACATCGAGGAGAGCTACGAGAAAAAGGGCGTCTCCAAGGATGAAGCCGAAGCACGGGCCTGGGCGACGGTGAACAAGCAGTCCGGCGGTGGTGAAAAGGCAGGTTCCGGCAAGGCCAAGAGTGGTACCGCCAAAAGCGCGGACCGCAAGGATTCCGCCCGGCGGGCGGTGGCGACCAAGCAAGGCCAGTCGCCCAACAGCGGTCGCGCTTCAGCGCGGCATTCGCGCACTGGCAGCACCTCGCTAAGTGACCTGACTCGCGATGAGCTGGTGAAGAAGGCGGCTGAGCAGAACGTCCGCGGTCGGTCGCGAATGAAGAAGGACGAGTTGATTCGTGCCCTGAGCTGAGGCAAAGACACAAATAAAAAAGCCGGACAATGTCCGGCTTTTCTTTGCCTGGCGTTTAGCTGGGTAGCAGACGGCAGGTGAGGCTCTTGATGTAGCGGGTCTCCGGGATGGCCGGGTGCACCGGGTGATCCGGGCCCTGAGCGCCGCGTTCGAGGATCTGCAGGTTGCGATCCAGATGGCGGGCGCTGCCGAGCAGGATGTTTTGCAGGTCGTCTTCGGGCAGGTGCATGGAGCAGGAGGCGCTGACGAGGATGCCGTCCTTGTTCAGCAGCCGCATGGCCTGTTCGTTGAGGCGGCGATAGGCGGCCTCGCCGTTCTTCAGGTCCTTGCGCTTCTTGATGAAGGCTGGCGGGTCGGCGACGATGACGTCGAATTTCTCTTCACCGGCCTTGAGTTCCTTGAGCGCTTCGAAGACATCGCCCTCGACGCACACCAGCTTTTCCGCCAGGCCGTTGAGGGTGGCGTTGCGTTCCACGCCGTCGAGGGCAAAGCCCGAGGCGTCCACGCACATGACCTCGCTGGCACCGAAGGCCGCGGCCTGCACGCCCCAGCCGCCGATGTAGCTGAACAGGTCGAGCACCCGCTTGCCTTCGACATAGGGCGCCAGGCGCGCACGGTTCAGGCGGTGGTCATAGAACCAGCCGGTCTTCTGGCCTTCGCGGACCGGTGCCTCGAAGCGCACGCCGTTCTCTTCCAGCGCTACCCAGTCCGGTACCTCGCCGTAGGCCACTTCCACGTAGCTGGAAAGACCCTCGGCCGTGCGGGCGCTGCCATCGTTCTTCCACAGCACGCCCTGGGGCTTGAACACCTGCAGCAGGGCGGCGAGGATGGCCTCGCGCTGGCGCTCCATGGTCGCCGAGGCGATCTGCACCACCAGGATATCGTTGAAGCGATCCACCACCAGGCCGGGCAGGAAATCCGCATCGCCATAGACCAGGCGATAGCAGTGGCTGCCGAACAACCGCTCGCGCAGGCTCAGGGCGACCTTGAAGCGATGCACCAGCAGCGACTTGTCCAGCGGATAGCCGGTGTCGCGGGAGAACAGGCGGGCGCAGATTAGGTTGTTGGGCGACAGCGCCACCAAGCCCAGCGGCTTGCCGCTGGTGGTTTCCAGGATGGCCTGGTCGCCCGGTTCGAAGGCGGTGAGCGGGGTGGCGACGACGTCCACCTCGTTGCTGTACACCCAGAGGTGCCCGGCGCGCAGACGGCGGTCGGCATTGGCTTTGAGGCGCAGGCGAGGCAGGGTCATGAATCACTCCAACGAAGGGGGCAAAAGCGCGGAATTATAGCGCAAAGCCACCTGCCTGGGCCGGCCGTCAGTCCCGCTGGCTGACCTCGATATCGCTCAGTCCGGCTTCCTGGGCACGACGGGCGATGCTCGGCTGGGCATGGCGCTCCCAGGGCGCATCGACCACCACCTGGGGTTCCTCGACGTGCTTGATCAGCAACTGCAGCAGCGCTTCCTCCTCGGTGACCGGCTCGAAGCTCTCCAGCTCGTGGCTGAGTGGCTCGCCATTGAGGCGATAGCGGATCTGGTAACGGTGCAGGGTCTGCATGGGGGTACCTCGGCAGCGGGGGATAAGCGATGGACTCCGCCAGGCGGCCGCGGTTGCGTCAGAACCTGTTAACGATCTGCTGCGCGTCGGCCAAACGGCGTTGAAAACGCCCTGGAAGGCCAGCCCCGTCAGAATGCTCATTTACCACTTGTAAACCCGAGCGCGGGTCCGATCCGCTTCCTCAGGCATTTTCGTGGGGCCGCCTAGGCCTTGTTTGGCTCTAGCTCGCGGGATCGTGAACAGGTCCTCAGCCGCCGAGGGTATCGAGGATCGGGCAGTCGGGGCTGGCATCGCCGTGGCAGCAGGAAACCAGTTCGCCCAGGGTGCTGCGCAGGCGGGTCAGTTCGGCGATCTTCAGATCCAGCTCGGCGATGTGCCGCTTGGCCAGCGCCTTTACGTCGGCACTGGCACGCTGCCGGTCCTGCCAGAGACTGAGCAACTGGCGGATCTCCTCCAGGCTGAAGCCCAGTTCCCGCGAGCGGCGGACGAAAGCCAGCACCCGCAGATCTTCGGCGCCGTACTGGCGATAGCCGCTGTCGGTACGCCCGGCAGGCGCCAGGAGACCGATGCGCTCGTAGTAGCGCAGCATCTTGGCGGTGAGCCCGCTGGCCTTGGCGGCCTGGCCGATGTTCATGACAAGAGATCTCCAGACGGGCGCCAGCGGCCCAGCAGTAGGGCATTGGCCAGGACACTGACGCTGGAAAAGGCCATGGCGGCGCCGGCATAGACCGGGTCGAGCAGGCCAAAGGCCGCGAGCGGCAGGCCGATGACATTGTAGACGAAGGCCCAGAACAGATTCTGGCGGATCTTGCGCTGGGTACGCCGGGCGATGTCCAAGGCCGCTACCACCTGGCGTGGATCCTCCTGCAAGAGGGTGATGCCGGCGGCATGGCGCGCGGCGGCGGTGCCCGAGCCCATGGCGATGCCCAGCTCGGCAGCGGCCAGTGCCGGGGCGTCGTTGAGGCCGTCGCCGACCATGGCGACGCCGCCCTGGGTCGCTTGCAGGCGGGCGACCACCGCGGCCTTGTCGGCGGGCAGTACCTCGGCCTCCCACTGCGCGATGCCCAGCGCCGCGGCTACCTGGCTGGCGCTGCCGCGGTTGTCACCGGTCAGCAGCCAGCTGTCGATGCCGTCGCGGCGCAACCGGGCGATGGCCGCATTGGCCCCTGGGCGAAGCTCGTCGCCAAAGGCCAGCAGGCCCAGCACCCGCGGTTGGGCGCCGGTTTCCAACAGCCAGGACAGGGTCAGTCCCTGGTCTTCCCAGGCGCGAGCGGCGTCGGCCAGGGGGCCGGCGTCCAGCTGCCGTTCGGCCAGCAGGCGGGCATTGCCCAGCAACAGCGGCCGTCCTTGCCAACTGCCCTGGAGGCCGCGGCCGGGGAGGGCGCGGACGTCCTGGGCGGGCGGAGTGTCCAGGTCACGGTCACGACAGGCGAAAAGCACCGCTGCGGCCAGGGGGTGTTCGCTGCCGCGTTGCAGGCTGCCGGCCAGACTCAGCAACTCGGCTTCCTCGATGCCAGGCGCCGTGGCCAGGTGGCGTAGGCGCAACTGGCCGGCGGTCAGGGTGCCGGTCTTGTCGAAGACCACGGTGGTGATGCCCTGAGCGCGCTCCAGGGTTTCGGCGTCCTTGATCAGGATGCCGTGACGCGCCGCCACTCCGGTGCCGGCCATGAGCGCGGCTGGCGTCGCTAGACCCAGGGCGCAGGGGCAGGCGATGACCAACACGGCGACGGCGGCGAGCAGGCTGGGCTCCAGGGCGTGACCGACCAGCAGCCAGCCGAGCAGGGTGACCAGCGCCAGGGCCACCACCACGGGGACGAACACCCGGCTGATGCGATCCACCAGTTGCTGGATGGGCGCCTTGGTGGCCTGGGCGTCTTCCACCAGGCGGATGATGCCGGCCAGCACCGTCTCGCCACCCAGGGCGGTGACCTCGACCTGCAGATTGCCCTCGCCATTGATGGCGCCACCCACCACCTCGTCGCCGGGGCCCTTGGCGACCGGGCGGCTCTCGCCGGTGAGCAGGGCTTCATCCACCTGGCTTTCGCCTTGCAGGATGCGGCCATCGGCGGGGATGCGTTCACCTGGACGAAGCTGCAAGCGATCGCCCAGGCGCAGCCGGTTGAGGGCGACCTCCTCTTCGTTGCCGTCGGCATCCAGGCGGCGGGCGCTTTCGGGGCGCAGAGCTTCCAGAGCGCGCAAGGCCGCGCCAGTACGGCGCTTGGCACGGGTCTCCAGATATTTGCCCAGGCGCACCAGGGCGATGACCATGGCCGCCGTCTCGAAGTAGAGATGGGGGCTGCCCTTGACCAGCCAGAGATAGAGACTCAAGCCGTAGGCGGCGCTGGTGCCCAGGGCGACCAGTACGTCCATGTTGCCACTGCGGGCGCGCAGGGCATGCCAGGCGCCACGATAGAAGCGCGCGCCGATGAGGAATTGCACCGGTGTCGCCAGCAAAAATTGCAGCCAGGCGGGCGGCATCAGGTGCCAGCCGAAGGGCGTCAGCAGCATGGGCAAGATCAGCGGCGCGGCCAAGAGCAGCGCCAAGGCCAGCTCCAGGCGTTCCCAGCGCAGGCCCTGACGTACCGGGGCAGGGCGGTCGTCTTCGGCCAGGCGATCCTCGGCGCCGTAACCCGCCGCTTCTACCGCGACGATCAGGGCCTGCGTCTCGACCGCGGCCAGGGTCTTCACCCGGGCTCTTTCGCTGGCCAGATTGACCTCGGCGGTCAGCACCCCGGGCACCGTACGCAAGACCTTTTCGATACGCCCGGCGCAGTTGGCGCAGCTCATGCCGGACAGTGACAGGTCATGCTCGACCTCGGCCACCCGGTAGCCAGCCGCGCTGACCGCCTCGGCCAGCGCCGGCGCCGCGTCGATTGGCGCGCTGACACGGGCCTTTTCGCTGGCCAGGTTGACACCGGCCGTACTGACGACCGGGACCTTCTGCAGGGCGCGCTCGACCCGCCCGGCGCAGGCCGCGCAGGTCATGCCGCTGATGGAGAGTTCGAATTCGTGCATGGGCACCTCCTAAGCTCAGTGTTGACCTTGACCTCGGGTCAAGGTCAACACTGGAACCCGGTCCTGGCGCTGGCGTCAGGAGAAAGAGGTCAAGACAGACAGGAGCAGACCATGCATGTCATCAAGGTAGTCGGAATGAGTTGCGCCCACTGCGTGAGCGCGGTCGAGGCGGCGGTCCTCAAGGTCGATGCCCGGGCGCGGGTCGAGGTGGATCTGCAGGCGGGCGAGGTGCGCATCGACAGCGCCGCAGTGGCTGCGCCCTTCCGCGCGGCCATCGAGCAGGCGGGCTATACCGTCGTCGACTGAGTCCAGTCGCGCACGATGGCGCGGAAGAAGGTGGTGAACACCTGATCGGCGGCCAGCAGCGGGGCGAAGGTCTGTTCGTCGCGCAGTAGATCGGAGAGGGTGCCGAGAAACAGGCTGTGCAGCATCCGACTGGCCAGTTGCGGCGTCACGCCCGGCTGCAGGCGGTGCGCCTGGGCGGTGAAGAGGGCGTCGGTAATGCGAATGAACTGCCGCAGGAACTGCAGATCGCGTTCTTCGGCCTCGCGCAGCTCTTCGGTGGATTCGCAGCGGTGCAGCATGATCGTCATCACCCGCTGCTCGCGGCCAGGCTGGGTGAACTTCGCCATGCCTTCGATGCACAGTTTGAACAGCCGTTGCAGGCTATCTTCCTCGCCGTCCACGCGCAGGCGCTCGCTCAGTTCGTCGGCGGGGATCCTTATCT
This sequence comes from Pseudomonas sp. MS15a(2019), assembly GCF_013277805.1. Lineage (NCBI taxonomy): Bacteria > Pseudomonadati > Pseudomonadota > Gammaproteobacteria > Pseudomonadales > Pseudomonadaceae > Pseudomonas > Pseudomonas sp. MS15a(2019). The sequence continues at coordinate 17,844 of NZ_VBTN01000005.1, forward strand.
GGCTAAGCATTTCGTGGAACAGGTGGGCCTTGTTCTGGAAATGCCAGTACACTGCACCCCGGGTGACGCCGCATTCGCGGGCGATCATTTCCAAGCTGGTACGCGCCACGCCATTGGTCAGGAACAGGGCTTCCGCCGCATCGAGAATGGCTTGGCGGGTCTGTTCGGCTTCTTCTTTCGTACGACGCATGGGCGATCTGACTGGCAGTGGGTCTGCCACGCAGTCTAGCGCGCCTCGGCGCTTTTACAAACATGATTGTATGTAACTGCGCGACACTTCCGCTTCCATCGGATCAGGCTTCATGACTTTTCGCTTATTGTTGATTCTCGGGGCCCTCTCGGCCTTCGCTCCCTTCGCCATCGACATGTACCTGCCCAGCTTCCCGTCGCTGGCCCGGTCATTCGCCACCGACATCGAACACGTGCAGCTGAGTCTGGCGGTGTATTTCGCCGGCCTGGCCAGCGGTCAGCTGTTCTATGGCCCCCTGGCGGACCGCTTCGGTCGCCGCCTGCCGCTGCTGATCGGCATCGGCCTGTTCTGCCTGGCGTCGCTGGGCTGTGCCCTGGCGCCTAGCCTGCCCTGGCTGATCGCCGCGCGCTTCGTCCAGGCCCTGGGCGGTTGCGCCGGCATGGTGATCGCCCGGGCCGTGGTGCGGGATCTCTGCGAGCCGATGGCCGCGGCGCGGGCCTTCTCGCAGATCATGCTGGTGACCGGGATCGCCCCCATCATCGCGCCCTTCGCCGGCAGCCTCCTGCTCAGCACCTTTGGCTGGCAGGCGATCTTCGTCAGCCTGGCGCTGTTCGCCGCCGCCTGCGGTACCGCCGTGGCGCTCTGGTTGCCCGAGTCCTTGCCGGCGCACCATCCACGGCCGCCGCTGCGGGGGGCCTTGCGCAACTACCTGCGGCTGCTGCGTGATCGCACCTTCATCGGCCACACCCTCACCGGCGGCATCGCCATGGCCGGCATGTTCGCCTACATCTCCGGCTCGCCCTTCGTGCTGATCGAACTCTATGGCGTCGCACCTGAGCACTATGGCTGGGTCTTTGGTCTCAATGCCGCCGGCTTCATCCTGCTGGGGCAGCTCAATGCCCGCCTGGTGGTCCGCCAGGGACCGGCCTTCTGGTTGCGTCGCGCGGTGGTGGCCTATGCCGCGGCGGGGCTGGTCCTGCTGCTGGTGGGCGCCTTCCAGCCCAAGGCGCTGCCGGTGCTGATGATCCCGTTGTTCTGCGCCATCGCCCTGCTCGGTGGCATCGTGCCCAATGCCTCGGCCTGCGCCCTGGCGGGGCAGGGCGCCAATGCCGGCAGTGCCTCGGCGCTGATGGGCAGTCTGCAGTTCATCCTGGCGGCGCTGGCCTCCAGCAGCGTGGGCGCGCTGCACAACGGCACCGTGGTGCCCATGTGCGCGGTGCTGGCGCTCTGTGCGGTGGCGACCGCGCTGATGGCCCGCTGGACCCACAGATCCGCACCCGCCTGAAGCGGAGTGGATTTTTCCCGGCCAGGCAGGTCAGATAGGCGAACCCTCACACTTCCAGGGACGCCGACATGACCTTCGCCTACTGGTGCATCTTCCTCGTCTATCTCGTGCCCTATGGCGCGGCCTATTACGCCAAGTTCAAGGGCAGCGGCTTCACGCCCGAGGACAATCGGGATCCGCGCAGCTTCCTCGGCAAGCTGGAAGGCGCCCGGGCCCGGGCCAATGCCGCCCAGCAGAACGCCTTCGAGATCAATCCGCTGTTCGCCGCGGCGGTGATCGTCGCCCACGTCACCGGTGGCGCCGACCAGGGCACCATCAACTTCTGGGCCTTCCTCTTCCTGCTCAGCCGTATCGCCTACACCTGGCTGTATATCCGCGACCACGCCACCCGCCGTTCCCTGGCCTGGGCCGGTGGTTTCTTCTGCTGCCTGTGCCTGTTCATCGCCGCGGCCTGAACCTGCGGTGAGCCGACGTCATCGGTCTTGACCGGCGGCGTCGGCTCCGGCTTCATTAGCGGCCTATCTTTCCTGGCCAGCCGCCATGACTTCCGCTTCGCCCGCCCAGCAGGTGCTGGAGCATTTCGCCGATCTGGCCCAAGCCCGTGGGTACACTCTCGATAGCGCTCAACAGGCCGCCATCGAGCGCTTCGCCGTCTTGGCCGACGAACTCCTGCGCCCGCGCCTGTTTCGCCGCCAGACGCCGCGCAGCCTCTATCTCTGGGGGCCGGTGGGGCGTGGCAAGAGCTTCCTACTGGACGGCTTCTTCGCCGCCCTGCCATTCGCCGAGAAGCGACGGGTGCACTTCCATGCCTTCTTTCGCGAGCTGCACGAGCGGATGTTTCGCCAACCGCCGGGGGGCGATGCCCTGACCGCCAGCCTGGACGACTTGCTCGCCGGCTGCCGACTGCTCTGTTTCGATGAATTCCATGTGCATGACATCGGCGATGCCATGCTCATCACCCGGCTGTTCAAGGCCTTGTTCAGCCGCGGTGTGGTGCTGATCACCACCTCCAACTATCCGCCGGAGGGGTTGCTGCCCAATCCGCTCTACCACGAGCGCTTCCTGCCGGCGATCCGGTTGATCGAGACGCGCATGGACATCCTCTCGGTGGCCGGTCCCCAGGACTATCGCGGCGCCAGCCCTGCCGAGCCCGATCCCTTCGGCGCTGGCGCCTATCTCTGGCCGGGCAGCCCGGAGCAGCGTCGTCGGCTGGCGCTGCCGCCATTGGCGCAGACCAGGATCGAGGTGCCGGTAGGCCATCGCAGCCTGCCCGCCATCAGCGCCGCGGAGGGTCTGCTGCACTTCAGCTTCGCCGACCTCTGCGAAGGCCCCACGGCAGTCCTCGACTACCTGACCCTGAGCGAAAGCTGGCAGCGCTGGCTACTCGATGCGGTGCCGCCGCTACGCGACGCCAGCCCCGCCGCGCGACAGCGCTTCATCAACCTGGTGGATGTGCTCTACGACCGCCGCCTGGCGCTGTTCTTGGTCAGCGCCGCGCCGCTCGACGCGACCCTGGCCGACAGCGAGATCGCCGACATGTCGCGGACGCGTAGTCGGCTGTCACAGCTGCGGCAGATCGGCCCCGGTTAGTGCTGTTGCCGTAGCTTCGCACCGTCCAGATGCCAACGGCGCTGTCCGGCCGAGGCGCCGTCGACGTCGTTGAGCCGGCGCAGCTGATAGCTGCCGCTGAAGGTCTGGCGGGTGCCGTCGGTGAGACGTGCCTTTACCGTCACCGGGACACTGACGTAGCTCGAGCCGGCCGCGCCCTCGACCGGACCGGGCTGACCTAGGGTCACCTGCACGCTGCGGGTCCGGGCATAACCCTGGCGGAATTTCTCGTAACTGTTGCCGGGTTGGCCGTCATCTCCCCATAGCTGCCAGGCGGTGCCGTAGTCCCGCGCATCCAGCGCCCGGTAGTAACGCTGGACCACGGCCGCCGCGGCCTCGGCGCTGCTGGGCAGCGGACCGCAGCCGGGTTCCTTGGCCGCCTCGCCATCGCCGAACAGGGCGCAGCTGCGGGCGATCTCGTCCTCTATCAGGGCACAGCTGTTGGCGGCGTTGCAGGGCGGTCGCGTGGCGGGGGAGAGCGCCCGGCAGCTGGTGGCCAGGGCCTGGGCCGGCTTTTGCCCGATGTCCTGGGCGCAGCTGCGTGGCGCCCGCTCCGTGGCGGCCAGGGCACCGGTGGCCAGGGACAACAGCAGGAGAGGGCAGAGCAGCAGGCGGGGAGGCATAGACGCGATCCTTGGGCAAAGGCCCAGCCTAGCAGGCCGAGGTCGAGGTGGAAAAAAGCAGGTGACGGTCATCCGTCGTCTGGCCACTTGGCTGACGTAAAAGCGTCATGTGGCCGGCGCAGGGTAGGCAGATCCCGTGTCGGAGTTCGCCCCATGCCTTCGTCCAGTCCAGTCGCCTCCCTGTCACCGCTGTCCCATCCCCTGCACAGTTCGCGCAAGCCCGGTCCGCTGCGGATCGTGCTGTTCACCGCGCTGCTGCTGACCGGTCTGGCGGTAACCCTCGGCGGTATCCACAACGATGTCAGCGATGCCCAGTCGCCGCCCACCACCTGGCTGCCCTTCGCCGGCCTGGCACTGGCGCTGGTGATCGCCCTCGGCTTCGAATTCGTCAATGGCTTCCACGACACCGCCAACGCCGTGGCCACGGTCATCTACACCCACTCGCTGCCGCCCAATGCGGCGGTGCTCTGGTCCGGCTTCTGCAACTTCCTCGGGGTGCTGTTCTCCAGCGGTGCGGTGGCCTTCAGCGTCATCGCCCTGCTGCCGGTGGACCTGGTGGTGGAAATGGGCGCGGGCAAGGGCTTCGCCATGATCTTCGCCCTGCTGATCGCCGCCATCATCTGGAATCTCGGTACCTGGTGGCTGGGCTTGCCGGCGTCGTCCTCCCATACCCTGATCGGCTCCATCATCGGGGTCGGTCTGATGCATGCCTGGCTGGGCGGGATGGATGGCAGCAGTGGGGTGGACTGGGGCCAGGTGGCCAAGGTCGGCTATGCGCTGCTGTTCTCGCCGCTGATCGGCTTCGTCTGCGCGGCGCTGCTGCTGGTGCTGCTCAAGCGGATCGTGCGCGACCAGACACTCTATCAGGAGCCGAAAAGCGCCGAGCCGCCGCCGCCCTGGATCCGCGGCCTGCTGATCCTGACCTGCACCGGGGTGTCCTTCGCCCATGGCTCCAACGATGGCCAGAAGGGCATGGGCCTGATCATGCTGATCCTGGTCGGCGCCCTGCCGACCGCCTATGCGCTCAACCGAGCCGTGCCGGCCACCGCCACGCCAGCCTTCGCCGCCGTCGCCGAGGTCACCGCCAGCGGCCTGCGCCAGGCGGCGCCTCAGGCCGCACCGGCCGATCCCCATGGCGTGCTGCTGGAATTCGTGCGCAAGCGGCAGAGCAACCCCGAGGTGCTGCCGGCGCTGGCGGCCATCACCGACGACATCGCCCGCGAGGTGCGCCAGTACGGCGCCCTCAACAACGTGCCGGCGCAGAGCATGCCCAACGTGCGCAGCGCCATGTACCTGGCGTCGGAATCCATCCGCCTGCTGGAAAAGGAGCACCTGCCGGGGCTGGCGCCCAAGGCGCAGGAGGATCTCAAGGAATTCAAGCGGCAGATCGACCAGGCCACCCGTTTCATCCCGCTGTGGGTCAAGGTGGCGGTGGCCATCGCCCTGGGGCTGGGCACCCTGGTCGGCTGGCGGCGCATCGTCATCACCGTCGGCGAGCGCATCGGCAAGACCCACCTGACCTATGCCCAGGGCGCTTCGGCCGAACTGGTGGCCATGGGCACCATCGGCGCGGCGGACGCCTTCGGCCTGCCGGTCTCCACCACCCATGTGCTGTCGTCCGGGGTGGCCGGGACCATGGCCGCCAATGGCTCCGGACTGCAGTGGGCGACGGTGCGCAACCTGGCGCTGGCCTGGGTGCTCACCCTGCCGGTGGCCATGGCGCTGTCCGCGTCACTCTACTGGTTGCTGGTGCACCTGTTCTAAGAGCCTGTTCAAAATCTGCTGCGCGTCGGCCAAACTGTGTTGAAAATGGCTTCGGAATGCTCATTTACCACTCGTAAACTCCGCTTCCTCAGCCATTTTCGCCTTGTTTGTCTCTAGCTCGCGAGATTTTAACCAGGCTCTGACACGGCTTCGGTCAGGCAGCGGCGGAATAGCGCCACGGCCGGCAGGTCGCGCCCGGCGTGGCGGGCGATGACCTGCAGTTCGCGATGGAAGGTGAGGGCGCCGAGCGATAGCCGGCGCACCCGCGCATGCTCCAGCCAGAGGCCGGCGCAGGGCACCAGGGCCACGCCCAGGCCGTGCTCCACCATCTTGACGATGGCGTCGAGTTCGTCGAGTTCGAGCACCTGGCGCACCGTCAGGCGCTGCTCGCGTAGAAAAGCGCTGACCCGGCGCCCGCCGAAGGAGTGGCGGTCGTAGCGAATGAAGGGCTGAGTTTCCAGCAGCAGGCGCGGATCGTCACCTGTCAGCCCTGGCGGGACGATCAGCACGAAGGGTTCCTGCAACAAGGTGGTGGCGTGCAACTCCTTGGGCAGTTCGAAGGGCGGGCGGATGAGGATGGCCAGATCCAGCTCGCCGGCATCCACCTGGCTGAGCAGCGCCAGGGATACGCCCGGCACCAGCCGCGGTTCCAGACGTGGCGCCCGCTGGCGCAGCCGCACCAGGGTGCCGGGGAGCAGGCCGGTCTGGACGCTGGCGATGGCGCCGATGCGCAACTCGCCCTGGATCTCGTCCCCGGCGCCCGCCATGCGCGCATAGGTGGCGAGAATCTCTTCGGCCAGCGGCAAGGCGCGGCGTCCCGCGGCATTGAGCAGGGCGCTGCGACCATTGCGGTCGAACAGGCTCACGCCCAGATTCTGTTCCAGGGTGCGGATCTGGGCGCTGACCGCCGAGGGCGTGAGCCCCACATGCAGACCGGCCGCAGCGAAACTGCCGTGGCGCGCGACGGCGAGCAGGGTCTTGAGTTCGCGAAGCATGGCGGTTGCCTGAAGTCAGGGGAGACCACTGTAACGAGCCACAAAATTTTTGTCGCTCGGAGGCAGGAAAATGCGCTTTATGCACAGGAAAACCTGAGGCCAGAATGGCGACATTCCGCCCCAAACAGGATTTCCCGCCATGGCCTTATCGCCCTTCCACCTCGCCATCCCCGTCTACGATCTGGCCGCCGCCCGGCACTTCTACGGGGATGTCTTCGGCCTCGCCGAAGGCCGCTCCAGCGACCACTGGGTCGACTTCGACTTCTATGGCCACCAGCTGGTGATCCACGAGCACCCCAAGACCGCGTCCCAGGACGAGGCTCACACCAACGCCGTGGACGGCCACAACGTGCCGGTGCCGCACTTCGGTATCGTGCTCGGCTGGGACGAGTGGGAAGCCCTGGCCGACCGTCTGCGCGCCCGCGAGACCCAATTCGTCATTGAGCCCTATATCCGCTTCCAGGGCCAGGTCGGCGAGCAGGCCACCATGTTTCTCTTCGACCCCTGCGGCAACGCCCTGGAGTTCAAGGCCTTCAAGGACATGAGCCAGCTGTTCGCCAAATAGCGCGGCTCGGCCGGTCTGCCGTCACGAAACCTAGGCAAAAGACGCGGCAACGGCCATCCTTGAGGTCTTGCCCGTCGCCCGGTCGCCGTCATGAATGCCCGCCAGCCCTTTCTCGATCCCTATCACCAGACCATCCGCCAGCTGTCCGATCGCATCGTCGCGGCCCAGGCGCCGATCCGCATCCTCGATGCGGTGAAGTGGGACGACGGGGTGCGCCAGGGCTTCCTGGACGGCAAGGGCAAGCGCCTGCCGGCGGTGGATCGCGCCTTCTACGAAGGGCGCCCGCTGGGCTTCGACGCCGATGCGCTCAAGGGCGAATTCCAGAGCATCGAGCGGGAGGTCACCCGCCAGCTCGGCCAGTTCAATCCGGTCGGCCAGATCATGAGGCGCATGTGCCGCGAGTACCGCATGGTGATCCGCATGCTGCAGGCGCGCGGCACCCCGGACTTCGGGCTGATTTCCCAGGAGCTCTATGGCGCCGCCTCGGATGCCTTTCATGCCGGCGATCCGACCCTGGCCGACCTGGGCATGATGATGTCCAGCTACCTGGACAACATCGCCCATCGCGGCGCCCTGGAAGACGAGCCCAAGACCCTGACCGCCAAGGACGCCGTGCCCATCCTGCAGGAACGGCTGAATCGGGTCTTTGGCGAGACGGAAGGCACCATCCGGGTGTTCGAGTCCGACGGTATCGTCGCCGACGCCGCGGCTGGCGCCGACTACATCAAGGTGCGCGCCGACGCCCTGTTCAACGAGCGTGACGTGCGCGCCCTGGAGGTCCACGAGGGCCTGGTGCACGTCGGCACCACCCTCAATGGCCAGAACCAGCCGATCTGCACCTTCCTGGCCAAGGGCCCGCCGTCGTCCACCGTGACCCAGGAAGGCCTGGCGATCCTCATGGAGGTGATCGCCTTCGCCTCCTATCCGACCCGCCTGCGCAAGCTGACCAATCGCACCCGCGCCATCCACCTGGCCGAGGACGGCGCCGATTTCCTCGAGGTCTTCCGCTTCTTCCAGGAGCAGGGCTACGACCTGGAGTCGGGCTACCAGAACGCCAGCCGGGTGTTTCGCGGCTCGACGCCGACCGGGCTGCCCTTCACCAAGGACCTGTCCTATCTCAAGGGCTTCATCCTGATCTACAACTACATCCAGCTGGCGGTGCGCAAGGGCAAGCTGGAACAGATCCCGCTGCTGTTCTGCGGCAAGACCACCCTGGAGGACATGCGCATCCTGCGCCAGCTGGTGGACGAGGGCGTGGTGGTACCACCCAAGTACCTGCCGGCGCAATTTCAGGACCTCAACGCCCTGGCGGCCTGGATGTGTTTCTCCAACTTCCTCAACCACCTGAGCCTGGATCGGATAGAGGCGGATTACGCCAATATCCTCTAGGAGCCTGTTCAGGCGCTGACATGAAAAAGCCCCGGCGGACCGGGGCTTTTGCGTTTCAAGGCGTCGCGGGTATCACTCGCCCTTGAAGGCCGCCGCGATGCTGCGTTCGCCGTCACCCGCGCGCGGGTCAGTCGAACGTTCCGGCACGAAGGCCAGGGCACGGTTGAGGGCGCCGCAGGCTTCCAGGCCGCTGGCGCGGGCGATGGCTTCGGCCACGGCGCTGCCGGGAATGGTCTCGTCGCGCAGCAACTGGTCGGTGATGTCGTCCAGCGCCGGCTTGAGTTCGGTGATCAGCGCCAGGCAGCGATGATCCAGGCTGTGCAGCAACTGGTCTGCAGCGGCGATGCTGGGCGCGGCGTCGAAGTCGATGCCAGCGTCGCGCAGGGCCTGCAGGCTGAGCAGCGAGCCGCTCGGGCCCATGCCCAGGGAGGCGACCATGGACAGCGCCAGCTTGGAGGCTTCCTGCAGATCCTGGGCGGCACCCGAGGAGACCTCGTTGAAGTACAGCTGCTCGGCGCAGCGACCGGCCAGCAGCATCTGAATGCGACCTTCGAGTTCCGATTTCAGGTGCAGGCGCTTGTCTTCGGTGGGGGTGATCAAGGTCACGCCCAGGGCCTGGCCACGGGGCAGCAGGGTGACCTTTTCCACCCGACCGACATTGAGCACGGCGGCGACCAGGGCATGACCGGCTTCGTGCACGGCGATGCGGGTACGCTCGGCCGAACCCAGCGGGGTGACACCGACCGGTTGCTCGCCGATGCGGCAGGTCTCGATGGCCTCGACGAAGTGGGCCATGGTCACGGCGCTGGCGTTCTCGCGGGCGGCCAGCAGGGCGGCGTGGTTGCTGATGTAGGCGATGGCCGCCGGGGTCAGGCCCACGGTGCCGCGGGAGAGGGCGGCCAGATCCAGTTCGCCCTGGCAGGGCAGCTTGCCGGCATAGAGTTCGAACAGTGCGCGACGGTCTTCCAGGCTCGGCAACGGCACGGCGATGGTGCGGTCGAAGCGGCCTTCGCGGCGCAGCGCCGGATCCAGGGAGTCGGCGAAGTTGGTGGCGCCCAGGACCAGTACGCCGCTGGTGCCATCGAAGCCGTCCAGCTCGGTAAGGAACTGGTTGATGATGCGGTTGGCTTCGGCATCGCTGGAGCGCGACTGCTCGGCGCGGCGGCCGATGCCGTCGATCTCGTCGATGAAGATGATGCAGGGCGCCTTCTTGCGCGCGGTGCGGAACAGCGACTTGACCTTCTGGATGCCGACGCCGAAGAACATCGAGGAGAAATCACTGCCGGTCACCTGGATGAAGTGGGCGTTGCACTCGGTGGCCAGGGCCTTGGCCAGCTGGGTCTTGCCGGTGCCGGGTTCGCCGGTCAGCAGCACGCCCTTGGGCGGACGGGCACCCAGGGCGGCGAAGGCCTTGGGATTGCGCAGACAGGTGGTGACGTCTTCCAGGGCGCGCTTGGCTTCGGCGGCGCCGACCACATCCTTGAAGGAGATGCCGGTGCCCTTGCGGTGCAGCTTGAAGGGGCTGGCGAAGCGCAGCGCCAGGGGCACGGCCAGCAACAGCAGGAGCAGATAGCCCGGCAGGTTGAACAGCAGGGCATCCAGCCAGGGGTGGCGCTGGCCGGACTCGCTCCAGGTGGCGATCGGAAACAGCGGCTCGGCCTGGGTGGCGTAATCGGCCAGCAACCGGTCGGTCAGGCGACCGCCATTATCGGTCACCGCGTAGTGCTCGCCGCGGGTGGTGTCGACGTAGAGGGTACGGTCACCGATCACGGCGCCACTGATGACGCCGGCGCGCAGATCGGCCAGCAGCACGGAGAAATCGCGGGGCTCCTGGGTCCAGTGTTCGGGGGCCTGCTGCACACTGGCGAGCATGGCCGTGGCGGTCGGAGCCGGAGTGGAAGGCTTGAGCCACCACCAGCAGGCCAGGCTGACCAGGGTGACGAGGGCGAGAACGCCGGCGATCAGCAGGCGCGGATACTTGGAAACGACGGACTTCTTCATTCACATACCGTTGGGGTAGGAGCGACATCGGACGCGGACTCCCGGATTATCGGCCTGTAGCGCCAGGGTTGAACCTCAGTTCCCTGGAAAACGATGAGTGGACTCCCCATCCGTCGAGTATCGTCACACTTTCGCCCTTTTCCGCGGTCCGCAAGACCCTGTTGTTTTGCCGCAGATGTCAGGAGCCAACGCCTTCATGCCCGATCCCATCGATTGCCGAGACGGCCTCGCCGCCTTACCGCCGGTACTGCTCGATCGCCTGCGCCAGGCCGACGAGGTGCTGGTGCTGACCGGTGCCGGCGTGTCGGCGGAAAGCGGTATCGCCACCTTTCGCGAAGCCCTGACCGGCTTGTGGGCGCGCTTCGATCCGGCGCAACTGGCGACGGCCGCAGCCTTCGTCGAGGACCCGGTCCGGGTCTGGAGCTGGTACGAGTGGCGCCGTGTCCAGGTGCTGGCGGCCCAGCCCAATCCCGCGCATCGCGCCCTGGCGGACTGGGGTAGCCGGCACGGGCGGCTGGGCCTGGTCACCCAGAATGTCGACGACCTGCACGAGCGCGCGGGCAGTGGCGACGTGATTCATCTGCATGGCAGCCTGCATGCGCCGCGCTGCTTCGAATGCGCGCGGCCCTTGGCAGCGCCGGCGTTACCGGAAGCCGAGGATCAGCTCGTGGCGCCACCACGTTGTGCCTACTGTGGCGGTCTGGCCCGGCCTGGGGTGGTCTGGTTTGGCGAGTCCCTGCCCGAGGCGGCCCTGGCCAACGCCTGGGCGCTGGCCGAGCGTTGCGACCTCTGCCTGGTGGTCGGCACGTCGGGACTGGTGCAGCCGGCGGCCAGTCTGCCGGAAGTAGCGCGCCAGCAGGGCGCCACGGTGGTGCGCATTGATCCGCAGCCGGCAGCGGATTTCAGTGGCGACTGGCAACTGCTGGGCGCCGCCGGGGTGATCCTGCCGGCGCTGTTGGAGCGTCTCTAGAGACCTAGTGCAACGCCTGACCGCCGGTCCCCAGGGCATCCAGGGTGCGTTTGAGCGCGGTGTAGGCCTGGCGCTGGTCGTCGTCTTCGGTGAGCAGGCCATCGAACAGAGTGGCGACCAGGGCCGGATCCTGGGCGACGAAGCGATCGATGAGGACGTCGTTGTCCTGGCGCCCGGCGGTGATCAGCAGCACGGCGAGCTGGGCGACATAGCGTGCGGCCAGCGGATAGGCCTTGAGGAAGACCTTGAAGGGCGCATCGGCCAGACCCGGCGCGAAGCCCTTGGCCAGCCCCTGCTGGGCCGCGGCGATGGCCTGGCGGACGGCGTCCTGCCAGTTGCCGGCGGTCACCGCCCCTGCCGGCAGGGCGCGGCGCATCTGGCCCAGCAGGCTGTTGAGGAAGATGCGGCGATTGGCCTGGTAGTCGTCATCGGTATCGAGCAGTTCGCGGCGGATACGGGTCAGGACGCGATCATCCTCGGCATCGGCGGTCACCGCCTGCTTGAAGGCCAGGGTCAACTCGCGATCCAGCAGACCGGGCTTGCGGCCCTCCAGTTCGGCCTGCAGCAGCGGGCCGCTGGAGTCGGCGAAGAAGAAGCGTTCGGCATGGGGCGCCAGGCGCTCGCGCAGGCGCGGCCAGAGCTCCGCCGCGAACAGTTGCTCGGCCGTGCCGCCGGAGACGATGACGCGGTGCTGCGGCGCCTCGGCCAGATAGTCGAACAGCGCAGGGCTATCGAGCGCGGTGCAATCGACGATGAGGTAACGGTGCTTCACGGCAACTCCTGAATACGACGGCCGGACCTTTCGAGGCGCGGCGGGATGGCCGTTAGTCTATAGGAAGGTGGGAACGCTTGGCCCGGCCTTTGGCCTAATCAGGCAGGGTGCAGCCCGCGACACCCTTCCTTTCGCGGCCGGAGGACACCAAGATGCGCAAGACCCCGCTGATCCTCGCCCTGAGCGCTACCCTGGCCCTGGTGGCCGGTCCCAGTCTGGCCGCCAGCAGCAGCAACGACGCCGGAGTGACCGGCAACGGCATCGGCGCGCCAGGCAGCTCCAACACCAGCAACAGAGACAGCGCCGACGACACGTCCAGCGCCAAGCCGTCCACCCAGAAGAAGGCCGACAAGACGCCTGCCACCAAGGCCCAGGGCAGTCAGCAGAAGCGCGTGCTCAACGATTGATGGACAAACGAAAGGCGCCTCGCGGGGCGCCTTTGTTCGATCGCTCGATGCGACCTCAGGAGGCGCGGGTGTAACGCACCTGCCAGTCGAGTCGCTCATGGGTCGCCCGCTCGATACGGGCGCGGCTGTCGCAGATGAAGGCTTCCAGCAGGGAGTTGTCCAACAGGTCGACCCGGGCGATGCGTCGTTGCAAGAGGGCCGTGCCGTTGGGTGCATAGACCTCGACGTTGAAGGTCGCGGGATCCTGAGCGGTCATGGCGCACAGCATCGGTTGAAAAGCGCCCTTGATAATGGTGTTCGCATCCGTGAACTTCAGCGGCTCGGCCATCGCAATCACTCCTGTCAGCTATAACGCTTCGACCGATTCTTGCGGTGCCCGTTCGATTTTCGCCATGACCGACTGGCAGATTTGTGATGCAGGCGGTGGCCTTGCCTGCGCACGGGACAGCCGGTCAGTTAATCAGGGTACCAAAGGCCTTGTCCGCCTCTATGACCTCGGGCAACTCGCCCAGCAGGTGATCCAGATCCACGCCTTCCAGCAGGGGATTGGCCAGGGCGGCCTTGGCCTGGTCATTGATACCGCCATGGCGGCGCAGGACAAAGGACACCAGCCGGGCCTGAGCGACCATCCGCGCCTGGGTGGAATCCTCGGGTGCATCCTGGGGATGCAGCTGGTAGGCGATGGCATGCTGGATCACCACCGGCAGTTGCCAGCGGCGGGCCAGCTCCGCGCCCACCTCGGGGTAGCCGAAGCCGATGGCCTGGTCGGCCGGCACCGGCGCGCGTTGCTCGGCGTCGATGCGCGCGGCGATGTCGGGCGCCGCCGTCTTGATCAGCAACTCGCCGATGCTGTGCAGCATGCCGCAGGTAAAGGCGGTCTCGGGATCGGCGCCGGCCTGGCGGGCGAGAACGCGGCAGATGCTGGCCACATCGAAACTGTGCTGCCAGAAATCCCGCGGATCGAAGCTGGGATTGTGGCGGAAGGCCGCGGTCACTGCCGAGGCCAGCACCAGGGTGCGCAGAGCGTCGAAACCCAGACGGATGGCCGCGCCTTCGATGCTGGTGGAGGGACGGACGCCACGAAAGCGCACCGAATTGGCCAGGCGCAGGACCTTGGCCGACAGCACCGGATCCAGGGCCAGATTGCGGGCCACGTCCTCGATACTGCTGTCCGGATCGTCGAATTGCTGGATCAGCTCCTGAGCCACCTTGGGAATGCTGGGAAGGGTATGCAGGTGATCGAACAGAGCATCGATTTCCATGATGGCGCCTGGTTTGTTCTATACCGGTAGTGGAAGCTGATAAAGCCTTGGAAGCATGAACGACGGCCTGGGCACTGCCAAGCCTAGTCGAAACTCCCGAAGCGAAGAGCTTAGCGGGACGGGCGCGCCGGTCCGCAGAGTGAGCTGACCGATGGCGTCATTTCGCCGCCGTCCGTTTGGTCAGTCTGCTCGCAGGCGTGGTCCTATGCGGTCTCGTCACCAGCAGTGCGCTGTTCAGACGTCTATTGTCTTGCTTGAGTCCGCTTCCCGCCGACGACGGGCCACGAATGGGATAGCATCCGGTGATATCGGTTGGCCACTAAATTTGGCGTTCGAGTTGTGCAATGACTTATCAGACTCATATCCGCCAGATGCTGCAGTTGCCCAATGTGCTGGCGCAGAGCACCGGCATCCTGGGCTGGTTGATCAGTGTGCTGATCAACCCCTTTCTGACCGCCGGGGTGCCGGTGTGGGGCTGGCTGGCCTTTGCCGGCATGATCGGCTCTTGCCTGGCGATGACCACTGCGCGCCGCTTTGCCGTCTGGCGCCTGTTCGCCCTGGTGTTCGTGCTGTTCGAGGCCCTGGCCTTCCGCTTTCAGATCCTCGGCATGGGCGAGGCTGGCCATGCCTGGATGATCCCCACGGCCATCGTCATCATCCTCGGCTCGACCATTCTCTTTTCCCATGTGCTCGATTACGGCATCGCCGCCGGTGCGGTCTGGCTGCTGCTCTTCTATGGCGAGCTGGACACCGTCACGGCAGCGGCCCTGCCGCTGTTCGCGGTGATGCTGGGCGCCAGCCTGGCGCTGGGGCTGCTGCTCAACGCCACCTTCGTGCGTATCGTCGCCACCACCCTGGAGCTCAAGGAGCGCTATCGCCTGCAGGCGGAAACCGATGCCCTCACCGGGATCAGCAACCGCCGTGCGCTCATGCTGGACGCGGAGCAGGTCTGCCGTGAGGGCTCCCCGTCCTGGTATTTCGTCATGCTCGACATCGATGACTTCAAGCGGATCAACGACAGATTCGGCCACGACGTGGGCGACCAGGTGCTCAAGGAAACCGCGCTGGTCCTTGGCCGGCATTTCCCCGACGGCCATTTCGGACGCCTGGGCGGCGAGGAATTCGGGGTATTGCTCAAGCCCGAAGACGAGCGCCAGCTGGCGCAGCGGCTGCAGGCGCTGCTGGACGACATCAGAAGCAACACCCGGACCGGCAGCTGTTTTTCCTTCAGTGCCGGGGTGGCGCGCTTCGCTCCGGGCTATCAGCCCTCGGATCTGCTCAAGCAGGCCGATGGCGAGCTCTATCAGGCCAAGCGCGCCGGCAAGGACCGGGTGCATTACCGCGGCGGCATGATCTGCGGCTGAGAATGTCTGGCCGGCGCCCAGTCGGCCTTAGCCGACGTCTGCCTCTACCGGCGGATGGGAGCGATTGCGCCCTAGGTGCTTGGCCCTGTAAAGGGCGGCATCGGCGCTGGCCAGCAGGTCGGCGGGTTGGGGTGGCGGGTTCTGGCCGGGCGGCTGCACCGCGATGCCGAGACTGACGGTGATGCGACCGAAGGGGCTGGTGGCATGGGCCACCTCCAGCACCTGCAGGCGTTCCTGGACCGTGGCGGCCACGCGCTGGGCGCCGTGCTCGTCGCAATTGGGCAACAGCAGGACCATCTCCTCGCCGCCATAGCGCGCCGCCAGGTCGCCCGGGCGCCGCGCCGCCGAGGCCACCACGCCGGCCACCGCCTGCAGGCAGCGATCCCCCGCCGGATGGCCATAGTGGTCGTTGTAGGCCTTGAAGTGGTCGATGTCGATCATCAGCAGGCTGAGCGGCTGGCCATTGCGCTGCGCGCGCGCCAGCTCCACCGGCAGCAGGTTGTCGAACTGACGGCGATTGCCCAGCCCGGTGAGGCTGTCCTTGAGGGTCAGCAGGTGCAGCTCGTCGTGGGCCAGACGCAGAGCCGCCGCGCTGCGTTCGCCGGCGCGGATCTCGCGCAGCAGGCTGAAGCCGAAGATCAGCATGCCGACGATGATGAGGCCGACCACCGTCACCGATCTCAGCATGTCCTGGCGCCAGCTGGCGAGGATATCGCTCCTGGAGATACCGGCCAGGGCCACCAGGGGATAGCCTTCCAGATGCTGGAAGGCATAGAGGCGTTCACGGCCGTCGATCATGGCCCGCACCAGGGCGGTACCGTTGGGCGCCTGGGTCACGTACTGGCGAAACAGCTCGCTGTTGGCGAGCGGGGTACCGACGTGCGCGGGTACATAGGGACGGCGGACCATCAGGGTACCGTCATCCTGCGCCAGGGTGATGGCACCCCGGGCATCCAGCTTGAACCGCTCGTAGTAGTCGACGAAGTACTGCAGGCGGATGGTGGCGAGCAGGACGCCGGCAAAGCGACCGTCGCGGTCCTCCAGGCGGCGTGATACCGGAATGATCAGCTCCTGGGTGCTGCGACTCTCAATCACCGTGCCGACGTGCAGCACATCGGCGGCGTGCTGGCGGTGAAACTGGAAGTACTCGCGATCGGCGTTGCTGGCCCGGGGCGGGTCACTGCTCTTGTCGGTCACCCGCCAGCCGCCGTCGCGATCATAGATGAACAGCCCGTGCAGTTGCGGCAACAGGGCGGCCTGGCGCGCCAGCAGGCGATGCACCCGAGGGCGGTCCAGCTGGTCGAGGGGTTGATCCTCCAGCCGGTCACGGATACTGACCAGCAGCGAATCCGCTTCCTTGATGGCGTCATCGGCATGTTGGGCCGCCGCCAGGGCAATGTTGCCGACATCGCTGCGCGCACTGGCGAAGGCGTTCTGGTAATTGCGCCACACCTGCCAGGATTCCAGCGCCAGGATCACCGCGACCGCGCAGACGAGCAGCCACAGCGCCCGGCGCTGGGTGGCCGGATTGCGTGGCGGGAGGGGGGTATCGTCAGCGTCGACCATGGCGGGGCTGCTTCCTCGTCCTCGGTGTGCAGGAGACCGCTAGCCGGCCGATTCACGCCACTACACGGGGATAAAAGTCAGACAAGTCTACAGTTTCGTCGGAATCTTGCAGAGAGAACGAATCGTCGTGGCGCGCCCGTGGTCATTAGCGATACGGCCGTCGCTGGGACGGCGCCCTGTCAATGCCCGACCAGGAGGTCACAGATGTCGCAGATCGCCGAACAGATCGTTGAAGACGCCATGCAGCGCATCGAGGAGAACGAGTCGCAGCATGCTGCCGATCCCGTACGCAATTTCTCCCTGACCCTGACCGATCCCGCGGAGATCCGGGTTGGCGCGGAGATCTACTTTCTCTTCGAACAACGCCTCAAGGGCTTCTATCCGGATGCACGGGTGGTGGTCCGCGGCCATGCCGCCGAGGGCTACAACATCACCGCCCAGGTCGAGCGCCGCCGCTCGGCCTGAGCGCGCCGCCCGCATCCTCCGTCAGGTGCGGGCCAGCTTGACCAGTTGCCGGGCCAGTAGCGGTCCGGTCAGCACCACTCCGATCAGGCGCAACGCCTGCATGGCCAGTACCAGGCCGACATCGGCATGGGCATCCACGGCGATGATGGCCATGGAATCCAGTCCGCCCGGACTGGTCGCCAGGTAGGCCGTGAGAAAGTCCACGTGCATCAGCTTCGCCATCAGCAGCGCCGACAGGGCGCAGAGGGCGATCAGCAGCAGGGAGGCAAAGATCATCTTGGGCAGGGCGCGCCAGACATAGGCGACCGTGGCCCGATCGAATCTCAGTCCCACATAGCAACCCATGGCGCCATAGGCCACCGCGAGCAGCAGATGGGGCAGGGTGATGTCCAGCCAGCCATTGAGTTGCAGGAGCGTACCCAGGGCGATGGGCAGCAGCAGGGCGCCGGCGGGGAACAGGCGGCCGCCCAGCCAGCTGCCGGCCAGGGCCACTGCCAGGGTCAGCATGAGATTGAAGGCGAAATGGCCGTCCAGGCTGACCACCGCGGCCTGATGGCCGGTGCCGCTGCCCTCGGCCCCCAGCAGCCGGCCGACCAGGGCACTGATCAGCACCACGCAGACCACCCGCACGTATTGCATGGTGGCGACGATCCGTGGATCGGCGCCGTACTCCTCGGCCATGGCCACCATGGCGGCGGCCGCGCCGGGCGTGGTGCCCCAGGCGGCGGTGCTGCCAGGCAGGCCGCCGAAGCGCACCAGCAGGGCGCCAGTGAGCAGGCTGAGCAGCACGGTCAGGGCGGTGGCCAGCAGCATCACCGGCCAGTGCTCGGCAACGGTGAGCAGGACCGCGGCGGTCATGGCGTGGGCGATCAGGCAGCCCACCACGCCCTGGCCAGTCTGGAACAGCCGACGGGGCAGACGGATGGTGGCGCCGCAGACGCCGAAGGCGATGGCCACCAGCATGGGGCCGAGAAAGAGGGCCGCGGGCACCTGCAGCCAGCTGAGTCCGCCCCCGACCAGGGCGGAGCAGAGGATCAGGGCCAGCCATTGCAGCAGGGGAGGATAGGGCGAGGGTGCAGGTGGGGTGGGCAAAGCGGTCTCCGAACGGCGGGGGACCGGCGAGGCGTACCGACCCCGGGGCCGGCACGGGGCCGACCCTGGGGCGATTATACGACCTTTATGGCTTTCAATGGCCTTTCAGTCATTGAAAAAACCACTGGTTAACGCACCAGGTGCAGGAACTGCAGGTGGCGTTCGTACTGGTCGAGCATGTCGTTGAGGATCTGCTCGCGGTTGTAGCCCACCAGGTCGTAGTCCTGGCTGCCCTCGGTGAGATGCACCTCGGCGCGGTAGTAGCGACGATTCTTCAGGTGCAGGCCACCGATGCCGGCGCGGGCGAAGGAGGGGGTGAAATAGCCCTGCATGATCACCTGGTAGATGAAGGGATGCTCCTCGCCGTGGCCGATGATGAGTTGCAGGTTGGCGTTGGTGGCGTCGAACTGGGTCTCCACCACCAGACCTTTCTCCCGCGAGACCTCGACCATCTCTTCCATAGCCGGACGCACGGTGCTGTCCATGAAGCGATAGACCTCGTCCCGCGAGGGGAAGTACACCGCCTGGGACAGCCGCTGGCGCCAGCCGCCGTGCCGTGCCTTGCCGTTGGTCGCCACCGGCGCCAGGGAGTGCAGCCGCGCGCGCTGGCGCTGGGATTCCAGGTGCAGCGCCTTGTGCAGGCCCCACATCATCAGCAGTACCACCACCGAGAAGGGCAGCGAGGTCAGCACCACCGCCGATTTCAGCGCATCCATGCTGCCAGCGAACAGCAGCCCGCCGGTGACCAGGGCCACGGCCGCGCCCCAGAACACCCGCAACCACTTGGGACCGTCTTCGTTGGCTTCACCGCCCTTGGACGACAGGGTGGACAGCACCACGGTGCCCGAGTCGGCCGAGGTGACGAAGAAGACGAAACTCACCAGCACGGCGACGCTGATCACCGCGCGGCTGGCCGGATAGGTTTCCAGCACCTGGTAGAAGGCCATGGCCGGATCGGTGAGGGCGGTCTGCGCCAGACCGGTCATGCCCTGGCCAAGCACCAGTTCCAGGGCGCTGTTGCCGAAGATCGACAGCCAGGCCAGGGTGAAGCCCAGGGGGATGAACAAGACGCCAAAGACGAATTCGCGAATGGTGCGGCCGCGGGAGATACGGGCGATGAACAGCCCGACGAAGGGCGCCCAGGCGATCCACCAGGCCCAGTAGAACACCGTCCAGCCACCGAGCCAGTCGGAGGGCTCGTCATAGGCATAGAGGTCGAAGCTCTTGCCTGGCAAGGCCGAGAGGTAGTCACCGATGTTCTGGATCAGGGTGTTGAGCAGATGCTGGGTCGGACCGGCGAACAGCACGAACAGCAACAGGGCGACGGCCAGCACCATATTGATGTCGGACATGATGCGCACGCCCTTGTCGACGCCGGACACGGCCACGGCGATGGCCGCGCCCATCATCAGCACGATGAGGATCAGTTGCACCCAGTGGCTGTGGCTGATGCCGAACAGGTAGTCCAGCCCGGCATTGAGGTGCAGCACGCCGAAACCCAGGTCGGCGCCGAGGCCGAAGATGGTGGCGATGATGCCGAAGGCGTCCACGGCATGGCCGATGGGACCGTTGATGCGCTTGCCGATCAGCGGATAGAGCGCCGAACGCAGGGCCAGTGGCAGGTTGTGGCGATAGGCGAAGTAGGCCAGCGCCATGGCTACCAGGGCGAAGACCCCCCAGCCGTGCAGGCCCCAGTGCAGGAAGAGGATCTGCATGGCCTGGCGCGCCGCCGCCGGATTACCCCCTTCGCCGGCGGGGGGCTGGGCGAAGTGGGTCAGGGGTTCGGAGACGCAGAAGAAGAACAGGGTGATGCTGATGCCCGCGGCGAACAGCATGCCGGCCCAGGACAGGTAGCTGAACTCGGGTTGGTCGTGGTCGGCACCGAGCTTGATCTTGCCGTAGCCGGACAGGGCGGTGACCACCACGAACACCAGATAAAGCGACATGGCCAGCAGGTAGTACCAGCCAACTGTGTTGGCGGCCCAGGTCTGGGCCTGCAGCAGCCAGGCACCGGCCTGCTCGGGACGACCGATGACGGCCAGGGAAAACAGCAGGATCACTGCAGCCGCGCAATAGAAGGCGGGGGGATTCAGCTTTACGGTGCCGGATGAGGGCGTGGCACTCATGGGGACTCCTTGCGAACTGCCAAAGGGAGAGAATTCTTTTTTTATTGATCGTTCGATTAAAAAAGAATACCACAGGAGGCCCCTGAGGTGAACGCTTCGAGTCAGCGAAGCGCTGAAAGTTGCCGTTTAGAAACCTTGCTTATGCCGGTGGTCGACTTTGGTCGAGCCCAAGCCGAATGGTCAGAACCGTGACCCCTTGGCAAAGTCTGTAGGTTATGACTCAAGCATCTTCTCCACTCGGCTCCTATCGTCCACTACTGTTGCTGGTAGAGGACGAGCCGTTGCTGAGGGAGTTGGCCACCGAGGCGCTGGAGTCCCTGGTGGATCTGCAGGTGGTGGCCGTATCGACCGCCGATGCGGCCTTGAGCTATCTGGAACAGACCGGTGCCCGCATTGATATCCTCTTTACCGATGTGCGCATGCCGGGACGGCTGGACGGCGAGGCCCTGGCCCAGTTGGTCTCCCAGCGTTGGCCGCATATCCCGGTGATCCTCACCTCCGGCGACCGTCTGACCGTACCCCGCGGCGCCGGTCGCACCCGCTTCATGCCCAAACCCTGGCATATCGATGACATGGCCAATTGCGTCAACGAGGCGCTGGGGCAGAGTCGGGTGGCGTGAGGGGATAGAACGCAAGATATCGCGGCCATGGCGGTCCGCCGATGCGGCCATTGCTACAGGCTTACGCTTTAGTTGTAGGGGTAGTCCGCGGTCGCGATGAATTACAGATTAATGAGTTGCAGAGCAGTAGCGTGAAAAACGGTGCAGCCTTTGCCACTGACAGCTTATTAGCCTGCTGCGCCCTCACCCCAACCCTCTCCCAGGGGGAGAGGGAGTTGCCTGAGCAGGCGTTCAGCTTTATCAGCTCCATCAGGCAGCACCCGTGGGAGCGGCCGCATCGGCGGCCGCGATGGGTGCGGAGTGGTAGCACCGGTGCAGAGAGAATAGCTGGGCGAGATAACCTGCCTATCGGCAGCTTTCGGCTTTCCCATGATCGTCACGACTTTTGCTTTTGACGAGGTCGCGGCCATGGGCCGCTCCTACGGATACTTCAGGAGCGACCCAGGACCGCCATCCAGGTCAATTTACGGTTGCCACTGCGGATCCTTGCCGCTCAGCTTGCGATCCAGGAAGAAGGCGGTGCTGATCAGGGCCAGATGTGACAGGGCCTGGGGCAGGTTGCCCAGCGGGTAGCCGCGCTTGTCCAGTTCCTCGGCGTAGAGGCCCAGGGGGTTGGCATAGCCCAGCAGTTTTTCGAACTCCAGGTGGGCTTCGTCGACACGACCGGCGCGGGCCAGGCATTCGACGTACCAGAAGGAGCAGGCGACGAAGGCGCCTTCTTCGCCCTTGAGGTTGTCCGCTGGCGTATCGGCCGGGTTGTAGCGACGGATCATGCCGTCATAGGCCAGGTTGGTCTTGATGGCATCCAGGGTGGACAGCCACATGGGATCGGTGGCGCTGACGAAGCGCACCAGGGGCATCAGCAGCAGGGCGGCGTCCAGGCTCTTGCCGTGGCGGGTCGAGGTGAAGTGCCCCAATTCGGCGTTCCAGAAGTTGTCCCAGATGTCTTCCTGGATGGCGGCGCGCGCGGCGTACCAGCGTTCATAGGGCATCGGCAGCGAACGCTTGACCGACAGCCGCATGGCGCGGTCGATGGCCACCCAGCACATAAGCCGTGAATGCAGGAAATGCTCGGGATCGCCGCGCATTTCCCAGATACCGGCATCGGGTTGGTTCCAGTTCTCGCAGACGTGGTCGATCATCCGCACCACGTCCTTCCAGCCATGGTGGGAGATGGCTTCGCCATACTTGTTGGACAGGTAGATGGCGTCCATCAGCTCGCCATAGATGTCCAGCTGAATCTGCTGGTAGGCCTCGTTGCCGATGCGCACCGGACTCGAATTGGCATAGCCCGCCAGGTGGTCGAGGGTTTCCTCGGGCAGGTCCAGGCCGCCGTCCAGGCGATACATGATCTGCAGCTTTTCCGGGGCGTTGTGGCTGTTTTCCACGCACTGGCCGACCCAGTGGGTGAAATCCTTGGCTTCCTGGGTGTAGCCCAGACGCATGAAGGCGTAGACGGTAAAGGAGGCGTCGCGGATCCAGGAGGCGCGATAGTCCCAGTTGCGTTCACCGCCCAGGGCTTCGGGCAGGCTGAAGGTGGCGGCCGCGGCGATGGAGCCGTGCTTGCAGGAGGTCAGTAGCTTCAGCGCCAGGGCCGAGCGGGTGACCATCTCGCGCCAGCGGCCCTGGTAGTGACTCTTGGCCGCCCAGGAGGTCCAGTAGGAGAGGGTGTCCTCGAAGCAGAGATCGCTCTGGCCGGCGATGACCTTGTCGTCTTCCTCGCAGCCAAAGACGAAATCCAGCTGCTGCCCCTGCTCTAGTTCGAACTCGGCCAGGGCGGCGTTGCCGTCCACCTGCAGGGTGACGCTCGAGGCCAGGCGCAGGGTCGGCTGGCCCTTGGCCTCGAACAGGGCGCCGCCCTCCACCAGGCGCGCGCGGGTCTCGGCGCGGGCATAGTCGTGGGCCGGGGCGCAGACCAGGCGGAAGCGGCAGCGTCCGGCCACCACCTGCACGCGGCGGACGATGCGCGGCTTGGTGTCCTCGCTGCTGCACACCGGCATCAGGTCGGTGACCTCGGCGACGCCGTCCGCCGACAGCCAGCGGGTCTGCAGGATGTTGGTATCGGGTAGGTAGAGCTGCTGCTCGCGGGCGTCTTCCCAGACCGGGGCCAGGCTGAAGTAGCCGGCCTTTTCCGAATCGAGCAGGGCGGCGAATACCGAGGGGCTGTCCAGATTCGGCCAGCAGAAGTGGTCGATGGTGCCGTCGGTGGCGACCAGGGCGCAGGTGCGCAGGTCGCCGATGACACCGTGGGCGCCGATACTGCGGCGGGCGTGCACGGAGGAGGAATCAGCCATTGTCTTCGAATCCCGGATAGAGGCACATGCCGCCGTCGACGAACAGGGTGGTGCCGACGATGTAGTCGGCCAGGTCGCTGGCGAGGAAGACCGCCACGTTGCCCACGTCGTCGACATGGCCGACGCGCTTGTAGGGGATCAGCTTGAGCAGTTCGCGTGCCTTGGCCTCGTCACCGGTCACCTCTTCGTTGATGGCGGTGGCGATGGCGCCCGGGGCGATGCTGTTGACGCGGATGCCCTCGGCGGCGACTTCCTGGGCCAGGCTGCGCATCAGCAGGTTGACCCCGCCCTTGGAGGCGGCGTAGTTGACGTGCCCGGCCCAGGGAATGACCTCGTGCACCGAACTCATGTGGATGATCTTGCCGAGGGCGCGGGAGATGTTTTCGTCGCGGCCCTGCTGGCGGAACTGGCGGATCGCCGCCCGGGCGCAGAGGAACTGGCCGGTGAGGTTGGTGTTGATCACCGTGTTCCAGTCCTCGAGCGACAGGTCGGCGACCGGTGCGTCCTTTTGCAGGCCGGAATTGGCGACCAGGATGTCCAGGCGGCCGAAGGCTTCCAGGGTGCGGTCGAACAGCGCCTGGACCGCGGCCTCGTCGCCGACGTCACCGCCCACGGCGATGGCGCGACCACCGGCGTCCTGGATGCGCTTGGCCAATTCCTCGGCCGGTTCGGCGCTGGAATGGTAGTTGATGGCGACGGCGGCACCGGCCTTGGCCAGGGCTTCGGCGACGGCGGCACCGATCCCGGAACTGCCGCCGGTGACCAGGGCGACCTGGCCGTTGAGGGAAAGCTGCATGTCCAGACTCCTGCGCGGGAAAAGGTGTCTGACTGCTGACCGCCACGCTCGCGTCTAGGTTCAGCCCGCAGGCGTTGCCGGATGTTCAGGCCGAGGCCGTGCGGAACAGGCTCATGCGCCGCTCCAGATCCTCGGCCAGTTCCGCCAGCTGGCGACTGGCGCCGGCGATCTGCTGCGAACCGCTGGCGGTTTCCAGGGTGGCGGCATGGATGCGGTTGATGTTCTCGTTGACCTCCTCGGCTACGGCGGTCTGCTGGGCCGCGGCGGTAGCGATCTGCGCATTCATGGCGTTCACCGAGCCGACGTCCGCCTGGATGGCCGCCAGGGCCGCGACGGCGCGCTGGGTCAGCGCGGCGGTCTCGTGGGCCTGGCCGCGGCTCTCTTCCATCTGCGCCGAAGCGCGCCCGGCGCCTTCCTGCAGGGTGGCGATCATGGCGCGGATCTCGCGGGTCGATTCCTGGGTGCGGGTGGCCAGGTTGCGCACCTCGTCGGCGACCACGGCGAAGCCGCGACCCTGCTCACCGGCGCGAGCGGCCTCGATGGCGGCATTCAGCGCCAGCAGATTGGTCTGCTCGGCGATGCCGTTGATGACGGCGACGATGTTCTCGATGCTGGCGCTGTCGCTGGATACCTGTTGCACGGTGACGCTGGCCTGCTCCAGCGCCTGCACCAGCTGGCCGATGGCTTGGCCGGAACGGGTCACCAACTGATTGCCGGTGTCCACCTGGGCGCTGGCATTGCCGGTGGCCTGGGCGGCCTGGGCTGCGTAGCCGGCGACCTCGCCGATGGTGGCGGCCAGCTCGGTGACCGCCGCGGCCATGTGCTGGGCCTGGTTGGACTGCACATCGGTGTGGCGCTGGTTGGTCTGGGCGGTGCCTTGCAGCTGGGCCGCCGCCGTGGCGACCGAGCTGGCGGTATGGCGCACCTGGACGATGGTCTCGCCCAGGTGCGCGGTGGCGCTGCCCAGGGTGCCCATGACGCTGTCCGGGTGACGGGTAGCGGGGCGCTCGTCCAGCCGGCCCTCGGCCAGCCGGCGGATGGCGGCGGCCACGGCGTGGGGTTCGCCGCCCAGGGTCGCGCCCATCTGACGGATGATCAGCACGGAAACGGCCACGCTCAGCAGCAGGGCGAGGGCACAGGTCACCAGCATCAGCCAGCGGAAGCCGCCGGCGATGCCGCGGACCTCGGTCAGATGACCGCTGGCGATGGCTTCCTCGTGATCGATGAGCGCATTGATGCGCTTGAGCCACTCGACATAGGCCGGCGAGACGCGCTCCAGCAGGAACACCCGGGCGCCTTCCAGATCACCGGCCTGGCGCAGTTGCAGCAGGCGGTCGGTCAGGGACAGGGCGGTGCCTTCGATGTCCTTGATGGCCGCCAGCAGGCGCTGTTCCTCGGCGGTTGCGCCCTGGCTGACGAACAGCTGATCCATGGGCTCGGCGGACTGGCGATAGAAGGCCTTGAGCCGGTCGATGTCGGCCAGGCGACTGGCCAGGGGCGCGGCGTCGTGGATCAGCACCGTATCGCGAATGGCGATGGCGCGGTCGTGCACGCTGCCGCGGAAGTTGATGGCATAGCGCTGCTTGACGCTGGCGCCCTGGCTGACAGCGGTCAGGGTGTCGTCGATGACGCCGACGCGCTGGACGCCGACGAGGGTGATCAGCAGCATCAGCACCAGGATCAGGCCGAAGCCCAGGCCCAGGCGGGCGGCCATGGAAAGAGGGGTACGCATGCAGACCTCAACGCTTGAAAGGATGTGACATGGATCACATTTTGCGACAAAGGTTTGCGCGATAAGGTTATTCCGGAGCGAGCGGTCATCCCCTGGGTATGAGTGGCAATTCGGGTGACAGGGCTGGATTCAGCCGTCCTGGCGCGGCTCCGTCAGCCGGTCGCGCTTGGCCAGGCCCGGGAACAGCTTCATCCAGACCCCGGTGATCACCAGGGTACCGACGCCACCCAGCACCACCGCGGGCACCGTGCCGAAGAAGTGCGCAGTGACCCCCGATTCGAATTCGCCGAGCTGGTTGGAGGCACCGATGAACAGGCCGTTGACCGCACTGACCCGGCCGCGCATGGCATCCGGGGTCTCCAGCTGGACGAAAGAGCTGCGGATCACCACGCTGACCATGTCGGCGGCGCCGAGAACCACCAGGGTACCCAGCGAGAACCATAGCGAGGTGGACAGGCCGAAGGCGATGGTGGCGACGCCGAACAGCGCCACCGAGCCGAACATGATGCGACCCACGTGGCGATTGAGACTGACGTAGGCGAGCAGAAAGGACATGCCCAGGGCGCCCACGGCCGGTGCCGAGCGCAGCAGGCCCAGGCCCCAGGGGCCGGTGAGCAGGATGTCGGCGGCGAACACCGGCAGCAGGGCGGTGGCGCCGCCCAGGAGCACGGCGAACAGATCCAGGGAAATGGCGCCGAGCACGTCCGGGCGACTCCTGATGAAGCGGATGCCGGCCAGCAGGTTGTCCAGGGTCGGCTTTTCCTTCTGGCTGGGCGTCTGCCGCGCCGGCAGACTCGTGACCAGCAGGATGGCGATGCCATAGAGC
This sequence comes from Pseudomonas sp. MS15a(2019), assembly GCF_013277805.1. Lineage (NCBI taxonomy): Bacteria > Pseudomonadati > Pseudomonadota > Gammaproteobacteria > Pseudomonadales > Pseudomonadaceae > Pseudomonas > Pseudomonas sp. MS15a(2019). The sequence continues at coordinate 44,556 of NZ_VBTN01000005.1, forward strand.
ACCACGGCTGGGCCATAGACCCAGGCGGCGCCCAGGGCATAGAGCAGGCCGCCCAGCGCCGGGGCGATGATGGTGGCGCCCTGCATGGCCGAGGCCGCGGCGGCGATGGCGCGCGGAAAGATCGAAGGCGGCACGATGTTGGGCAGCAGCGCCTGGGTGGTGGGCTGCTCGAAGGCGCGCGCGGTGCCCAGGCAGAAGGCCAGGATGAAGATCAGCTCGCGGGTGACCGCCTGATTCAGGCTGCCCACCAGCAGCACCAGGGCGATCAGCCCCTGGCCGGTCTGGCAGAGGGCAGCCACCCGGCGGCGGTCGTAGCGATCGGCGACATGGCCGGTGTGCAGCATGAACAGCACCCGCGGCAGGAACTCCACCAGCCCCACCAGACCGAGATCGAGCACATTGCCGGTTAGGGAATAGAGGTGCCAGCCGATGGCCACGGTCAGCATCTGGAAGCTGCCGGCGGTGCAGACGCGGGCGAACCAGAAGGCGACGAAGGGACGATGGTGACGCAGCTGCAGGGTATCGCCGGACATGGCAGGGACTCGCGGGGACAGAGGCGGCATCTTAGGCCACCTCAAGGCTGATCGTCAGACAACTTGCCGTGGTGGTTCAGCAGTTCACTTGAGGGGTGGCGAGTGATTCTTGCGGTTCGGCGCGTCCATGGGGCCAGGCGCGACGACGCGGCATGGCAGAGGTATGGCGAGGCGTGGCCACGACGTCCAGAAGCAAAAAGCGCCGTCCAATGGAGTAGGTGACTGCCGAAACACCGTCCTTGGGGTGCGACAGCCTGCCCGATGCGACATCGAACCACGTAAGCAAATGTATCCAGGAGGACTATTCTAAAGCCTGACGTTGATCCACGTCAGCTTCCGACCTGGTCCTTTGGGCTAGCAGCGGCGCCGCCTTTTTAGCGTCCCGCTAGAACCCCAGGCGACGCCGGAGGTTCGAACCTCGGTCAGCGTCATCTCGACCGGCTGCCCTCGACAGCCGGCGTGCCTGAGAGGAATAGCTATGTTCGGCCTCGAAGCCCTGGATCTCGCCCGGATCCAGTTCGCCTTCACCGTGTCCTTCCACATCGTCTTCCCGGCGCTGTCCATCGGTACCGCGAGCTTTCTCGCCGTGCTCGAAGGGCTCTGGCTGAAGACCGACAACCACGTCTACAAGGATCTGTATCACTTCTGGCTAAAGATCTTCGCGATCTTCTTCGGCATGGGCGTGGTGTCCGGTCTGGTGATGGCCTATGAGTTCGGCACCAACTGGAGCGGTTTCGCCGACTATGCCGGCGCCGTGACCGGTCCGCTGCTGACCTACGAGGTGCTCACCGCCTTCTTCATCGAAGCCGGCTTCCTCGGCGTCATGCTGTTCGGCTGGAATCGCGTGGGCCGCGGCCTGCACTTCTTCTCGACGGTCATGGTCGCCATCGGCACCCTGATGTCAACCTTCTGGATCCTGTCGTCCAACAGCTGGATGCACACCCCGAGTGGCTACGAGATCGTCGATGGTCGCATCGTCCCGGTGGACTGGCTGGCGGTGATCTTCAACCCGTCGTTCCCCTTCCGCTGGGCGCACATGACCATCGCCGCCTACCTGTCGGTGGCCTTCCTGGTCGGCGCCTCGGCGGCTTGGCACCTGCTGCGCGGCAACGACAACCCGGCGGTGCGCAAGATGTTCTCCATGGCCATGTGGATGGCGCTGCTGGTAGCGCCCATCCAGGCGTTCGTTGGCGACGCCCATGGCCTCAACACCCTGGAGCACCAGCCGGCCAAGATCGCCGCGATGGAGGGCCACTGGGAGAATCCTCCGGGCGAAGCGACTCCGCTGATCCTGTTCGGCTGGCCGGACATGGAGCGCGAGGAAACCCGCTTCAAGCTGGAGATCCCGGTGCTCGGCAGCCTGATCCTCAAGCACAGCCTCACCGAGCCGATCCCGGCGCTCAAGGACTTCCCCAAGGAAGACCGGCCGCCGGCCTATGTGGTGTTCTGGTCGTTCCGCATCATGGTCGCCCTGGGCATGCTGATGATTGCTGCCGGTCTGTGGAGCGCCTGGCTGCGCTGGCGCGGCAAGCTGTACGAGACCCGCGGCTTCCTGCGCCTGGTCACCTGCATGGGTCCGGTCGGCCTCATCGCCCTGCTGGCCGGCTGGTTCACCACCGAGGTGGGCCGCCAGCCGTGGATCGTCTACGGCCTGTTGCGCACCAAGGACGGGGTATCCAACCACAGCGTCACCCAGTTGAGCATCACCCTGGTGGCCTTCGTGGTGGTCTACTTCGCCGTGTTCGGCATCGGCACCCTCTATGCCCTGCGCATGATCGGCAAGGGTCCGCACACCGGTGAAGGCGACCTGCCCACCTCCGGCGGCCCGGGCACCGATCGTCATCCCAAGCGTCCGCTGTCCGGCGCCGATGGCGGCCTGGAAGAAGACAATCCCAATGACCAGCTGACCGGAGACCGCACATGAACGGCATCCCTGGCATCGACCTCCCGCTGATCTGGGCGATCATCATCATCTTCGGTCTCATGATGTACGTGGTCATGGACGGCTTCGACCTGGGCATCGGCATCCTCTTCCCCTTCGTCAAGGGCAAGGAAGATCGCGACGTCATGATGAACACCGTGGCGCCCATCTGGGATGGCAACGAGACCTGGCTGGTGCTCGGCGGGGCGGGGCTCTATGGCGCCTTCCCGCTGGCCTACTCGGTGATCCTGCCGGCCCTGTACCTGCCGCTGATCTTCATGCTGATCGGCCTGATCTTCCGCGGCGTGGCCTTCGAATTCCGCTTCAAGGTCCAGGAAGGCAAGGAAGCCCTGTGGGACAAGTCCTTCATCTTCGGCTCGCTGCTGGCCAGTTTCTGCCAGGGCGTGGCCCTGGGCGCCTTCATCGAAGGCTTCCCGGTGGAGAATCGCCAGTACGTCGGCGGGCCGCTGGACTGGCTGACGCCCTTCTCGATGTTCTGCGGCCTGGGCGTCATCGCCGCCTATGCGCTGCTGGGCAGCACCTGGCTGATCATGAAGACCGAGGGCCCGCTGCAGGCCACCATGCGTCGCCTGACCAAGCCGCTGCTGTTCCTGCTGCTGGCCTTTACCGCGGTGGTGAGCATCTGGACCCCGCTGAGCCAGGCGGCCATCTCCGCCCGCTGGTTCAGCATGCCCAATCTGGTCTGGTTCCTGCCGGTACCGATCCTGGTGGGCGTGGTGACCCTGGCCCTGCTGCGCGCCATCCTGCGCGAGGACTCGCACCATGCGCCCTTCCTGCTGACCCTGGCGTTGATCTTTCTCGGCTACAGCGGCCTGGGTATCAGCCTCTGGCCGAACATCATCCCGCCGGGCGTCTCCATCTGGGAGGCCTCGTCGCCGCCGCAGAGCCAGCTGTTCCTGCTCATCGGCACCCTGTTCATCATCCCCATCACCCTGATGTACACCTTCTGGGGCTACTACGTGTTCCGCGGCAAGGTCCGCGCGGGGGAGGGCTATCACTGATGGTCGGCCGCTCGCGCGAACCTAACCCCGCGGACAACAAGCCGCTCTGGCAGCGGCTGGCCTGGATGGCCGGCATCTGGGCCTGCAGCCTGGTGGCGCTCGGCGTGGTGGCCTGGGTGCTGAGATTGGTGCTGACGGCGGCGGGGCTCAAGTCGCACTGACCCTTCCATGTGTCGGTGGATGAGGCTGCGCCGTCATCCACCCTACGCAGGAGCTTGTACTTGCGTAGGAAACTTATCCCGCACACCGGATTACCCCCTCTCCTGCTTGCAGGGGAGGGTTGGGGTGGGGGCGGTTAGCTTGGTCGCCAAGCTGATTTGCGGTGTGCTCGGTAGGCTTTTGTTCCGCCCTCGCCGGGCGGGTTACTTTTTGCAGTTGCCAAAAAAGTAACCAAAAACGCTCGCCCCGACTGGCTGGTCCTGCGCCTTGCGCAGGATGCCCTCACATCAGCGCCGCTCCAGCGGGCCGGGGCCGAAGGGCCGTCCTGGCCCTCGGCCCCTTTCGCGGCATCCATGCCGCTCACCCGCTTCCGCGACACTGCCGTTCGGCCGGCCAGACGGGGCACTGGGGTGCCGGCTGATACTTCGAGTTATTCGGTCTGTGTTGGCCCGTCGTAGTACGGCTTCTTGGCACTATTGCTTAATGCCATACCGAAAAACGCGAAGAGCTGACCAGCTTTCAAAGGGACCTTCAGCCGGCACCCAGCGCCCTGTTCAGTAGGCCGAGCACAGCCGTTCTGTAGGTGGGTGAGCGGCAAGGATGCCGCGAAAGGCGTCGAGGGCCAGGACGGCCCTTCGACGACGGCCCGCCGGAAGGACGGCGGAGCGAGGGAACGCGGCGCGCAGCGCCGGGCCGGATGACCAGGGCAAGCGTTTTTGGTTACTTTTTTGGCAACTGCAAAAAGTGACCCGCCCGGCGGGGGCGGAATAAGAAGCTTCCTAATACACCGAGAATCAGCTTGGCGAGAGCCCCCCACCCCAGCCCTCCCCCGCAAGCGGGAGAGGGGGCGGTCTAGCGTGGAGGAGGCATCCGGCGTACAGGGACCATCAGCACAGGGAATCCACTGGTTCCGCGAATCAGCCAAACTCCCCAAACCTACAACTTTTCCCAGTTATCCCCTTCCCACCTACCCGCTAGCCTGACCCCGTTCCCATCCAGACGAGGAAGGCATCCATGCAGGTTCAAGAAGGCTACGCCGATTTCCAGGGCCACCAGACCTGGTACCGGGTCACCGGCGACCTGGCCAGTGGACGGTTGCCGCTGGTGGTGGCCCATGGCGGACCCGGCTGCACGCACGACTATGTGGACAGCTTCAAGGACCTGGCCGAGCACGGCTGGCCGGTGGTGCATTACGACCAACTGGGCAATGGCCGTTCCACCCACCTGCGGGGGATCGATCCGGGATTCTGGACGGTGGCGTTGTTTCTCGACGAACTGAACAACCTGCTGCGCCACCTGGGTATCGACCAGTACGTGCTGCTCGGCCAATCCTGGGGCGGGATGCTCGTCGCTGAGCATGGGGTACGGCAGCCGGCAGGGCTGCGGGGGCTGATCATCGCCAATTCGCCTGCGTCCATGGCGCTCTGGCGCGAGGCGGCGGCTGGGCTGCGGGCCGAATTGCCGCTCGAGGTGCAGGCCACCCTGGCGCGACACGAGGCCGCCGGCACGACCGACTCGCCGGAGTACCGCGCCGCCAGCCAGGTCTTCTATGACCGCCATGTCTGCCGGGTGCAGCCGCTGCCGGCCGAGGTGGCGCGGACCTTCGCCGCCATCGACGCCGATCCCACCGTCTATCACGCCATGAACGGCCCCACCGAATTCCATGTCATCGGCAGTCTCAGGGACTGGAGCGTGATCGAGCGGCTGGCGCGGATCCAGATGCCGACGCTGCTGATTTCCGGGCGCCATGACGAAGCCACACCGGCCTGCGTGGAGCCCTTCGCCCAGTTCATCCCGAACGTGCGCTGGCGCATCTTCGAGGACTCCAGCCACATGCCTCACGTGGAAGAGCGCGAGGCCTGCATGGCCCTGGTGGCGGACTTTCTCGCCGAGGTGGAGCGCGGCTAGGCGTCCGCGTCCAGGGCCGCGGCGATCTCGTCGATACGGGTCTGGCGGTCGTCGGCTTGCAGGCGCGCACGCGGATTGAGCGCCGACCATTCCGGGTGGGCCCGGGCCACCTGCACGGCGGCGGGCAGCTTGCCTTCGCGCCAGCGCTGCTCGTCAGGCGCGGCCACTTCGATGGCGCCCTGGGCGGCGTGGCCGCGAATTTCCAGCGCCGCCAATAGCTGACGCTGCCGTAGCGCCAGCAGGCGCAGCACGGCATCGTCGATGGACAGCTCCCGCCCGCCGCGCAACTTGCCGAACAGTCGTCGGCCATAGTGGCCGCCGGTCTGTGCCAGGCCGCCGGCCAGGGCGCCCAGTACCGTGGCGGCGCCCAGGGTCAGGCCACCGGCGAGCAGGTCGAGACCGACCCCCGCCGCGGCACCGGCCGCCACCCCGCCGCCCAGCCGAATGCCCAGCAGGCGCAGGGTTTCCGGATTGAACAGGTCATCGCCCCAGCGGCCGTCCAGCAGTGGCAGGTCGCTGGCATGGGCGTCGCCCGGGCGAAAGCCGAACAGCCGCAGGAGTTCTTCCACGCAGCGTTGTTCGCGGCTGCGCAGGGCATCGCGCAATTCGGCGGTCGCGTTGCTCACCTCGGCTTCGCCGGGCGCCACGCTGCGCCGGGCAGCGGCGGCGTCCACCAGCAATTCAGCGATCAGCCGCACGCCTTGCTGATGGCGCCGGCGGGCCTGTTCGGCATGGTCGGCGATCAGCCGTTGCAGCGCCGGGCGGCCGCTTTCCAGCAGGGTCGCCAGGCTTTCATAGAGACGCGCCTCGCCATCCGCCGGCGGGGCGACGCTGTCGAAGCGCACCAGGGCGTGCAGGCCGAGACGGGCCAGGGTGGCGCGCCAGTCGTCGGCGCGGTGACCGTCGGCGGCGACGAAGTTGAGCACCGGCACCAGCGGCCGCCCGCAACCAGCCAGCACCGCCAGTTCGTCGCGGTACTTGGCCAGCACCGGCTCGCGGGCGTCGATCACATAGAGCCCGGCATCGGAGGCGCGCAGCTGGCGGATCACCTTGGCCTCCTGCTCGAATCTCTGGCGGGCTTCCACGCTGTCGAGAAAGCGATCGAGCAGGGTGGCGGCGTCCAGGCGTTCGCCGGGTCTTTCCAGCTGCTCCAGGTAGTCGCGCAGGGCGATGGCGTCTTCCAGGCCGGGCGTGTCGTAGAGCTCCAGCAGGGCCTCGCCATCCACCGACAGGCGTGCGCCCTCGACATGACGGGTGGTGCTGGGGCGATGGGAGACCTCGCCGAAGTCGACGTCGCGGGTCAGGGTGCGCAGTAGCGAGGTCTTGCCGACATTGGTATGGCCGACCAGCGCCAGGCGCAGGGGGCCGCTCATGGATTCGTCTCCAGCCAGGCCAGTTCTTCGAGATCGCCCTCGCAGTGTGCCAGACGCAGGGCGTCCAGTGCCTGGCGCCAGTCGTCCAGGCGGACCGGATCGAGCTTGCCACCCAGGGGCGCGGGCAATAGCCAGACGCGGGTCGCCGTGGCGCAGCGCGACAACTCCGCCAACAGCGTCAGGGTACCGCGATCCGGCGAGCGGCGGGGATCGCAGGCGATCAGCAGGCGGCGCGCCGGATAGCGGGTCAGCTGTTCGAGCAGATGACGGCGGCCCTGGCCGTCGTCGAGCACGCCGGCGTCACGCACGCCCTCGGGCAGTGGCGGCGGCCAGGTGTGGTCGGTGAGTTCGAGACCCACCAGCAGCGCCTCGTCGCCGGTGCGGGCGAGGCCACCGGCGTCCTGCTGGGGCAGGTGGGCGGGAGCGGCGTCATTCACGCCCAGGCGTTCGCTGGTCGGCAGCAGGCGTTCGCGCAGGTGCAGATAGCCGGGGCGTTCCACGTCCAGCCGCAGGCGCCCGCGCCCGCGCCGCCAGCGCCACAGGCAGAGCAGGGTCAGCAGCAGCCGTGGCAGCAGGCCATAGACCAGCACCACGCCCAGCAGCCAGCCGGCCCAGGCCTGGCGCGCTGTGGCCAGGGGGCTGGCGGCATCGCCGCTGGCGGCGATGCTGGCCGGGTCGGGCAGGGGAAAGCCCAGCAGCTGGGGCAGGGCGCCCAGCACCTGGGTCAGCAGCACGAAGGTGTCGCTGCCGAGCAGGGTGGTCTCCCAGACGAACAGATAGCTGCGTCCGGAGAGCAGTGCCAGCAGGGTTGCCAGGGCACTGCCGAGGATCAGCAGCCAGAGGCCGTGCACCAGGCCGCCCAGGGCCCAGGGCAGCAGCCGCGCGCGACCCAGCAGCCCGACCAGTGCCGGCCCCAGGTGCAGGGCTCGGGCATCCCGCGCCAGGCGGCCGGAGAGCCACAACCAGAGTCGCGCCAGCGGTGAGGCCAGTTGCCGTCCACCGCCCAGCAGGCCAAGGGCCCAGACCAGCAGGCTGAGCAGATTGAGGCCGAGCAGACTGCCCAGCGCCCAGAACACATTGACCGGACGACTGCCGTCACCCAGGGCGCCAGCGGCGAGGCCAGCGCCGCAGAACAGCGCCACGATGCCCAGCAGCCAGGCGGCCAGCACCGCACCCTGGCGCCAGCGACGCCGCGCGGCCAGCAGGCCATCGCGCTGGCCGAGCAGCCGGGCACGGGTCACCAGGCGTGTCTCGAAGGCGCCGCCGGCCGCCCGCGCCTGGCGATTGGCTTCGGCGTCGTCCAGCGGGCCGCTGTCTTCCTCGGTCAGGCGCAGGGCTTCGGTCAGCCAGAGGTCTTCGAAGGCGGGGGAGGGGGTTGCGGTCACGCGTCGGTGCCCTTGCGGCAAAAACGCCGAGGATAGTCCCTGGCGCCCCGGCTGTTAACGCCTCTGTTATGCTCTGTCACCATGAAAACCTCTCTTCCCCTGAGCCTGATCGTCGCCGTGGCCGACAACGGCGTCATCGGCATCGACAATCGTCTCCCCTGGTACCTGCCGGCGGAGCTCAAGTATTTCAAGGCCGTGACCCTCGGCAAGCCGCTGGTCATGGGTCGCAAGACCTGGGATTCCCTGGGCCGCCCGTTGCCGGGTCGGCTGAATCTGGTGGTCTCCCGTCAGACTGATCTGGTGGCCGAAGGTGCCGAGGTGCGGACGTCGCTGGCCGCTGCGGTCGAGCGCGCCGAGGCCTGGGCCCTTGAGCACCAGGCAGCCGAGATCATGCTGATCGGCGGCGCCCAGCTGTTCGCCGACGCCCTGCCCCAGGCGCAGCGCCTCTACCTGACCCGAGTTGCCCTGGCGCCGCAAGGCGATGTCTTCTTTCCCCCATGGCAGGAGAGCGACTGGCAGCTTGTCTCGCGCCAGGAACACGCGGCCGAGGACGACCGTCCGGCCTATGCCTGCGAGGTCTGGGAGCGCCGGGCCTAGGGGCGGTCGCCTGCAGCCTTCCCGCCTAGCTCTGGTCATTGTTCCGACCTTAAGTAAAACCTAAGACGGATGTGGCATAAAGACGCTGAGGCAGGCCGCCTGGGCGGCCGGAGGGCACGACCATGAGGGCGATCGACAGCCAGACTTCGACGGCAATGGCAGGGACTCAGCCTGCCAATACGAGCGCTACCGGCAATCAGGGCGCACCCGCCGCCGATTCCGCCAGCGCGGGGGGAACCCAAGCCGGCACCGATGTCGCGGTGGACCTGTCGCCCGCCGCCCAGCTCATTGCCAGGCTGTTGCCGGGCCAGTCGAACGGTAACAGCGATCTCGACAGCTTCATGCAGATCCTCCAGCAACAGATCCGCAGCCAGGGTACCGACGCCGCCGTGCTCGGCGAGCTGCCCGAGGGGGCCAGTCCCGACCGTATCCAGTTGGCGAAGCAGGCGGCCAATCACCTGTTGGTGAGCTATTACCATGACGACAGTCGCTATGCCGACGCCTCCACCCAGGATCCTTTCGCCAACCTGGACAGCGACAGCCTGACGCGTATCGCCAGCGACGATTCGGGCACCTTCACTTCGGCTGAACGTCAGCTCGCCTATTTCGAAGGCGCGCAGCGTGGCACCGATGCGGCCAACGTGGCCTTCTCCGGGCTCTCCCCGCAGGATCAGGGTGCCGCGTCCTGGAACTGGGCTCCCGCCGCCACGGAAGACGCCGGTATCCTCGGTACGCTGAATCCCGGTATGCCGGATTGGCAACCCAATCAGTTGAGCAGCCAGCTCATCGACGGCCTGAGTCCTGGCGGCGTGGCGACCGCTGCCGCCCAGGAAACCGCCCAGTTGTCGGCGCCGACCTTCAACGTCAGCACCGGTGCCGATGGTGCACCCCAGTGGACGGTGCTGCCGGTGGACGAACAGGGCGCAGGGGCAAACACCGCGCTGGATGGCAGTATCCTCACCCAGATGACCGGCACGACCGCCGCGCCGGCGCTGTCGCTCTATCGGCAGATCGCCGCGTTCGGTTGAGTAGGGCTGTTGGGCTAGGGCCTGCTTGTTGGGCTTCGACGATGGAGCCGTCTCAGCCCAACCTACGGTGCGGTAGGTTGGCGCTGAGCGCAGCGAAGCCCAACATCGTGGTGCTTAGGTCTATCTGTTGGGCTTCGACGATGGAGCCGTCTCAACCCAACCTACGGCGCAGTAGGTTGGCGCTGAGCGCAGCGAAGCCCAACATCGTGGCATCCGGGTTGCCCATGGGACTTCGACGATGAAACCGTCTCAACCCAACCTACGGCGCGGTAGGTTGGGTTGAGCGCAGCGAAGCCCAACGCCAAGCTGACCTCAGATCGCCCGCAGTTTCTTCGCCGGCAGGTAGTCGCGATGGACGCGCTCTTCCACCAGGTACAACCAGCAGGGGCCTTCCACCTGGGGAAAGAGGCGCACTTCCTGGATGCTGCTGGGCTTGGGTTCGCCATTGCCGACCTGCACGGCCACCGTCTGGCCCAGACGGAAGCGCGGGACCACGCCGGCGTCCACCACGCTCTGCTCGGCCTTGGTCGCCGGGCGGCCCAGGTATTCGCCCAGGTCCACCGGGCCGGAGGGGCCTTCGGCCACGGTGTCCACATGGAAGCTGTAGGCGGTGGCCAGGCCTTCGTCGCCACCGTGGGTCTCGCCCTGCTTGATGCGCGACACGGCCTGGTCGAGGGCGGCGTCGAGCGTCAGTTCATTGTTCGATTGCAGGGTGATGACGATGCGGCGTTCAAAGGGGTACTGGCTCATGGTTTCGACTTTTTCGGCAGATAAGGAAAAGAAGGGACATCTTGTGCCCCCTTTGGCCGGCCACTGTCCAGCCGGGGGCGCCCGATCGGTGATCGCGTTTGCAACCCCAGGTGTCCAGGAGGCTCGACGGTCATTCGCGGATGACCGTGCTCGCTGCGCTCAGGCTAGTCATTACGCCGCTTGAGCTGGTCCTTGAGCTGGGTCGGCACCTCGCGAATGATCAGCAGATCCTGGCCTTCGTCGTATTCGATGCGCGAACCCAGCAGGTGCGCTTCGAAGCTGATCGACAGGCCTTCGGCGCGACCGGTGAAGCGGCGGAATTGATTGAGGGTGCGCTTGTCCGCCGGGATCTCCGGCGCCAGGCCGTAATCCTTGTTGCGGATGTAGTCGTAGAAGGCGCGCGGGGCCTGGTCGTCCATCAGCTCGGAAAGGGCGTCCAGGGCCATGGGTTCGCCGCGCTTGGCCTGGCTGCTGGCGTAGTCCACCAGGGTATCGGTCTTTTCCTTGGCGGCTTCTTCGGGCAGGTCCTCGCTTTCCACGTAGTCGCTGAAGGCCTTGAGCAGGGTGCGGGTCTCGCCCTTGGCGTCGACGCCTTCCTGGCAACCGATGAAGTCGCGGAAGTAGTCCGAGACCTTCTTGCCGCCCTTGCCGCGGATAAAGGAGATGTACTGGCGCGACTGCTTGTTGTTGCGCCATTCCGAGAGGTTGATGCGCGCCGCCAGGTGCAGCTGGCCCAGGTCCAGGTGCTTGGCCGGGGCGACTTCCAGGCTCTCGGTGACGGTCACCCCCTCGCTGTGGTGCAGCAGGGCGATGCTCAGGTAGTCGGTCATGCCCTGCTGGTACTGGGCGAACAGCACATGGCCGCCGGTGGAAAGGTTGCTGCTCTCCATCAGCCCCTTGAGATGCTCCACCGCCTGGCGACTGAAGGCGACGAAGTCCTGCTCGCCTTCCAGGTAGGCATGGAGCCAGCCGCTCAAGGGATAGGCGCCGGATTCCTCGTGGAACAGGCCCCAGGCCTTGTTGGGCTTGGCGTTGTAGCTGTCATTGAGATCGGCCAGCAGATTCTCGATGGCCTGGGAGTCGGCCAGTTCGGCGTCCCGCGCGTGCAGGGTCGCGGGCTGGCCGTCGGGCTTCTTGTCGATCAGATGGACGATGGCGTGACGGATCGGCATGACGGCCTCGGGTGACGGAGAAAAGTCCGCCAGTCTAACGCCCCCGCGCCCTGGCGGGCAGGCCCTGGGCGCCGCAGGCTCAGCGCGCCGCCGTGGCCTGCTTTTCCTGCAGCGCGTTGCCCAGGTGGCGGGTCATGAAGGTCGCGGCCTCTTCGCGGCGGCCCTCCAGCAGCAGATCGATCAGCTGCAGATGTTCCTGGCAGCGGCGCTGGGCCTGCTGGCGATCCACCGACTTCTGGTACTCGATCAAGCGGCGCAGGCGATTGAGCCGGCGCAGCGCATCAAGGATGAAGGCATTGCCCGAGCAGCGGGCGATGGTCTCGTGCAGGCGGGTGTTGGCGTCGAAGATTTCCGCGGGCGAGGCCTCGAACACCCGGCCTGCGGCCAGCAGCGCCTGCTCGTCGCGGCAGCGGCGCAATTCTCCGGCATCCAGGGTGAAGTCGGCGTCGCGGATGCCGGCCGGTTCGATCAGCAGGCGGAAGGCATAGCTCTGGGCATAGGCATCGGGCGAGGTGAGACCTTCGACGAAGCTCCAGCCGTAGCCCGGCAGGCGCTCGGCCCAGCCTTCCTGGACGATGCGCCTGAGGATATCGGCCAGTTGCCCACGGGTGACCTGGTAGCGGCGGATCAGCTCGTTTTCCGTGACCTTGAGCGGCAATTCGCCCTCGATGCGGTCGCGGGCGATGGTCAGGTACAGGCGTTCGCTGGCGGACACCTCTTCGCGCGCCTGGGGCGTGGCGTCCAGGGCCGCGGCGGCCACGGCGAAACCGCCCTCGGGATGCCGCGCCAGCAGGCTCTGGTCGGCCATCTGCTGCAGGGCGCTGCGCACCGGCGAGCGCGACACCCGCAGCCGCTCGGCCAGGGTGCGCTCGGGCAGCCGGGTGCCGACCGCCAGCTGGTGCGAGGCGATGTAGGTGAGGATGTCGGGAATCAGTTGGGAGGCGAGGGTGGTGCCCATGGCAGCGCTGGCGAGTCGATCGGAAAGATCCGGGATGCTAGCACGGGACCCGCCGGGCGCAGCCGGTGGGTCCCGCTGGCGGTCGCTCAGTCCCCGCTCGGACTGACGTCCATGTCCTTGAGCTTCACCAGGCGGCTCCGATGCTTGAAGCGGTAGCCCAGCCAGACGGCGAGAAACAGCGGCAGGCTGATGTAGGTGGCGGCCAGGCCCAGCCAGTCGACGCCGTTCGGCCCGAACAGGGCGGCATAGTTCTGCCCCAGGGTGATCACCAGGCAGAGGGCGAAGGCCAGCAGCGGCCCGAAGGGAAACAGCTTGGCGCGGTAGGGCAGGTCTTCCAGGCGGCGACCCTGGGCCAGGTAGCCCTGGCGGAAGCGATAGTGGGAGACGGCGATGCCCAGCCAGGCGATGAAGCCGCACATGCCCGAGGTGTTGAGCAGCCAGCCATAGAGGGCCTTGTCGCCCACCAGCGAGGTAAAGAAGCACAGGGCGCCCACCGCGGTGGTGGCCAGCAGGGCATTGCGCGGCACGCCATTGCGCGCGACGCGGGCGAACAGGCGCGGCGCCTTGCCCTGTTCGGCCAGGCTGTGCAGCATCCGGGTCGAGGCGTACATGCCCGAGGTGCCGGCGGAGAGCACCGCCGAGAGTATCACCGTGTTCATCAGGCTGGCGGCGAAGGCCAGGCCGGCGCGCTCGAACAGCAGGGTGAACGGCGAGACGGAAACGTCGGTGGCATCGTTCTGCAAGAGGCGCGGATCGGTGTAGGGAATCAGCATGCCGATAACGAAGATCGCCAGCACATAGAACATCAGGATGCGCCAGAACACCTGGCGGATGGCGATGGGTACATTCTTGCGCGGATTCTCCGATTCACCGGCGGCGATGCCGATCAGCTCGGTGCCCTGGAAGGAAAAGCCGGCGATCATGGCCACCCCGACCATGGCCTGCAGGCCGCCGACGAAGGGCGCCTCGCCCTGGGTGAACACGGACAGGCCCGGCGGCTCGATGCCGCTGAAGATGCCGAGAATGGCGGCCAGGCCCAGGCCGATGAAGACCACCACGGTGGCCACCTTGATCAGCGCGAACCAGAATTCGCTCTCGCCGAAGCCGCGCACCGACACCGCATTGAGCAGGAACATCAGCGCGAGAAACAGCGCGCTCCAGATCAGCCCCGGTACCTCGGGAAACCAGAAGCCCATTACCAGCTGCGCCGCCACCAGTTCGGCGGCGATGGTCACCGCCCAGTTGTACCAGTAGTTCCAGCCCAGGGCGAAGCCGAAGCCGTCCTCGACGAAGCGACTGCCGTAGATGGAAAAGGAGCCCGACACCGGCTGGTAGGCGGCCATTTCGCCGAGGCTGGTCATGAGGAAGTAGACCATCAGGCCGATCAGCGCATAGGCCGCCAGGGCGCCGCCCGGGCCGGCGGTGGCCACGGTGGCGCCGGAGGCGACGAACAGGCCGGTGCCGATGGAGCCGCCGATGGCGATCATGTTGAGGTGGCGGGGCTTGAGCCGGCGCTGCAGACTCGGAGAGGCGGTGGACATGGAATTTCCAGCTGGCAGTTGAAGGGGCCGGACGTTGGCTCTGGCGGCCATTCACGGTCATGGGGCGCAGGGCGGTGAACCCACCGCCTGCGGCGACCTGCACGGGCAGGTGGCAAAAAAGCGGCGAAGCTTAGCAGGCTAAGGGCGCCAGGTGGGATGGCGGTCGTCGGTGCGAAGCTGTCGCAGTCCGATCATCGCCAGGTTGAGCTTCGGCTAGCATGAGCCCAAGGTCGGAGAAGGCAGCATAGCGTGATCGATTCAAGAACCTTTGGCAGCGGTATCCAGGGCAAGAACTACCTGCAGTTGCAGTCGACGCGGCCGCGACCGGAGTTTTCCCGACTGGTCGGCTTCATCCTGCTCGATCACTTCTCCCTGCCGTCCTTCACCCAGGCGCTGGATACCCTGGTGACCGCCAACCTGCTGGCCGCCGGCACCTTCGCCACCCAGACCTACAGCCCGACCGGCGCCGAGGTGCTCAGCGATCTCGGCATCGTCATCCGTCCGGATGGCGACTACCGCGCCGTGGAGCAGGCCCGCTTCGACCTGCTGGTGGTCTGCGGCGGGCTGCGGACACCGCTGGAGCTGGATTCGCGGCTCAAGGCGCTGCTGCTGCGTGCCGCCAAGCAGCAGGTGACCCTGTGCGGCCTGTGGAATGGCGCCTGGCAACTGGGTCAGGCCGGGGTACTGGACGGCTATCGCTGCGCCATCCATCCCGAGCACCGCGGCGCCTTCAGCGAGCGGGTGCGTGGTTGCAAGACCTCGGCGGAAAGCCATGTGCTGGATCGCGACCGCCTCACCGCCGCCAGCCCCAGCGGCGCCTTCCACCTCTTTCTCGAATGGATCGGCGCCCAGTGCGGCAGCGCCCTGGCCGATGGCCTGGTCAATATCCTGGCTTTCGAGGAATCGCGCTTCCGCCAGGTCAATCCGACGCTCAAGGTGCAGATGACGCCGCCGCTGCGCGAGGTGGTGACCCTGATGGAGGCCAACATCGAGGAGCCCCTGACCATCGAGCAGCTGTGCGACTACGCCGGCCGCTCGCGGCGCCAGGTCGAGCGGCTGTTCCGCGAGCAGCTCGATACCGCGCCCATGCGCTACTACCTGGAGTTGCGCATCACCGAAGGGCGGCGCCTGCTGCAGCATTCCACCCTGTCGGTGCTGGAGGTGGCGGTGGCCTGCGGCTTCACCTCGGTCACCCACTTCAGCAAGAGATACTCGGCCTACTTCGGCTATCCGCCGTCCAAGGAGCGGCGGTTGAAGTACTAGCCTGCCGGTACGCCGCAGGCAATGACAATCGTCAAGAAAACGCCTGCATGGCCTACTTCAGAGTGTTTCGTCGGTGCGCTGGAACGGCTGCGCGCCGTCCCGCTCGAAACATCACCCCCGGTGCAACACTGCCCGCATGATGCGTCGATGGGGATCCGAACGACCTACCAAGCCAAGGAAATCCCATGACCGATCCACGCAACGTCGCCCACGACAAGAAAGTGCAGCAAGAGAAAAAGCATCATGGCGAGGACATCGCCCCCGATGCCGAGCACGCGCCGCAACCAGGTAAGAAGCCTGCACTCAAGGATCACGACGAGCAGGCTGACGAAAAGGAGTGAGCATGGGCGCGCCTCGTATCGAACGAGGCGCATGACGATGCTGACAGCCGTCAGCATCGCGTTCTGGAGACCCTCATCTGCCCAGCGCCGGCTCCAGGCGGCCGCTCCGCTCCGCGGCATTCAGGCACAGCAGCCCCGCCAGGGCGAACAGCAGGCCGAGCAGCATGCCGGGTGCCAGGGGTTCGTCGAAGCAGGCCCAGGCCCACAGCAGCGCCACCGGCGGACTGAGATAGAGAGCGCCACTCACCGCCTGGGGGCTGCCCTGGCGCAGGCACAGCCAGTAGAGGCCGAAGCCGAGCAGGGTCGGGATCAGCAGCCATAGAACCGCCAGGGCGAAGCCAAGGGTCAGCGGTGGAGTCAGCGGGCCTTCCACCCCGGCCACTCCCAGCATCACCAGGCTACTAGCTGCGAGCTGGATGAACAGCTGGGTCCGCAGGGCCAGGCGGCTGGGTGGCAGGCGACTCTGCACCAGGGTCGCCAGCGCCAGGGCCAGGGCGCTGCCCAAGGGCAGGGCATAGGCCCAGGCAGGCGCCACGCCCAGCCCCAGTCCGGCGCCGGTCGCGAGCAGGACCCCGGCCAGGCCCAGCCCCAGGCCGAGCCACTGACGCCCGTTGGTACGCTGGCCCGGCAGCAGGCAGCAGCCCAGGGCCACCAGCAGCGGCGACAGATCCGAGAGCAGTGCCGCCAGCCCAGGTGAGACACCCAATTCGATGGCCTTGGCTGCAGGGGCAATGCAGCAGGCGAAGGCCAGGACGCCGATACCCGCCTGTTGGCCAATGATCTTCAGCGGTAGCCGCCGCACCTCGGTCCAGGCGAACGGCAGCAACAGCAGGGCGGCCAGCAGCAGGCGCCAGAAGGTCACCAGCAGGGTAGGGGCCTGGTCCGCTGCATAGCGATAACCGACGAAACCGGCGCTCCAGCACAGCACCAGGGCGAATTGACGTAACAACAGAGAAGACAGCGCAGGGGACATGACCAGACTCCAGGTGACGGGATGTCTTGAGCCTGGACCGAGGTGCTAATACACTCAAACGACATTACATGCAGCTATTCTTCGATAAAGGTGCATCATGCCTGCTCCCCTCGATATCGACGTCCTGCGCACCTTTCATACCATCGTCCGGCTGGGGCAGTTTCGCGCCGCCTCGCTGCAGCTCAACCGCAGCCCCTCGGCGGTGAGCAGCCAGATCCGCCGGTTGGAAGAGCAGACCGGCGGCCGGCTGTTCGAGCGCGACAACCAGGCCGTGACCCTGACCCCGCTCGGACGCCGCGTGCTGCTGGAGACCGCCGAGCTGCTGCAGGCCCACGACCGCATCCTCGCCGGTCTCACGGGGCAGCCGGTAGTGGGCGAGGTGCGCCTGGGTGTGGCCGAGGACTATGCCGCGCGACTGCTCAAGGCTGTCTTGCCGCGCCTGCAAGGCGAGCACCCTGGCATCGTTCTCGAAGTGCTTACCGGCAATAGCGGCCAGCTCCGTCGCTGGCTTGGCCAAGGGCTGCTGGACCTGGCGCTGCTGGTAGGGCCGCCCCGCGCCGACCGGGCGGATGGCCAGCTGTTCGGCCATACCCAGCCGGTGTGGGTCGCCGGTCCCGGTTTGCAACTGAGCCCGGACGCCAGCGTGCCTCTGGCCCTGCACGGCGAAGGCTGCAGCTATCGCGAGTTGGGCATTGATCTGCTGATCCGCCAGGGCCGGCGCTGGCACGCGGTGGTGACCAGCGCCGCCTCGTCGGCGCTGGAGGCGGCGGTCGAACTGGGCCAGGCCGTGGCCATCACCGACCGGGCGCGCATGACCCCGCCGATGCGCGAATTGACGCCGGAGGAGGGCTTTGTACAACTGCCGGTGCACGAACTGCGGTTGGCCTCGCCACCGGGCGAACGCAGCCCCGCCTGCGCCTCTCTGGCCGGGCTGATCGCCGAGGATTTCCGGATCTAGCCCGGCGGCCCCATGTTTGACCGGACGGCGGCGCAGCCACTAAGGTGCCGCCCTTGGTGCGCCAACCCTGGCACCGATCGCACCCAGCCCCACCCCCGAGACACGCGGGATCAGTCCGCCCGTCCGGCCCGCTACAGCCGCTCCTGTCCGCTTTTCTGGAATCCTCCGCCTGTCATGAATGTCCCACCCGCCATCCCCCGTCTCATCTATCTGCTGGCCCTCACCATCTTCGCGCTGACCACCGCCGAATTCATGGTCGCCGGCATGATGCCGACATTGGCCGCTGATCTCGGCGTCTCCATCGGCCAGATCGGCTATCTGATCTCCTGGTATGCCCTGGGCATGGCCTTGGGCGGCCCACCCCTGACCCTGCTGTTGCTGGCCCTGCGCCTGGCGGAAAAGTCGGCGCTGCTATGGCTGCTGTCGCTCTATCTGGTGGGCGCCGTGGTGGCCGCGCTGGCGGCCAGCTATCCGGTGATGGCGGCAGGCAGGGTGCTCATGGGTGTCGCCAGCTCCGCCAGCATTGGCCTGTGCCTGACCCTGGGCGCCAACCTGGTCACGCCGGATCGTCGCGGTCGGGCCGCCTCGCTGATCCTGTCCGGCCTCATGCTGGCTCCGGTGTTTGGCGTGCCGGGTACGGTATTGATCGAGCAACAGGCCGGCTGGCGCGCCAGCTTCTGGGCGGTCGCCCTGCTGGCGGCCTGCTGCACCCTCCTGGTCGGTCTGTGCGTGCCCCGCTCACCGGCGCGCGCGGCCGGACAGTTGCGCGGAGAACTGGATACCCTTGTCAGTGCCCGGCTCTGGGCGGCCTACCTCACCAGCGGCCTGATCATCGGTGCGACCTTCGCCGGCTTCAGCTACTTCTCGCCCATCCTCATCCAGGTGACGGGTTTCGCGCCCACCACCATTCCCTGGTTGCTGATGGGCTATGGCCTGGCCAATGTGCTGGGCAATCTGCTGGTGGGCCGGCTGGCCGATCGCCATACCCTGAGGGTGCAGGGCGTCGGCCTGGCCGTGCTGGCGCTGGGCTTCGCCCTGTTCGTCGGCTGCGCCGACAGCGCCGCGCCCAGCCTCCTGGCCCTTGCCCTGATCGGCCTGACCGGGGTGGCGCTCAACCCGGCCATGGTCGCTCGGGTCATGGCCGCGGCCACGCCAGGGCCCCTGGTCAATACCCTGCACACCTCGGTGATCACCGCGGGCCTGGCGGTAGGCGCCTGGGCCGGTGGCGCGGCCATCGATGCCGGTCAGGGCCTGCGCGCGCCGCTGTGGGTCGGCCTGGGGATGGCGCTGCTGGGGCTGCTGAGTCTGCTTCCCCTGGGCTTGCGAAGGGATGCGGCAATCGCGGCACGGCCCTGCGCGGAGTGACCGCTCGGCCGTGCGTACCGGCGCGGATTTCCCTCGGTGCAGCAGGAGGAGGATACTGCGCCTCTTTGCCGCTCTGACCGCCGATACCCATGGAAAACCTCCCGCTGTTCGATCTGCCCGCCGCTGTCCCCGAGGAAAAATCCAAGCCCAGGCGCGCCCGCAAGGCCACCGCTCAAGGCGGCCTGCGCCTGCTGCACACCTCCGACTGGCACCTGGGGCAGCACTTTCTTGGGCGCACCCGCGAGGCCGAGCATCGCGCCTTTCTCGCCTGGCTGGTCGACCAGGTGGAGGAGCAGGGAGTGGACGTGGTGCTGGTGGCGGGAGATATCTTCGATACCGCCACGCCGCCGAGCTATGCCCGCGAGCTGTACAACGGTTTCATCGTCGCCCTGCGTGTTACCGGTGCCAGCCTGGTGGTGCTGGGCGGCAACCATGATTCCGCCGCGGTGCTGGCCGAGTCCCGCGAGTTGCTGGCCTGCCTGGACACCCGGGTGATCCCCTGCGTCAGCGAGACGCCGGCCGATCAGTTGCTGGAGTTGCGTCGCCGCGATGGCGAGATCGGCGCGCTGCTCTGCGGCATTCCCTTCGTCCGCCCACGGGACGTGGTGCAGAGCCAGGCCGGGCAAAGCGCCGCTGAAAAGCGCCAGGCGCTGCAACAGGCCATCCAGGGGCACTATGCCGAGTTGCATGGTCTGGCGGAGGCGCGCCGCGCCGAGCTGGGCATGGCCCTGCCGATCATCGCCACCGGCCACCTGACCACCGTGGGCGCCAGCGCCAGCGAGTCGGTGCGCGAGATCTATGTCGGCAGCCTCGACGCCTTTCCCACCAGCGCCTTTCCACCGGCGGACTACATCGCCCTCGGCCATATCCACCGGCCCCAGCGCGTCGGCGGCCTGGAGCAGGTGCGCTACAGCGGCTCGCCACTGTGCCTGAGTTTCGACGAAGAGCGCGCCAAGCAGGTCCTGCTGGTGGAGTTCGGTACCGCCCTGGAGCGGGTGACGTCCGTGGCGGTGCCCTGTTTCCAGCCCCTGGCCGTGGTGCAGGGCAGCCTCGATACCCTGGGTGCGGCGCTGATCGAGGCCGCTGCCGATGGTCGCCCCGGGTGCCCGGTGTGGGCCGAGGTGGTGGTGACCGGAGACGACTACCTGGCCGATCTGCAGCCACGCATCTCCGCCCTGGTCGCCGAGTTGCCGCTGGAGGTACTGCGCGTCAGGCGCGCACGCAGCGCGATGGCGCCCACCCTGCAGGGCACCCAGCGCGAAACATTGGAAGAACTCAGTCCCCTGGACGTCTTCAGCCAGCGCTTGGCCGAAGAGTCCCTGGACGACGAGCTGCGCACCCGCCTGGAAGGCCTTTACCGCGAGGTTCTCGGCGAGTTGCCCGCCTGATCGCAGCGAAACGCGTCCATCGGACCGCTTTTCCCCTTCGGAACAACGTCCCACGCGCTGGGGTCACCCTCTCTATGTAGCCCATACCGGAGGAGACCCCATGCACGACCTATCGCAACCCCTCGCCGCCACGCGCCATGAGCGTTCCGACAACCAGGTAGCCAATGTCCAGGGCACCGAACGGGTGGTTTCCCTGCTGGGCGGTGGCTTGCTGATCCTTGGCGGCCTGCGCCGCGGTGGCCTGACCGGCTGCGTGAAGATGGCCCTGGGCGCCATGGCCCTCAGCCGCGGGGTACGCCAGCGCTGCGAACTCAAGGCCGCACTGCAGCCGTCGCCCTTCGAGCAAGCCTTGGGCGAACGCTGGGGCTGGCGCAATCCCACCGCCATCCAGCGCAGCGTGACCATCGCCAAGCCGCGTGAAGAGGTGTTCGCCTACTGCGCCGATCTGCAGCACCTGCGCGAGCTGCTGCCGTTCGTTGATCGCATCGAGCTGGGCGCCGATGGCGACAGCCACTGGCATGCCTCCGGTCCCCTGGGACGCACCCTGAGCTGGACCCTGGAGCAGAGCGAGCGCCGCGAGAACGAGTTCCTGCTGTGGAGCACCGTGCCCGGCACCTTCATGGCGCACAAGGCCAGCCTGACCTTCAGTGACGCCCCCCAGGGCCGTGGCACCCTGGTGCAGGTCGTGCTGGCCTGCGAAGCCCCGGCCGGCCTGCTCGGCCATGCCGTCACCGAAGGCATCAGCCGCTTCACCGGCAAGGCGGTCAACCTCGGCCTGCGCCGCCTCAAGCAGCAACTGGAAACCGGCGAGATCGCCACCCCAGAAGTCTCGCGTAGCGGTCGCCCGCTGGCGCCACCCCATCCGCCGGTGACTCGCCCGGCCGATGAACCCTCGGCTGACATCGACGCGGGCCTTGGTACTCCGGGGAGGGCGAATTGATGCGTGCCCTGACCTGGCAAGCCCCCAACCGCCTGCAGGTGGAAACCGTCCCGGATCCGGAGATCCTCAATCCGCGCGATGCCATCGTGCGCATCATCATGTCCTCGGTGTGTGGCTCGGACCTGCACCTGCTGGGCGGCTATGTCCCGGCGATGAAACCCGGCGACATCATCGGCCACGAATTCCTCGGCGAGATCGTCGAGCTGGGCAGCAGCCTGCGCAACCAGGGCCTGGCCGTGGGCGATCGAGTGGTGACCGTCTCCATCATCGGCTGTGGGGACTGCGAGCACTGCCAGCGCGAGGATTACAACTGCTGCGACAACAGCAATCCCAAGCCTGAAATGACCGAACTGGCCTACGGGCAGCCCTGTTCCGGCATCTTTGGCTACAGCCACGCCTTCGGCGGCTATGCCGGCAGCCACGCGACCTACGTGCGGGTGCCCTATGCCGACGTCAACCTGTTCAAGGTGCCCGACGGCGTCAGCGATGCCCAGGCGGTGTTCGTGTCCGACGCCGTGCCCACCGGCTACTACGCCGCCGACATCGCCGACATCCAGCCCGGTGATACCGTGGCGGTCTGGGGTTGTGGTGGCGTTGGCCAGATGGCCATTCGCAGCGCCTACCTGCTGGGCGCCGAGCGGGTCATCGCCATCGACCGCTTCAGCGATCGCCTGCAGCTGGCGGCCGAGAAGGCCGGTGCCATCGTCCTCGACTACGAGACCACCAACATCCATGAAGCCTTGCTGGAACTGACTGGCGGGCGCGGCCCCGATCGCTGCATCGATTGTGTCGGCATGGAGGCCCATGGCACCCAGTTGGATTACGCCTACGACAAGACCAAGCAGATGCTGCGCCTGCACACCGAGCGTGGGTCGGCGCTACGCCAGGCCATCCGCGCCTGTCGCAAGGGCGGTACGGTGTCGGTGATCGGGGTCTATGGCGGCTTGATCGACAAGTTTCCCATGGGCGCCATCGTCAACAAGGCCCTGACCCTGAGATCGGGTCAGCAGCCGGGGCAGCGCTATGTGGAGCGGCTGTTCGAGCACATCCAGAAAGGCGAGCTGGATCCGTCCTACCTGCTCACCCACCCGATGAGTCTGGAGGAATCGCCCTATGGCTACGAGCTGTTCAAGTCCAAGGACAAGAACTGCATGAGGGCGGTGTTCATGCCTTGAGGGGCCGCCCGGCGATCCCAGGATCGTCGGGCTTTTTATCCGCTAGACCAGCCAGGTTGTCAGCGGCTGCCAGAGCGCAGCGGTCTTGTCATCACCACCGCAACTGACCAGTGCCAGGATGCCCAGGCCGATCAGCAGCGGCATGCCAAGAAAATCGAAGGGAGACAGAGGTGAGCGCACGACGGATCCTCCCGGGAAACGTTGTTGCAAGGCGGTACCTTTCTGTTGAGAACGGAGCGGGAGGCAAGTTCAGCAGCGGGCATGACCATAGGTCGAATGGTCGGTTGGCATGGGCGCGCGCGCCCAACAATGCCAGAATCGGCGGTTCGCCGAGTCGTCCTGGAAAAGCCCGATGAAGATCCTCACCCTGCGCCTGAAGAACCTCAATTCCCTCAAGGGTGAGTGGAAGATCGACTTCACCGCCGAACCCTTCGCCAGCAGTGGCCTGTTCGCCATCACCGGACCGACCGGGGCGGGCAAGACCACGCTGCTGGATGCCATCTGCCTGGCGCTCTATCACCGCACCCCACGCATGAGCAAGGTGGGCGGGGAGAGCAACGAACTCATGACCCGCCATACCGGCGACTGCCTCGCCGAGGTGGAATTCGCCGTGCGTGGCGAGCGCTACCGGGCCTTCTGGAGTCAGAGGCGCGCGCGGGATCGGGCCGATGGCGCCCTGCAGCCACCCAAGGTTGAACTGGCCCGTCTCGATGGGACCATCCTCGCCGAAAAGACCGGTGACAAGCTCAGGCTCACCGAAGAACTCACCGGCCTCGACTTCGAGCGCTTCACCCGTTCCATGCTGCTGGCCCAGGGTGGCTTCGCCGCCTTCCTGGAAGCCAGTGCCAGCCAGCGCGCCGAACTCCTGGAAGAGCTGACCGGGACCGCTGTGTACGGCCAGATATCCCAGCGGGTATACGAGCGGACGCGGGAGGCCAAGGGCGTGCTGGACGGCCTGCGCCAGCGCGTCGCGGGGGTCGAGGTGCTGGACGATGAACGCCGTCAGGCGCTGGCCGCCGAGGGTCTCGGTCTGGCGCAGCGCGAAGAACAGCTGGGCGCCGACCTCAAGACCTGGCAGACCCAACGCCAGTGGCTGACCGCCCTGGAGCAGGCGGTGGCGGGCGAGCAGCAGGCCGAGGCGCGCCTGGCCGCGGCACAGCAGGCCTGGGAGGCCGCCGAGCCGCAGCGCCAGCGATTGGCGGCGGCCGAACCGGCGGCGCGATTGCTGCCCATCGAACAGGCCTGGCGCGAGGCCCAGACCCGCGAACAGCGCAGCCGGGAAGAGCTGGAACAGCTCGATCAACGCATCCAGATTCTGGCCAGTCGCCGTGACGTTGCCCTGGCCCAGGCCCTGGGCGCCAGTGGCGAACAGCTGCGCCAGGCCGAAGCGGAGCAGGCGCGTACGCTCGAGGAGCAGCACCACCTGACCGAGAGCCTGGCCGAGCGTAGCCGCCATGCCGAACTCGGCGAACGCCTGGGCGATTGGCGCAGCCAACTGGCGCTACGCGACGAAAGAGCCGAGGCCCTGGCGCGCCTGACGCGGCGTCAGGAGGAGCAGACCCGCCAGCTGCAGTTGCTGGCCGAGGAGCGCGAGGCCCAGCAGGGGGCGCTGACCCGCGCCCGCGAGCAAGCCACCCAGGCCCAGGCGGCGGAGCACGCCCAGACCGAACGCTGGCAGGCGGCGCTGGACGGGCGCGACGAAAAGGCCTGGCGCGCCCTCTGGCAGGCTGCGCTGGGCCGGGTCAATGAGGTGGACCAGCTGGATCAGCTGGTCGAGCGTCGGCGCCAGCTGCAGACCCAGCTGGAGCGCCTGGCCCGCAGCCAGGGCGAGCGCCAGCGCCAGCATGGCGATCATCAGGTGCGCCTGGATGCCCTGCGCGGACGCTATCGCGAAGTGGCCCAGCAGGTGCGCGAGCGCGAGAAGCTGCTCGAACAGGAGCGGGTCATCCGCAGCCTGGAAGCCCAGCGCGCAGCATTGCAGCCCGACGAACCCTGTCCGCTGTGCGGCTCTCGCGAGCATCCTGCGGTGGCCGACTATGCCGCTCTGGACGTCTCCGCCACCCAGACCGCCCTGCAGGACGCCAAGGCCGAGCTGGAGCGCCTGACCCAGGAGGGCAAGGAACTCAGCGAGGCCCTGGCCGCGCTCAAGGCGCAACTCGATCAGGCCAACGAGCAGCAGACCGAGGCCGGTCAACAACTGGAGCAGTTGGGCGAACTCTGGCGCCAGCGTTGCACGGCCCTGGGCGCCGATCCCGAGGCGCCCGGCGCGGTGGCCGAATTGCGCCGCCGTCAGGATCAGGAACTGGCGCGCATCCAGCAGGTGCTCGCCACCCTGGATGGTCTGCGCCAGCAGGGCGAGGAAAGCCGCCAGGAGGCCTTGCGCCTGGCGCGCCAGCAGGCCGATGCCGAACAGCGCCTGGCCCTGGCCGAGGCGGCCTGGGAGCGGGCTCGCCAGGCGCTGGCCGAGGGGGCCGACGAGCAGCGCGAAGCCCAGGCGCAACAGACCAGTGCCGAGCGTCGACTGGGCGAGGAGCTGGCCGGCTGGGGCCATGAGGTACCCCGTCGCGCGGCGGAATGGCTGGCCCAGCGCGACCAGGAATGGCGAGTCTGGCAGGCCGATTGCCAACGAGCGCAGGCGTTGCAGCAGCGCTTGAAGGACAGCGCCCAGCGCCTGGCCACGCTTGCCCCGCTGGTGGCGACCTGGCGCCAGCGCGCTGGCGAGGTCGCGCCTGCCACGGTAGCGCCGCAAGACGCCGCCGCCGTCCTCGTTGAGGCCACCACGACCTGGGAGGACTGCCGCGACCAGGGCGCGGCGCTGCAGGGGACCCGCCAGGCGCTGCACGAGCGGCTGGCGGGTGAAACACGCCAGGCCCGCGAGGCCGACGAGCGCTGGCAGGCCGCCCTGGCCGCCAGTGCCTTCGCCGATGCCGACGCCTGGCGCGCCGCGCAACTGGACGACAGCGAGCACAGCGCCCTGACCGCGGAGCGCAGCCGCCTGGAGACCGCCCTGACCGAGGCTCGCGCCCTGGCCGGTGCGGCGCAGGAACGCCTGGCAACCTTGAACGCCGCGCCGCAGACCGAGCGCAGCGCCGCCGAGCTGGATGCCGAACTGGCCGCCGCCAGCGCCGAATTGCGTGCGCTGGGCCAGCGCCAGGGCGAGGTCAACGCCGCCCTGCGCGAAGACGAACGGCGCCGGGACGGCCTGCAGGCCCTGCTCGGCGAGATCGCCGCCCAGGAGCGCGATCACGATCTCTGGCAGCACCTCAACGGCCTGATCGGCTCGGCCGACGGCGCCAAATTCCGCAAGTTCGCCCAGGGCCTGACCCTGGATCACCTGGTGCACCTGGCCAATGGTCAGCTCATGCGTCTGCACGGCCGCTATCGGCTGATCCGGCGCCAGGCGGCGGAACTGGAACTGCAGATCCTCGACACCTGGCAGGCCGATGCCCTGCGCGACATCCGTACCCTGTCCGGTGGCGAGAGCTTCCTGGTGAGTCTGGCTCTGGCGCTGGCCCTGTCGGATCTGGTCAGTCAGCGCACCGGCATCGATTCGCTGTTTCTCGACGAGGGCTTTGGCACCCTCGATGGCGAAACCCTGGAGGTCGCCCTGGATGCCCTCGACCAGCTCAATGCCAGCGGCAAGACCATCGGCATCATCAGCCACGTGGAGGCGCTCAAGGAACGCATTCCGGTGCAGCTCAAGGTGCGCAAGGGCGTCGGTCTGGGTCACAGCGGTCTGGAGCGGCGCTATGCCGTGGAGAAAAACGCGACCGAGTGAGTAATTTTTCCGGCGCAGTGGTCGAAGCGCAGCGCGAAGCGAAACGATGAAACTGTTAACGTAGACAGGTTCGCCGTCTTTGATGGCGTTATGACATCTCCTTTTCCTACCGGCCACCTACCCACCATGTCCCAATTCCTTGCCGTCGGCCTGTTCGAATACGATCCCAGCCGCGCCGAATGGCGCGCGGATGCCGCCTGTGCGGCCATGCTGGAACGGGACGCCGAGGCGCTGGCCCGGGGCCTTCCACCCGCCGAGGTGCTGAGCGGCCTGCAGAGTCGCAGTACGCCGCCCGAGGGACTGCTGCCCGCGCCAGGGCAGGTCTGGGAGGCCTGGCACCAGGGTGCCGATGGCCAGTTGCGCTGCCTGCAGTTCCAGCGGCGCGAGGCCGGCGGCGTACTGCTAGACGTCACCGCGCAGCGCCGCCATGAGGCGGAACTCTGGCAGGGCGAGGCCTTCAAGCGCAGCGTCATGGTCTGCAGCGTCGACTGCATCAAGCTGATCGATCTGGAAGGGCGCCTGGAATACATGAATCCGGGCGGCCTGATGGTCATGGAGATCGATGACTTCATTCCCTTCCAGGGGCGCCTCTGGGCCGAACTCTGGCCCGAGGGGCAGCGTCACGAGGTGCTGGCCGCGATCGAGGCGGCGCGCCACGGCGGCATCGGCCGCTTCACCGGGCTCGCGCCCACCGCCAAGGGCACCCGGCGCTGGTGGGACGTGGTGGTCACGCCGATCCTGGGCGATGACGGCACCCCCCTGAAATTCCTCTCCATCTCTCGCGACGTCAGCGAAACCGTGCGGGCCCGCGAGGCCCTGGACGAACTCAACCGCAACCTGGAAGAACGCATCGAGGTGCGCAGCCAGGAGCTGGTGGCCCTGGAAGAGGAACTGCGCCAGGCGCAGAAGATGGAAGCCATCGGCCAACTCACCGGCGGCATCGCCCACGACTTCAACAACCTGCTGACCGGCATCGTCGGCTCGCTCGACCTGATGCGTCGGCGGGTGCAGCAGGGACGCATCCAGGAGCTGGAGCGCTATCTGGATACCGCTACCCGCTCGGCCGAGAACGCCGCTGCCCTGACCCAGCGCCTGCTGGCCTTCGCCCGCCGTCAGGTGCTCGAACCGCGCCCGGTGGATGCCGGTCAGCTGGTGCAGGGCATGCACGAGTTGCTGCGCCACAGCCTGGGCAAGAAGATCCGCAAGGACGTCCAGCTGGACGCCGACCTCTGGCTGCTGCATTGCGATCCGCACCAGTTGGAAAACGCCATCCTCAACCTGGCCATCAACGCCCGCGACGCCATGCCCGAAGGCGGCAATCTGAGCATCCGGTTAGAAAACGTCAGCGGCCCCCTCAGCATCGGCTTGCCGATCGAGACGGTGGCCGGTGATTTCGTCCGTATCCAGGTCTGCGATACCGGCACCGGCATGGACGCCGATACCCTCAAACGTGCCTGCGAGCCCTTCTTCACCACCAAGCCCAGCGGTCGCGGCACTGGTCTCGGCCTGTCGATGATCTATGGTTTCGTCCGCCAATCCGGTGGCCAGGTGGAAATCCACTCGGTGGTGGGCGAGGGCACCTGCATCAGTCTCTATCTGCCGCGGTTGCTGGCCCAGCCCGAGGTGCAACCCACCCCCAGCGAAGCCGAAGGCCCGGTGCTGCCGGAAGTCTCCGGTGACTGCGCGCTGATCGTCGAGGAAGAGCGCGAGGTTCGCGTCATCATCGGCGAGGTGCTGGCGGAACTGGGCTATACCCCGCTGGCGGTGGCCGACAGCGCCACCGCGGTTGCCCTCATCGCCTCGGGCACCCTGCGCATCGATCTGCTGGTGACCAGTCTCGGCCTCTCCGGGCTGGATGGCCGGCAACTGGCCGAGCAGGCGCGGGCCACCAGCCCCGGACTGCCGGTGCTCTATCTGTCCGGCCAGGCCGATCCCGCGTCCTTGCCGGAGCTGGCCGAGGAGGGCGTCGAACTCATCGGCAAGCCCTTCGGCCTGGAGGAACTGGCGCGCAGCGTGAGGCGTCTGCGCCCGGGTAGCTGAGCCCGTCGCGGCGAACTGTCGCGGCGCTTCAGGGTCGATCCTTTCGTGTCGCAACGTCTGTTGCGGCTGCTGTCGTGTCGACAAGAAAAGGAGCGCTTCATGAAACGCCTGCCACCTGCGCCACCCGCGCGGATGCTCGTCCTGTCCCTGTCCATCGCCTTTCTCGCCGCCTGCGCCCATGAGGGCAGCAAGCCGGAAACCCCGACCTGGAGTTGGCGTGACGCCAGCAACGCCCGCGCCGTGCCGCCGGACCAGGCCTATCCCGAGCTGTTCGCCGCGGTGCAGCAGGGCAAGCTGTTCACCGACCAGAAGCACTTCGTCGATGCCCTGCCCAAGCGCAATCCGGCCGACATCCGCCAGGACTACCTGGCCCAGCGCGACAAGCCAGGCTTCGATCTCAAGGCCTTCGTCAGCGCCAACTTCGAAGAATCCGCTCCGATCAAGGCCGAGCCGCCCAAGGCGGGTGCCAACCTGCCCACCCACGTCAAGGATCTCTGGCCGGTACTGACCCGCCATTACGAAGAGGTCCCGGCCTACAGCAGCCTGTTGCCGCTGCCCAAGCCCTATGTGGTACCGGGCGGTCGCTTCCGTGAGGTGTACTACTGGGATTCCTACTTCACCATGCTGGGCCTGGCCAAGGATGGGCGCACCGACCTGGTCCGCGACATGGTGGACAACTTCGCCCATGAGATCGACGTCTACGGCCACATCCCCAACGGCAATCGCAGCTACTATCTAAGTCGCTCGCAGCCGCCGTTCTTCGCCTATATGGTCGACCTGCAGGCCAGCCTGGAAGGCGATTCCGCCTATCGTCGCTACCTGCCACAGCTGCAGAAGGAATACGCCTACTGGATGGCCGGCGCCGAAGGGCTGCAGGCAGGCCAGGCCAATGCCCATGTGGTCAAGCTGGCCGACGGCACCCTGCTCAATCGCTACTGGGATGCCCGCGATACCCCGCGCCAGGAGTCCTATATGGAAGATCTGGCCACCGCCGCCCAGGCCAAGGGTCGACCGGCCGGCGAGGTCTATCGAGACCTGCGCGCGGGCGCCGAAAGTGGCTGGGACTTTTCCTCGCGCTGGCTCGGCGATGGCAAGACCCTGGCGACCATCCGCACCACCGCCATCGCCCCGGTGGATCTGAACAGCCTGCTCTATCATCTGGAACAGACCATCGCCAAGGCCTGCGAAAAGACCGGCGAGGCCAGTTGCGTCCAGGCCTACAGCCAGAAGGCCAAGACCCGCCAGCAGGCCATCGATCGCTACCTGTGGAATCCCGCCGGCTACTACACCGACTTCGACTGGCAGGCCAAGCGCCGCACTGACAAGGTCACCGCGGCGACGCTGTTCCCATTGTTCGTCGGTGCGGCCAGCCAGAGCAGCGCCGACCAGACCGCCGCGACCGTGGCCAACCAGCTGCTGCGTCCGGGTGGTATCGCCACCACCACGGTCAAGACCGGCCAGCAGTGGGATGAGCCCAATGGCTGGGCACCGCTGCAGTGGGTGGCCGTGGATGGCCTGCGCCGCTACCAGCAGGACAAGCTGGCGGCGGACATCGGTACCCGCTTCCTGACCCAGGTGCAGAATCTCTACGCCCGGGAGCAGAAGCTGGTGGAAAAATACGACCTCACCGGTGGTCAGGGCGGTGGCGGCGGCGAGTACGAGCTGCAGGACGGCTTCGGCTGGACCAACGGCGTCACGCTCAAGCTGCTCGAACTCTACCAACCGCAACCCGGCCCGAAATAAGGCCAAAGAAAAGGTCCGCTACGGCGGACCTTTTTCATGATGCGGAATATCCGTAGGTTGGGCTGAGACAGCCCCATCGTCGAAGCCCAACAAACCTGTGCCGACCTGAAAAGCGTTGGGCTTCGCTGCGCTCAACCCAACCTACGGGCCGCTATTTCCCCCTCTCCCTCCAAGAGAGGGCTAGGGTGAGAGCAAACCCTACGCCAGATTCATCCGGATACTGACTCTAGACGTCACAGCGGATCCACCGGCGGCGCGTCGTCTTCGTCGGCCGGCAGCTCCGCCGGATGCAGCCCTTCCGGATCTTCATCCTCGGGCAGCGGCAGGATGGCGTTCATCAGCTGTACTCCGGATCGCGCGGATTCTTCTGCGGCAGGCGTTCCTCAACCGGCTTGTCATCCGAATTATCGCCTACGGGCTCTTCGGGATCGGGCGCGATGTCCGGATCGATGTCCAGGTCGTCGGGGTTTTCCTTGATCTGATCGTTCATGCGGCCTCCGCGAGTGGTTGTTAAGGTTGGGCAGAGCGCCCTGCGCGAAGTTCGCCACCGGCGATCAGCGATAACCCCGGGCCTGCAGATCGAACAGCTGGGCATAGCGGCCGCCGCTGGCCAGCAAATGGTCATGATCGCCGCGTTCGCGGATCTCTCCACCTTCCAGCACCAGGATCTGATCGGCGTTGCGCACGCTGGAGAAGCGGTGCGAGATCAGCAGGGTCATGCGCTGCTGCGCCTGGGCCCGAAAGCGCTCGAAGATCACCGCTTCGGCGGCGGCGTCCAGGGCGGCGGTGGGTTCGTCCAGCACCAGGATATCGGCGTCTTCGCGCATATAGGCGCGCGACAGGGCGATCTTTTGCCACTGCCCGCCGGACAATTCCTGGCCGCCCAGGAACCAGCGCCCCAACTGGGTCGCGTAACCTTCGCGCAAGCCGGCGATGACCTCGTCGGCCAGGCCCTGCTCGGCCGCCTTGCGCCAGCGTGCCTCGTCGTGGAAGGCCGCGGTATCGCCGACCCCCAGGTTCTCGCCGGCGGTGAGCTGGTAGCGGATGAAGTCCTGGAAGATGACGCCGATGCGCCTGTGCAGCGCCGCCGGCTGCCACTCCTGCAGATCGCTGCCATCGAGCAGGATACGGCCCCGCGTCGGGCTGTGCAGGCGGGTCAGCAACTTGATCAGGGTGGTCTTGCCCGAACCATTGGCCCCCACCAGGGCCAGGCTCTGGCCCGGCGCCAGGTGAAAGCTGATGTCCTCTAGCGTCGGCGCGGTCGCACCCGGATAGGTGAAGCCGACCCCTTCGAATCTCAGGCCATCGCCAGGCTGGCTGCCCAGGGTGAGACTGCCGCCCTCGGCACTGGTCGGCTGGCCCAGATAGTCGTAGAGATTGCTCAGGTAGAGGCTGTCTTCGTAGAGCCCGCCCAGGGCCGTCAGGCTGGCGCTGACCGCCGCCTGACCCTGGCGGAACAGGGTGAGATAGAGGGTCATCTGGCCCAGGCTCAGGCGACCGCGCACGGTATCGAGCACCACCCAGGCATAGGCGGCATAGAAGGCGAGGGTGCCCAGCAGGCCAAAGACGAACCCCCAGCCGTCACGCCTCAGGGTCAGGCGGCGGTCCTCGGCATAGAGCTTGGTGAAGGTGGTGCGATAGCGCTCCAGCAGCAGCGGCGCCAGGCCGAACAGCTTGACCTCCTTGATGTAGGCCTCGTGGGAGAGCAGGGTTTCCAGATAGGTCTGGCGGCGGGTCTCGGGCGCACGCCGGCTGAACAGCCGAAAGGCATCGCCGGAAAAGCGCGCCTCGGCGAGGAACACCGGCAGGGCGCCCACCACCAGCAACAGCAGCGCCCAGGGCGAGAAATGCACCAGCAGCACGGCGAAGCTGACCAGGGAGATGAGGTTCTGCAGCAAGGTGAGGGACTTGGTCACCAGGGCCAGCGGTCGCATCGAAGCCTCGCGCCGGGCTCGCACCAGCTTGTCGTAGAACTCGGCGTCCTCGAATTGCGCCAGCGACAGGGTCTGGGCCTTTTCCAGGATCAATAGATTCACGGTCTGCCCAAGGCGTACCCGCAGCAGCGATTGCTGCACCGACAGCAGCCGCTGGGCGCCCGCCAGGGCCGCCAGTACCCCGGCTTCGGCCAGCACGAACTTCAGCACCGGCCATAGCGGTGCCTGGCCCTGGTCGGCATGCAGCCGCATGGCCGCCACCACGGCATCGACGATGCGCTGCCCCAAGCAGGCCGGCGACCAGGGTCGCCAGGATCAGGCTGATCATCAGCGCGGGTGAGGTACTCCAGACCAGGCCGGCGGCGCGGCGCATCTGCTGTTGCACGATAGCGAAGGAGGTCGAGAGGGCCATGGCGGATCTTCGGCGGGGTCAGCATTAGTCGAGGCGGCGATCGCCATGTTCCCCAGGCTATGGCAAAAGGCTTACACCGACTGGTGTCACCTGGCCATGTTGCTACCTGCGGGGACTGCGTAATCTACACCCATCAGCCGCGCAGGATGCGCAGCCCTGAGGTCACGGATGAAGACCAGGCCAGGATGGCGCCTGACAGGACGTTGGGATGGTCGCAACAAAGAACCCGCTTCGGCGGGTTTTTTGTTGGGCGCGATTTGAGGTCGGCAGGTGAACCGGGCGGGGTATGGCAAAAGGCTTACACGCACTGGTGTCACCTGGCCATGTTGCCATCCGCGGGGGCTGCGTAGTCTACACCCATCAGCCGCGCAGGATGCGCAGCCCTGAGGTCACGGATGAAGACCAGGCCAGGATGGCGCCTGACAGGACGTTGGGATGGTCGCAACAAAGAACCCGCTTCGGCGGGTTTTTTGTTGGGCGCGATTCAGGGCCGGCGGGTGGACCGAGCAGGGTATGGCAAAAGGCTTACACGCACTGGTGTCACCTGGCCATGTTGCCACCTGTAGGGACTGCGTAATCTACACTCATCAGCCGCGCAGGATGCGCAGCCCTGAGGTCACGGATGAAGACCAGGCCAGGATGGCGCCTGACAGGATGTTGGGATGGTCGCAACAAAGAACCCGCTTCGGCGGGTTTTTTGTTGGGCGCTATTTGAGGTCGGTAGGCGGATCGGGCGGGGTATGGCAAAAGGCTTACACGCACTGGTGTCACCTGGCCATGTTGCCACCTGCGGGGGCTGCGTAATCTACACCCATCAGCCGCGCAGGATGCGCAGCCCTGAGGTCACGGACGAAGACCAGGCCAGGATGGCGCCTGACAGGACGTTGGGATGGTCGCAACAAAGAACCCGCTTCGGCGGGTTTTTTGTTGGGCGTCATTCCTGGCTGGGCGGCGAGACGGGGCCGGACTCGGCGGCGATGCGGTTGCGGCCAGCGCCCTTGGCCGCATAGAGCGCTCGATCAGCGCCTTCGGTGAGGGTGTAGGCATCCATCCCGGCCCTGTGGGTAGCCAGACCGACGCTCAGGGTGA
The DNA here is from genome assembly GCF_013277805.1 of Pseudomonas sp. MS15a(2019). NCBI lineage: Bacteria > Pseudomonadati > Pseudomonadota > Gammaproteobacteria > Pseudomonadales > Pseudomonadaceae > Pseudomonas > Pseudomonas sp. MS15a(2019). The sequence goes on from NZ_VBTN01000005.1 coordinate 78,302, forward strand.
TGGGGCGCCGCGACCAGGCATGGTTGGCGACCGCAGCGCGGCAGCGCTCGGCCACCAGATGGGCCGCGGTGAGATCGGCACCCGGTAGCAGGATGGCGAATTCCTCGCCGCCGTAGCGGAAGCAGGCGTCGTTGTCGCGACAGCTCTGCAGCAGCAACTGGCCAACGGTCTGCAAGGCGCTATCACCCGCCTGGTGACCATAGGCATCGTTGTAGGCCTTGAAGTGATCCACGTCGATCAACAGCATGGACAGCGGCGTGCGCTGCTCCTCGGCGCGCAGCAGGTGCTCCGCCAGGCGCAGGTCGAAGGCGCGTCGATTGAACAGGCCGGTCAGGGCATCGGTGACGCTGCGCTGCTCGGCGGCCTGCATCATGCCCAGCAACTGGCGCTGCGAAGCCTCCAGCATGTGCTGCTGCTCTATGTGCTCGGTGACATCCACCGACAATCCGGCCAGGGCGATGCCCTGCCGGGTGACCAGGGGAAACTTGTAGGACTGCCAGAAGATGCGCCTACCGTCGTGGACAGTCATGCGCTCGACGAGTCGACTCGGCTTGAGTTCGTTCATCACCTGCTCGTCGACCTGGCGAAAGCGTGGCGCCGCCTCTGGCCAGATGCTGAAGTCGTCCTGGCCGAGGACCTCCTCGCGGGTCAGCTCCAGTTGCTGCAGGAAGGGTTCGTTGACATAGGCATAGCGCCAGTCGCGGTCCTTGATATAGGCGATGAAGGGCCCGTTGTTCATGAAGGCGGAAAAGTTGATGTCCAGCTCTTCCAGCTGGCGCAGGGTGTCGCGCTGCTGCAGCAGCCTCGTGACCTGCCGGGCCAGGCGTTGCAGATTTTCCACCTGGACAGCCTCGAAGCGGCGGACGCGATCGTCCATCACGCAGAGAGTGCCGAGGGCGATCCCGCGCCCATCGAGCAGGGGAATGCCCAGGTAGGCACGCATCCGTTCCAGGCCGGGGGCCGATCTGAGGTGCGCGACCCGTGGATCCTCTTGCAGGTCTTCCACCAGAAAGGGCTGACGAGGGGTGCGGATCGCCAAGTGGCAGAGAGAGGCGTCGACCGGCATCTCGCTCATCGTCACGCCCTGGCAGGCCTTGAACCAGAGTCGGTGCCGATCGGCCAGGGTGATGAAGGCCACAGGCGCCCGGGTCAGCTGGCAGGCCAGCGCGACGATGTCCTCGTAGGCGGCTTCGGCTCCGCTATCGAGAATCTGCAATTCGCTCAAGGCGTGGAGACGCTGGACGTCATCGGGGAGAGTCATGCGGGCTCGCGAAGGCGGGTCTCTGGCTAGTGTGGTGTTTCAGAAGTTAACTGCACAATGTTGGCGGTGCTTTTGCTCCTTGGACGGCGTTGCCACGCCTAGCCATAGCCCTGCCATGACTCGTCGCGGCGCCTTGCCCAAGAACAAAAATCACTCGCCATTTCTTGCGCGAACTTCTTAAACACCGCACTAGAGCATAGTATCCAGGGCGGCCGAGGAAAACTGCCGCCTTGTTGCAGTCTGCCACGGTGCCGGCCGGGGCCGGCACCGTGGCGTGCTCGGGCTAGCGCCGGGGTTGCAGCAGCAGTGCCACCAGGGCACTCCAACCGGTCTGGTGCGAGGCCCCGAGTCCACGGCCGTTTTCGCCATGGAAGTACTCGTGGAACAGCACCAGATCGCGACTGCGCGGATCGTTCTGCAATTGCGGATAGTCGACCATGCTCGGGCGCTTGCCGTCGGCGTCCTTGAGGAACAGCCGGGTCAGGCGCTGGCTGAGGCCGTCGGCGACCTCTTCCAGATTGGCCAGGTAACCGGAACCGCTGGGGTATTCCACCGAGAAGCTGTCGGCGTAGTAGCGATGGAATTCGTGCAGCGACTCGATGAGCATGTAGTTGATCGGCATCCACAGCGGCCCGCGCCAGTTGGAGTTGCCGCCATAGAGGCGCGAATCCGATTCCGCCGGCTGGTAGCGGGCACTGAGCAGGTTGCCGTCGGCCTGGCGCATCTCGAAGGGCTGCTGCTCGTGAGCCTTGGACAGCGAGCGGATGCCGTATTCGGAGAGGAATTCCTGATCATCCAGCATGCGCTTGAGCAACAGCTTGGTGCGATGGCCGCGCAGCAACGAGAGCAGGAATCTATTGCCCTGGCCGGGTTCGGTCCAGCGCGAGACCAGTCGCGCGAGGTCCGGACGCTGGCGCAGGAAGCCGCGTAGCCGTCCGCCCAGGCCGGGCAGGCCTTCATGCTCGCGCTGTTCCAGCACCTGCACCGCGAACAGCGGGATGAGGCCGACGATGGACCTCAGGCGCAGCGGCTCGGCGCTGCCATCGGCCTTGTGCAGGACGTCATAGAAGAATTCGTCCTGTTCGTCCCAGAGGCCGTCTTCGCGATCGTCGCTGTGGTTGATGGCGCCGGCGATGTGCAGGAAGTGCTCGAAGAACTTGACCCCCAGATCGACGTACACCGGATTTTCCTTGGCCAGCTCCAGGGCGATGCGCATCAAGTCCAGGGCATAGGCGGCCATCCAGGCGGTACCGTCGGCCTGATCCAGGTGATAGCCCTCCGGCAGGGGCGCCGAGCGGTCGAAGAGGGCGATGTTGTCCAGGCCGAGGAAGCCGCCCTGGAAGATGTTGCGACCCTCGGTGTCCTTGCGGTTGATCCACCAGGAGAAGTTCAGCAGCAGCTTGTGGAAGACCCGTTCGAGAAAGACCCGATCGCCCACGCCGGTCAGGGACTTGTCCTGCAGGTAGACGTGCCAGGTGGCCCAGGCGTGCACCGGCGGATTGGCGTCCTCGAAATTCCACTCGTAGGCCGGCAACTGGCCGTTGGGGTGCATGAACCTGTCTTTCACCAGGAGCAGCAGCTGCTGCTTGGCGAAACCGGGATCGATCAGCGCATAGGCAACCGCCTGGAAGGCCAGGTCCCAGGAGGCGTACCAGGGGTACTCCCATTTATCCGGCATGGAGACGATGTCGAAGTTGAGCAGGTGGCGCCAGTGACCGTTGCGGATGCGCTGGCGCTGGGCGGGTGGCGTCGGCTGGGCCGGGTCGCCATCGAGCCAGCGGTTGACCTCGAAATAGTAGAGTTGCTTGGACCAGAGCAGGCCGGCCAGGGCCTGACGCTGCACCAGGCGCGCATCGGGCTCGGCGATCTTTTCCTGCAGGGCGGCATAGAAGGCATCGGCTTCGGCGATGCGCTCGGCAAAGACGGCGTCGGCATCCACCGACAGAGCGTTGGTGGGCGCCAGGCGCAGGTAGACCACGGTCTTGGCGCCACCCTCCAGCTCCACGGCAAAATGGGCGGCCGCCTTGCTGCCGAAGTCGCGGCGGATCGCCTCGCGGGCACCGCGCACCACGTAGTCGTTGATGCCGTCCTTGAAGGGGCCTTCGGCCGGCTCGCCGGTAAGACGGGGCAGGTTGGTTTCGTTGTTGCAGAACAGCCACTCGACTTCGCGGGGGCCCCAGGCGCTCACCACCAGGTCGGGCCGGTCGAAATAGCTGGCGCGGACCTGGTCGCCTTCCAGGCTGAGCATGGAGCGCGGCGGGGTGCCGGTCCAGGCCCAGGTGTTGCGCGACCAGATCTGCGGCAGCACCCGCAGGCTGGCGCGCTCGGCCCCGCGGTTTTCCACGGTGACCCGCATGAGGATGTCGTCGGGGGTGTGCTTGGCGTATTCGACGGTGACGTCGAAATAGCGATCTTCGGCGAAGACGCCAGTGTCGAGGATCTCGTACTCGCGATCGTTCAGGCCACGCCGGGCGTTTTCCTCGGTGAGCTGGGCATAGGGAAAGGCGGCGTGGGGATACTTGTAGAGCATCTTCTGGTAGGCGTGACTCGGCACTCCGTCCAGGTAGAAGTACAGCTCCTTGACGTCTTCGCCATGGTTGCCCTCGGCGTTGGTCAGGCCGAACAGGCGTTCCTTGAGGAAGGGATCGCGCTCGTTCCACAGGGCGATGCCCAGGCACCATTGCTGAGCCTTGTCGCAGAAACCGGCGAGGCCGTCTTCGCCCCAGCGATAGGCACGGCTGCGCGCATGGTCATGGGGAAAGTAGCGCCAGGCGTCGCCATCGGCGCTGTAGTCTTCACGGACCGTGGCCCACTGGCGCTCGCTCAGGTAGGGCCCCCACTGCCGCCAGGCGGCGGCATCGGTATCAGCCAGGCGCTGGCCTTCTCGGGTATGCAGGATGCCCGGGGCGGGATGTGCCGTCATCGTGTCTCCAGATTCAGGTAACGGTTAAGGCTCGAGGATAGATCAGCATTGTGGCGTGCAATGAGCTGCCTCGGCGTATCGCTGCTGTTTTAGTGCCTGTCTGGCGGGAAAAAATTCACGCCGTTGCGGTTTTTGTCACAGGGCCTGGCTGGGCGCAAGGGCTCTATCACGGTCAATGCAGGGGCGAAAAAAAGCCCCACGCCGGATCGGGGTGGGGCCTTTGCTTATCGCGGTGAGCCCGCTGCTTGCACAGCGGGCCTGACGGCGATTTACAGCGCCATGTCGTTGGCGGCCTTGTCGGCGCGCGGAGCGCTGACGGTGGCCTTGGCGTTCTGGCTGCCGGTGGCGACCGGCGGGGTGGCCAGTTGCAGCACTTCGGCGGTGTAGTTCCACTCCTGCTGCACGCGCTCGGGATCGCCGTTGAGCTTGGTGCCGTAGCTGGGCACGATCTGGTGCAGCTTGGCTTGCCACTCCGGGGTCGCGACCTTGTCCTTGAACACCTTCTCCAGCACGCTCAACATGATGGGCGCGGCGGTCGAGGCACCTGGGGAGGCGCCCAGCAGGCCGGCGAGGCTGCCGTCCTTGGCCGCGACGATCTCGGTGCCCAGCTTCAGCACGCCACCCTTGTCGGCGTCGCGCTTGATGATCTGCACGCGCTGACCGGCTTGCCACAGGCGCCAATCTTCCTTCTTGGCGTTGGGGAAGTACTCGCGCAGGGCGGCCATGCGGTCGTCATCCGACAGCATCAGCTGACCGGCGAGGTATTCCACCAGCGGGTATTCGGCCACGCCCACGCGCACCATCGGCCAGGCGTTGTGGGTGTTGGTGCTGGTCAGCAGGTCCAGGTAGGAGCCCTGCTTGAGGAACTTGGTGGAGAAGGTGGCGAAGGGCCCGAACAGGATCACGCGCTTGCCATCGAGCATGCGGGTGTCCAAGTGCGGAACCGACATCGGCGGTGCGCCCACTGAGGCCTTGCCATAGGCCTTGGCCAGGTGCTGCTGGGCGATCTCGGGATTGTCGGTGACCAGGAAGGAGCCACCCACCGGGAAGCCGGCGTAGTCGTTGGCCTCGGGGATGCCCGACTTCTGCAACAGGTGCAGGGCACCGCCGCCGGCGCCGATGAAGACGAACTTGGCGTCGGTCTCGGTCTTCTTGCCGTCCTTGAGATTCTTGTACTCCACGCGCCAGCTGCCGTCGGCATTGCGGGTGATGTTCTCGACTTCGCTGGACAGGTTCAGCTTGAAGTTCGGCTTGGACTGCAGGTTGGCGGCGAACTGGCGGGTGATCTCGCCGAAGTTGACGTCGGTGCCCAGCGGACTCCAGGTAGCGGCGATCTTCTGCTTGGGATCGCGGCCTTCCATCATCAGCGGAACCCACTGCTTGATCTGCGCGGGATCTTCCGAGTACTGCATGCCGGAAAACAGCGGGCTGGCCTTGAGCGCTTCGTAGCGCTTCTTCAGGAAGGCGATGTTCTCGTCACCCCAGACGAAGCTCATGTGCGGGGTGCTGTTGATGAAGCTCTTCGGATCCTTGAGGACGCCGTTCTTGACCTGCCAGGACCAGAATTGACGGGAGATCTGGAAGGCTTCGTTGATCTCGATGGCCTTGGCGATGGTGACCTTGCCGTCCTTGTCTTCCGGGGTGTAGTTCAGCTCGGCCAGGGCGGAGTGGCCGGTACCAGCGTTGTTCCAGCCGTTGGAGCTCTCGTCGGCGACCTTGTCCAGGCGCTCGACCATTTCCATGGTCCAGTTCGGTTCCAGCTCGTTCAGCCAGATGCCCAGGGTGGAGCTCATGATGCCGCCGCCGATCAGCAGGACGTCGACCTTCTTGATGTCTTCGGCCTGTGCGGTGCCCAGGGCGGAGGCGATAGCTACGCCGAGCAGCGCGCCAGTCATTTTCTTCAGCATATGGTCTCTCAATCGATAGAAGCGGGGTCTGCTTATCGAGTTTCGGTGCGGTGCGGCACCATGGCACATGGGTAGATGTGCAGTGGGCAAGGCAGAATGCAGCCGGAAACACGCAAGGGCAGGTTCTTGTCCCTCCACCGCCCCTCTCTTGTGCGTCACCGGAGGAGTCGGAGCAAAAACGCAATGCGCGGCCTTGGCAGCGGCTGACCGGAGACAGAGGTCTCGGGCGCGGCTACGTGCGCATGCGTTTTTGTTGCTGGACATTTTAATGAGAAGGGTCGGGGATGCCTAGCCCGTAATTCATAGGCTTTGCCTATTATCCTTTGGTCTAATCTCTTGCGACCTGGGTCAAAGTCCCGCCAGATGCCTCGGCGGGCGAACCGCAGCGGTGCCGGGGCCGCTCCGCGAATAGCCGGCGGTACCGACGAAACCGGCCAGAAAGCCGCCGAAGGGTCGTCGTCCGTAGCGGTAAGCAGGGGTGGAAAGATCGACCAAGTGCTATACGAAAGGTCGACGAGCTAAGGTCAGACGAGGCCTAGGTCGGGCTGGCGATCCACGCCTTTTTCAACGAAGCATCGCCGCGCGGGCATTTTTCGTACAGCACCTAGCCGAAACGCCAGGCGAGAAAGCGACTCTGCTTCTGGCCCTGGGCCATGGCCACGACACGGATCTCGCTGGCTTGCTCGCGGTGCAGCGCCGCCTGTAGCAGCGGCAGGTTGCTGACCTTGGACACCAGACAGGTGAACCAGCCGACCTGCTTGGCGAAGGCGCGGCTCTCGCGAATCATCCGTTCGATAAAGGCTGCCTCGCCGCCGGGGCACCAGAGTTCGGCCGCCTGGCCGCCGAAGTTGAGCAGGGGAACCTGCTTGCCCGTGGTCTTGCCCAGGTTCTTCCATTTGCGCGTGCTGCCGCGCACGGCATCGTCGGGGCTGGCGTGGAAGGGCGGATTGCACAGGGTGGCGGCGTAGCGCTCTCCAGGTTGCAGGATGCCGGCGAAGATCGCCTGGGGATCCGGCTGGTGGCGCAATTCGATGGCGGCGGCGCAATCCGGATTGGCGGCCAGGGTGCGGCCGAAAGCGTCCAGGGCCGCTGGGGCGATGTCGCTGCCCACGAAGTGCCAGCCATACTCTTTGAAGCCGATCAACGGGTAGACGCCATTGGCGCCGGTGCCTACGTCCAGCAGCCGCGTCGTCGCGCCACGGGGAATCCGGCCACCCGTGCCCTCGGCCAGCAGATCGGCCAGATGATGCAGGTAATCCGCCCGACCGGGAATCGGTGGGCAGAGGAAATCGGCGGGGATGTCCCAGTCCCGCACGCCGTGGTGCAGCGCCAGCAAGGCCCGATTGAGCGCCCGAACCGCCTGGGGATCGGTGAAATCGATGGACAGATTGCCCCGCGGCGTCGGTGCCACGAAGGGCCTGAGCGCTGGGCTCGTCCGCATCAGGGCCGGAAAGTCATAGCTGCCCTGGTGGCGATTGCGTGGATGCAGGGGCGCGGGGCGGCCAGGCAGGGGGCGGCGGGGCGAGGTCATGGCGGTGGACAGGGTCGAAAAGGGGGCGGCGAGCCTAGCACAGCCGCCCCCTTGACTCACGCAAAGGGGCTCACGCTGGCGTCGGTGCATCTTCCGGCAATGCCCCGATCTCACGCAGATTGCGCCAGAAGGCAGCGGGGATAGGCGCCCGCAGCAGTTCAGCGTTCTGCCGGGCCCGCGCCGGGGTGCTGCTGCCGGGGATGGTGGCGGCCACGGTGGGATGGGCCAGGCAGAACTGCAGGGCCGCGGCGCGGATATCCACCCCGTGATCCTGGCAGACGCCTTCGATCAATTCGACCTTGCGGCGCAACGCAGGCTCGGCTTCGGCATAGTTGTAGTGCTTGCCGCCGGCCAGCAAGCCGGAGTTGAAGGGCCCGCCCACCACGATGCCCACGCCGCGGCGTTCGCATTCGGGGAAGAGGGTGTCCAGGGCTTCGCGGTGGTCCAGCAGCGAATAGCGACCGGCCAGCAGGAAGGCGTCGGGATCGCTTTGCTCCAGCGCCAGCCGGCAGGGTTCCACCAGGTTGACGCCCAGGCCCCAGCCCAGGATCAGGCCTTCCTCGCGCATCTCGGTGAGGGCCTTGGCCGCCCCCTGCATGGCCTGGGCGAAGTAGTCGCGCCAGGCCGGACCGTGCTGGTCTTCCGAGAGATCGTGAATCCAGACCAGATCGAGGCGGTCGGTCTTGAGGCGTTCCAGGCTGGCTTCGATGGAGCGACGGGCACCCTCGGCGGAATAGTCGAGCACCCGCTTGAAGGGCAGTTCGTTGACGAACGGCGGAGCGTTTTCCGGCTGGTCAGCCGGCTCCAGCAGGCGACCGACCTTGCTGCAGAGCACGAAGTCATCGCGCGGTTTGTCGGCCAGCACCTCGGCGAAGCGGCGCTCGGACAGACCGGCGCCATAGTGCGGCGAGGTATCGTAGAGGCGGATGCCAGCATCCCAGGCGGCTTCGAGGGTCGCCCGGGCGTCGGCGTCGCCTACCTCGCGGAACATGTTGCCCAGAGGGGCGCCGCCGAAACCGAGGGAGGGGATGTCGATACGCATGAAAGGTCTCCGGGAGGGTGCGTGTCTGCATCCCGACCGGTACTCCCGAGTCCCGTTCCCCTAATCCGCCGGACGTAGCAGGGCCACCTCGGCAGCGGTGAGCGAGCGATAGGCGCCCTCCGCCAGCGCCGGATCCAGGGGCAGCGCGCCGATACGATCGCGGTGCAGGGCGATGACCTCGATGCCGAAGCGACCGAACATGCGCTTGACCTGGTGATAGCGGCCCTCGACCAGGGTCAGGTAGGCGCTGTGCTCATCCAGCAGCTCCAGCTGGGCGGGCTGGGTGGTGAGGTCTTCGTAGGCGAAATAGAGTCCTTCGGCGAAGGCGGTCACCAACTGCGGTGGGATGACCTCGGCGGTGGTGACCCGGTAGCGCTTGGTCTGCTTGTGGCGGGGATGACTGAGGCCTCGCGACCACTGGCCGTCGTTGGTGAGCAGCAGCAGGCCGGTGGTGTTGAAGTCCAGCCGGCCGGCCAGGTGCAGGTCGGCGCGCTGGTCCGCTGCCAGGCAGTCCAGCACCGTGGCATGGCGGGCGTCGACGGTGGCGCTCACGCAGCCACGTGGCTTGTGCAGCATCAGATAGCGACCGCCGGGACCGTCCTGCAGCAGGCGTTCGTCGGCCTCGATGCGATCGAAGGTGAACACCTCCTGCTCGGCCTGCTGGGTGGTGGCGCCATTGACCCGCACCCGGCCTTCGGCGAGCAGACGGCGGGCCAGTTGGCGACCCAGTTCGGGTCTGTTGCCCAGCCAACGGTCCAGGCGCATCAGCGGGATTCGCGCGCAATACCCGCCGCGCAGGCCGGGCACAGGCAGCGCTGGTTGCGCTCGTCCTCGGGCAGGCGCGTCAAGGCCGCTGGATCGACCGGCGTCTGCAGGCACCAGCAATCGTGGATCTCGCCACCGGTGGCGAGGGCGCAGCTATTGGCCTTGCCGCATAGCGGGCAGCGGGTGGGATCGCAGGGGATGGGTGATGCAGCCATGGTGATCTCGTCAGGCGAAGCGGGCGGCAGAGTACCGGAAATTGCGACCTGGATAACGTCTGCTGCCCCGGGTGTCTGCCCAATGTCACATCCGGGGTGCAGTCTGCCACCTGAAGGCTGTTCAGGGGGGCGGTAGGGGATCGACGACAGGCTGTCGTCCTTGACCGACCGACCCATCCGCTCACCTTGAGCTAGGCTTCTGCAGCTGTTTCCGTGGAGCCGCAGCCGAACCTGCAAGGGGGCGTGCGATCTCCAGCAGCCTCAGCGCTACCCGTCGGACCACCCGAGGACCCCATGACAATAAACGCCTTGCGCACCCTGATCCGTACCCTCATACCCGGAACCCTGCTGGTCAGCCAGCTGGCCCTGGCCACCGAAGCCGACGTCGGCCAGACCCTGGCCCGCCAGGCCGGCATTCCCTGGCCGGCGGTGATCGCCCATCGCGGCGCCTCCTTCGATGCGCCGGAATCCACCGCCCCGGCCTATCTGGTGGCACGAGAGCTGGGTGCCGACTACCTGGAGCTCGATCTGCAGCGCACCAAGGACGGCCAGCTCATCGCCCTGCACGACGACACCCTGGAACGCACCACTGATGTCGCCAAGCGCTTTCCCGAGCGCGCCAAGGCGCCGGTCAGCCAGTTCACCCTGGCCGAGCTCAAGTCGCTGGATGCCGGCAACTGGTTCAACCAGGCCCATCCCGACCGCGCCCGAGCCAAGTTCGCCGGACTCAAGATCCTCACCCTTGACGAGGTCATCGATATCGCCGAGGGCGGGCGCAACAAGCCGGGCCTCTACATCGAGACCAAGCAGCCCAAGCTGTTCCCCGGCATCGAGCGTGATCTCAAGGCCAAACTGACCCAGCGCGGCTGGCTCGGTCAGCCCAAGGCCGGTGCCACCGGTGTCGCCGCCATGCCCGGGCGGGTGATCCTGCAAACCTTCGAGAAAGGCAGCCTGGAGCTGCTGCAAAAGGAGATGCCCAATACGCCGAAGATCCTGCTGCTGTGGCTGGGCGATGACTACATCCCGGCCAAGCCCGGGCCGACCTATGCCGAGTCGGGGGAGGCCAGCAAGGCGGCCTACTACGCCAAGCAGCAGGTACGTTCCGAGGGTGACTTCACCGCCTGGGTCGAATGGGCCAAGGCCCATGGCGCCATCGGCATCGGTCCGTCGGCGGCACTGGAGGAGGGTGGCGACCAGAGCTACGCGGACCTGGTGAAGCCCTGGATGAACGACGTGGCCCACGAGCGCGGCCTGCTGGTGCACGCCTATACCGTGGATTCGGCGGTGGACTTCGCTCGCCTGGCGCCGCGTGGTGTGGATGGCTTCTTCACCAACCGCAGCGCCGAACTGCTGAAGTTCTATGAGCGGCCGGCCAAGCAGGCACCTGGCGCCCTGCTCAAGCAGTTGGGTTATTGAGGCCCGGCGGGGAGGCCTGGCGGTCTCCCCGTCATCACTGGAAGTTCAGCATGTCCCGCCATGCCTTCAACGGCGCCAAGCTGGCACTGCTCTGCGCTGACCAGATCCTGGTCTATCAGCGCGACGACAAGCCCGACATTCCCTGGCCTGGCCTCTGGGATCTGCCCGGGGGCGGTCGCGAAGACGGCGAGACCCCGGAGCGTTGTGCCTTGCGCGAGCTGGACGAGGAATTCGGCCTGGTACTGGATGAAGCTCGGCTGACCTGGGGTCGCTGTTATCCACCGCGCCAGCCCGGCTATCTCCCCAGCTGGCTGTTCGCCGGAGAACTGCACCCGGCCGAGATCGCTGCCATTCGCTTTGGCGACGAAGGGCAGCACTGGCAACTGATGAGTCTCGCCGACTTCCTCGCCCATCCTCAGGGTATACCCCATCTGCAGGAGCGACTGCGGGACTACCTGAGCGAACAGGACGAGCGCTGACCGACGTCTCTTAATCCCGGCTGAATGAACGCGCGATAAGCAAGCGTGAGCAGCAGGCGCAGCTTAGACTTTCTCCAGGCTCATCCGGGCCGTCCTGGAGATCTCTCATGCGCCATCTTCTCTTGGCGTCGCTCTGTGCCCTGACCTTCACCGGCTGCACCGTCTACGACACGTCCCCACGCTATTACAGCCGTCCGGCGCCGCCCGCGGCGGTCTTCTACGGCACGCCGGCCTATCCGCCGCCCGTGGTCATCGTGCGACCCTATGGCCACGGCTACTACTATCGGCCGGCTCCTCCACCGCCGCCCCACTGGGGGCCAGGCCCGGGGTGGGGACCGCCGGGCTGGGGGCCGCGTCCGGGTTATGGTCCGCCCGGCTGGGGCCCGCGCTATGGTCCGCGCTGGTAGCGGGTTTGACAGGGGCAGCCAGCTTTCCTAGGGTGCTGCCCTTGTCTTGACCAGGAAGCCCCGAATCGTGGACGACGATCGCATCAAGCTCGACCCCCAATGGAAAGCCGCGCTGCGCGACGAATTCGAGCAGCCCTACATGCGTCAGCTGAGCGAATTCCTCAGGCGCGAAAAGGCGGCGGGCAAGGTCATCTATCCGCCCGGTCCGCTGATCTTCAATGCCCTCAATACCACCCCTTTGGATCAGATCCGGGTGGTCATCCTTGGCCAGGATCCCTATCACGGGCCGGGCCAGGCCCACGGCCTGAGCTTTTCGGTGCAGCCTGGCGTGCCGGCACCACCGTCGTTGCAGAACATCTTCAAGGAACTCAAGCGCGACCTGAACCTGCCCATTCCCAACCACGGCTATCTGCAGCACTGGGCCGAGCAGGGCGTCCTGCTGCTCAACACCTCGCTGACGGTGGAGCAGGCCAACGCCGGTTCGCACGCCAAGGCCGGCTGGCAGCGCTTCACCGACCGTATCATCGAGGTGGTCAGCGCCGAGCGCGAGAATCTGGTGTTCCTGCTCTGGGGCAGCCATGCCCAGAGCAAGCAGACGCTCATCGATCCCCAGAAGCACCTGATCCTCAAGTCGGCGCATCCCTCGCCGCTGTCGGCCCACCGCGGCTTCATCGGCAACGGCCACTTCGGCCGCACCAACGAATTCCTGCGCAACGCCGGCCTCACCCCCATCGACTGGGCGCTGCCGCCACTGTCCTAGAGCGGTTCAGGCGTTTACACCTTGTAATCCTCCGGCGCTTGTTGACTGACCGGTCATCCGGGACAGTCGAGGCACGTCCCACACCGGAGAGAGCCCATGACCGAAAACAACAACAAGGTCGCGCCCACCCCCTCGGCGGCCGATCCGTCGCAACCGCCCCGCGGTACCCTGGCGCGCTGGAAACTGGTGGGCCCGGGCATCGTGGTCGCGGTGACCGGAGTCGGCGCCGGCGATCTGGTCGCCACCCTCATCGCCGGCTCGCGCTTCGGCTATGCCCTGCTCTGGGCCGCGGTGGTGGGCTGCATCGTCAAGATCGCCCTGGCCGAAGGCTCCGCGCGCTACCACCTGGCCACCGGCTCGACCATGCTCGAAGGCTGGCGCTCGCTGGGCATCTGGACCTACTGGTACTTCGGCATCTACATCGTGCTCTGGGGCTTCGTCTATGGCGGCACCGCCATGAGCGCCACGGCCTTGCCGCTGGCCGCGCTGTTCCCGGACGTGCTGCCGTTCTGGGCCTGGGGCGCCCTGTCGGGCATCGCCGGCGCGGTTTTCGTGCTGCTCAATCGCTATGCGGTGTTCGAGGCGGCGATGAAGTTCTTCATCGGCGTGATGTTCGTGGTGGTGGTGGGGCTGGCCATCCTGGTCATGCCCAACCTCGGCCATGCCGTCACCGGCCTGGTGCCGACCATCCCCGAAGGCTCGGCGATCTACACCCTGGGCCTCATCGGCGGCGTCGGTGGCACCATCACCATGGCCGCCTATGGCTACTGGGTGAACGCCAAGGGTTGGCGGACTCCGGCCTGGATGGGCGTGATGCGCCTGGACAACCAGGTGGCCTACATCGCCACCGGCATCTTCGTCATCGCCATGCTCATCGTCGGCGCCGAGTTGCTCTATACCGCGCAGATCACCCTTTCCAGCGGCGATCGCAGCCTGCTCGACCTAGACGAGGTGCTGGAGCAGCGCTTCGGCCCGGTGGTCTCCGCCGTCTTCCTGATCGGCTTCGCGGCGACCACCTTCTCCTCGATCCTGGGCGTCTGGCATGGCGTGTCCCTGCTGTTCGCCGACTTCGTCCGCCAGGCCACCGGTGGCACCGGCGACCGGGGTGATCTGGAGAAGACCCCGGCCTTCCGTTTCTATGTGCTCTGGCTGACCTTCCCGCCGATGGTGTTGCTGCTGCTCGGCCGCCCCTTTGGCCTGATCATCGCCTACGGGGCCTTTGGCGCCTTCTTCATGCCGTTCCTGGCCCTGACGCTGATCTGGCTGCTCAACTCCAAGCGGGTGCCCAAGGAATGGCGTTCGGGCTGGCTGTCCAACGGCCTGCTGGGGCTGGCCGCGGCGCTGTTCATCGTGCTCAGCCTGAACGAGATAGCCCGGTTGTTCTAGGGCTGCGCTGCTAGCAGGCCGACCCGGCTGGCGCGCTGGTCGGGACAGGCTGCTGGTGGCACCTCAGGCACCAGACCACCCCCACGATCAGCAGGCCGATGGCCAGGGCTTCCAGCAGCGTCGGTAACCGCCACTGCCAGAGAAAGCCGTAGAGCAGCGAAGACAGCGTTTCGATGACGATGGCCTGGCCGCTCAGGGTCAGCGGCAGGCGGCGACTGGCCTGGTTCCAGCAGAAGCCACCGACCACCGAGGCGAGCAGCGCCACGCCGGCGGCTACCACCAGCGGCTGCACCCAGTCCTGGGGTGCCCGTACCAGCAGTTCCGGCCCCAGCAGGAAGGGCGCGGCCAGCAGCGCCTGGAGGCCGGTCACTCCGCCCAGCAGCAGGGCCCAGTCGTGGCTGCCGATGGCAGTCACGGTCAGGTGACGGGTATTGGCTACCGCGAACCAACTCCAGGCCAGCAGGGCGCCGCAGGCGCAGAGCAAACCCAGGGCCGGTTGGGCGCCCAGGGCCGTGACGGTCAGCGCCTCGTAGCTGATCAGCCCCACCCCGAGCAGGGCACAGGCCATTGATGGCCATAGGCGATCGACACCCACGGCCCCGGTGTCAGCGCGCGCGGCCAGGGCTACCAGCAGCGGAATCAGGCCGACGATCAGGGTGGTCGCGGCGATGCCGGCCTGCTGCACCCCGGCGCCTACCAGGGCGTAGTAGCCCAGGTTGCCGATCAGGCTCAGCCAGAACAGCCGTCTCCCATCGCTACGGGTGAGTTGTGCGCGCAGCCTGTGCCAGCGTGGCAGGAGCAACACCAGCGAGACCCCGCCGTAACAGAGAAAGCGCAGCACGGCGAACTGGGCGCCGCCGAGATCGGGCACCAGCGCCGGGGCGAGAAAGATCACGCCCCAGCACAGGCCTGCCGCGACCCCATAGCCAATTCCCGTTGCCGATACCCGTCGTTCGCTCATGTCACTCGCCTTCGCTGTTTCGGCAGCAGTCTGGCGATAGCCTGAGGGGTGGGTCTTGCGCGAGGCTCCGGCGTTTTTTACCCAGGCGTGCGCTGGCTGCGCCGCCAGGCGGCGGGGCTGATGCCCTGGCGACGGGTCATGGCCCTGGTGAGGGCGGCCTGATCGGAAAAGCCGACGCGCAGGGCGATCTCGACGATGGGCAGGCGGCTGTCTCCCAGCCAGCGCTGGGCCTGGCGCAGCCGCAGATCGGTCAGCCAGGCCTGGGGTGTCTGGCCGAAGCGCTCGTGGAAAAGCAGGTGCAGGCGACTCAGGCCGACCCCGGCCAGATTGGCCATGGCCGCATTGGTCCAGTCACCCGCCGGCTGGGCCTCTACCCGTGCCAGCAAGAGCTCGAAGGCCGAGGCCGGGACTGTGATGGTAAGGGAGTGCAGGAGCAGGCGTATGAGTTCGCTGGCGTGCTGGGTGAGGGCTGCCGCTGGAGTCAGTTCGGCAAAGGTGATCAACTGCCGTGCCGCCGGTGGAATCGGCAGGCCGGGTTGGCGCAGCGCCTGATCCAGCGTCCGGGCCGGTAGCCAGTCGGTTGCGCAGTCGATCACCAGGAAGCGGCTGTCCGGCGCGGACAGCTGCGCATGACCGCAGTCAGGCGCTACCAGGGCCGCGAGACCGGTATGCAGTCGCGTCTCGCCTCGACCTTCCAGCTCCAGCTGCATCCCGCCCTGAATGGGCAGCACCAACTGGGCGAAGGCATGGGCATGGGGCCGATGTTCGCCCTCATAGCTCTTGATGGCGAGGCGTGGCGTCACGAGTCACCTTGGGAGAAGGGTAAGAGCCAGGATCTTCGCACGGAACCCAGAACGAGGCGTAGCAGGGGAGTCAGGTATATCACCTCGCGACCGCGATGGACGCCAGGATGAGGGCGGCGCCGAGAAGCATGCCCATCGTCGGTCGTTCGTCCAGCCAGAGAAAGGCGGCGACCAGGCCGAATACCGGAATGAGGGCGAGATAGAGACCGGCGCTGGCGGCGCTCAGGTGGCGCAAGCCCAGGAGGTAGAGCCAAAAGGGCAGGGCGTATTGTAGAACCCCGGACAGCGCCGCCTCGGCGATCACTGCCTTGTCCAGGGCATCCCAGCGGGGGGTGGCGAACCCCGCGGCGACGATGACCCCTTGCAGCGCCAGGATGAACAACAGTCCAGCGCCTTGTTGCACCAAGGCCAGGCTGGCGGGTGGATAGAGATTTGCCAAGCGCGACGAAGCGATGACGTAGCCGGCGGCGAACAGCGTCCCCAGCACGATCAGCAGATCGCCCCGGAGCGAGGTTGCCGAATTCCCGGTCTCGCTACCGCAAAGGCCGATCAGCGACAAACCGATCACGGTGCTCAGCAGACAAGCGAGCAGGCGTCGCCGAGGACGTTGCCCCAGTAGTAGCCAGCCCAGCAGGACGATGAACATGGGTTCGGCCGAACCTATCACCGCGGCATGGCCGGCGCTGGTCAGGGAGAGACCGGCGAGCCCTATCCCATAAGCCAGCCCTGGTTCGAGCACGTCTGGCCAGGCGGTACGCAGCAAGAGCGGCCACGATGCCGGCCGGCGGCTCTCGCGCGATGCGAGAATAGCCAGAAAGAGCAGACTGGCTAGCAATTGGATCGGCAGCAGGGTCGCGGCGGGCACCTGTTCCAGCAGGTCGCGGCTGGCGACGGTGGCCAGGCCCCAGCAGGCTGCCGAACCTATCATGGCTAGCGTCGCCAGACTGCGGTCGCGCTTGAAGGGGATCGCTTGGGTGGCTGTCATTTAAGCTAGGCTCGCATTCTGAGAAGTCATGGGGATGAAGCTAATGAATAGTGACGTGTTTTTAAATGTATGCAGAACACATATATTAGAGCCATGAACGAAGCGCAACTGGAAAATCTCTTGGGGGCCTGCGCTCTGGCCGTGGCCGATGCCCAGACCCAGGCTTTACAGCAGGCGAGTGGCGTCAGCAGCGCCGGCTGTACCGTGCTCAATGCCCTGGCTCAGTATCCCGGCCTGACGATCCGTGAGCTGGCGGCCATTGCCGGTCTCAGCCATTCGGTCATGGTGCGCACGCTCGATGCCCTGGTCGGTGCGGGCCTGGTCAGTCGCCAACCTGGGCAGGATCGCCGTGAAGTCCAGGCCAGCCTGACTTCGGCGGGCGAGGTGCAACGTGAGCGGCTGATCGCGGCGCGAACGGCGGTATTGACGCGGGCGCTGGATGCCGTACCCCAGACCCAGCGGGACGCCTTGCAGCAGGCCTTGGTAGCCATACTGGCCGCGCTGACGACCGGCGCGCAGCAGGCCGATCATCTCTGCCGCTTCTGCGATGAGTCTGCCTGTGGCTCGAGTTGTCCGGTAGCAGCCGAGGTCGAGCACTTGGCTGCCAAAAAAGCCTAGTCGGCGTTACGGCAAGCGCGTGTTCGAAGGCTGCCGCGCGTCAGCCAAGGGTTATTAGGTCTGCGCTACCGGCCATTCTTGCGCCAGCACCGCGTAGACGTACTCGTCCCCCCACATTCCGGCGAAGCGGTCGTTCTCGACGAAGTGGGCTTCCCGGCGCAAGCCCAGGCGTTCCACCACGCCTATCGAGCCCTGATTAAGCACGTCCAGGCGAGCGAAAATGCGGTGCAGGCCTAGCTCCGCGAAACCGAAGGTGAGTAATCGCGCAACGGCCTCGGTGGCGTAGCCCTGGCCTGCGTGTTCAGGATCGAAGATGTAGCCGACCTCAGCTTGCCGTGCGTCCACGCTTGCCAGCTTGAGCAACACCTCGCCCAAGACCCTGCCATCAGCCTTCCTGACGACGGCCAACCTTAACTCGTCGCCCGTCGTCTCGAAGCGGGGCTGCTGCAGATCGCGGAAACGCTCGACGAGCGCCGCTGGGGTAGGGGGTTCGCTATAAAGATACCGGTAGACACCCGGCTTGCTGTGGTAGGACGCATAGGTCTCAAGGTCAGACGGTTGGAAAGGCCTGATCGAAAGTCGGGGTGTCGTGAGCGTTAGTTGGGCAAAGTCCAAGAGCGGGTTCCTGAGCGATCATGGAACCCGGACCTTGCCTTTTATCGCTATCGCTTAACCAGTCAGCGGACAGCTGCTGTTACGAAATGGACATCCAGAGTGGCTGGACCTCAACGCACCGGCTGCAACGGCAACTCCACCTCGCCACCGCTGTTCAGGTCCACCACTACCGGCTCCTGGGTCAGGTACAGTGGGCGACCGCCCAGCAGGATGCGGCCGCTGAGCAGGTAGCGCTCGCCGTTCTTGACCTTGGCTGGGGCGTAGTCGAGGCGGAAGGGCACCTGGTCCTGCTGCTTGACGAACAGGGTTCGCTGGGCCAGCCGACCGGCAGGGGTGTCGCCGGCGCTGGCGCTGTAGAGGCTGACGGTGAGCTTGGCGGTAGGCGGCACTGGCTCGTTGGCGGTAAAGGTGGCCTGACCGCTGAGACTGGTCATGCTTGGCTGGGTGGGTACGCCAGGGGTGGTGGTCTGCGGCTGCTCGGTGGGCGGCAACGGCTGGCCGCTCGGCGGCGGTGGTGTCGCGGGGCCGGGGCGCAGCCCGCTACAGGCGCTGAGCAGCAGCGAGGTGGCGAGCAGGGCGGCGATTCTTTTCATGGCTAGATCCTGGACTGAAATCGACTGCTGTGACCCACGGACGCCGGCTTAGTTGCCGGCGACAACGGGTGTTTCCGGATCCGGCAGGTCCGGGGCATCGGGGCGGTCCAGGGCCACCTGGCGGATCGACAGGCGAATCTCCGCCGGCAACACCCGCTTGCCGGCACCCTCGGCCAACTCGCCGAGCAATTCATGGTGGCCCAGGGTGCCGTCGTCGGCCTTGCGCAGCACCCCCTCGGCCAGCAGCGTCTGAATGAAATGGCGGAACAGCGACTTGTCGAAGAATTCCGGCGCATTGAGGCCGTGCAGCACCGACAGCCGCTGGGCCATCACCGTGCAGAGTTCTTCCAGCTGCGGAGCGGTCAGGCTGTTCTGGCCGTGGTTGAGGATCAGTGCGGTGGTCATGTAGTAGCGCTGCAGGGTCTGCAGGACGGCTCGCGCCAGCAGGGTGAGGCGGACGAATTGCCGCGAGCTGGGCGCGGCGCGCACGAAGACGTCGTCCTCGATACGCAGCAGGCCGCGCTCCACCATGGCTTCCAGCCAGCCGTCCAGCACCAGGGGCAGCTCCTCGCGCTCCCAGTGGATGAACAGCTCGGCCTGCAGATAGGGATAGAGCGCCAGGGCGAATCTATGGATCAGCTCACGGGTCATGCGCCCGGTGTTCTGGAAGAAGCTGGCGATCAGCGCCGGGATGGCGAAGAGGTGCAGGACGTTGTTGCGGTAGTAGGTCATCAGCACCGCGTTCTGCTCGTCCAGGTAGAGGATGCGCCCCAGGGCGTCCTGCTGCTCGGAGAGGAAACCCAGGGCGCGCACCTCCTCGATGATCGCCTGGCCGTCGCCCTCGGGCAGGGTGACGCTGGTGGAGTAGGGCACCCGCTTCAGCAGATCCAGATAGAGGTCGATGGCGCGTACCAGAGCGCCTTCGTCGAGGGCCTGGCGATGGGTCGAGAGCAGCGCCAGGGCCACCAGGTTGACCGGGGTGACGGCCGCCGCGGCATTGATGCGGCGTACCACCCGCTCGCCCAATTCGTGGGTGACCGAATTGAACCAGGCAGGCTTCAGGTCTTCGTCGAGGGGTTCGTCGCGCCAGCCCGGACGGCGGGCATCGAGAAAGCCCTGCAGCGGAATGGGTTCGCCGAAGTTGACCCAGACCCGGCCGAAGCGCTGGCGCAGGGCGCCAAACACCTTGACCAGGTCGAAGATGGATTCCTTCTTTTTCGCCGCGCCGCGCAATTCACCCAGGTAGGTGCGGCCCTCGAAGACCTTCTCGTAGCCGATGTACACCGGCACGAAGACGATGGGCCGCCGGGAGTCGCGCAGGAAGCTACGCAGGGTCATGGCCAGCATGCCGGTGCGCGGCTGCAGGGTGCGTCCGGTACGCGAACGGCCGCCCTCGACGAAGTATTCGGTGGAGAAGCCGCGGCTGAACAGACTGTGCAGGTATTCGTTGAACACCGCGGCATAGAGGGCGTTGCCCTTGAAGCTGCGCCTCATGAAGAAGGCCCCGCCACGGCGCAGGATATTGCCCACCACCGGCATGTCCAGGTTGATGCCGGCGGCGATGTGCGGCGGCGTCAGGCCGTTCTGGAACAGCAGGTAGGACAGCAGCAGGTAGTCGATGTGGCTGCGATGGCAGGGCACGTAGACCACAGTGTGACCGGGCGCCATCTCCTGGATCCGCTCGATGTGGCTGACCGTGACGCCATCGTAGATGCTGTTCCAGAACCAGCGTAGACCCACGTCCAGGCAGCGCACCACCGGATAGGAGAAGTCCGAGGCGATCTCCCGCGCATAGTGCGCCGCCTCGTCTTCGATGCGCCCGGGGGTGGCCTTGCGCTGGACGATTTCGTGGGCGATGGTCGCCCGTACCTGAGGCGCCCGCAGCAGGCCGCGCAGCAGGGTGCGTCGGTGCGACAGGTCCGGGCCGATCACCGCCTGGCGCACGTTGCGGAAGTGGATGCGCAACCGCCGCATCACCAGACGTTCCAGGCGCTGTGGATCGGGGCGCTGGCTGGCCAGTTCGCCCAGCGACAGCGGCTTGGAGAACTGCACCCGGGTCAGCCGGCCCAGCACCAGGATGCGCGCCAGCTTGCGCAGCCGTCCGGTCACCACCCAGTTGTCCGCCCAGAGCAGCTTCCAGGGACTGGTCTCGCGATCCGGCGACTGGCCCCAGAAGACGCTGACCGGTACCAGCTGGACGTCTTCCAGCTGCTGCTCGGTCACTGCGGTCACCACCCGGCGCAGGGTAGGAGGTACCGAGCGCCGGGCGGGGCGCCCGCGCCAGTTCGCCTTGCCGGTGGCGTTGAAGTAGGCCAGTGGTTCGGTCTTGCTCCCCAGCACCAGCGGGCGTAGCGGTCGTGGCAGGCCGGCCTTGCGGCATTCCCGGTCGAGCACCGCCAGATCGCTCAGCGAGGCCTCGGGCAGTACGTAGAGCACTGGTTTGGTGGGATCGATGCGGCTGAGCAGGCTGGCCGCCTGGGTGGTCTCGGAGCGAACCCAGAGATAGAGCAGGCGCTTGAGCAGCGAGAAGGCCAGCAGACGCAGCGGCGAACGGGTCATGGAGGGCTACCGGGTGGACGGGGCGGCAGTGTGCCGGATGGCCTGGCGGGCGTAAAACCACCCGTGTTGTTCTGACTTCGACCCGGCAGTCGGCGCCTTGTCCCCAGCGTCGAAAAAATGCCATTCAAATCGTCGACAATCCGGCGCTGGCGTGGCTTCCAGCCGTGATGGCACTGTGCGTAAAGAACGTTGCTTTTGCCGGAAAAGCCCTGCTTCATAAGGTTTCGGCAACGTGTTGCCGATGGTCGGATACGGGCCAGCCTGGCGACCGGTCCGATGCGCGACCTGTACCGATACAACAAAGCGACCCGGTCGCCCAGGCTGTGGCGAGCGGGGATAGGAAATCCAGAAAAGCTTCGGAGAGATGTGATGGGTGAGCAACGCGAAACCGGGACCGTCAAGTGGTTCAATGACGCCAAGGGATATGGATTCATTCAACGCGAGGGCGGCGCCGACGTGTTCGTTCACTACCGCGCCATTCGTGGTGAAGGCCACCGCTCCCTGGTCGAAGGCCAGCAGGTGGAGTTCTCGGTGATCGAAGGCCAGAAGGGTCTGCAGGCCGAAGACGTCGCCCGGCTGTAAGAGCCTATTCAAAGTCTGCTGCGCGTCGGCCAAACGGCGTTGAAAATGGCTTCGGAATGCTCATTTACCACTCGTAAACTCGTTCGCGAGCCCGGTCCGCTTCCTTAGCCATTTTCGCCTTGTTTGTCTCTAGCTCGCGAGCCTTTGAACAGGCTCTGAGCCCGCTTCGCGAGGAGCGCAATG
The DNA here is from genome assembly GCF_013277805.1 of Pseudomonas sp. MS15a(2019). Classification (NCBI taxonomy): domain Bacteria; kingdom Pseudomonadati; phylum Pseudomonadota; class Gammaproteobacteria; order Pseudomonadales; family Pseudomonadaceae; genus Pseudomonas; species Pseudomonas sp. MS15a(2019). The sequence goes on from NZ_VBTN01000005.1 coordinate 100,293, forward strand.
CTCCTCGCGCCTTCAGTTCACTCGGTGCGCCAGACGATTTCCTCGACGCCCTCGTCCGTCACCTTTAGCCAGCGATCGGCGGTTTCTTCCTCTTCTTCCTCGCTCCAGCCACTCGGGGCGCAGCGTACCTGCACCTGCAGGGCCGCCTGGGCGTCGCGGGCACAGGCCAGGTCGTCTACCCAGGGCGAGACATCGCTTTCCAGCAGCAGGCTGTGCCACTTGCCCACCGCCTTCGGCAGCCAGGTGACTGGAATGGGCTCGCCACCATAGCGCAGGGTGCACTTGAAGGTCTGCCCACGCGCCTGCCAGGCGCAAGGCATGGCGAACACCTGTTCGAGCCAGGCCGAGACGGCGTCCTGGTCGACGTCCTTTAGGTAGATTTCGATATCGGGCTGGCGCATGGGGCTTAGGCTCCGGATTTGACGATCCAATCGTAACGTACTGCCACCCGCACCTCGAAGGGCTCGGCGAGAACCCGCTCGCGTCGCTCGGCGTTGACCCGCCAACCGTGGGGCGTCATGGCCAGCAGGTCTTCGCGGGTCTGGCGCTCGGTCAGCGGCAGCACGAATTCGAGCCCTTCGCTGTGGGCCAGTTCCAGACCTGGCGGCAGATCCTGCAAGTGCTTGTCTTCGGCATAGTCGCGCACCTCGTCATAGAGCCGCTGGCGCAACTCCAGCAGGTGGGCGCTGGCCGGACCCAGGCGCAGGATTCCGCCGCCCGGTGCCAGCACGCGCAGGGCTTCGGCCCAGTCGATGGGGCTGAAGACACTGGCCAGCAGCTGGCAACTGGCGTCCGGCAGCGGCAGACGCGCCATGCTCGCCACCAGCCAGGTCAGCGCCGGGGTACGTCGGCAGGCGCGGCGCACCGCCTCACGGGAGATGTCCAGCGCATAGCCGTCGGCTGCGGGCAGGGCCTGGGCCAGACGCGCGGTATAGAAGCCTTCGCCACAGCCCACGTCGATCCAGCGCTGAGGTGTGCGTTCGGCGGCTAGCTGCGCCAGGCGCTCGGCCAGGGGCGCATAGTGACCGGCATCGAGAAAGCGCCGGCGCGCCTCGACCATCGCGGCGTTGTCACCCGGATCCAGGCTCTTCTTGTGCTGCACCGGCAGGAGGTTCAGGTAGCCCTGGCGGGCGCGGTCGAAACGATGGCCGGCGGCGCAACCGACGCCACCCTCGAGTTCGGCCAGCGGGGCCTGGCAGAGCGGACAGATCAGCTTCATGCCAGCAACCGCACCAGGGTGCCGTAGTAGACCTCGGTCAGCAGATCCAGGTCGCTGGCCAGGACGTGCTCGTCCACCTGGTGGATGGTGGCGTTGACCGGACCCAGTTCCACCACCTGGGCGCCAAGGGTGGCGATGAAGCGACCGTCCGAGGTGCCGCCGCTGGTGGAGGCCTCGGGGCGATAGCCGGTGACCGCCTCCACGCTGGCCGCGACGGCGTCGAGCAGGTCGCCCGGCTCGGTGAGGAAGGGCAGCCCGGACAGCGACCAGTCGATGTGCCAGTCCAGGTCGTGGCGATCGAGGATGGCCTCGACGCGGGCCTGCAGGCCTTCCACTGTGGATTCGGTGGAAAAGCGGAAGTTGAACAGCGCCTGCAGTTCGCCCGGCACCACGTTGCCGGCGCCGGTGCCGGAATTGAGGTTGGAAATCTGGAAGCTGGTGGGCGGGAAGAAGGCGTTGCCGTCGTCCCATTGCTCGGCGGCGAGATCCGCCAAGGCCTGGGCCGCCAGGTGGATGGGATTGCGCGCCAGGTGCGGGTAGGCCACGTGGCCCTGCTTGCCGCGCACGGTCAGGCGGCCATTGAGCGAGCCGCGGCGACCGTTCTTGACCACATCGCCCAACAGCCGGGTGCTGGAGGGTTCCCCGACGATGCACCAGTCCAGCCGCTCGCCGCGCTCGCGCAGGCGCTCGACCACGGCACGGGTGCCGTGCAGGGCGGGGCCTTCCTCGTCGCTGGTGATGAGGAAGGCGATGGCGCCGCGATGGTCCGGGTGGTCGGCGACGAAGCGCTCCACGGCGATGATCATGCTCGCCAGACTGCCCTTCATGTCGGCGGCGCCGCGGCCACGCAGCATGCCATCGGCATCCACGTGGGCATTGAAGGGCGCCTGCTGCCAGGCCTCCAGCGGGCCGGTGGGCACCACGTCGGTGTGGCCGGCGAAGCACAGCACCGGACCCTCGCCGCCACGGCGCGCCCAGAAGTTGTCCACCTCCTCGAAGCGCAGCGGTTCCAGGGCGAAGCCCAGGCGCTCCAGGCGCTGCATCATCAGCGCCTGGCAACCTTCGTCCAGCGGCGTGACCGAGGCCCGGCCGATGAGGTCGCAGGCGAGTTCCAGGGTGGGGGTGAGAGCGGTGGTCATGGCGGGTCCCGGGAGGCGGCTAGGGTTCAGGGGGAGCGGTATGGTAAAGGAAAACCTATACTGTGGCTTTTGGTGCGACACGAATGCTCGTGTTGTGCTTGGTTGGTAGCTTGCCTTGGCACCTAAATCCTTGTTTTACAAGGGTTTAAAGCCTGAAGAAGCTCGAGAGCCGGTCCTGCCGCGTCTGCTTTGACCCACCTGTGGGGACATTACGATCCCTGCACGTCAGGGTTAGTACGTCTCAATTTTGGCCGTTTCCGGCTATAAATTGATCAATCGGACGTAACAGAGAGCAATTTCCATTAGTGGAATTGTATCTAAATGTAACAAGACTCCCTGTGGGTGATCGATCCCGCAAGGGGTCAATCCATCACTGGGATGCCTTGGTCTCATTTGGCCTATGCCAACGTCGTGAGACGCTAGGGTATCTCGTCCAAGCACGGAGCAACCGCTCCGTTGTGCATTGCTCAACCTCGCTGGCATAGGGGGCACCGAGCCTGGCATGTACCTGCCAGTTCACTACATCGGCATGCGTCGGGGGCCAACCCTGGGGTGTGAAGCCCGATCGACAACGTCCTACCCCAAATGGGGGTGCGATGGCTGGTAACAGCCACGTGCAGCTCCCGAATTGCACGGGGGCAAGGGGCTAGTGACCTAACCCGTACGGTTAACGAAAGTGAATCGTCGTTTGACCCTCCGTAAACAGTAACGGGCCTACGGCAATTAATAGGCCTTAGCCAAAAACGGCACCGCAGTTCGGCGCTCGCCGTCAAAAGAGGCGACGCGGTACCACTATGACTGCCGGGGGAAAGACGGAACCTAACCGGGGAATCGATGCACATCGGGGAACGTGGCAATCCCGACCACCCGCCTAACCAGCAACATCGGAAGGCAGGCAATCCGCAAGGAAAGCTGTTGGGTGTGGGGAATGGGAGGGTGCAAAAAGCGAATGGCTGTCTGTAATGGGCGGCATATCGATTGAAACATTATCGACAGGGGCAACCCTGGCTGACGTGCACCTGGTTTACGGGCGCATGATCTAGTGCTGATTTCCAGCGAAACGACCCTAGGGGTGACTTCAACCCCTAGGGGGAGAAGTCCGTCCCGAAGGTTACTGACCTGAGGAGGACTGTATGAATACGCAACCAGCAACACCGGTTTCGTCTGCGTCTCCTGACGGTGTGAAGGGCTGGCACGATCTCGATTGGGCCAAGATCCAAATCTCCGTTCGGAAAACGCAGTTGAAGATTGCGCAGGCAACAAAGGCTAGTGACTGGCGTAGGGTTAAACGTCTACAACGGTTACTGACCCATTCGTTTTATGGTCGCTGTTTGGCTGTAAGACGGGTGACTGAAAACCGGGGTCGCAAGACTCCGGGCGTCGATGGAGAAACCTGGGGGACGCCCCCAGCCAAGCTCTACGCCGCGAAGCGTCTATCGGAGAAACGAGGCTATCGGCCCAAACCGCTTCGGCGGGTGTGGATACCGAAGCCAGGAAAGAAGGAAAAGCGTCCACTAGGCATACCGACGATGTTTGATCGGGCCATGCAAGCGCTCTACTTAGCCGCCCTTGAGCCGGTTATCGAAAGCAGCAGCGATCCGAAAAGTTATGGCTTTAGGCCTGACCGATCAACGACTGATGCAATGGCCGAACTCTTCAACCTACTCTCACAGCGGACCTGTGCCCAGTGGATATTGGAAGGAGATATCAAGGGGTTCTTCGACAACATCAATCACGAGTGGCTGTGCCAGAACGTCCCTATGGACAAGAAGGTGCTGCGGCTGTGGTTGAAGGCCGGGGTAATCGACCGGCGACACTTCAAGGCTACGGAGGCCGGAACGCCACAAGGTGGGATCATCTCGCCCTGCTTGGCCAACGCCACACTAAATGGGTTGGAGTCTCAGCTTCGAACGTATTTGATTTCCAAGTTTGGGAAGAAAAGGGCGGAGAAGCTAAAGGTGCATGTGGTTAGGTATGCGGATGATTTCGTCATCACAGCGGATAGTAACGAGCTGTTGCGTGACGAAGTCCAACCATGGGTCGAGCTATTCCTGTCAGCACGAGGGGTCAAGCTGTCCTCTGAGAAAACTCATATCACTCACATCTACAAAGGCTTTGACTTTTTAGGGTGGAACTTTAGGAAGTATGTGCCGAGGTCGCCATATAAGCGTGCCAAGCTATTTATAAAACCGGCAAGAAAGAATGTTTCTGCATTCTATCGTAAGGTGAAAGAGATAGTGAGGAGCAGTGGTGCACTAACTCAGGGAGAGTTAATCGGACGCCTAAATCCGGTACTGAAAGGGTGGGCTAACTATCACTCTCCAGTGGTGGCAAAGAAGACCTTCAATAAGCTAGATAGCGACATTCACTGGCTATTGAAGCGGTGGGCGAAACGCAGACATCCAAGAAAACTGGCCGCATGGTGTGAAAACAAATACTTTCATGCAATCGGCACGCGGAACTGGGTGTTTGCATCCCTTCATAAGAGTAGTAAAGGAGAGCAGAAGCTCCGTCAGCTTTACAGATTGGCGGATACGGAGATTGTGCGGCACATGCACCTAGCGGTTGAGTACCAACCCTATGATGTGGAGCGCGAGCAGGAGTGGGAGAAGTTAAGGGTCAAACGGATGCAGCACAAGCTGCGTTATCGAAGACAAATACTTTATCTTTTCCGACGACAGCAAGGAAAATGCGCGCTGTGTGGTCACGCAATTACTAAAGAGACTGGATGGGACGATCACCATGTCATCAGACGGGTGGACGGCGGTCCAGACACTTTGAACAACCGTACACTTCTTCACCCAAGCTGCCACTCGCTGGTTCATAGCCGGCGGCATAAGGTAACCCTGCGATACAGCGGTCTTAAGTGTTAAGATCGTAGTCACAGTTGCCGGCCAGCTATTGGCTGGTTTTTCGTAAGCTTGAGCCGTGTGCGGTGAAAGTCGCCCGCACGGTTCTTAGGGGGCTCTGGATCAGATAATGATCCAGGGCTACCCGACTGGAAAGCCTTCATGACGTTCGATGAACAACGCTTCGGCGGGATCGCCCGGCTCTATGGGCAGGAGGCCGTCGAGCGCCTGGCCGCCAGTCACGTCGCCGTGGTCGGCATCGGCGGAGTGGGTTCCTGGGCCGCCGAGGCCTTGGCCCGTAGCGGCGTCGGTCGCATCAGCCTGTTCGATCTGGACGACGTTTGCGTCAGCAACACCAATCGCCAGGTGCACGCCCTGGACGGCCAGGTGGGGCGACCCAAGGTCACGGTGATGGCCGAGCGCATCCAGGCCATCAACCCGGCCTGCACGGTCAAGGCGGTGGCGGACTTCGTCACCCGCGAGACCATGGCCGACTACATCACCGAGGAGCTCGATCTGGTGCTGGACTGCATCGACAGCGTGGCCTCCAAGGCGGCATTGATCGCCTGGTGCAAGAGACGCAAGATCGCCATCGTCACCACTGGCGGTGCGGGCGGCCAGATCGACCCCACCCAGATCCAGGTGGTGGACCTCAATCGCACCTACAACGACCCCCTGGCCTCGCGGGTGCGTTCGCTGCTGCGCCGAGACTATGGTTTCTCGCGTAATCCCAGCCGCCACTACAGCGTGCCCTGCGTCTTTTCCACCGAGCAGCTGCGCTATCCCAAGCCGGACGGCAGCGTCTGCCAGCAGAAGAGTTTCGTCGGCGACGGCGTGCGCCTGGACTGCGCTGGCGGCTTCGGCGCGGTGATGATGGTCACCGCCACCTTCGGCATGGTCGCCGCCGCCCGCGCCGTGGACAAGCTGATCCAGAAGCCCAAAGGCTAAAGCTCTCGTAGGTTGGGTTGAGCGCAGTGAAGCCCAACGCTGCCCAGGTCGAGTCCGCAATGTTGGGCTTCGACGATGGAGCCGTCTCAGCCCAACCTACGTCCTAATGATGGGACGCTTCGGTAGGTTGGGTTGAGCGCAGCGAGGCCCAACGCTGCCCAGGTCGAGCCCGCAATGTTGGGCTTCGACGATGGAGCCGTCTCAGCCCAACCTACGTCCTGGTGATGGGGCGCTTTGGTAGGTTGGGTTGAGCGCAGCGAAGCCCAACGGTGCCCAGGTCGAGTCCGCATGTTGGGCTTCGGCGATGGAGCTGCCTCAACCCAACCTACGTTCAGAGGACGATGGTCGCTTCGGTAGGTTGGGTTGAGCGCAGCGAAGCCCAACGGTGCCCAGGTCGAGCCCGCATGTTGGGCTTCGGCGGTGAAGCTGCCTCAGCCCAACCTACGTCAGCGCCAAGACCGGGCCGCAGCCTCACATATCCTGGGGCGTTTCCCGGACGGGACGGTCGTCGGCGATGGCGGGGACGTGCAGGCCGGTCTTGGCTAGTTGCTGGCCTTCCATCTGCGGCTGGGTGGTCCAGGTGAGGATGTCGTAGTAACGGCGCACGTTCTGCACGAACTGCACTGTCTCGCCGCCGCGGGCGTAACCGTAGCGGGTCTTGCTGTACCACTGCTTCTGCGCCAGGCGCGGCAGCATCTTCTTCACGTCCAGCCAGCGATCCGGGTCCAGGCCCTGGGATTCGGCCAGGCGGCGGGCGTCGAGGATGTGGGCGATACCGATGTTGTAGGTGGCCAGGGCGAACCAGGTGCGATCCGGTTCGCGGATGCTGTCGGGCAGCTCGTCGCGGATCTGGTCGAAGTACTTGGCGCCGCCGGTGATGCTCTGCTCGGGGTCCAGGCGATTGGATACCCCCATGGCCTGGGCGGTGTTATTGGTCAGCATCATCAGGCCGCGTACCCCGGTCTTGGAGGTGGCGTCCGGCGTCCACAGCGATTCCTGGTAGCCCATGGCGGCCAGCAGGCGCCAGTCCAACTGGTGTTTCTGCGCCACCTTGCGGAAGTGCTTCTCGTACCTGGGCAGGCGTTCCTGCAGGTGCTGGGCGAAGGTGTAGGCACCGACGTAACCAAGCACGTCGACGTGGCCGTAGTAGCGCTCCTTGAGCTGCTGCAGGGTGCCGTCGCGGCGGACCTTGTCCAGGTAGGCGTTGACCGCGTCGAGCAGGCTGTTGTCCTCACCGGGCTGCAGCGCCCAGGCCTGGCCCTGGTTATCGCCCAGGTCGAAGGCCACCCGCACATTGGGGAAATAGACCTGGTTCATGGCCAGTTCGTTGGAATCCACCAGGGTCAGGTCGATCTGGCCCTCGTCGACCATGCGCAGCAGGTCGCTGACCTCCACCTGATCGGATTCGTCGAAGGCCAGCCCCGACACCTGGGCCTGCAGCGCCTTTAGTTGCTGGGCCTGGCTGCTGCCCTTGAGCACCAGGATGCGCTTGCCGACCAGGTCCTTGGGCGTGCTGGGGCGGACGGTGCCGTTGCGATAGATGACCTGGGGCACCACGTCCAGATAGCTGCGGGAAAACTTCAGACTCTGGCGATTGATCGAAGGCGTGAGGCCGGCCGCGGCGATCACCGGCCCGTCAGGCGCGGTCAAGCGATTGAAGAGGTCGTCGAGGTTGTCGGCGGTGCTGATTTCCAGGCGTACCTTGAGCGATTCGGCGAAGCCCTTGACCAGTTCGTATTCGAAGCCGGTCTCGCCGTTGCGGTCCTGGAAATAGGTCGCCGGACTGTTGCGCGTCACCACGCGCAGGACTCCCGCCTGCTGCACCTGCTCCAGCGCGGTAGGCTTGGGCGGCGCAGGCACGTCGGCCTCCCCGCAGCTCATGAGCAAGGCGAGGAAGGGCAGGGTAAGCCAGGCGAATCGCTTGAAGGCTCTATTCAAATGGGCTAGCTCGGCCATACGGCATCAAAACGGCACTGGCGCCTTGCTGACGCGCCTCATCGGTCGGCCCCTCCGGGCACTCGTTATGGTCGGGACGCTCCGCGCCACCGGTCCGGCCAAAGGCTCTATCCTGAGCCCAATGGGGAGCCGCGTCCATGGGGCGCGGCAGGCCGTAACGGCGGGCAGTATACGCGAGAAGTGGCCCAGCGCCCATTTTATACATACAAGGATGGTGGTAAGGCTGCATGAACCCTCGTCGCCGGAAGGTGTCCCCGGCGCGCCTTTAGGCTAGAATGCACGGCCCCAAAGTGACTTGGCCCCGAGGCTGTCCCCGATGCTGATCCTGCGCGGCGCTCCCGCTCTTTCTTCGTTCCGTCACGGCAAACTTCTCGACCAGCTGACTCGCCTGGTTCCCGGTGTCTCCGGGCTCTATGCCGAGTTCGTTCATTTCGCCGAAGTCGCCGGCACCCTGAGCGCGGAGGAAGAGGGCATCCTCGGCCGACTGCTGCAATACGGCCCCAGCGTCCCCCAGCAAGAACCCCAAGGCGCGCTGTTCCTCATCGTCCCGCGCCTGGGCACCATCTCGCCCTGGTCGAGCAAGGCCACCGACATCGCCCACAACTGTGGCCTGGCGCAGATCGAGCGTCTGGAGCGCGGCGTGGCCTACTATGTCGCCGGCGAGCTGGACGGCGTTGCCCACGCGCAGCTGGCCGCGGCCCTGCATGACCGCATGACCCAGCGCGTGCTGCCGACCCTGGACGCCGCCGCCGACATCTTCAGCCATGCCGCGCCCAAGCCGCTCACCGCGGTGGACGTGCTCGGCGGTGGTCATGCCGCGCTGGAGCAGGCCAACCTCGAGCTGGGCCTGGCCCTGGCCGAGGACGAGATCGACTACCTGGTCAAGAGCTTCACCGCCCTGGGGCGCAATCCCCATGACATCGAACTCATGATGTTCGCCCAGGCCAACTCCGAGCACTGCCGGCACAAGATCTTCAATGCCAGCTGGGACATCGACGGCGAAAGCCAGGAGAAGTCGCTGTTCGGCATGATCAAGAATACCTACGAGATGAACCGCACCGGCGTGCTGTCCGCCTACAAGGACAACGCCGCGGTCATGGAAGGCTTCACCGCCGGCCGCTTCTATCCCGACGCCGAGTCCCGCGAGTACGGCGCGCACAGCCAGCCCGTGCACATCCTGATGAAGGTGGAGACCCACAACCACCCGACGGCCATCGCCCCCTTCCCCGGCGCCTCCACCGGCTCCGGCGGCGAGATCCGCGACGAAGGCGCCACCGGCCGCGGCTCCAAGCCCAAGGCCGGCCTGACCGGCTTCACCGTCTCCAACCTGAACATCCCCGGTTTCGAGCAGCCCTGGGAGCAGCCCTACGGCAAACCCGAGCGCATCGTCACCCCGCTGGACATCATGATCGAGGGCCCGCTGGGCGGCGCCGCCTTCAACAACGAATTCGGTCGCCCGGCTCTAGCCGGCTACTTCCGCACCTTCGAGCAGCAGGTCGAGACCCCCCGTGGTCCCGAGGTGCGCGGCTACCACAAGCCGATCATGCTCGCCGGCGGCCTGGGCAACATCCGCGCCGACCACGTGCAGAAGGGCGACATCTCGGTGGGCGGCAAGCTCATCGTGCTCGGTGGTCCGGCCATGCTGATCGGTCTGGGCGGCGGCGCCGCCTCGTCCATGTCCACCGGTGCCAGCTCCGCCGACCTGGATTTCGCCTCGGTGCAGCGCGAGAACCCGGAAATGGAGCGCCGCTGCCAGGAGGTCATCGACCGCTGCTGGCAGCTGGGTGAAAACAACCCCATCACCTTCATCCACGACGTGGGTGCGGGCGGCCTGTCCAACGCCTTCCCCGAACTGGTCAACGATGCCGGGCGCGGCGGTCGTTTCGAGCTGCGCAACGTGCCCAACGACGAGCCGGGCATGAGTCCGCTGGAGATCTGGTGCAACGAGTCCCAGGAGCGCTACGTGCTCTCCGTGGACGCCGAGAACTTCGAGACCTTCAAGGCCATCTGCGAACGCGAGCGTTGCCCCTTCGCCGTGGTCGGCGAGGCCACCGAGGAGCGCCAGCTGACCGTGGCCGACAGCCACTTCGGCAACAACGCCGTGGACATGCCGCTGGACGTCCTGCTCGGCAAGCCGCCGCGCATGCACCGCAGCGCCACCCGGGAAGCCGAGCTGGGCGACGCCTTCGACGGCGCCGGCCTGGACCTGACCGAGTCGGTGGAGCGTGTCCTGCGCCACCCGGCCGTGGCCAGCAAGAGCTTCCTGATTACCATCGGCGACCGCACCATCACCGGCCTGGTCGCCCGCGACCAGATGGTCGGTCCCTGGCAGGTGCCGGTGGCCGACTGCGCCGTGACCGCCACCAGCTTCGACGTCCACACCGGCGAAGCCATGGCCATGGGCGAGCGCACCCCGCTGGCGCTGCTCGACGCGCCCGCTTCCGGCCGCATGGCTATCGGCGAGACCATCACCAACCTGGCCGCCGCGCGCATCGACAAGCTCGGCGACATCAAGCTCTCCGCCAACTGGATGGCCGCCGCCGGCCACCCGGGCGAAGACGCGCGCCTCTATGAAACCGTCAAGGCGGTGGGCATGGAGCTGTGCCCGCAGCTGGGCATCACCATCCCGGTCGGTAAGGACTCCATGTCCATGAAGACCCGCTGGCAGGACGGTGGCGAAGACAAGAGCGTCACCGCGCCACTGTCCCTGGTGATCACCGGCTTCGCCCCGGTGCAGGACATCCGCCGCACCCTGACCCCCCAGCTGCGCTTGGACAAGGGCCAGACCGACCTGATCCTGATCGATCTCGGCCGCGGCCAGAATCGCCTGGGCGGCTCCATCCTTGCCCAGACCCACGGCAAGCTCGGCCAGCAGGCTCCCGACGTCGACGAAGCCGAAGACCTCAAGGCCTTCTTCGCCGTGATCCAGGGCCTCAACCAGGACGGCCTGCTGCTGGCCTACCACGACCGTTCCGACGGCGGCCTCATCACCACCCTGGTGGAAATGGCCTTCGCCGGTCACTGCGGCCTGGCCCTGCGCCTGGACGCCCTGGCCGCCGACCGTGACGAGCTGACCCGGGCGCTGTTCGCCGAAGAACTGGGCGCCGTCATCCAGGTGCCCCAGGACTTCACCCACGAGGTGCTGGCCCAGTTCAGCGCGGCCGGTCTGGAAGACTGCGTGGCGGTGATCGGCAACCCGGTCAACGGCTACGAGATCAACATCCACTACCACGACGAGCATCTCTACCGGGCCGAGCGGCGCATGCTGCAGCGCGTCTGGAGCGAGACCAGCTTCCAGATCCAGCGCCTGCGCGACAACGCCGACTGCGCCCAGCAGGAATTCGACGCTCTGCTGGAAGAGGATCATCCGGGTCTGTCGGCCAAGCTGGCTTATGATCCCAACGAGGACATCTGCGCCCCCTACATCAAGAAGGGCGTGCGGCCCCAGGTCGCCATCCTGCGCGAGCAGGGCGTCAACGGTCAGGTGGAGATGGGCGCGGCCTTCGATCGCGCCGGCTTCGCCGCCATCGACGTGCACATGAGCGACATCCTCTCCGGTCGCATCGACCTGGCGGACTTCAAGGGCGTGGTGGCCTGTGGCGGCTTCTCCTATGGCGACGTGCTCGGCGCCGGCGGTGGCTGGGCCAAGTCCATCCTGTTCAACGCCCGGGCCCGCGACGGCTTCCAGCAGTTCTTCGAGCGCACCGATACCTTCACCCTGGGCGTGTGCAACGGCTGCCAGATGGTCGCCAACCTGCGCGAGCTGGTGCCCGGCAGCGAATTCTGGCCGCGCTTCGTGCGCAACCGCTCCGAGCAGTTCGAGGCACGGGTGGCCATGGTCCAGGTGCAGGATTCGCCCTCGCTGTTCCTCGCCGGCATGGCCGGGTCGCGGCTGCCCATCGCCATCGCCCACGGCGAAGGCTTCGCCGAGTACCCGAGCCAGCAGGCGCTGGTCGCCGCCGATGTCTCCGGCACCGTGGCGCTGCGCTATGTCGATGGCCACAGCAAGGTCACCGAGACCTATCCGGCCAACCCCAACGGCTCGCCGCTGGGCATCACCGGTCTGTCCAGCCAGGACGGTCGCGTGCTGCTGATGATGCCGCACCCCGAGCGCTGCTTCCGCGCCGTGCAGAACTCCTGGATCCCGGCCGACTGGCAGGGCGAGGACGGCGGCTGGATGCGCCTGTTCCGCAATGCGCGGGTCTGGGTGGACTGAGTCCTCGGCTCGCGTCTGACGAAACCCGCGCCTCGGCGCGGGTTTCGTCTTTCTGGGAAGGGTTTAAGCTGAAGGGGTCGTCCCCTGTCCCCGGAGTCATCGATGTTCAAGCTGTGTTTCTATGTCCCCGACTCGCACCTCGAAGCCGTCAAGCAGGCGATCTTCGCCGTGGGCGGCGGTCGCATCGGCCGCTACGACAGCTGCTGCTGGCAGGTCCGGGGCCTCGGCCAGTTCCGCCCGTTGCCTGGCAGCCAGCCGCACCTGGGCGAGCAGGGCAGTCTCGAACGGGTGGAGGAATGGCGGGTGGAGCTGGTGCTGGCCGACGAAGCTATCGCCCGCCAGGCCGTGGCGGCGCTCAAGGCGGCGCATCCCTATGAGACGCCGGCCTATGACGTGGTGCAGGTGCTGGATTTCTAGGGTTCAGGGATAGCCCAGGACCGTCTTGATCCGCGCCAGCTCGCGCTCGACCCAGCGCGGGTCCACCGCGCCCCAGTCGCGGATCTCGTAGCCGCCGGCATTGTTGCGGGCGCCTTCGCCCTGCACGAACTGGCAGTCGATATCCAGATCGGCCAGCGCCAGCAGGGTGTCCTGGGCGGTACGCCGCGGCATGCCGGTGGCGGCCATCAGCGTCGGCACGCTGGTGGCGGTGCCACTGGCCACCAGCCAGGCCACATAGAGCCGGCGATAGAAGCTGGTCTTGGTCTTGCTCACATCCATGAGAATCGTCCTGGGCAATAAAAAGCCCACCGCAAGGGTGGGCTTCAGGGGCATCAGAGGGTGGCGATGCGCTGCCGCTGGTCCACCAGCTTGACCAGGGCCTGTTCTGCCTCGGCCAGTTTGGCGCGTTCCTTTTCCAGGACCTCGGCCGGCGCCTTGGCGACGAAGCCTTCGTTGCCCAGCTTGCCGCCGACGCGCTTGACCTCGCCTTCCAGGCGGCCGATCTCCTTGTCCAGGCGCGCCAGTTCCGCGTCCTTGTCGATCAGCCCGGCCATGGGCACCAGCACTTCCATCTCGCCCACCAGGGTGGTGGCGGACATCGGCGCTTCCTCGCCGGCGGCCAGCACGCGGACCGATTCCAACTTGGCCAGCTTGTTCAGCAGCGGCTCGAAGTCGGCCAGGCGGCGCTGGTCCTCGGCACTGGCATTGGCGACGATGATGTCGATGCGCTTGGCCATGGAAATCTTCATCTCGCCGCGGATCTGCCGCACGCCCAGCATCAGCGCCTTGACCCACTCGATGTCGCCTTCGGCGGCGGCGTCGATGCGCGCCTCGTTGGCTACCGGCCAGGGCTGCAGCATCAGCGTCTCACCCTGGACACCGGCCGGCGCCTTGAGGCGCTGCCAGATTTCCTCGGTGATGAAGGGCATGAAGGGGTGCGCCAGGCGCAGCACCACTTCCAGTACCCGCGCCAGAGTGCGGCGGGTACCGCGCTGGCGCTCGATGGAGGCGTTCTCGTCCCACAGCACCGGCTTGACCAGCTCCAGGTACCAGGCACAGTACTCGTCCCAGACGAATTCATAGAGGGCCTGAGTGGCCAGGTCGAAGCGGAAGGCGTCGAGCTGACGGGTCACCTCGGCCTCGGTGCGCTGCAGCTGGGAGATGATCCAGCGATCCACCGAGGACAGCTCGACCGGTTCGTCATTGACGCCGGTGTCCTGGCCTTCGACGTTCTCCATGACGAAGTTCGCCGCGTTCCACAGCTTGTTGCAGAAGTTGCGATAGCCCTCGACGCGACCCATGTCGAACTTGACGTCGCGGCCGGTGGTGGCCAGGGAGCAGAAGGTGAATCTCAGGGCATCGGTGCCGTAGCTGGCGATGCCGTCCGGGAATTCGGCGCGGGTCTGCTTGGCGATCTTCTCGGCCAGCTTGGGCTGCATCAGGCCGCTGGTGCGCTTCTGCAGCAGGGTGTCCAGGTCGATGCCATCGACGATGTCGAGGGGATCGAGCACGTTGCCCTTGGACTTGGACATCTTCTGGCCCTGGCCATCGCGGACTAGGCCGTGGACGTAGACGGTCTTGAACGGGATCTGCCCGGTCAGGTGGGTGGACAGCATGATCATCCGGGCGACCCAGAAGAAGATGATGTCGAAGCCGGTGACCAGCACGTCGGTGGGATGGAAGGTCTTCAGCGCCTCGGTCTGCTCGGGCCAACCCAGGGTGGAGAAAGTCCACAGACCGGAGCTGAACCAGGTATCCAGCACATCGTCGTCCTGGCGCAGGGCGATGTCACCGAGGTCGTGCTTGGCGCGTACCTCGGCTTCGTCACGGCCGACATAGACGTTGCCGGCCTGGTCGTACCAGGCGGGAATGCGGTGGCCCCACCAGAGCTGGCGGCTGATGCACCAGTCCTGGATGTCGCGCATCCAGCTGAAGTACATGTTCTCGTATTGCTTGGGCACGAACTGCACCTCGCCGCTCTCGACCACGCCGATGGCTTTCTCGGCCAGGGGCTTGGTGGAGACGTACCACTGGTCGGTCAGCCAGGGCTCGATCACGGTGCCGGAACGGTCGCCCTTGGGCACCTTGAGGGCGTGGTCCTCGATCTTCTCCAGGCGGCCGGCGGCGTCTAGGTCGGCGACGATGCGCTTGCGCGCCTCGAAACGGTCCAGGCCGGCGTAGGCCTCGGGCAGGGTGGCGTCGAACATGCCGTTGACGCTGCCGTCCAGGTTGAACACCTGAGCGCCGGGCAGGATGGCCGCGTCGGCGTCGAAGACGTTGATCAGCGGCAGGTTGTGGCGCTTGCCGACTTCATAATCGTTGAAATCGTGGGCCGGGGTGATCTTGACGCAGCCGGTGCCGAATTCGGGGTCGCAGTAGTCGTCGCCGACGATGGGGATGCGGCGGCCCACCAGGGGCAGTTCGACGTACTGGCCGATCAGATCCTTGTAGCGCGGATCTTCCGGATGCACGGCCACGGCGGCATCGCCCAGCAGGGTCTCGGGGCGGGTAGTAGCGACCACCAGGTGATCCATGCCCTCGGCGGTGCGGGCGCCGTCCGCCAGGGGATAGCGCAGGTGCCAGAGGTGGCCTTTCTCGTCATGGCTTTCCACTTCCAGGTCGGAAATGGCGGTGTGCAGCTTGGTGTCCCAGTTGACCAGGCGCTTGCCGCGATAGATCAGACCGTCCTCGTGCAGGCGTACGAAGGCTTCCTTGACCGCCTCGGAGAGGCCGTCGTCCATGGTGAAGCGCTCGCGCGACCAGTCCACCGAGGAGCCCAGGCGGCGGATCTGCCGACTGATGTTGCCACCCGATTCGCTCTTCCATTCCCAGACCTTTTCCAGGAATTTTTCCCGGCCCAGGTCATGGCGCGACAGGCCCTCGGCACCGATGCGGCGCTCCACCAGCATCTGGGTGGCGATGCCGGCGTGGTCGGTGCCCGGCTGCCAGAGGGTGTTGCGACCCTGCATGCGGCGGAAGCGGATCAGGGCATCCATGATGGCATTGTTGAAGCCATGGCCCATGTGCAGGCTGCCGGTCACGTTCGGCGGCGGGATCATGATGGTGTAGGGCTCGCCCGACCCCTGGGGCGCGAAGTAGCCCTGGCGTTCCCAGGTCTGGTACCAGGAGGTTTCGATGGCGTGCGGCTGGTAGGTCTTGTCCATGGAGGGGGCTTTTGTCGCTGGAAGAGGAAAGCCTCCGAGTATAGCGACTCCCGCCGGCCGGCGGCAGGGCGCCTTGGCGCTCCGCGCTCAGGGACGCTGCAGCAGTTCTTCCAGGCGCCGTTGCAGACGGCGCTGCAACTCGGCTTCCAGGCGCGGCAACTGCTCGTCGAGCAGTTCCTGCAGGATGGCCGGCGCCTCCTGGTGCAGGCGGACGTGGGCCAGGTCTTCATGGGGCGCGCTGGGTGTCACCTCTTCGATGGCGTCCGGCACGATCTGGTCGAGCAGCGGCGGGATGGCCTTGAGGCGCTCGGCGCTGGGCGCGATGACGTCGGAGAGGATGGGGATGCCATCGGCGCTGCTCGGATGAATCGTGTTGCGACTCTTGTCGAGCACCTGGCGGATGGCTTCGAGGTCTTGCAGGACGTGCGCGGGAGGCTTGGTGCTGGTCATGAAATCAGACACGTGACAGCTGATGGTCCTGTAGAGCATAGCCAAGCTTGCGGTAGAAGCGAAAACCTTCGCGCATCGCCTGGCGCACGTCGGGGGCTTCGACGACCACTTCGGCGATCCGGGCGAAACCCGCATGGCAGGGCGGCGGGGCCAGGCTGAGGTTGATCAGCAGTTCGCCCGTTTGCTCGGCGGTCGTGGTCAGGCCCAGCACCACCGGACTGTCACTGGCGGTTTCCGCCAAGTCGTGGGGAATGAAGCTGTCGGGACGGAAGGCCCATAGCTGTTCGTCCAGGCGCTGACGCTGCTCGGTGTCGGCGCAATGCACATAGACCGGCATGCCCTGCTTCCAGGCCTTGTCCACCAGCCGGCAGGCAAAGGCCAGCCGCGCCGCGGGATCGGTGGAGGGCAGGACATAAAAATCGACACGGGTCATGGCGGATCACGAAGAAGGGGAGGGAAGCGGCAAGGCCGCGACGTAGGGGCGTCGCGGCCTCTATAGGCGTTAGCGCGTGTTCAAAGTCTCGCGAGCTAGAGCCAAACAAGGCGAAAAGACCTGAGGAAGTGGAGTTTACAAAACGTAAATGAGCATTCCGAAGGTCTTTTCAACGCCGTTTGGCCGACGCGCAGCAGACTTTGAGCAGGTGCTTAGGCCTCGGCGGTGCGGTCGAGCAGGTACTGCACCAGCAGCGGTACCGGGCGACCGGTGGCGGCCTTGTCCTTGCCGCCGCTGATCCAGGCGGTGCCGGCCACGTCCAGGTGCGCCCAGGGATAGGCCTTGGCATAGCGCGCCAGGAAGCAGCCCGCGGTGATGGTGCCGGCCTTGGGACCGCCGATGTTGGCCATGTCGGCGAAGGGGCTGTCCAGCTGCTCCTGGTACTCCTCGTGCAGCGGCAGTTGCCAGACGCGGTCGTCGGCGCGATCGCCGGCCTGCTTGACCTGGTCGATCAGGGCGTCGTCGTTGCCCATCAGGCCCGAGACCAGCGAACCCAGGGCGGTGATGCAGGCCCCGGTGAGGGTGGCGATGTCGATCACCGCCTTGGGCTGGAAGCGCTCGGCGTAGGTGAGGGTGTCGCACAGCACCAGGCGGCCCTCGGCGTCGGTGTTGAGGATCTCGATGGTCTGGCCGCTCATGCTGGTGACGATGTCACCCGGGCGGGTGGCGGTGCCGCTGGGCATGTTCTCGGCCAGGGCCAGCAGACCCACCACGTTGATCGCTGGCTTGAGCTCCATGAGGGCGCGGAAGGTGCCCAGGACGCTGGCGGCGCCGCACATGTCGTACTTCATCTCGTCCATGCCGGCGCTCGGCTTGATGCTGATGCCGCCGGTGTCGAAAGTGATGCCCTTGCCGACCAGGGTGTAGGGCTGGGCGTTCTTGGCGCCGCCCCGGTACTGCAGCACCACCAGGCGCGGCGGCTGGGCGCTGCCCTGGGCCACAGCGAGGAAGGAGCCCATGCCCAGTTCGCGCATCTTCTTCTCGTCGAGCACCTCGACGGAGAGCCCGGCGTCCTTGAACTGCTTGCCCAGGGCCTTGGCCTGATCGGCTACATAGACCGGGTTGCAGACGTTTGGCGGCAGGTTGCCGAAGTCCTTGGCATAGGCGGTGCCGTGGGTGATCGCCAGGGCATGGGCCAGGGCGCGTTCGGCTTCCGGCTGGGAGGCCTTGGTGGTGACCAGGGTCAGCTTCTTCAGCGGCCGCGGCTCGGCCTTCTTGCTCTTGAAGCGATCGAAGACATAGTCGCCGTCGGCCAGGGTCTCGGCCAGCAGGCGCAGGCGGGCATAACCATCGCGATTCTTGACCGGCACATCGCCGAGGGCGATGGCGGCGTCGCTGCCACCCAGGCTCTTGAGCACGCCCAGGGCGCCGCTGGCCAGCTTGCGGTACTGACGGTCGGAAAGCCCTTCGCTGGCGCCGCTACCGACGAGCAGCACGCGTTCGGCCTTGAGGCCGGGCAGATTGGTGAGCAGCAGGGTCTGGCCGGCCTTGCCGGCGATGTCGCCGCGCTTGACCGCTGCGCTCAGGGCGCCGGAAGTGGCAGCGTCCACGGCGCTGGCCGCTGCGTCGAGCGCACCGCCTTCACCGACGGCCACGACCAGCGTGGCGGTTTTCAGGGTTTCCGGACGAGCGTTTTTGACGACGAATTCCATTAGGAGAAGCTCCCCAAGACAAACACATGAGTTCGCAGGATATAATGCGGGGCTTTCGCCAGGGCCTTTCCCGGCGATCGGCCTTCAACGGGTGGGCCTTGCAACGCAAGCCATGCAGCCGAGCTAGTGTGAGCGTTCGCGCCAGAGCCTGACAACCCTGGAGAATCCTGTTTGATCGTCTTCCGCTATCTGTCTCGAGAAGTTCTCACCACCCTCGGTGCGGTCAGTGCCGTGCTGCTGGTGATCATCATGAGCGGCCGCTTCATCAAGTACCTGGCCCAAGCGGCCCAGGGCCTGCTGGATCCGGGCGTGCTCCTGCTCATCATGGCCTACCGCATCCCCGGCTTCCTGCAGCTGATCCTGCCGCTGGGCCTCTTTCTCGGCTTCCTGCTCGCCTATGGCCGGCTGTACCTGGACAGCGAGATGACCGTGCTCACCGCCACCGGCCTGAGTCCGCGCCGCCTGCTGGCCTACAGCATGGCGCCGGCCGCGGTGGTGGCCCTGGTGGTCGCCTGGCTGAGTCTGTCGCTGGCACCCCTGGGCGTGCAGAAGGTCACCACCATCCTCAATCAGCAGGATGCCATGACCGAGTTCGACACCCTCGAACCGGGCCGCTTCCAGTCGCTGCGGGACAATTCGCGGGTCACCTACACCGAGCGCCTGTCGGCGGATCGCAGCCAGCTGGGCGGCGTCTTCATTTCCGAGCGCAACACCTCCACCGCCGGCGGCAAGGACCGCGGCGTGGGCGTGCTGGTGGCCGACACCGGGCGGCAGGAAATCCACCCGGACGGCAGTCGCTACCTGATCCTGCAGAACGGCTTCCGCTACGACGGCGTGCCGGGCCAGGCCGATTACCGCGCCGTGCAGTACGAGACCTATGGCGTGCTCCTGCCCAAGCCCGCGGTCAGCGAGGACATCAGCGAGCGTGACGCCGTCACCACCGGTGAACTCATGCGCAGCAACGAGCTGCAGTATCGCGGCGAGCTGCAATGGCGGCTGTCGCTGCCAATCCTGGTGTTCGTCGTGACTCTCATCGCCGTGCCCTTGGCCAAGGTCAATCCGCGTCAGGGCCGCTTCCTCAAGCTGCTGCCGGCGATCCTGCTGTACATGGCCTACCTGTCGCTGCTGATCGCCGCCCGCGGCGCCCTGGATAAAGGCCGCCTGCCGCCGGCCATCGGTCTGTGGGGCGTGCACCTGCTGTTCCTGGTGCTGGGGCTGCTGCTGGCCTTCTGGGAACCGCTCAAGGCGCGTCTGCGCGGTCGCAAGCCGGAGGTAGCGGCATGAACAAGCTCGATTGGTACATAGGGCGCACCGTCTTCGTCAGCATCCTCGCGGTGCTGGGTGTGATCGTTGGTCTGGCCCTGCTGTTCGCCTTCATCGACCAGCTCGGCGACTTCGACGACAACTACGGCGTCGCCGAGGCGCTCAAGTTCGTCCTGCTCACCTCGCCGCGGCGAGCCTACGAGATGCTGCCCATGGCGGCGCTGATTGGCTGCCTGATCGGCCTGGGCACCCTGGCCAGCAGCAGCGAGCTGATCGTGATGCGTGCCGCTGGGGTTTCCCTGGGGCGCATCGTCTGGGCGGTGATGAAGCCGATGTTCGTGCTGCTCATCGCCGGCATCCTGGTCGGCGAGTACGTGGCGCCCTGGTCGGAGAACCTGGCGCAGAGCGGTCGTGCCCTGGCGCAGAGCGCCGGCAAGGCGCAGAGTTCGCGTCATGGCCTCTGGCATCGCCAGGGCCACGAGTACACCCACGTCAACGCCGTGCAGCCCAATGGCCTGCTGCTGGGCGTGACGCGCTACGAATTCGACGACAATCGCCATCTGCTGCAATCCAGCTTCGCCCAGCGCGGTATCTATCGTGGAGATCACTGGGAGCTGGAAAACGTCAGCATCACCGACTTCGGCAATCGCCAGACCAGTGTGCGTCAGGAGCCCAAGGTGATCTGGAACGTCGAGCTGACCCCGCAGGTGCTCGATACCGTGATCATGGAGCCGGATGCGCTGTCGATCTCCGGGCTGTGGTGGTACATCCACTACCTGGCCGATCAGGGCCTGAGCAACAAGAGCTACTGGCTGGCGTTCTGGTCGAAGATCTTCCAGCCGCTGGTGACCGCCGCTCTGGTGTTGATGGCGATCTCCTTCATCTTCGGCCCGCTGCGCTCGGTGACCCTGGGCCAGCGGATCTTCACCGGGGTGATCATCGGCTTCGCCCTGCGCATCTTCCAGGACCTGCTGGGACCGTCCAGCCTGGTGTTCGGCTTCTCGCCGCTGCTGGCCGTGCTGGCACCGGCGCTGCTCTGCGCCGTGGCTGGGATCCTGTTGCTGCGCCGGGCCGGCTAGGGCCCGGCGGCGCCGTCCGCTAGGCGGCGCCCTTGCTCACGACCGGTTGCGGCTGCAGCCAGCCGGCGTGGGCTTCGCAGAAGCTCAGGATGCGCTGCACGCGGCGGATCTGATCCCGATGGCGGCATTCGCCCACCACGGTACGCACCAGCAGATCGACGTTCTGCATGTGGATCAGGCGCAGATCAGCGCTCATGTCGGGGCAGGCGTCCATCTCGTCCATGCGCGTCTCGCAACGCGAGAGCAGGCGCTCGATGAAGGCGGTGGAGAAGCGGGCGGGGGTCTGGGCCGTTTCCAGGTCCTTGACCGCCACCTGAGAGAGGGGGGAGAGCGTTTCCATGTGCAAGATCTCGCGTCCGTATCGATGTCTTACTATTGCACGCTTTGCCCTTGCGTTTCAGCTGCCGGTGGTCAGCTGGCTATCCGATCGTTTCCGGGGCTCAGCGCGGATGTCCGGGTGCTCCTGTCGCCACGTCGAGCAGCGCTGATCGCGCCTTAAGATAAGACTGCTTCTGCTGCAAGTCGGCTGGATGATCGATGGTTAGCCCCGCCAGATAGCCCTGCCAGATGGCCAAGTAGGCTTTCTGCGCATTGCGCAGCCGCCAATCCTGGCCGGCGGGTAATTGGTCCGTAGCAGACTTCTCTTCGGCAGCGGCCTGGGTCTGGCAACTGCTCAGCCGCTGACGAAAGTCCGCCAGCCGCCCTTGTTCGCCCGCCAAGCGGGCGTTGTTGCCATGCAGCACCAGCAACTCGCAGCCATAGAGGGCGCTGTGCAACCGGGCCTGCAACGTCCAGCTGGGCGAGCGATTCAGGTCGACACCCGCACTCGCTGGCTGGGTGGGTCGCTGCACGGCGCAGCCACCCAGGGTCAGCAGCAGGACGAGTAGCAGGGAAGGGCTCAGGCGCATCTTCCGGTCTCGGCAAGCCTTGTGCGGGCACCAGCCTATTGGTAACGCTGCCATTCCCGATACTTGTCCATCAGGTAGTTACCGACCGGTTGCGACTTCTTGCAGTCCTCACCGCTCAGTGGGCTGGGTTCGCAGACGGAGTCGGCCGAGCTGTAGTGGTTGCAGCCGGTCAGCAGTAACGCGAGGCCAAGCAATATCCATTTCAAAAGGCATCCTTCCCTACGATGAAAGCGGGAGTGTGGTGATCAAGAACGTGCCTGATGGATGGGGGTCGCCGTATTCGCAAAGGTACAAAAACCGCAATTAGCGCAAGGCTGCATACCTTGAAAATTCATCCAATCTGTATCCCTTGACCGTCTTGCTGCCGGGCTAACATACCCTTCCTGACCTAGGTAGAGGCCGTCATGCAACTGAGCGACATTCCATTCGGTACCACTGACTGGTCGAAAATCGAACCTGTAGTCCATGCGGGAGCGAGCGGCTCAGCGCTTTGGCGTACCTGCCAGTTTGGTGCAATACGGGTCCGCATGGTCGAGTACAGTGAGGGTTATCTTGCCGATCACTGGTGCAGCAAGGGACATATTCTACTTTGCCTGGATGGTCGGCTGGATACCGAGCTGGCCGATGGTCGCGTCTTCACCTTGACCGCCGGCATGAGTTACCAGGTGGCCGACAATGCAGAGGCTCACAGATCCTCGACCGCGACTGGGGCTAGGTTATTCGTCGTGGATTGAGGCTCGTATCGACGCCGCGACCAAGGCGCACCAGGCACAAAAAAACCGCCTCGAGGGGCGGTTTCTTCGGCTTCCAGGCAACACGGGGGAGGCCTGGAAGGTACCAACTTGGTGCCCCGGGGGAGACTCGAACTCCCACTCCTTTCGGAAACGGATTTTGAATCCGCCGCGTCTACCGGTTCCGCCACCGGGGCAATGGCGGCGGAGTATAGGGATGCAGGCAGGTCCGGTCAATCCAAAGTGCGTTGGTGAAAAAGGCCGCTTCCGGTAAGCTGTGCGGCCTTTCGAGATCTACCTGCCATGCACGTCGCCGACTTCCATTTCGACCTTCCCGAATCCCTCATCGCCCGTCATCCGCTGGCCGAGCGCCGCGGCAGTCGATTGCTGGTGCTCGACGGCCCCAGCGGTGAGCTGAGCCATCGCCACTTCGCCGATCTGCTGGGCTATCTGCAGCCGGGCGACCTGATGGTGTTCAACGACACCCGGGTGATACCCGCGCGGCTGTTCGGCCAGAAGGCCAGTGGCGGCAAGCTGGAGATCCTGGTGGAGCGGGTGCTGGACGAGGAGCGGGTGCTGGCCCATGTACGGTCCAGCAAGTCGCCCAAACCGGGCAGCCGCATCCTCATCGACGGCGGTGCCGAGGCCGAGATGGTGGCGCGCCACGAGGCGCTGTTCGAGCTGAAATTCGCCGAGCCCGTGCTGCCGCTGCTGGAGCGGGTCGGTCATATGCCGTTGCCGCCCTATATCGACCGGCCCGATGAAGCCGAGGATCGCGAGCGCTACCAGACCGTCTATGCGCGCAATGCCGGTGCGGTGGCCGCGCCCACCGCCGGACTGCACTTCGACGAGCCGCTGCTGGACGCCATCCGCGCCAAGGGCGTGGCGACCGCCTTCGTCACCCTGCACGTCGGCGCCGGCACCTTCCAGCCGGTGCGGGTCGAGCGCCTCGAAGACCACCACATGCACCGCGAGTGGCTGCAGGTCGACCAGGCCGTCGTGGATGCCGTGGCCGCCTGCCGCGCCCGTGGCGGTCGGGTGATCGCCGTCGGTACCACCAGCGTGCGTTCGCTGGAAAGCGCCGCCCGTGATGGCCAGCTCAAGGCCTTCGCCGGCGAGACGGATATCTTTCTTTATCCCGGTCGCCCCTTCCATGTCGTCGATGCGCTGGTGACCAACTTCCACCTGCCCGAATCGACCCTGCTGATGCTGGTGTCGGCCTTCGCCGGTTACCGCGAGACCATGGCCGCCTATGCGACGGCCGTGGCCGAGGGCTATCGCTTCTTCAGTTATGGCGACGCCATGTTCATCACCCGCAATCCCGGGGCCCAGGGCCCGGAGAGCTGATATGAGTTTCATGAATTTCGAATTGCTGGCCACCGAGGGCAAGGCCCGTCGCGGCCGCCTGACCTTTCCCCGCGGCGTGGTCGAGACCCCGGCCTTCATGCCGGTCGGTACCTACGGCACGGTCAAGGGCATGCTGCCCGACAGCGTCGCCGATATCGGTGCCCAGATCATCCTCGGCAACACCTTCCACCTCTGGCTACGGCCTGGGACCGAGGTGATCCAGCGCCATGGCGACCTGCACGACTTCATGCAGTGGCAGGGGCCGATCCTCACCGATTCCGGCGGCTTCCAGGTGTTCAGCCTGGGCGCGCTGCGCAAGATCAAGGAGGAGGGCGTCTACTTCGCCTCGCCGGTGGACGGCGCCAAGGTCTTCATGGGCCCCGAGGAATCCATGGCGGTGCAACGCGCCCTGGGCTCGGACATCGTGATGATCTTCGACGAGTGCACGCCTTATCCGGCGGACTTCGACACCGCGCGTCGTTCCATGGAATTGTCGCTGCGCTGGGCCAAGCGCTCCCGCGAAGCCCATGGCGACAATCCCTCGGCGCTGTTCGGCATCGTCCAGGGCGGCATGCACGAAGAACTGCGCCTGAGATCCCTGGAAGGTCTGGAAGGCATCGGCTTCGACGGCTACGCCATCGGCGGCCTGTCGGTGGGCGAGCCCAAGGAAGAGATGATCCGCGTGCTGGACTTCCTGCCGCCGCACCTGCCGGCGGACAAGCCGCGCTACCTGATGGGCGTGGGCAAGCCGGAAGACCTGGTGGAAGGCGTGCGCCGTGGCGTCGACATGTTCGACTGCGTGATGCCCACCCGCAACGCGCGCAACGGCCATCTGTTCATCGACACTGGCGTGCTCAAGTTGCGCAATGCCGTGCATCGTCACGACGAGACGCCGCTGGATCCCACCTGCGACTGTTACACCTGCAAACATTTCTCCCGGGCCTATCTGCACCATCTGGATAAATGCGGGGAAATGCTGGGGAGTATGCTGAATACGATCCACAACCTGCGGTATTACCAGCGGGTGATGGCCGGTTTGCGCCAGGCTATCCAAGAGGGTAAATTGGCCGACTTTGTGGACGCCTTCTATGCTCGGCGCGGCCTGCCTACGCCGCCGCTCGACCGCTGAAAGCCCCTGTCCGATCGTCCAGGCGAAACGGCGCTCGCGCGTCCTTCGCCGGGTGCGTGACGGGGGTTCTGCAGCGGTCGAACCGGTGGCGAGCGACCCCCGGCATCTCTTCTTTTTCCGTCATCCAACTCTGCAAGGAGTAGTGCAATGAGTTTTCTGATTTCCACGGCCCAGGCCCAGGAAGCTGCCGCGCCGGCCGCCAACGCCGCACCGGGAGGTGAATACATTCAGTTCATCTTCCTGATCGGCTTCGTGGTGATCTTCTATTTCCTGATCTGGCGTCCCCAGGCCAAGCGCACCAAGGATCACAAGAACCTGATCGGCGGCCTGCAGAAGGGTGACGAAGTGGTGACCACCGGCGGCATCGCTGGTCGCATCAACAAGGTCACCGACGAGTTCGTGGTGCTGGAAGTGTCCGACAACGTCGAACTCAAGTTCCAGAAGGGCGCCATCGCCGCGACCCTGCCGAAGGGCACCCTGAAGGCCCTCTGAGCCTTCCTCACTCTAGCTAACACCGGGGCGCGCAAGGCGCCCCGCCTTTATCTCGGGCGGTGTCATGCTCAACAAATATCCCCTCTGGAAGTACCTGCTGATCCTGGCCGTACTGGTCGTGGGCGCCATCTATTCGGTTCCTAATCTGTACCCCGACGATCCGGCCCTGCAGATCAGCGCTTCCAGCACCGAACGCACGGTGACCCCCGCCGAGGTGCAGCGTGTCAACGCGGCCCTGGCCGAGGCTCATCTGGCGGTGAAGTCCAGCGATCTCAATGAGAACGGCAGCCGGGTGCTGATCCGCCTGATGCGCGCCGATGATCAACTGCCGGCCCAGGAAGTGGTCCGCCGTACCCTGGGCGACGACTTCGTGGTGGCCCTGAACCTGGCGCCCACCACCCCGCAGTGGCTGCGCAAGCTGGGCGCCAGCCCCATGAAGCTGGGTCTGGATCTCTCCGGCGGTGTGCACTTTCTGCTGGCGGTGGACATGGACAAGGCCGTGGATGCGCGCCTGAAGGTCTATGACAACGAGGTCAAGACCCTGCTGCGCCGCGAGAAGGTGCGCTATCGCAGCATGCCCGACCAGAACGGCGCCCTGCAGCTTGGCTTCACCGATGCCGCCGACCTGCAGCAGGCCCAGAGCCTGATCCGCAAGAACTACACCGATTTCGAGCTGACCACCGATACCCGTGGCGACCTGCAGGTGCTGCGTCTGCAGCTGACCGAGGCCAAGCTGCGGGAGATCCGCAACTATGCCGTCACCCAGAACCTGACCACGGTACGCAACCGGGTCAACGAACTGGGTGTGGCCGAGCCGCTGGTGCAGCGCCAGGGCGCCGACCGCATCGTGGTCGAGCTGCCGGGTGTGCAGGACACCGCCGAAGCCAAGCGCATCCTCGGCAAGACCGCCAACCTGGAATTCCGCCTGGCCGCCACCGCGGACACCCCGCGGGCCTCCACCGAGAGCTTCGAATTCCGCGAGCCCGGCCGTCCGGCGGTACCGCTGGAGCGTAACGTCATCATCACCGGTGATCAGGTCACCGACGCCTCGGCCAGCTTCGACGAGAACGGCCGGCCCCAGGTCAACATCCGCCTGGATGGCCATGGTGGCGATCTGATCAACCGTGCCACCCGCACCAACGTCGGCCGCAGCATGGCCGTGGTGTTCATCGAGCAGCGTCCGGTCACCCGCTACACCACCCAGACCGTGGACGGCGTGCAGAAGGAAGTGGCGGTGCCCGGCTTCGAGGAAGAGCGGCGCATCATCAGCCTGGCGACCATCCAGTCGGCCCTGGGCAACAGCTTCCGTATCACCGGCCTGAACGGTTCGGGCGAGGCCTCGGAACTGGCGCTGCTGCTGCGTGCCGGTGGCCTGGCCGCACCCATGTACTTCGCCGAAGAACGCACCCTCGGCCCGAGCCTGGGCGCCGACAACATCGAGAAGGGCATCGACGCCTCCATCTGGGGCATGATCTTCGTCTCGCTGTTCCTGATCGCCATCTACCGCTTCTTCGGGGTGCTGGCGACCATCGCCCTGGCGTTCAACATGGTGCTGCTGATGGCGCTGATGTCCATCCTGCATGCCACCCTGACGCTGCCGGGTATCGCCGGTATCGTGCTGACCATGGGGCAGGCGGTGGACGCCAACGTGCTGATCTTCTCGCGGATCCGTGAAGAGATCGCCAATGGCATGCCGATCCAGCGCGCCATTCACGAAGGTTTCAATCGGGCCTTCACGGCGATCCTGGACTCCAACCTGACGACCCTGCTGGTGGGCGCCATCCTGTTCGCCATGGGCACCGGGCCGGTCAAGGGCTTCGCCGTGACCATGTCGCTGGGTATCTTCACCTCCCTGTTCACCGCCATCTTCGTGACCCGTGCCATGGTCAACCTGATTTATGGCGGCCGGAACGTCAAGAAGCTGTGGATTTGAGGACGCGGCCATGAAAAAGACCATCAACTTCATGGGCGTACGCAATATCGCGTTCGCCATCACCGCGCTCCTGACCGTACTGGCGCTGTTCAGCTGGTTCTATAAGGGGCTGAACTTCGGCCTGGACTTCACCGGCGGCACCCTGATTGAGCTGCGCTACGAGCAGCCGGCCGACCTCGGCAAGATCCGTCAGGAATTGCAGGGCGCCGGCTTCGAAGACGCCGTGGTGCAGAGCTTCGGCGCCACCACCGACGTGCTGGTACGGATGCCCGGTGACGATCCCCAACTGGGCCAGAAGGTGACCGGCGCGCTGCAGCAGGCGAGCACCGAGAACTTCTCCCTGACCCGTACCGAGTTCGTCGGTCCGCAGGTGGGCGAGGAGCTGCGTGACCAGGGCGGCCTGGGCATGCTGCTGGCCCTGGGCAGCGTGCTGGTCTACGTGGCCTTCCGCTTCCAGTGGAAGTTCGCCGTGGGCGCCATCCTGTCGCTGGTGCACGACGTGGTGGTGACCCTGGGGCTGCTGTCGTTCTTCCAGATCACCTTCGACCTGACGGTGCTGGCGGCGGTCCTGGCGATCATCGGTTACTCGCTCAACGACACCATCGTGGTGTTCGACCGGGTGCGAGAAAACTTCCGGGTGTTGCGCAAGGCCGACCTGATCGAGAACATCAACGTCTCGACCACCCAGACCCTGCTACGGACCCTGGCGACCTCGATCTCGACTCTGCTCGCCGTGGGAGCCCTGCTGATCTTTGGTGGCGACAACCTGTTCGGCTTCTCGCTGGCGCTGTTCATCGGCGTGATGGCCGGTACCTACTCGTCGATCTATATCGCCAACGTGGTGCTGATCTGGCTGGATCTGAAGAGCGAGGACCTGATTCCGCCGCAGGCCAAGGAACTCGACGAGCGTCCCTGATGTCCCAGGCATGGCAAAGGGCCAGGTGCCCGCTATGACAGAGTAGTCAGGAGGTTGTAGTGAACAAGTCGATGCTCGTAGGTACGGTTCTGGGAGCCATCGTCGCCACCGCAGGTGGCGCCGTGGCGTACAGTTTCGTTGACCGCGGGCCTCAGTACGCCGAGGTCGTCGCCGTCCAGCCGGTCAAGGAAACGGTCAAGACCCCGCGCGAGGTCTGCAAGGAGGTCGCGGTGACTCATCGGCGACCTGTTCAGGACCAACACCAGATCGCCGGGACCGCCGTAGGCGCGGTCGTCGGCGGTCTGCTGGGCAACCAGGTCGGCAACGGCAGCGGCAAGACCCTGGCGACCATCGCCGGTGCCGTGGGCGGTGGTTACGCCGGCAACAAGGGTCAGGAATACATGCAGAACCGCGACACCTACACCACCACCCAGACCCGCTGCAACACGGTTACCGACAGCAAGGACCAGGTGGTCGGCTATGACGTCAAGTATCTGCTGGATGGCAAGATCGGCCAGGTCCGCATGGACCACGAGCCGGGCAAGCAACTGGAAGTGAAGAACGGCCAGGTGCTGGCCAGCCAGTGATCCGCCTTGACCGCTGAAGCCCCAGGGCTTCAGCCGATGAAAAAACCCGCTACCAGGTGACTGGTAGCGGGTTTTTTCATGGGGGTTTCGTGCTGATCGAAACGCTCTTCCACGCTGGCCAGAGGCGCAGGGCGCCCTGGCCGGAGCCGTCACTCAGACGGCGGGGCGGGGGGTTTCAGCTTTGGGCCGAAGCCACCGCCGGGCGGAGATCCACGCCGGCGCCTCGAACAGACCGTTGATGCCACGGGCTTCCAGCAGCTTGGCGATGGCCACGGGCACCAGGATGCCGAAGGCGCAACCGGCGACGATGTGCAGCAGGCCGTCGTTGATGTGCAGGCCCTTGCTCAGGACGATGCGCGCACCGCTGCCACTCAGTACGTGCATCACGTAGATGGGCATGGACAGCGCCCCCAGGGTCAGCACCCACTGCAGCGGCCGTTGCGCCAGCACCATGCAGGTGGCGCTGACGAAGACGATGCCGTTCAGCGCCAGGACCAGGGTGGCCAGGCCACGATCGGTATAGACCAGGCCCAGCAGGCCATGGAACCAGTACTCCAGCACCACGAACAGCAGACCAGAGCCCAGCATCACCCGGCCGGCCTGTTCCTCGATGGCCTGCTTGAAGTTGTTGAACCAGACGCCGAAGGCGAAGAACACGAAGTTCTGCGCGGTGAAGGTGAAGAAGAAGTCTTCCGGGCCGGCGTTCTGGAACAGATAGACCAGGGCGCCAAAGGCGAACACGGCAAAGAAGGCCAGCGGCTTGGCCCAGCGATAGGCGAGCATGGCCAGGCAGAACACCAGGAACAGGGCATAGAGGAACCAGAACTGCTGGCGTGGCTCCCAGACCGTCAGGACTTCGCTGAAGCTGACGCCGCCATTGGTGTAGCGCGACATCAGCGCCTCTACCGAGCCCTGCAACAGTGACCAGACCAGGAAGGGATAGACGATGGTGTCGATCTTGTTCACCAACAGGCCGCCGGTGCCGCGCTTGACGAAGGAGCTGTAGAAGAACAGGCCGGAAAGAAAGAAGAACAGCGGCATGTGGAAGCTGTAGATGACACTGTCCACCAAGCCGTGGAATTGGGCGTCCTGAAGGATGCCGGCGTTGAGCAGGCCGCGGACGACATGGCCATAGACGACCAGCACGATGCCAATGGCTTTCGCATAGTCGACCCAGAGATTGCGAGTGTTCATTGAATGATCCTTTTCAAAGGAGAACCTGTGCCGCTGAAGCCAAGCGCTGGGGGCAAACGAAAGCAGGAACGCTGCGGCGCCAGGGCGCGCATCGCGACAGGTTCGGTCATGGTAGGACTCCCGAAGGAACGACGTCCGTAAGTAGCCGGTTACAGGAAGGGGCTCCTTGCCCGCGTTCTGACCATGGCTATCTGCCATTGTTCATGGCTTGTTTCCAGCCAGGCGTGAACGGGGCGACACTTTGGCCGCCTGGGGGACAACTGTCCGACGAGCTGTAACCGGATGTTTAAAGCGAGTCTTTTACGAACTGCAACTGCCGCTCCTTGAGCAGGGGTTCGTAACGTGGCGAGGTGTAGATCAGCAGGACCTGTTTCCGACGTGCCGCCTGGGCGCTGAACTTGTAGACCACGGTGTCGTGATCGAAGGCCAGATAGGCCTGGGCGTCGTCATCCTGGTTCAGGCGTTCGAAGGCGGCGGCCGATGACTGGGAGGAGGGCTTGCCATACTTCTGGGTGAGGCCTTCGGCGATCAGAAAGGACTGGGCCAGGGGCGTGACGATGGACAGCCGCAGGAAGCGACCATCGATGAAGAAGGCGCCGGCCTCGACCTTTTCACCGGCGAAGGCGAGGTCGTTGCATTCGAAATATTCGACGCCGACCACGTCGATCTTGCGCGGCTGGAAGGTGCAGAGCTTTTTCGCCAGAAAGGCCTTCAGCTCGGTGCCGAAGGCGATGCCCGCATAGCCATCCACGGCCCGGGCCGGCGCCGGGACGAGCACCAGCAGCGCCAACAGGGGCGCGAGAAGAGGCGACAGGTAGGACCTGACGGTCATGGTGATCTGGATTCCCTTCACGAAGGCCCTGGGGCCCACTCAACCCGACGGATGCTAGAAGCTCCGCCGGGGCTTTGCCACCGCTGTCGACGGCTTTTGTCGAGGGGTTCAGGGTTGGCGTCAGGCGATGCCGGGCGGAATCTGATCCTTGCCGTAATCCTTGAGCTTCTCCAGGTTTTCCGGCTTCTGGTGCTCGGGGACGTCGTCGCCGTCGGCGGGGGTGTCCAGGGGTTCCTGATCGCGGGTGTCTTCGCTCATGGCAGCGCTCTCGGCAGGGGATGTTCGACTTTGAGGGGAGCGCCGACCCGGCGGTTCCGCAGGATCAGGCGCTGGCGTGGTCGTCGAGCCAGCCTTCGCGCCGGGCCAGGCGCCAGGCGAGCAGGGCGGAGATCAGGCCGCGCAACGCCATGAAGGTCAGAAAGGCCAGCCACAGGCCGTGATTGCCGAGGCCGCGCAGCAACCCGCCGAGGGGCAGTGCCAGCAGCAGGGCGAGGAGCATCGAGTTGCGCATCTCGCGGGCGCGGGTGGCGCCGATGAAGAGGCCGTCCAGCAGGTAGCTGACCATGGCGATCAAGGGTAGCAGCGCAAGATAGGGCAGGTAGGCATGGGCCTCCTGGCGCACCGCGGCGATGTCGCTCTGCAGGGCGACGAACAGATCGCCGCCCAGGGCGAAGGCGACGGCGAACACCAGGCTGGCCAGCAACGACCAGCCGCCGGCGATTACCAGCACCCGGCGCAGGGTGGCGCCCTCGCGAGCGCCGAGGGCATGACCGGCCAGGGCCTCCACCGCATGGGCGAGGCCGTCGAGGGCGAAGGCGGTGACCAGCAGGCCATTGAGCAGCAGGGCGTTGACCGCCACCGTGGTCTCGCCCAGCTGGGCGCCCTGGGCGGCGAACAGCAGGAACACCGCCTGCAGCGCCAGGGAGCGGATGAAGATGTCGCGATTGACCGCCAGCAGCGGGCGCCAGCTGGCGAGCTGGCGCAGCGCCTGGCGATCGATCCGTCCCGGCCACAACCGCAGACGGCGCAACACCAGCCCGAGGCCGAGCAGCATGCCGCTCCATTCCGCCAGGACCGAGGCCAGGGCGATGCCCTGCACCCCGGCGCCGAGGCCGAGCACGAAAGCGGTCACCAGCAGCAGGTTCAGGGCATTGGTGGTGAGTAGCAGCACCAGCGGCGTGCGTGCATCCTGGGTGCCGAGCAGCCAGCCGATCAGCGCGTAGCTGAGCAGCGCCGCAGGCAGGCCGAGCAGGCGCAGGTGCAGGAAGCGCGCGGCCAGCTCGGCGAAGGCGGGATCCAGGCCGAGCCAGGCGAGCAGCGGCTCCAGCGCCAGGCTGGCCATCAGCAGCAGGACCAGAGACAACCCGAGGCCCAGCAGACCGGCTTGCAAGAGGATCTGGCGCAGGGCGGCGCCATCGCGCCGCCCACTGGCCTGGGCGGCGAAGCCGGTGGTGCCCATGCGCAGGAAGGCGAGGATGCCGAGCAGGGCGGTGTAGAAGGCGCCGCCCATGGCCACCGCGGCGAGCTGGCGGGCTTGCGGCAGGTGACCGGCGATGGCGCTGTCGACCAGGGTCACCAGCGGCACGCTGAGATTGGACAGGATCATGGGCGCGGCCAGCGCCCAGACGCGGCGGTGCAGCAGGGGATGACGCCAGTCGGCAAGCAGGGTGGACATGGGCTAATCGCAGCGGCGGCGGAGGGGGCATTGTAGGCCAGCCAGCCCGGATGGTCCTCCGCCGCCGCGCCTGCGGGTGTCAGTCCAGTTGGCCGCCGCCTTCGCGCAGGTCCGCCTGGGTGGTCGCCGCGCAGGTGAGCGCCAGGCGCAGGCCGGCGACCAGGGTCTCCAGGGCCATGGACGGCGCCCCGGGCTGGTTGGCGGCCTGGGCCGGCAGATAAGGAATATGGATGAACCCGCCGCGTACCCCGGTGCCCTGCAGGCGATGCTGCAGGCCGTAGAAGACGTGGTTGCAGACGAAGGTACCGGCGGTCTGGGACACCGCCGCGGGAAAGCCGGCGGCGCGCAGGGCATGGACCATGGCCTTGATCGGCAGGGTGCTGAAGTAGGCCGCGGGGCCGCCGGGCACCACCGGTTCGTCGATGGGCTGACGTCCGACATTGTCGGGGATGCGGGCATCGTCGACGTTGATGGCGATGCGTTCCAGCGACAGCTCGGCCCGCCCGCCGGCCTGGCCGACCGCTACCACCAGGGTGGGACGATGGCGGTCGAGTAACTCGTCCAGCACCCGAAGGGCGGCGCCGAATTCGGTCGGCAACTGCGCCGCGACCACGGGTAGATCGCCGAGGCGTTCGCCGTCGAGTCGGCGCACGGCCTCCCAGGAAGGGTTGAGCTCTTCGCCACCGAAGGGTGCGAAGCCGGTGAGCAGCAGGGTCATGGGATACCTCACATCAGCAGATAGAGCAGCACCACGTTGCAAGCCAGCACCGCCAGGGCGGTGGGGACCTGGGCCTTGATCACGGCGTTCTTGTCGTCCAGTTCCAGCAGGGCCGCCGGGACGATGTTGAAGTTGGCCGCCATGGGCGTCATCAGGGTGCCACAGTAGCCGGAGAACATGCCGATGGCAGCCATCACCGCCGGATCGGCATGATAGACACCCACCAGCACCGGCACGCCGATGCCGCCGGTCATCACCGGGAAGGCGGCGAAGCCGTTGCCCATGATGACGGTGAAGGCGGCCATGCCCACCACATAGACCACTACCGCCACCAGGCGCAGGTCGAGGGCCACGTAGGCGGTGGCCAGGTGCGCCACCGCCTTGCCGACGCCAGCATCGGTGAAGACCAGGCCGAGCATGGCCAGGGCCTGGGGCAACACCAGCGACCAGCCCAGGGCATCGGTCAGGCGGCGCGATTCGCGCATGGCCTGAATCGGGGTGTCCCGGGTCAGCCAGCAGGCCAGCGCCAGGGCCACCAGGGCGCCCAGGCCCAGGGAGACGAAGGTGACGTTCTTGGGATCGAGCAGCGGCAGGCCGGCGATCTGCACATCCTTGAGCAGCACGCTGCCGATCACCGTCACCACGGGAATCGCCAGGGCCGGAATGAACAGGCGATTGCCCAGGCGGCCGGCGCTGGCGCGGGTCTCGCGTTCAGGGCGAGTCACGTGGTGACCACTGCCCACTGCGCCGCAACCGGCCAGCACGGCCATCAGCAGCACTCCGGCGCCGACCCAGGCCGGCGGCAGGCGATCGCCGATCAGGAAGACCAGGCTGAACAGGCCCCAGAATAGGCCGCTGGTCCAGCGCTTGGGGTGGTGACGATCGGCCAG
This sequence comes from Pseudomonas sp. MS15a(2019), assembly GCF_013277805.1. Taxonomy (NCBI): domain Bacteria; kingdom Pseudomonadati; phylum Pseudomonadota; class Gammaproteobacteria; order Pseudomonadales; family Pseudomonadaceae; genus Pseudomonas; species Pseudomonas sp. MS15a(2019). Next base: position 134,511 of record NZ_VBTN01000005.1, read on the forward strand.
GGTCATGACCGCGGTCAGCGCCAGGATGGCGCCAGCCAGCCAGAACAGATACTGGATCGACAGGATCATGGTTGCACCTCCTTGCGCGCGGTCAGCTCGCGATAGAGCTGGCGGTCGAAGCGGTGCAGGCGCAGGGCATGGATGAAGAAGGCGCAGAGGGCCGTGGGAATGCCCCAGAGAGCGATGTGCAGGGGTTCGACATCAAGGCCGGCGCCCAGCAGGAAGGTGTGCATCAGGGCGATGGCGCCAAAGGCGACGAAGATGTCCTCGCCAAAGAACAGCCCGACGTTGTCGGTGGCCGCGCAGAAGGCCAGCAACCGCTGGCGCAGCGCCTCGGGCAGGCGGCCATGGAGTTTTTCGGCGGTGCCTTCGGCCATGGGCGCCAGCAGCGGCCGGACCATCTGCGGATGGCCGCCGAGGCTGGTCAGCCCCAAGGCCGCGGTGGTCTCGCGGACGAACAGGTAGAAGATCAGCAGGCGGCCGACGGTGGCGTTGCGAAAGCGGGCGATCCAGTTCTGCGCATGCAGGCGCAGGCCGTGGCGCTCGAGCAGGCCGATCACCGCCAGCGGCAGCAGGATGATCAGCGGCAGGGCGCGCGCCTTGATGAAGCCGGTGCCGATGGCGGCGAGCAGTGCCTCGGGGCTGAACTGAGCGGCGATCCCGGTGGCCACGGCGGCCAGGGCGACCACCAGCAGCGGATTGAACCTCAGCACGAAGCCGACCACGATGACCAGCACGCCCAGCAGCGGCCAGAGGTTGACGGTGGTTTGCATGGGTGGATGTCTCCAGCGGGTCCACCGCGCTCCGGGCAGACGGTGCGGCGGACGGTAGGAAGCCGCAGGCGGCTTCGGCTGATCCAGGCCGTGCCCGTGGCACGGCTCGTTATTGTTGTCGGACGTCATTTGGCATGGCGCCGGCTGGCATCTTTTGCCGTCGGTGGAGCTGGCGTCCAGCAAATAAAACTGTTCGCCGCCGATAGGGAAAAGCGGGGCAGACAAGCCTGCTGGTGGGGGTAAAGTGACGGGATAGCCTTGTCGAGGTCCCCATGAATCTGCGCTTTCTCGATACCTTCGTCTGGGTCGCCCGCCTGGGCAGTTTCCGCCTGACGGCGGAAAAGCTCTCCACCACCCAGGCCGCCATCTCCAGCCGCATCGCCGTGCTGGAAAGCGAGCTGGGCGTGCAACTGTTCCTGCGCGACTCCCGCGGCGTGAGTCTGACCGCTGAGGGGCATCGGGTGCTGGGCTACGCCGAGCGGATGCTGGCCACCCAGCGTGAATTGCACGAGGCCCTGGGGCATGGCCAGACCCTGGAGGGTCGCCTGCGCATCGGCGTGATGGATACCGTGATCCACAGCTGGCTGGATCAGTTGATCGCCGCGGTCACCCAGAGCTATCCGGCCATCGAGCTGGAGTTGACCGCCGATACCGCGCTGAATCTGGCCGAGCAACTGGCGCGGGGACAGCTCGACCTGATCTTCCAGACCGATCTGCTGCGCGCCGAAGGCATTCGCAACCTGCACCTGGCCAGCTATCCGGTGCGCTGGCTAGTGGCCAGCGACAGTCACCTGGCGCGGCCTTACGCCAACCTGGCCGAGTTGGCCGGCGAGCGGCTGATCACCTTTTCCCGCCATTCGCGGCCGCACCAGGACATCCTCGGCCTCTTGCAGCGCGAGGGCATCGCCGAACCGCGGGTCTGCTGCATCAACTCGGTGGCGGCCATCATCAAGCTGATGGGCGAGGGCTTCGGCATCGGTGCCTTGCCGCCGGCCCTGGTGATCGAAGAATTGGCCCGCGGCAGCCTGATGCCCTTGCCGCTGGCCGGACCGCCGCCCTTCGATGTCCAGGCCAGCTGGCACGGCGGTGCCGGCCTGGCGCTGAGCGAGGCGGTGGTGGCCCTGAGCCAGACGGTGGTGGCCGACTGGTGTACGCGCCTGGGCCCGGAGCGTGCCCTGCCGGTGCTGGTCTAGCCCGGGTGTTTCAACGGTATCTTATCGCCAGCGCCCGGAATCTTTTGTTGGACAGCGGCGCCCCGGCTTTCCGACACTCGAGCTACTTCCTCAGAGGATCCTGTCATGCCCGCTCGCCTGCTGCTCAATTGCGATTCCGGTGAAAGCTACGGTGCCTGGTCCATGGGCGACGATGCCCATGCCATTCCCCTGGTCGACCAGGCCAATCTGGCCTGCGGCTTCCACGCCGCCGATCCCCTGACCATGCAGCGCGCCGTGACCCTGGCGGTGGCCAATGACGTGCAGATCGGCGCACATCCGGCCTATCCCGACCTGGTGGGTTTCGGTCGGCGGCCCATGGCCTGCACCCCGGCCGAAGTGGAGGCCATGATCCTTTACCAGATCGGCGCCCTGGACGCCTTCTGCCGCGCCGCAGGCGTGCGCGTCGAATACGTGAAGCCCCATGGCGCCCTCTACAACGCCCTGGTCAAGGAAGATGCCCTGCTGAGCGCGGCGCTCTCCGCCTGCGCCCGCTATCGCCAAGGACTGCCGCTGATGGTGCTGGCCAAGGCCGACAATGACCGCGAGCGCCGGCTGGCCGAAGCCGCCGGGGTGCCGTTGCTGCTGGAAGCCTTCGCCGATCGCGCCTATCTGGCCGACGGCTCCCTGGCCCCGCGTGGCCAGGTTGGCGCCGTTCACCATGACCCCGAGCGCATCCTCGCCCAGGCCGTCGCCATCGCCCGGGGCGAAGACTTTCCCGGCTTCGATGGCCAGCCCATGCGCCTGCAGGCCGACAGCCTCTGCGTGCATGGCGACAATGCCGAATCCCTGGCAGTGCTGCGCCGGCTGCGCGCGGCGCTGGACGCCCTATGATCGCCTGCAAGCCCTTTGGCGTTGCGGCGCTGCTGCTCGAACTGGCCGAGCACCCCGATGCCGAACTGCCTTCGCGCATCGCCCGCCTGGGCGAGCGGATTCGCCAGCGTTTCGGTGCGGCGGTGACCGATCTGGTAGCGGGCTGGACCAGTCTGCTGGTGCACTACGATCCCCTGCAGCTGACCTTGGCCGAGGTACAGGCCGGCCTCGAACCCTTGCTGGCCGACTGGCCGGGCGCTGCGCAGGCGGGCGAGGGCGGGCGCCTGCACGAGGTACCGACCCTCTATGCCGGCCCCGATCTGGCCGAGGTGGCCGAGCGCTGTGGCCTGAGCGCGGCCGAGGTCATCGCCCGGCACTGTGGTCGTGACTATCAGGTAGGCGCCATCGGCTTCATGCCCGGTTTCGCCTTTCTCGGCGAGCTGGATGAGTGCCTGGCGCTGCCGCGGCGCAGCACGCCGCGCACCAGCGTCCCCGCCGGCAGTCTGGCCATCGCCGAGCGCCAGACCGCGGTCTATCCCCAGGCCTCGCCAGGGGGCTGGAATCTCATCGGCCGCTGCCTGTGGACCGTCTTCGATGCCCGGGCCGAGCCGCCGTGCCTGCTGGCGCCTGGCGATCGCGTGCGCTTCGTACCGGTCGACGAAGCGGCCTTTCGTGCCCAGGGAGGTCAGCCATGAGCGGTCTGATGGTCAGCAAGCCCGGTCCCCTGACCCTGCTGCAGGATCTCGGCCGCCAGGGCTGGCAGCACCTGGGCGTGGCGCCCTCGGGCCCCATGGACGGCCATGCCGCACGCTGGGCCAATCGCCTGGTGGCTAACCCGATGACGGCGCCACTGCTGGAGATCGCCCTGGGCGGCGCCGAATTCGAGATCGAGACCGACACCTGGTTGGCCCTGACCGGCGCGCCGCTGGACGCCCGGCTGGATGGCGAGTCCCTGCCGGCCTGGTCGTGCTTTCCGGTAAAGGCCGGCGCGCGACTGCGGCTGGGCTTCGCCCAGGCTGGACAGCGCGCCTATCTGGCCGCGGCCGGTGGCGGCTTCCAGGCCTCGACGACCCTGGGCAGCGTGGCCAGCAACCGGCGCGAAGGCCTGGGCGGGCTGGAGGGCCAGGGCGCTGCCCTGACGGCCGGACAGCGGCTGGGCTGCGCGACTGTGACCGTGTTGCATGCCCACAGGTGCGGACCGGCGGCGCGTTTCGTCCCGGACTATCGCGAGGTGCCAACCCTGAGGGTGATCTTTGGCGGCGACGCCGAGGCCTTCGGTCCGGCGGCGCAGCAGGCGCTCTGCGACCAGCCCTGGCGCATCAGCCCGCAATCCGACCGCATGGGCATCCGCCTGGCCGGGGACGTGCCCCTGGGGCCACCACGCCGCCAGTGGTCGCTGGGGGTGGTGACCGGTGCCATCCAGGTGCCGCCCGACGGCCAGCCCATCGTGCTCATGGCCGATCGCCAGACCATGGGCGGCTATCCGCTGTTGGGCTTCATCCATCCCCTGGACCTGGCGCGCCTGGCCCAGTGCCCGGCCCATCACGAGGTGCGCTTCGCCCCGGTGGAACTGGCCGTGGCCCAGGCCGAGTGGCGGCGTTTCCTGGCCTTCTTCGGGGGTTGAACACGCAGTCGGTCTCGGCCGAGGAATCTTGTCCGCTTCGATGAGTCGCACGCTCAGGGGCGATGCCGACTTCCCTTTCTCGGCGTCTGGCTTGAAACTTGCCTCACACGTCCCCTGTGACGACCGACAAGAAGGAGCTGGAACCGGCGATGAAAACTCCCAAACGCATCGAGCCGCTGATCGAGGACGGCTTGGTCGATGAGGTGATACGGCCCCTGATGAGTGGCAAGGAGGCGGCGGTCTACGTGGTGCGCTGCGGCAGCCAGGTGCGCTGCGCCAAGGTCTACAAGGAGGCCGACAAGCGCAGCTTCCGCCAGGCCGCCGAGTACCAGGAGGGGCGCAAGGTGCGTGGCAGCCGGGAAAATCGCGCCATGGCCAAGGGCTCCAAGTTCGGTCGTCGCGAGCGCGAGGACAACTGGCAGAACGCCGAGGTGACGGCGCTCTATCGCCTGGCCGACGCCGGGGTGCGGGTACCCAAGCCCCATGACTTCCTCGATGGCGTGCTGCTGATGGACCTGGTCACCGACGGCAATGGCGAGGCCGCGCCCCGTCTCAACGACGTGACCCTCACCGCCGAGGAAGCGCTGCGCTATCACGAGCTGATGATCGGCCAGATCGTGCGCATGCTCTGCGCCGGCCTGGTCCACGGCGACCTTTCCGAATTCAATGTGCTGCTGGCCGAGGACGGCCCGGTGATCATCGATCTGCCCCAGGCGGTGGACGCGGCTGGCAACAACCACGCCTTCCGCCTGCTGGCGCGGGACGTGGAGAACATGGCGCTGTACTTCGGTCGCTTCGCGCCGGAATTGCGTACGACGCGCTATGCGCCGGAGATGTGGGCCCTGTTCGAGAAGGGCGAGTTGTTCGCCAATACGCGGCTGACCGGCGAGTTCGCCGAGCGTGAAGACCAGGCCGACGTCCATGCGGTGATGCGCGAGATCGAGGCGGCGCGGCGTGACGAGGAACGACGGCAGGCGGCGCGTCGCGAACAGGATGAGCCCAGTGTGCGCGAAGAGCCGCCGCCACCGTGGTTAAGCTGAGCGTGAAGCAGAACGATTAGCGCTGCGATGAGACGAACGGCCCCAGTGGTCGGGCGATGAACGGCGCCTCCCTGGCGCCGGCGCGCTAAACTGGGCACTGAACAGCACAGGACTCTTTTCATGCAAGGCCATCCGGACGTCATCAACTACCTCAACCAGCTGCTGCGTGGCGAGCTGGCAGCGCGCGACCAGTACTTCATCCATTCGCGGATGTACGAGGACTGGGGCTTGATGCGTCTGTACGAGCGGATTGGCCACGAGATGGAAGAGGAAACCCAGCACGCCGATGCCCTGCTGCGCCGCATCCTGTTCCTCGAAGGCACGCCGGACATGCGGCCCAACGGCATCACCGTGGGCCAGACCGTGCCGGAGATGCTGCGTGCGGACCTCGCGCTGGAGTACGAGGTGCGTGAAGCCCTGGCCCAGGGCGTGGCGCTGTGCAACCAGCACAAGGACTTCGTCACCCGCGAGATCCTGGTCGTGCAGCTGGAAGACACCGAGGAAGACCACGCCTACTGGCTGGAGCAGCAGCTGGGCCTGATCGACAAGATCGGCTTGCAGAACTACCTGCAATCCCAGATGAAGGGCGGCACCACGCCCCACGGCGCCGGCCTCTAAACTCGGCGGAGCGGCGCCGCCAGGTGTCGCTCAAGACCCGCGGGCGTCGCCCTCCGGCGCGCGTGGTAGATAGAGCGAGATGCAGGTGCCTGCGCCAGGTGTGGTGTCCACCTGGATCTGACCGCCCGACTGGTGCACGAAGCCGTGCACCATGGACAGGCCCAATCCGGTGCCTTGACCCGGCGGCTTGGTGGTAAAGAAGGGATCGAAGATCCGTTCCAGGATCTCCGGCGCGATGCCGCTACCGGTGTCGCTTACCTTGACCCGCACATAGTCTCCGGCAGGCAGATCGTCCGGTCGCTCGGGCGCGTCCTCGGGCAGATTGGCCGTGGACAACCGCAGCTGTCCTCCCTGGGGCATGGCATCCCGGGCATTGATCGCCAGGTTGAGCAGGGCGCTTTCCAGTTGCACCGCATCGATCACCGTGGACCACACCGGTTCCGCCGGCTCGGCCTGGACGTCGATCGCCGGGCCGACGCTGCGACGGATCAGCTCCTCCATGGCCAGCATCAGCTCGTTGACGTCGGTGGGCTTGGGTTCCAGCGTCTGCCGCCGGGAAAAGGCCAGCAACCGCTGGGTCAGGGAGGCCGCGCGCGCGGCATAGGCCTGGGCGCCACCGAGCAGCCGGTCGAGCTGGTCGGTACGATTCTGCTGCAGGCGGCGCTCGATCAGCTCCAGGCTGCCGATGATGCCGGCCAGCAGGTTGTTGAAGTCATGGGCGATGCCGCCAGTCAATTGGCCGATGGCTTCCATCTTCTGCGCCTGGTGCAGGGCCTGCTGGGCCTGGGTCAACTCGGCGGTGCGCTCGATCACCCGCTGTTCGAGGGTCTCGTTGGCGGTCCGCACCGCTTGGAACAACTGGGCCTGTTCGATGGCAATGGCCGCACGGGCGGCCAGGGCGACCATCAGCCGTTCGTGGCGGGCGTTGAAGCGCCTCGGCTCGGGATGGCCGAAGCCCAGTCCGCCCAGCACCGCCCCGCTGCGGGCTACCACCGAGACGGCCAGATAGCTGCGCAGGGGCAAGCGGCCCGCCGTTCTGCCGGGAGTCGCCAGGGCCTGGCCAAGCCGGGGATCGCTCGCCAGGTCGTCGCTCCGGACCACGCCCGCGCTGTCCAGGGTGGTGGCGAACAGCGCGGTGGCGCCGGACTCGCCGAACTGCTCGAAAACACCCCGCTCGACGCCGGACAGGGTGAAGCGCTGCAGGCGCCCGCCACGCGCTTCGGGCTGTTGATTGAAATAGGCGCCGAAGTCCGCACCGGTCAGCTCCACGCCGGCATCGGTCACGGTCTGCACCAGGTGCGCCAGATCCAGCTGGCTGGCCAGCTCCGTGTCGATGCGCTTGAGGGCTTCCAGGGTACGGGTTTCCTCGCGCAACTCGGCCTCGGCCTGCTTGCGGTCGCTGATGTCGACGAGGAATTCGAAGGCACTGCCGTCGGGCAGGCGCTTGGCCGCCACCAGGGCCCAGCCGGTCGAGCCGTCGCGTCGCCGGTAGCTGCGCTCGTCGGGCGGCCGCTGGTCGTCGGCGCATCGCAACGTCGGCGCGGGCCAGGCGATGCGACCGGCCGCCAGATCGCCGTGGTCATGCCCGCTCATGCGCAGGAAGGCGTCGTTGGCATCGATCAACCGGCCCTCGGCGTCGAAGCACAGCGCCCCCACCGTCTCGATTTCCAGGGCGGTGCGAAAGCGGCGCTCGCTGGCCTCCAGGGCGGCCCGTGCCAGATGGGCTTCGGTGACGTCCTGCCCCTGGCAGAAGATGCCGATCACCTGGCCGGTTTCGTCGGTCAGGGGTTCATAGATGAAATCCAGGTACAGGGTCCGGATCGGTTCACCCGCCGTTTCCAGTCGCATCGGCTGGTGTTCGGCGACGAAGCGGCGACCGCTGCGATAGACCTGTTCGAGCCACTCGAAGTAACCCTGATTCTGCAGCTCGGGAAAGACTTCGCGTACCGTGAGACCTTCGCGGGGCCGACCATCGAACAGTCGGCTGAAGGCGACGTTGACGAAATCGAAGACGTGGTCCGGGCCGCGGACGATGGCGACGAAGCCCGGCGCCTGTTCGAACATCCGCCGCTGGCGCGCGGCATCGGCGGCGCGGCGGCGTTCGTCGAGGATGCGTTGGGTGGTCTCGTGCCCCTGGTTGAACAATCCGGCGACCTCGCCGCCTTCACCGCGGATCGGCGTGAAGCTGTAGTTCCAGTAGGTCTCGGTGACCACGCCCTGACGCACCATCGGCAGCAACTGGTCGAAGACGGAAAAGCCCTGGCCGGTGCTCAGGACCTGCTCGAATTGCGGCCCAACCACGGGCCAGATGTCCTGCCAGACCTCCTGCGCCGGACGGCCCAGGGCCCAGGGATGCCGCTCGGCGGGGATCGGCGCCCAGGCGTCGTTGTAGAGCAGCAGCAGGTCCGGCCCCCAGTAGATGGCGGTGGGAAAGCTGGAATTCAAGCAGATGCTGAGCGCGGAGCGCAGTGATTGCGGCCACTGCGACGGCGCGCCCAGAGGGGATTCCGACCAGTCGTGGGTACGCAATCGGGCACCCATTTCGCCGCCGCCGGCGAGAAAGTCCAATTCGTTCCAGTCGGCAATCTGCGCTGCCATCGATCACCTCTCCCCAGCCACTTCTGCCGTTCCAGGCGTTCAGACCACAATTGCACCGGAACTGCATGACCGCGACAGGTTTTTTTAGTTCGGGGTGGCGCTACAGGCGGGGCGCGTAGCGTTCGATGGCCTCCGGCAGGGCCCAGCCCGCGGCGAAAGCCAGGATCAGCAGGATCAGCGGCAACAGTACCCACCAAGTCCGGGTCGGAACGGGTTCCAGGCGATTGCCGCCGGTCTTTTGCAACAGCGCCAGGCTAAGGCCGCAGAAGCCCCCGGCGAGCAGGGCGCCGGCCAGGATGTCGGTCGGCCAGTGCACGCCCAGATAAACGCGACTGAGGGCGATGAGCGCGGCCGGCAGGGCCGCGATCACCAGCCAGGCGAGGCGCCCGCGTGGCCCGTAGCGGCGACCGACCAGGATGCCCAGGGTCAGGAAGAAGGCAAAGGAGGCCGAACTATGGCCGCTGGGCAGACTGTAGGTGGTGAGCGGCTCGGCCAGCACGTCCGGTCTGGCGCGGGCCAGCAGGTTCTTCAGTTGGCCATTGGCCAGAGCGGTGCCCAGGGTGGTGCCCAGGGCGAACAGCAGCGGCCGCCACTGGCGGAAGGCGGCCAGCACCAGAATCAGCACCGCGGCGAGGATCAGCTGGGTGCGGAAATCGCCCATGCGGGTAATGACCACGGCGACCAGGTTGAGCCAGCCTTCGCGATGCTCCTGGACCAGCGCCATCAGGCCCTCGTCGAAGGCGCGCAGGTGGTGCCAGCCGAACAGCAGGGCCAGCAGACCGACCAGGCAGAGCGCACCGCTGAGCAGGGTGGTGCCGGCCCGCTCGCGCCAGGCGCCGTGGGCGATGACGGTCGCCAGCAGCACAGTGCCGCCCGTCACGAGGCCCGCCTGATACCAGAAGCCCTCGGGCAGCGGCAGGCGCAAGGCCGCCCCGGCCACCCAGCCTGGGCCCAGAGCCGCGATCGACCAGCCAGTCGCGGCCACCAGACTGACGGCGGCGAACTTCACCACGGGCATGTCGAGCATGCCGGCGATCAGCGGCAACAGGGGCCGCAAGGGGCCGATGAAGCGGCCGACCAGCAGGCTGGCAACGCCGTACTTGTGGATGAAGTCTTCCGCGCGGCTGATCCATTCGGGATGGGTACGCAGGCCCGGCAGGCGGCGAATGCGTTCGTGGAAATGGCGGCCGAGAAAATACGATACGGCATCGCCGAGGATGCCACCCAGGAAGCCCAGCAGCAGGGTGTCGAAGAGACTCATGGCGCCGTTGCCGGCGGCGATGGAAATGGCGAACAGCACCACCGTGCCGGGCACCACCAGACCGGCCAAGGCCAGGCATTCGAGAAAGGCTACGACGAAGATGGCAACGCCGAGCCACTCATTGTGATGGGTGATCCACTGGGTCAGGCCGGCGAACAGTTCCGTCATCGAAAGGCTTCCTGAGAGCTAAGGGCTGCGTCCTCAGACCCATAGGGAAAGCCTTGGTTGCCTCAAGGACGCGGATCGAGACGCAACGCCTCGGGGCGGGGAGATTGTAAATCGCGCTCGGGAATTTCCCAGACCAATAACTGTGGCGGGGTTTGTCGGAAGGCAGGGCTGTCGAAGTAGTCCCGCGCCGCGCCGGCGAAATGCCCGCCGTCCTTGGCGAAGCGCCCGACGCTGGCCCCCAGGGCCTGTTCCAGGAAGGGCAGAAAATTGGAATTGCGCGAGAAGGAGGTGCCGATCACCGCGACATTGGGCAGGTCGCCGTCGCCGAACAGATCATCGCTGGCGCCGGCCGCGGCGCGGCTGTCGACCTGGGTCAGCCGCAGGACCTCGGGCGCGGGTTGCAGGCGCAGCGGTAGCCAGTCCAGGCCGGCCAGGCGTACCAGGTCTCCGGGTCGCGGTGCCGGCGCCAGCAGCGTGCGAGCGAATGTCCGTGCCGGGCTGGCCTGGAAGGGCAGCGCCTGGATATGGGTGGCCAGGGCGCGGGCTGCGGCCTCGGCACCGGTCTCGTTCCAGTGGGTGTCGGTGCGCAGGAAGGCGGCGCTGCCCAGGGGCGCGAGTGCCGCGGTGAGGTCGAGCACCGGCACCTGGGCGGCGCTGAGCAGCCGCGTCCAGTCGGCGACGCGGCTGGCGAAGGCGGCCGGTCGGTGCAGGCTGCACAGCTGGTCGGCGGCGATGCGGCTCTTGTCCGGCACCACGGTGACCAGCAGCTGGATGTGCCGGGCAGCCAGTTGCTGACGCAGCTCGATCACCGTCTGGGCGCGGGCTCGGGCATTGGCGACCGCCTGGCGCGGGACGTCGAGTTCTTCGGCGAGAAACAGCCAGCCAGGGCAGCCCTGACGTACCCGCGGACCGGTATCGCCCAGCAGCAGCCAGCTGGCGCCCCGTTCCAGGCGGGCAGCCGCTTCCGGCAGCGGCGCCTTGGCCAGCTCCTTGGCGATATGGTGGGTGAGCTCGCCTTCGAGCAGGGCGTGGCGATCCACCCGCTCCGGCCAGAGCGACAGGCGCTCGCTCAGCAGCGCCCAGGCGCAGGACGCCAGGCCAAGGGCCAGGAACAGCGCGAAGACGATTCCCGCCAGGGGCGCCAGGCGTGTGCTGGTGACACTGGGCGGCTGCGGGGCGGGCGAGGGCGGCAGGGCGGGAGCGCTCATGACGGCGGCCTCAGAACTGGAAGTAGAGGAAGGGCACGGCTTCGCGGCTGGCGATCAGCGCGAAGCAGAGCAGGAAGCCGGCTATCGGCCAAAAGGCACCGACACCGCGCAGCAGGGCGCTGCCGGGCAGACACGCCTCGATGCGCGCCTGCCACAGCGGAGCGAGGACGCAGGCCACACCCAGCGCGGCGGCCAGGCCGTGCACGGGTCTCAGGGTCACGGCCAGGGCATCGCCCAGGGCGAAGCCGTGCAGGCCGAACTGACCGGCGTACATCGACAGCGCCGTGGCGAAGTCCGGCGCGCGGAACAGCGTCCAGGCCAGGGCCACGAACAGCAGGGTCAGGCCGTGGGCCAGGGGACGCGGCAGCGGGCGGCCACCGAGTTCGTCCCAGAGGCGATCCAGGCACAGCGCCAGGCCGTGCAGCATGCCCCAGAGCAGGTAGTTCCAGCTGTCGCCGCCGTGCCAGAGGCCGGCGATGGCCATGGTCAGGAAGAGATTGCGATAGGTGCGCCAGCGACCGCCGCGATTGCCGCCCAGGGAGATATAGAGATAGTCGCGCAGCCAGCTGGACAGCGACAGGTGCCAGCGCCGCCAGAAGTCCTGGATGCTGCGGGCGAGATAGGGCCGGTTGAAGTTTTCCGGGAAGTGGAAACCCAGCATCAGGCCCAGGCCGATGGCCATGGCGCTGTAGCCGGCGAAGTCGAAGAACAGCTGCAGCGAATAGGCCAGGCAGCCGATCCAGGCGTCGACGAAGGACGGCTGATCGAGGTGGAAGGCCACATCCACCAGCGGCGACAGGGTGTCGGCCACCAGCACCTTCATGCACAGGCCGATCATGAAACGGCGCGCGCCGAGGGCGAAATTCTCACGAGTGAACCAGCGCTGGTTGAGTTCGCGCCGCACCCAGTCGTAGCGGATGATCGGCCCGGCGATGGAGTGGCCGAACATGGAGATGTAGGTGGCGTAGTTGACGAAGCTGCGCTCCACCGGCACCACGTGGCGGTGGACATCCACCAGGTAGGAGATGGCCTGCAGCACGATAAAGGACAGCCCGGCCGGCAAGGCCACCTTCTGCCAGTCCAGCGGCAGGGCGCCGGCGCTCACCAGCACCTGACTCCAGGTGGCGGCGACGATGTTGGCGTACTTGTACCAGCAGAGCACCGCCAGGTTGAGCACGATCAGCCCGGCGAGCAGCCGCAGCCGGGTCCTTGAGCCTTCGCGCGCGCGATTCACCAGCAACCCGCCGATCCAGGCCAGCAAGGCCAGGGCCATGTGCAGCAGCAGGAACAGCGGACTCAGCCAGCCATAGAACAGCCAGCTGCCCACCAGCAGCACCCCGTTGCGCCCGCCGGGCCGCGCCAGGGCGTAGACCAGCAGGAACAGCGGCAGGAAGAGGGTGAGGAATTCCAGCGAGGCGAAGACCATCGAGCGGCTGTCCTTAGTGGGCGATAGCGTCCTGGGTGGCGAGCAACCGCGGACCCGCGGCGCCGGGCAGCAGCAGCACGCTGTAGCGCTCGCCGGCCTTGAGTTCGCCCAGGTCCAGGGCGTCACCGGTGGCCTGGCCGGCGCAGGTCAGCTGCACCTTGAGCGCCACGGCGTTGAGGCTGCGGCGCTGGAGGGTGCCGTCAGCGACGTTCTTGAAGATCTCGGCATTGCGGCCGGCCGCCTGCAGCCCCGGGCTCGCGCACTGCGGATCCAGGCTGTAGAAGGCCAGCGAGGCCTTGAGGGCGTTGAAGTCGTCGGGTTGCTCGCGCACCAGGCGCTGCACCAGCGGGCTGCCGGGCAGAACTACCAGGGTGGCGAATTCACCGGCGGCCACGGTCAGCTCCAGCGGGGCCTTGGCCGCGCCCTGGACCAGTTCACCCTGGATGGCCTTGGTCGCCGGCACCGTCAGGTAGTCGGAGACCGGCTTGGCGGCTTCCAGTTGGAGCCGTGCGGCGGAGCCGGAGGCCTGTAGCGCCAGCGGCTCGCTGCCGGCGTTGACGAATCTGAGGAAAGCCGAGTCTTCGCTGGGGCCGGTGGGATAGAGGGACACCTCGGCCTGGGCCATCCCGCTCACTAGCAGGCCGAGCAGCAGCAGGGCCTTCACTGGGCGGCTCCCTTGAGTTTGTCGGCGGGCAGCTTGTTCAGGGCGTCGACGATGGCCGAACTCCAGGACTTGTAGCCCGGGCCGGTGAGGTGCTGGCCGTCGATGGTGGCCCACTGACCGGGCTTGGCGAAGCTCAGGGAGTCGATGTAGCTGCAGGGTGCGACGTTGCTGGCGAGGAAGCCGGACATCAGCTTGACCCGGTCGAAGGTCTTGCCGTATTTGCCGCCCTCGGTGCCCCAGGTCGGGCCGACCCAGGCGCAGTGGGTCTTGGTGGCGGCGATGGCCTTGGTCAGGCTGGTGGTCTGCTGCCAGACCCAGGTCTTGGGAAAGCTGGGGTTGGTGTAGCTGGCCATGGTGTCGCCCATGACGATCAGCACCAGGTCGGGCTTGTCGGCGGCGATGAGTTCGTTGATCGGCTGGGTGGCGGCCTTGCCGCCGAGCACCACGGCCTTGTCGCCGTTGCGCCGCTCGGCGCCGCCGCAGGTGCCAGGGGTGACCTTGAGCCAGTCGCCGGCGTTGGTGCCGCAGATACCCAGGGTGTGCACCTTGGCGCCTTGCTGCACCAGGCTGTCCTGCAGGGCGCCGATCAGGTAGTCGGGGGTGGCCAGGTGGCTGTCGCCGATCATGAGAATGGTAAGTCCGGTGAGAAGGCTGGCTGCCATGGGAGCTCCGTGAATCAGTTGTCGTAGGGGGAACGATAGGGACTGACCGGCAGGGCGAGTGCACGGTCCTGGGGATCCAGCGTATAGCGCAGATAGAGGCCGCCATTGAGCTGTTGGAAATCGCGGCCGTTGTCGACGCCGAGGTTGCCGCCAACGAACAGCTGGCGCCCGAGCTGGTACTCGGTGGCGCCATGGAGGCTGTAGCCGATACTGGTCTTGCTCTGGCCGCCATAGACCGCCGGGGCGCCGAGCGCCTGGCTCGCCGCGGCCTGCAGCCGGGCGTCGGTCGGATAGAAGTCGGCGCCGTCCTGCACGATGCGCTGCACGCCTACCGCGCCGCGCAGCTGCCAGGTCCAGCGATCGGTACGCTGCGACCAGGTCAGGGGCACGCCCAGGGCATAGAAGCGCTGCGGACTGAAGTAGCCGCCATGGCCGTAGGTGAAGAAGGCCTGGTTGTTGTCGTAGGCGATGCCGGTGAGGGACAGGCCCAGCGTCAGGCGGCTGTCTTCGCTGTTGATCAGATAGCGATACAGCCCGGTGCCCAATTCGGTGCGGCTATTGTCGGCGACATGGTTGCCCAGCAGCCGGTACCAGGAAGCATAGGCATAGGCGCCGAACTGGCGGTCGTCATAACCGAGCTGGCCGCGTACGCCGTTGGCGGTCACGCCGCCCCATTGCTGACCGGTACGGGCGTCCTCGCTGCCGGCAAAGGAGGTCAGGCTGTCGATCACCGCGCGGCGCGAGGCCGAGAGGGTGTAGCGGCTGTTATCGGTCAGCGGCCGCTCCAGGCTCACCCCTCCCACTGGCGTCGAATAGAGAAAGCCCAGGGGGGTGGTGCCAGCGTCGGCCTTGAGACCGCGCTGGGGATCGCTGTAGGCCACCGCGAGGCCCACGCCGCTGTCGCTCTGGCTGCCCGGCGAGGCATCCGGCGCGGCCTGGGTCGCGGCCGGACCGCCACCGAAGCGACTGCGGGCGTCGCTGCCGACGCTGCCGGCGTTCAGGCTGACCGGGGTCACCCGCACGGCCAGGCGCACGTCGCCCAGCGGGAAGTCGATCTCCAGCGGCGCCTCCACGTCGGTGAGCTTGCCGAGGCCGCGCTCGTTGTCGTTGCTGCGCACGGTGAGGCCCTGGGTGATGCGCGCACTGCGGG
Source organism: Pseudomonas sp. MS15a(2019) (assembly GCF_013277805.1). Classification (NCBI taxonomy): domain Bacteria; kingdom Pseudomonadati; phylum Pseudomonadota; class Gammaproteobacteria; order Pseudomonadales; family Pseudomonadaceae; genus Pseudomonas; species Pseudomonas sp. MS15a(2019). Next base: position 149,727 of record NZ_VBTN01000005.1, read on the forward strand.
TCTGCAACAGGTCGTCCAGGGCGCGCTCGGCGGCGCTGTCCTGCGGGGCCACGGGCGCGTCCGCCAGGGGTGCGGCCTTGGCCGCCGCCAGCAACTGGTCGGCAGTGGGCGGAATGGCCTGGCTGGCCAGGGTGGCGCTGCCGCGCCGCGTGCCGAAGGGATTGGCCGGCGCGCTGGCCAGGGGCCGCGCGGTCTCGGCGTCGCGGCGCTCCACCGCGACCACCTGGCGCAGCAGTTCGGTGGCCCGGCCATCGCGGCCCAGGGCGCGATAGAGACGTGCGGCCTCGGTCAGCACCGCCACGTCATCGGCGCCCAGGGTGACGGCGCGTTCGAGGGCGCGTTCGGCATAGGCGCTGTCACGGGCCCGCACGGCCGCATCGGCCGCGCCCAGTTGCAGCCCGGGATTGTCGGGCGCGCGGCGCAACAGGGGCTCATAGAGGCGCAGCGCCTTGTCGGCCTCACCATTGGCCAGGTACAACCGCGCCAGGGCGGCATTGGCCAGGTCATCGTCCGGGCGCTGGGCCAGGGCTGGCGCGAGGGTGTCGTAGGCGGTGACCAGATCGCCGCGCTCGCGCAGCTGGTCGGCCTGGCGCACCCGATAGCGATAGAGCAGGTCTTCATAGCCCTGACGGTGCGCGGCGCTCAGGCGCTGCCCCTGGAGGTCGTGCAGCAGGGCGTTGACCTCGTCGTCGGCGCCACTGCGCAGCAGCACCTCGCCATATTGCAGGCGCAGGGCGGGATCGGGCGTGCGTTCGCGGGCCAGGACATCGCGCAGCAGGCGCAGACCGCGTTCGGGATCGCCGGCCTCGGCATAGGCCGCTGCCAGACCACCCAGGGCCGCGGCGCGCTCGCCGGCCTGCGGCTCCAGGGCCGCCAGCTGGCGGCGTGCGGCCTGCTGCTGGCCGCGGCGGGCTAGGTCGCGAGCGGCGCTTACCCTGGCATCGAAGTCGAGATCGGTGGCCAGGCCGTTCATGGCCGGAGTGCGCTGGGCCGACGGGATGCGCCCGAGCAGCTCGCGCGCCGCCGCGGGATCCTGCTGCTCCAGGGCGAACAGGGCGCGGACATAGAGCGCCTCGGGGCGTTGGGGATCCTTGGCTAGGCCACTGTCCAGGGTCTGGCGGGCCGCCTGGGTCTGGCCCTGGCGCAGCTGCAGGCGGGCCAGGGCGAGCAGTGTCCAGACGTCGTCCGGATCGGCGCGTCGGGCGTCTTCCAGGGCGCGCCGGGCGCCCTGAAGATCGCCACGACCTTCGGCCAGCTTGGCTTCCTGCAGGGCCTGGGTGGCCTTGAGCCGATCCAGATTGCCGAGCTTGGCGCGCTCGGCCGGGGTCAGGGTGTCGAGCAGGCGCAGGGCCTCGGCCGGACGGTCGCTCTCGGCCAGCAGGTCGATCAGGCCCCGGCGGGCTTCCAGATTGCGCGGATCCTGCTGCAGGATCCGCCGATAACCGGCCTCGGCGGCGTCCAGCTGCCCGGTCTGGGCCTGGAGTCCGGCCAGGGCCAGCGGTGCCTCGGGGCGCTTGGCGTCCAGCCGCAGCGCCTGCTCCACGCGGGCGCGAGCGGTAGTGAAGTCGTTGGTTTGCTGGGCCTGACGGGCCTGGGCGAGCAGCGCCCAGTAGCGCACCTCGGCCAGGGGCGCCTGCCAGCGCGCCCCGCCCGGTTGGCGGCTGGCGCGGCTCAAGAGGTCCTCGGCGTCGCTGAAGCGCTCCTGGCGCTGGCGGACGATGCCCAGTCCGCCCAGGGCGTTGGCGTCGTTAGGTGCCGTCTTGAGCCGTGCCTGGAAGGCCTCTTCGGCAGCGCCCAGCTCATTGCGGCGCAAGGCCTCGATGCCGCGGGCCAGTTGCGGATCCAGACCGCCGCTGCGATTCAGGGCACGGCCCTTTTCCAGCTGGGCGCGCAACTCGGCGTCGTCGGGATGCTGGCGTAGATAGGCCTCGAACAGCGGCACCTCGGCCGGACCGGGCGGACCGCTCCAGACCAGGGCCTGGCGCCAGTACTCAGCGGCCTCGCCGCCGATGTCCTTACGCGTGCTGAGATCGGCCAGGGCCTGGATGCCACGGCTGCGACTGGCCGGAAAACGCGCCAGGTGCTTGGCCTGGATCAGCATCAGCGCCGGGTCGGCAGGTTGCAGCTTGCGCAGGCGCTCGATGCCTGGACCCGCTTCCTGCCAGCCATTGGGGGTATAGGCGAGGATGTCGTAGTACTCCCGCGCCAGATCGCCCTGGGGCAGCCGACCGCCAAACAGCTGGCGATAGAGCGCCAGGGCCGGCAGGGGCTTTTCTTCGCTGACCAACTGGCGGGCATCCACCAGGCGCTGCGGATTGTCGCCACTGGCCAGGGCGATGTCCTGTTCCAGTTGCAAGGCCTGCTGGGGCAGGGGCTTGAGCGCCTGCAGGCGGCGCAGATAGGCCTGGGCCGCCGACAGCCGGTCGGCCTGTACCTCGATCAGGCCCAGGCCGTAGAGCGCCTCGGGCTGCTGCGCATCCAGTTCGAGCAGTTTGTTCCAGGTCTCCTGGGCGCGGGGCGCGTTCTTGCGTGCCTGCCAGAAATGCCCCTGCTCGATGAGCAGCGCTTCGGGCGTGCCGGCCGCCAGGGCCAGCGGCGGCAGCAGGAGACCGGTCAGCAGGGTAGCCAACAGTGGCGTGCGGATCATGGTCTAGCGCTCCAGCCGTTGACGGGCACGGGCACGCAGCGCCGCATAGAGCAGGCCGGCCAGCAAGGCCACGCCCAGGGCGCTCAAGCCCAGCATCAACAGCGGGTGGCGAGCCAGTTGCCAGCGGACATAGAGCAGCGGCCCCAGGCTACCGATGTGATAGGTCTCGTCGGCCACCAGGCTCTGCACCTGCTGGCCACGCACTATGGCCAGGCTGCCCTGCAGCCCCTGGGCATAGTCTTCCCGGGTGGTGAGGGCGCGGCTGATGTCGGCCAGACCTTCGGGGCGGGCGGCGACCAGGGCCACCACGCTGCGACCGCTCCTGAGCGGCGATTCGAAGCCGGCGACGAAGGCCGTGCCGGCACCGCCACTGGCACTCAGGGCCGCGCGGCTGCGCGCCAGGCTGACCGCGTTGTCACTGCTGAACCACTGGCGCACCTTGAACGCTAGGTCGGAAACCTCGAAGCGCTGGCTGTTGCCGGCGAAGCCGGCCGGCAACTGGGCGGCCCAGCGCTGCAGCAGCGGCTGGTCGGCGCCGCTGGCGATCAGCAGCAGGTCCTTGTCGGCCAGACCCTCGACCTCGCCCGCGCGGGCCACGGTGACCGCGGTGGCGGGATAGCCGGTGGAACTGCCGAAGCGGCCGAGCACGTTCAGGTAGCTGTCGATCTCCGCTGCGCTGGGCGCATCGGGCAGGATCACCGCGGTTTCGCTCAGATCCGCCAGGCGGGTGAAGGGAAAGCCGCTGTCCTTGAACACGCCCAGATTGGGCAGGGCGATGAAGTGCCGATAGCCGGACAGATCCAGGGTCGAGTCCGGTTCCAGGGTGCCGCGCATGTTGTCGATGATGACGTCGCGGCATTCACCCTGCTTGAGGTAGTCGTACATGAAGCGGAATTGCAGGCGGGCCTGCAGTGCCTCCCCATCCAGTGGCAGCCGCACCTCGGCCTCGCGGGGCAATTCCTCGTCCTTGATCAGACCCAGCAAGCCCTGGTCCAGGTGCTCCTGGGACGGCAGGGGGATGGACTGCACGAAGCGGTCGTTGAAGCTCACCAGCAGCGAGGAATTGGTCGCCACCGGCTGCGGGGTGTAGCGGTATCTGAGGTGCAGCGGCAACCCCTGGTTGCGCCAGAGGAACAGGTCCGGCGGCAGTCGCAGCGGCACGGTCACCGTTCCCGGCGCGTAGCCGGAGACGGCGAGCTCCTTGGGCGTCGCCAGCTCGCCCAGACGCACCGGTCGGTCGCTGGGCAGCCAGTTGGGCGCATCGTAGGGCTTGCGCGGTTGCAGCGCCTGCAGGGTCTCGATGGTCACGCCCTGGCCGGACAGGGTCTGGTGACCCAGGGCCACGGCGCTCGCGGCGCGCTTGAGTTCGTTGGCATCGCGCCCGGAGATCACCAGCAGCTGGCCCTGGGGATCAAAGGGGTTGACCAGGATGTCGACCCGCGCCGCCGTCGGTGCCGGCAGACTCAGGCCCAGGGTCTTGGCGCGCTCTTCGCTGGTGACCAGCACCACCGCATTGCCCTTGGCCGGCAAGGCGCTCTGGCTGCTGGGAAAGCGGGCGCCGCGATAGCTGGCCAGAGCGCTGAACCAGGACGACAGGGTGCCGGCGGCCTCCAGGGTGCCGTTGTCCGCCGCTCCGGCGATGACGAAGGGCAGCTCCAGCGGGCGGGCATCGCGGCGATCGAAGAACGGCTGCGGCAGGCGCGCCAGATCCGGCGCCAGGTCCAGGCGGTTGACCTGGATGTCCAGGCGGCTGCCGTTGCTCACCTTGGCCCAGAGACTGGAGTGCAGCGGGTCTTCGCACTGCATGGTGTAGTGGCCGATCAGCTGGATGCTCAACCGGTTGAACTCGGTGATCAGCCGCGGCGGGATATCCACCACCCGGGTCTGGGGCGTGCCGGCGGTCTCCTTGGGCAGCGGAATGCTGGCGGCGACCTCGTCGTTGACCAGTACATTGAGCTGGGACAACTCCGGCAGCAGCGCCGGGGAATAGGTGTAGTTCAGCGTCACCTTGGCGGCGCTGACGATCTCGTCGGCACGGATATCGAAGCTGACCCCGTCGCGACTGTCGATGCCGCGCAGATTGAAGGGATAGACCGCGCCGAGCTGCTTGAAGCTGTTGTCGTAGCCGCTGCCGGCCATGGCCACGGCCACCGGGGGTGCGCTCTGGGCCAGGGTGATGGCGGGTGCGGCACCCAGGGTGGCGAGCAGCAGCGGGGCGAGACGAAGCGACACGGTCATGGGCGGTCCAGGGAGGCGGAAGAGGAGGGCGCCGTGCGCCGGGAAGGTCGGCTCAGGCGCCAGACGTTGCGATTGAGATCGGCGATGCCGCGCAGGCCGATCAGACTGACCTCGCGCAGCGAGCCCAGCAGGGAATCCGGGCGATGATTGCCCCAGGCCGCGGCCCAGAGATCGGCGCGGGAAAAGGTCATGCGCACCAGCTCGCGCTGTTCGGTGACGCTGAGCTCGGCGAAGCGGGTGCCCACAGCGCCGGCGCGGCTGAAGGCCACGGTGGCCGGGAAGCGGCGGCTGCGACCGTCGCGGCTGAGTTCCACCTCGACCGCGCTGCCCTCGGGCACCTGCACACCCTCGGGTAGCTGCAGGCCAACGCCGCTCTGGGAGAAGTCCAGGGTAGTGCACGCCAGGCGGCTGCCATCGGCGAGGACGAGTCCGGCCGGCAGGGCGGCGGCCACCCGCGGTTCGGCGCGTACCTGGCGCGTCTCGCTCGCCACGGCCACCGCGGCACTGGCGATCACCAGGTTGTAGAGGGTCCAGACCAGATTGATGGCCACCGTGGTCACCGCTTCGGGATCGCCGAGGAACAGCCGGCCGATGCCCACCCCCAGACCGAGCAGATTGAGCGCCAGCAGCACGATGTAGGGCCGTGCCAGCTCCCAGTCGAAGTAGTCGCGGGCGATGATGCCGCCCTTGTCGGTGACGTTGAACTTGCCCAGCCGCGGGTTGATCAGCGCCAGCAGCGTGGGCCTGAGGATGTACCAGGCCAGCACCGTCTCGTAGACCTCGTTCCAGAAGGAGTGGCGGAATTCGCCCTGGATGCGCGAGTTGGTCAGGTTGGAATGCAGCACGTGGGGCAGCACATAGCAGGTGATCAGCAGTGCCGAGGCGTGAAAGATCTGCGCGCTGAACAGCAGATAGGCCAGTGGCGCGGTGAGGAACACCAGGCGCGGCAGACCATAGAAGAAGTGCAGCATGGCGTTGAGGTAGCAGAGCCGCTGGCCGAGGGCGAGGCCCTTGCCCAGCAGCGGATTGTCCATGCGAAAGATCTGCGCCATGCCGCGGGCCCAGCGGATGCGCTGGGCGATATGGCGCGACAGGCTTTCGGTGGCCAGACCGGCGGCCTGGGGAATGCCCAGGTAAGCGGTGTTGTAACCGAGCCGATTGAGCTTGAGCGCGGTGTGGGCGTCTTCGGTCACCGTCTCGGTGGCCACGCCGCCGACCTCTTCCAGCATGGTGCGCCGGATCACCGCGCAGGAGCCGCAGAAGAAGGTGGCGTTCCACAGGTCGTTGCCGTCCTGCACCAGCCCATAGAACAGTTCGCCCTCGTTGGGCACGGTGCGAAAGGTCTTGAGGTTCTTCTCGAAGGGATCCGGGGAAAAGAAGAAGTGCGGCGTCTGCAGCATGGCCAGCTGCGGATCCTTGAGGAACCAGCCCAGGCAGACCTGCAGGAAGGAGCGCGTCGGCACGTGGTCGGCATCGAAGATGGCGATGTACTCGCCATCGGTCACCTTGAGCGCCGCGTTGAGATTGCCGGCCTTGGCATGCTCGTTGTTCTCGCGCACCAGGTAGGAGACGCCAGCGGTCGCGCAGAAGTGGCGGAAGTCCTCGCGGCGGCCATCGTCGAGCACGTGCACCCTGAGCTTGTCGCGCGGCCAGTCGATGGCCTGGGCCGCCAGGATCGACAGCTTCACGATGCTCAGGGCTTCGTTGTAGGTGGGGATGAAGACGTCCACGGTGGGCCAGGCGGCCGGATCGGCCGGCAGCGGCACCGGTGTGCGGCGCAGCGGCCAGATGGTCTGCAGATAGCCGAACACCAGCACCGCCAGGGCATAGAGCTCGGCGGCCACCAGCCCGTAGCCGAGCACCATTTCCAGCGGCGTCTCGAAGCCCAGGGTGCTGGTCAGGCGCCAGTAGAGGTAGCGCAGCGACGCCAGCAGCGACAAGAGGATCAGCGCGATCACCGGCAGCCGCCCGGGCAGCCGGCGCAGCAGCAGGGCCGCGACGAAGCAGCCGACGGCGAACAGCGCCTGCTCTTCCAGCGCCAGGGGTACGCTCACCAGCAGGGCGCCCAGCAGCGCGGCGGCCGTCCAGGCGAGCAGCTGCAGCCAGGGCGGCGCCACCGGCGTTGCGGGCGGGACGTCGGCACTGCGCGCCGCGCGGCGCTGGCGAACCTGGTCCAGGCGGTCGAGAACGCTCATGGCTAGGAATGCGCCGCGTAACGCAAGGCCGGTCGCAGCTCGCCGAGCAATTCCCGGCCCAGCTCGGCGAGGCCGTGCGCCCAGGCGTCCTGGACGCTGGCCAACCCCTGGCCCAAGGCCAGTGCCTGCTCCAGGTCAGGACTTTCCGGCAGTACGCCGAGAAGGCGATCGCCCCAGGAGTGCGCCACGATGGCAGCGATGTCCTGACTCAGGGGACGTGCGGGATCGACCCGGTTGAGCAGGTGCAGCGGATGGACCTGGCCGGTGCAGTGCTGCCACTGGCGTTCGAGGCGCGGCAGACTGGCATAGCCGGTCGCATCCGCGGTCGTCACCCCGAGGACCCGGGTGGCCAGGGCCAGCGCCTGACGAGTCAAGGGCGTCGAGCCCGTGGGGCAGTCGAGGATCACCAGGGTGTCGGCTGGGACGTCGAGTGCCTGCAGGCGCCGCGTCAGCCACTGGGTGTCGGTGGCCAGCGCGCGTTCCAAAGCCTGCAGATCCAGGTCGTCGGGGGCGCCGAAGGGCACCAGGCGCAGGCGATCGTCCACCGCCAGGCAGGCGGAGAGCGGAGCCCTGATCGAGCCGGTGGTGGACGAGGCTTCCTGCAGCAACAGCGAAGACAGCACGTTCTGGCTGTCCAGCTCCACCAGCAGCACCGCCTGGCCGCTGCGGCTCAGTGCCTGGGCCAGGCCTGCGGCGATGACCGTCTTGCCGGTCCCGCCCCGGGCCGAGGTCAGTGCCAGCACCGGACCGGCCAGTGCCGGTCGCGAGCGACTCAGCGCCTGATCCAGCGCAGCAGCTGCCTGGCTGGCCTGGCGGCTGCTGTGCAGCTGCGCCAGCTCCCGCGACAGCGGCGGCAACTCGCCTGGCTCGGCCTGAACGACAGGCTCGGCAAGCGCCCTGACCGCTTCGACCGGTGCACGTGGGGACGGCAGCGGCGCAGCCGTCGAGATCGCCTCATGCAACTCCGCTTCGGGCGCCTCGAATTCCTGGTAGCGCTGGGGATCACCGCCGAAGGAGCGGAACAGATTGGCAATATCCAGCGAACGGACCATGGCTAATTCCGGGAGGTTGAGAGGGCTGGGCAGATGCTTGACGTCAGATTAATGGCTAAAAGCCACCAGGCGTCATTTTTGCGAATACTGTCACGCGTGATTCGTGACGCACCAATTGAAAATGCGTATGCGGGCATTGCAGCGGAGCGAACGGATAGTTGCGCTATTCGCCCCTGTCTTGCGGCAATGGTTGGATGACCTCGACGCCTCGTCAACGCCATGTCTGGTGCGGTTCGGACGAAAGGCGCGGCCTAGGGATGGGGCGGTCGAAGCGACGACGAATGTGGGGATGAGCGGTCGTTTCGGCGGCGAAGGAAGGATGCCGCAGGGCAAGAAAAAGGCCCGCGGGTGCGGGCCTTTGTGCTTATTCCTCGTTGCGCGAACGGTAGGGCTGCGGCCGCGAGAGTTGCGGTCGGCCTTCCTGCTCTTCGAAGAAGTAGCGCAGATAGAGGTTGCCGTTGACGTCGCGCTCGTCCTGGGCATTGTCCATGCCCAGACGACCACCCAGGGCGAACTGCCCGCTGAGGCGGTATTCGCCATTCGCGGAGAGGCTGTAGGCCACGCCGGTCTTGCTCTTACTGCCGTATTGGCCTTCGCCGGCGGCTTCCGCGGCCGCCTGCAGGGCGGCGTCGTCGGGATAGCGATCCGCGGCGTCCTGGCGAATGGTTTGCACGCCCAGCATGCCCTGCACCTGATAGGCCCAGAGATCGCCGCGCTGCGCCCACACCAGGGGCACGCCGATGGCGAAGTAGCGCTGTGGACTGAAGTAACCGCCATGACCGTAGGTCAGGTGGTTCTGATTGTTGTCGTAGCCGATCGCGGTGGCCGAAAGGCCCACGGTGAACAGGCTGTCCGGGCCATTGCGCAGATAGTAGTAGACGCCGGTGCCGATCTCGAAGCGGTCGTTGTTTTTGACGTCATGGCCGGTCAGGCGATGGGCCGCGCCGTAGATGTAGGAGCCGTAGCGCCCGTCGTCATATCTCAGCCGGGCCAGACCGCCATTGGCGGTGACGCCGCCCCACTCCTGGCCGGTACGCGGATCGCGGATGCCGCCGTAGGACGCCAGGGAATCGGTCACCGAACGCCGCGACACGCTCAGGGCATAGAGCAGGTTCTCGCTGAGGCTGCTCAGCGGGCGTTCCAGGGTCGCGCCGCCGACCACGGTGCTGTATCTCAGGCCCACCGGCGAGACGCCGATATCGCCCTTGAGGCCGCGCCCGGCGTCTTCCACGGCGATGGATGCCGCCACGCCGTTTTCCTTCTGGCTGCCCTCGCTGCTGCTGTCGTTGATCCGCGTCGGGGTGACGCGCACGGCCAGGCGCTGGTCGCCGGCGGGGAAGGAGATCTCCAGCGGCGCGCTGACGGTGGTCTGACGCGAACTGCCGCTGGGATCGTAGCTGCGTACGTTCAGACCCTGGGTGATGCGGATGCTGCGCTCGCGCTGCAACTGGCCGAGGATCTGCTCGGTGGCCAGGCTGCTCGACAGGCTGCTGGTGGGTACCACGGACAGGTCGTTGAAGGGGTTGTTGGCAGCCTTCTGCGCCTGCAGCGGATCGCTCCAGGCGTAGTCGGCGCTGCCGGCGTTGCCACCCGCGGCGGCCGGAACGGCGGCCAGGGCGTCATCGCTGCGGGTCTGCCCGGGCAGGGTGGCGAAGGGATTGTCGCTGGCACCGGCGGCGCGGGCCGCGGATTCGCGATCCTTGCGCTCCACCTGCACCACCTGCTCCAGCAGGCCGGTCGCGGTACCGGCCATGCCGATGTCGCGATAGAGCAGGGCGGCGCGGCGCAGCACCTGGGGATCGCTCTGGCCGAGCTTGACCGCCTGATCCAGATACTGGCGGGCGGTGACGCTGTCCTGGGACTTGGCGGCGATCTCAGCGGCGCCCAGATAGAGTTCGGCGTCCTTGGGCTGGTCGCTGAGCACGTCGCGATAGAGCTGGCGGGCCTTCTGGGTGTCGCCACTGGCCAGGTACATGCGCGCCAGGGCGGCCTGGGCGGCCTTGTCGTCGGGACGGGCCTTGAGCGCCGGGGCCAGGGTGTCGTAGGCGGCGGCCAGCTTGCCCTGATCGGTGAGGCGATCGGCCTGGCGGATGCGATAGCGGGCGAGGAGGTCGTCGTACTGTTGCTTCTCGCCACTGTCGAGTACCACGCCCTGCAGGTCGCGCAGGACGTTGCCCACGGTCTGGTCCTGGTTCAGCTGTAGCTGGATGCTGGCGTAGTGCAGCTGCATGGCGGGCGCCGGGCGGGTATCGCCGGAGATCATCGGCTTGAGCAGGGCCAGACCGTGTTCGGGATCGCCAGCGGTGGCGAAGGCCTCGGCCAGATCGCCGATCAGATCCGGATTGCGCCCGGCGCGGGCTTCCAGGCGCTGCATCAGGCTGCGCGCTTCCTCGCGGCGACCCTGCTTGGCCAGGGCCACGGTCTCGGCCAGTTGTTCGTTGAAGGTGATGCGCGCGGCCAGGGCGTTCATATCCGGCGAACGCTGCGCCTGGGGAATGCGCATCAGGGTCTGCATGGCGCGCGGGTATTCACCCAGCTCGTTGGACAGCAGGGCGCTGGCATAGAGCACCTCGGGGCGCTGGGCGCCATCCTTGACCAGACTGTCCACCAGATCGCGGGCGGCGCGCGGTCGGCCCTGACGGACCTCCAGGCGGGCCTGGGCCAGGCGCAGCCAGGGATCTTCCGGGGCTTCCTTGCGGGCCTGTTCCAGCAGGCGCGAGGCGCCCTGCAGATCGCCCCGCGCCTCGGCGGCTTCGGCCTCCTGCATGGCCTGGCCGGCGCGCAGGCGATCCAGGCCCTTGACCTGATTCTTGGCGCTGGGCTGCAGATTCTTGGTGAGTTGCAGGGCTTCTTCTGTGCGGCCCAGCTCGTTGAGCGCGGCGATGCGCCCATAGTAGGCGTCGACGTTGGCCGGCTCGCGCATCAGCACCTGGCGGTAGGTGGCCTCGGCCAGTTCCCATTGGCGCTTCTGGCTCTGGATGCCGGCGAGGAACAGCTGCGCCTCGACCGCTTCGGGCTTCAGCCGGATGGCTTCGACGCTGAGATCCCGCGCCTGGTCCAGCTCGCGCTTGTTCTCGGCCGCATGGGCGCGTTCCAGCAGGTGGTGGTAGCGCGCCTCGTCCAGCGCCGGCTGCCAGGTCTTACCGCCTTTCTGTACGGCCTGGGTCAGCAACTGCTCGGCATCGGTCCAGCGCTGCTGCGCCAGGCGGGCACTGCCCAGCTTGCCCAGGGCATCCGGATCCTGGGGCGTCTTCTTCAGCTGGGCTTCCAGGGCCTGGATGGCGGCCGCGGTCGGCGCGGCGTCGGCAGCGGCGGCCCAGGTCGCGTCGGCATGGATCAGCAGGGCGAGCAGACCAAGGGACAAGGTGAGGTGCTTGGGCATGGTTCTTTCCGTGAAGGCTGGTAGGCGTCGCTGCAGCACCTGGCGCAGAGCTGGAACGATTTCGGCTATTAGGGAATAGCTGAACGCAAGCTGAACGGCAAATACAGCCGCGGATGATTCCCGACAGGCCGTGGCGAGTCAACCAAATCGCGCAGGCGAATGCCATGGCCAAGCCCCTCGGCGCTGGCCGCGCAGGGCCCGGCGACGCTATACTCTGCGGCTTTCCCACCGTCTTTCGCAGGCCGCCGACCATGACCGAGTCCGTCTCCGCCTACATGACCCGTCTTGGCCAGGCTGCCCGTGCCGCGTCGCGGGTCCTTGCTCGTACGTCCACTGGCCAGAAGAACCTGGCGCTGAGCGCCATTGCGGATGCCTTGGGCGAAGATCGCGAGGCGTTGGTCGCAGCCAATGCCGAGGATGTCGTCGCGGCCACAGCGGCGGGACTCGAGCCGGCCTTGCTGGACCGGCTGACGCTGACGCCGGCACGGATCGACGCGATGATCAACGGTCTCAAACAGGTTGCCGCCTTGCCCGATCCCGTGGGCGCCGTTCGCGACCTGAGCGCTCGGCCTTCCGGTATCCAGATCGGCAAGATGCGCGTGCCGCTGGGGGTCATCGGCATCATCTATGAATCTCGTCCCAACGTGACGATCGATGCGGCCAGTCTCTGCCTGAAGTCGGGCAACGCGACCATCCTGCGCGGCGGCTCGGAAGCCATTCGCTCCAATCGCGCCATCGCGGCCTGCATTCAGAAGGGCCTGGCGAAGGTCGGATTGCCCGCTGCAGCGGTCCAGGTGGTGGAGACCACCGACCGGGCTGCCGTCGGCGCCCTGATCACCATGCCGGAGTTTGTCGACGTCATCGTGCCGCGGGGTGGCAAGAATCTGATCGAGCGCATCAGCAACGATGCCCGCGTCCCGGTAATCAAGCATCTGGACGGCATCTGCCACGTCTATGTCGACGAGGCTGCCGACCTTGCCAAGGCCGAGTCCATCGCCTTCAACGCCAAGTGCTACCGCTATGGCATCTGCGGTGCCATGGAAACGCTGCTGGTCGATGCCAAGGTCGCTGAAACCTTCCTGCCGGCCATGGCGCGCCGCTTCGAAGAGAAGGGCGTGGAACTGCGGGGCTGCGAGCGTACGCGTGACCTGATCCAGGCCCTGCCCGCCACCGAGGCCGACTGGTCCACCGAATACCTGGCACCCATTCTGTCGATCCGCATCGTCGAGGGTCTGGACCAGGCAATCGAGCATATCAACCACTACGGCTCCCATCACACCGATGCGATCGTGACGGAAAATCTCGGCCGTTCGCGGCGCTTCCTCGCCGAAGTCGATTCCAGTTCGGTCATGGTCAATGCGCCGACCTGCTTCGCCGACGGCTTCGAATACGGCCTGGGCGCCGAGATCGGCATTTCCACTGACAAGCTGCACGCCCGCGGGCCGGTGGGCCTGGAAGGACTGACCAGCGAGAAATACGTGGTCTTCGGCGACGGTCACGTCCGCAGCTGATGAGCAGCCTGCCCACCCGCATCGGCTTGTTCGGCGGTACCTTCGATCCCGTGCACATCGGCCACCTGCGCGCGGCGCTGGAGGTGGCCGAAGCCCTGGCACTGGACGAGCTACGGCTGATTCCCAGCGCCCGGCCGCCCCATCGCGAAGCGCCCAGCGTCTCCGCCGAGGATCGCCTGGCGATGGTGCGCCTGGCGGTGGCCGACGTCGCGACCCTGGTGGTCGATGACCGGGAACTGCGCCGGACGCGTCACTCCTATACCATAGAGACCCTGGAAAGCCTGCGCGCCGAACTCGGCGATGAGGTGCAGCTGTTGCTCATGCTGGGCTGGGACGCCTTCTGCGGCCTGCCAGGCTGGCACCGCTGGCGCGAATTGCTGGAGCTGTGCCACATCCTGGTCCTGCAACGACCCGATGCCGACAGCGAGCCCTGCCAGGAATTGCGTGATTTCCTGGCGGCGCGCAGTCAGCCCGATCCCCAGGCCCTGAAGGGGCCGGGCGGGCAGATCACCTTTATCTGGCAGAACCCGCTCGCGGTGTCCGCCACCCAGATCCGCGGCCTCTTGGCTACCGGGAAGTCCATCCGCTTCCTGGTGCCCGATGCCGTGCTTGACTACATCCGGACGCACGGCCTCTATCCGGCGTCCTCCGAACCGAGGTAAGAGCTACACCATGCAAAGCGAACAACTCGTCCAGGTGGCCATCGCCGCCCTGGAAGACATGAAGGCCCAGGACATCATCTCCCTGGACGTGCGGGAAAAGACCAGCGTGACCGACATCATGGTCATCGCCAGCGGCACCTCTAGCCGCCACGTCAAGTCGCTGGCCGACAACGTGCTGGAAAAGGTCAAGCAGCAGGGCGTGCGTCCGCTGGGCAGCGAAGGCCTGGAAGGCGGCGAATGGGCGCTGCTGGACCTGGGCGACGTGGTCGTCCACGTGATGCTGCCGACCACCCGCGAGTTCTATGACCTCGAGCGCCTCTGGCGCGGTGCCGAGCAGAGCCGCGCCGCCCAAGGCGAATAAGTCCGGTGCGCCTGCGTCTCATCGCCGTCGGCTCGCGCATGCCGCGCTGGGTCGAGGAGGGCTGGCACGAGTACGTCAAGCGTCTACCGCCGGAACTGCCGCTGGAACTCGTCGAGATCCCACTGCAGACCCGCGGCAAGAACGCCGACGTCGCCCGGCTGATCCGCCAGGAGGGTGAGGCCATGCTGGCCAAGGTGCAGCCGGGCGAGCGCGTGGTGACCTTGGAGGTCACCGGCAAGCCCTGGAGCACCGAGCAATTGGCTGAAACACTCCAGCAGTGGCGCCTGGAGGCCCGGACCGTCAACCTCATGGTCGGCGGCCCCGAGGGCCTCGCGCCCGAGGTGCAGGCCCGCAGTGAACAGCGCTGGTCGCTCTCGCCGCTGACTCTGCCGCATCCGCTGGTGCGCATCCTCGTCGGTGAGCAGCTCTATCGCGCCTGGACCGTATTGGCCGGCCATCCGTATCACAAGTAGTCCGTACCTGCGATGTCGCAACCCATACGCCTCAAGGACCACGAGAAAGACGCCCAGCTCGTCCGCGCCCGCGTGACGATCGGGGCGGTGATCTTTCTCGTGCTCGCCTGCGTACTGGTGGCGCGCATGTACTACCTGCAGGTCATCCAGCACGACTACCATTCGACCCTGTCGGAAAACAACCGGGTCCATGTCCAGCCGATCCCGCCCACCCGGGGCCTGATCTACGACCGCAACGGCATCATCGTCGCCGACAACCGTCCCAGCTTCAGCCTGACCATCACCCGCGAGCGGGCCGACAACTGGCGACAGACTCTCGATACGCTGGTGCAGGTCCTGGGCCTGACCGAGGAAGACCGCGAGCTGTTCGAGAAGCGCATGAAACAGGGCCGGCGTCCCTTCGAACCCGTGCCGGTGCTGTTCGAGCTGACCGAGGAGCAGATCGCCAAGATCGCCGTCAACCAGTTCCGCCTGCCTGGGGTCGAGGTGACGGCGCAACTGGTGCGCCACTATCCCATGGGCGAGCACTTCGCCCATTCGGTGGGCTATGTCGGGCGGATCAACGAGCAGGAGCTCAAGCGCCTGGATCCGGTCAACTACAGCGGCACCCACCACATCGGCAAGACCGGCGTGGAGCGCTTCTACGAGCCCGAGCTGCACGGCGAAGTGGGCTACGAAGAGGTGGAGACCAACGCCCGCGGCCGGGTGCTGCGGGTGCTCAATCGCACCGACCCCAAGCCGGGCAAGGACATCGTCCTGACCATAGATTCGCGCCTGCAGGCCGCCGCCGAAGCCGCCCTGGGTGGGCGCCGTGGCGCCATCGTCGCCATCCAGCCCAGGACTGGCGAGGTATTGGCCATGGTCAGCCAACCGAGCTACGACCCCAATCCCTTCGTCACCGGGATCAGCTTCAAGGAATATTCCGAGCTGCGCGACTCCATCGATCGCCCGCTCTACAACCGGGTGCTGCGCGGGCTCTATCCGCCGGGCTCGACTATCAAGCCGGCGGTGGCCATCGCCGGTCTCGACAGCGGCGCCACCACGCCCCAGGCGCGGGTCTTCGATCCGGGCTACTACGAGTTGCCCAACTACGATCACAAGTACCGTAACTGGAACCACGGCGGCGACGGCTACGTGGATCTGGACATGGCGCTGATGCGATCCAATGACACCTATTTCTACGATCTTGCGCACAAGATCGGCATCGATCGGCTTTCCGAGTACATGGGCAAGTTCGGCCTCGGGCAAAAGGTCGCCCTGGACATGTTCGAAGAGGCACCGGGCCTGATGCCCTCGCGCCAGTGGAAGCGTGCCACCCGCCGTCAGGCCTGGTTCCCCGGCGAAACGCTGATCCTCGGTATCGGTCAGGGCTACATGCAGACCACGCCGCTGCAGCTGGCCCAGGTCACCACTTTGATCGCCAACCATGGCAAGTGGATCCGCCCACACCTGGCCAAGAGCCTCGACGGCCAGCCGCCGGTGGACAGCAATCCCATGCCCGACATCGAGCTCAAGGATCCCAGCTATTGGGATCGCGCCATCCACGGCATGGAAATGGTGGTGCAGAATCCCCGCGGTACCGCGCACAAGATCAACGTCGGTGCCCAGTACCGCATCGCCGGCAAGAGCGGTACCGCCCAGGTGGTAGCCATTCGCCAGAACGAAAAGTACAACTCGGCGGCGCTCAAGGAGCGGCATCGCGACCACGCCCTGTTCGTCGCCTTCGCCCCGGCCGACAATCCGCAGATCGCCGTGGCGGTGATGGTCGAGAACGGCGAGTCGGGCAGCGGCGTGGCCGCCCCGGTGGTGCGTCAGGTGCTCGACGCCTGGCTGCTCGATGAGCAGGGCCATCTCAAGGCCGAGTACGCCAAGCCGACCACCGCCGGGGCCACCGCCGCCGCGACCAAGGTGCAGCCATGAGTCTCGCTCCCAACTTCGATCGCACCATTCCCGAAGGGGACGTGATGAAGCGGCGGGCTACCCTGCTGCAGCGCCTGCACATCGACGGCCCTCTGCTGATCCTGCTGCTGATGCTGGGCGCGACCGGCCTGTTCGTCCTCTATTCCGCCGGTGGGCGCAATCTCGACCTGCTGTTCAAGCAGGCCAGCTCCTTTGGTCTCGGCCTGGTGGCCATGGCCGTCGTCGCCCAGCTCGAACCGCGCTTCATGGCGCGCTGGGTACCCCTGGGCTATGTGGTCGGCGTGGCCTTGCTGGTGGTGGTGGACGTCATGGGCCACAACGCCATGGGCGCGACCCGCTGGATCAACATTCCCGGGGTCATCCGCTTCCAGCCGTCGGAATTCATGAAGCTCTTGATGCCCATGATGATGGCCTGGTACCTGTCCAAGCGCAGTCTGCCGCCGAACTTCAAGCACAGCCTGATCAGCCTTTCGCTGGTGGTGGTGCCCTTCGTGCTGATCCTCGATCAGCCCGACCTCGGTACCGCCATGCTGGTGCTGGCCTCGGGTGGCTTCGTGCTGTTCGTCGGCGGCCTGCAGTGGCGCTGGCTGATCGGCGCGGTGAGCGCTGCGGTGCCCTTGGCGGTGGCCATGTGGTTCTTCGTGCTGCACGACTACCAGAAACGCCGCGTGCTGACCTTTCTCGATCCGGAAATGGATCCGCTGGGCGCCGGCTGGAACATCATCCAGTCCAAGGCCGCCATCGGCTCGGGCGGGGTGTTCGGCAAGGGCTGGCTGCTGGGTACCCAGTCTCATCTGGATTTTTTGCCGGAAAGTCACACGGACTTTATCATTGCCGTCCTCGGCGAAGAGTTCGGCATGGTCGGTGTCTGCCTGCTGCTGGTGCTCTATCTGCTGCTCATCGGTCGCGGCCTGACCATCACCGTGCAGGCCCAGACGTTGTTCGGCAAATTGCTCGCCGGCGGCGTGACCATGACCTTCTTCGTCTATGTCTTCGTCAACATCGGCATGGTCAGCGGCCTCCTGCCCGTGGTGGGTGTCCCGCTGCCATTCATCAGTTATGGCGGCACCTCGGTGGTCACCTTGCTCACCGGGTTCGGAGTTTTGATGTCGATCCACACGCACCGCAAGTGGATCGCCCAGGTTTAACACGCAACAAAGAAGGGTTAGATGCCGACAATGGGATGGATGCGTCGCTGCTTGCAGAGCCTCGGGCTCGCCACGGCGATGGGCGTGACGACCGGTGTCGTCGCGGGTGACTACGACACGGCACCGCTGACGTGCGACTTCATCGCCGAGATGAGTCAGAGCTATGGCTTCGCCCCGGAACAGTTGCAGGCGCTGTTCGGCGAAGTCGAGCGCAAGCAGGCCATCCTCGACGCCATCTCGCGACCGGCCGAGCGGGTCAAGCCCTGGAGCGAATACCGCCCCATCTTCATCACCGATCGGCGCATCGCCCAGGGTGTCGACTTCTGGAAGACCCACGAAGAGGCGCTGGCCCGCGCCGAGCGCGAATACGACGTGCCGGCCCAGTTCATCGTCGCCATCATCGGCGTGGAAACCTTCTACGGTCGCAATACCGGCAACTACCGGGTGCTGGATGCGCTCTCGACCCTGGCCTTCGACTATCCGCCGCGCGCGCCCTTCTTCCGCAGCCAGCTGCGTGAATTCCTGCTGCTCGCCCGCGAGCAGCAGGTCGATCCGCTCAGCCTGACCGGTTCCTATGCCGGGGCCATGGGCCTGCCGCAATTCATGCCGGGCAGCTTCCGCGCCTATGCGGTGGACTTCGATGGCGACGGCCACATCAACATCTGGTCCGATCCCACCGACGCCATCGGCAGCGTGGCCAACTACTTCAAGCGCCACGGCTGGTCCGGCCGCGGGCCGACCGCCATTCGCGCCCAGGTCAGCGGCGAGCGGGTGGAGGAGGGCGTGGTGGCCGGGATCGAGCCGGTCAAGAGCGTCGCCGAGCTGCGTGCCCTGGGCTGGAACGCTCAAGACCCTGCCCTGCGTGACGATTTGCGTGTAACCTCGTTCCGCCTCGACGGAGACAAGGGACCGGAGTACTGGATGGGCCTGCCCAATTTCTACGCCATTACCCGATACAACCGCAGCGTCATGTACGCCATGGCGGTGACCGATCTGGCGAACGCCATCGCCGAGCGCCATGCCGCCGAGGGTGCCAAGCCGTGATGCGTCTGACTGCCCTGGCGCGCCTGGCCGGCTGCCTGGGTCTCGGCCTGTTGCTGGTGAGTTGTTCCAGCCAGGCGCCCAAGCCGACCAGCAAGGGTGTGGCCGGGCCGGGTGGCTACCTGCGTCCGCACCGTGACGGTGCGCCCTGGTGGGACGTGGACGTCAGCCGCATTCCCGACGCCGTGCCCATGCCCTACAACGGGCCGCTGAAGAACAATCCCTACACCGTTCTGGGCAAGACCTATTTCCCGCTGACCGACTCGCGCAACTACCGCGTGACCGGCACCGCGTCCTGGTACGGCACCAAGTTCCATGGTCAGGCCACCGCCAACGGCGAGACCTACGACCTCTATGGCATGACCGCGGCGCACAAGACCCTGCCGCTGCCCAGCTACGTGCGGGTCACCAACCTGGACAACGGCCGCAGCGTGATCCTGCGCGTCAACGACCGCGGGCCCTTCTATTCCGACCGGGTCATCGACCTGTCCTTTGCCGCGGCCAAGAAGCTCGGCTACGCCGAGATCGGCACCGCCCGGGTCAGTGTCGAAGGCATAGATCCGCAGCAGTACTGGGCCCAACGCGGCCAGGCGGTGCCCATGGTGCTGGCCCAGCCGCGCCAGGCGCCGGTGGCCCAGAAGACCACCGAGACCCAGACCTTCGGCGCCATCGAGACCTATACGCCACCGGTCAACCAGCACGCCGAGCCGGTGACGCCCGCGGCCGTCGACGCAAAAAAAAACGTTTCTGTCCCAGCCGCTGGGCTCTATCTGCAGGTGGCGGCCTTCGCCAATCCGGACGCTGCGGAATTGCTCAAGGACAAGCTCAGCGACCTGACCGGTGCCCCGGTGTTCATCAGTTCGACGGTGCGCAACCAGCAGACCTTGCATCGGGTCCGCCTCGGACCGGTCCAGCCGGCTGAGGTCTCCCAGCTCCAGAACAGCGTACGCGTGGCCCGCCTGGGTCAGGCGTCTCTCGTGCAACCGGATTGAAGCAGGGATGCTTCATGACGCCCAGTCGCCGGCCCCAGCCGTCGTGATCCGCCTCGCGCGGATCGCCGTGGACCGTGCGGTCTGGGTCCGCTGCTCCTGCCATACCCCAACCTTTCAGAGATTCGGATGACAATCGCAAAACTCGCTCGACGCCTGCTCCTCCTAGTAACGATCGCCTGTGTCCCGGCCGTCTGGGCGGCCGAGACAATGGTTCCGGCGGCGCCCCAGCTGGCCGCCAAGGCCTGGATTCTCATGGATGCCAACAGCGGCGCCGTGCTCACCGAATCCAACTCCGACCAGCGCCTGCCGCCGGCCAGCCTGACCAAGCTGATGACCGCCTACATCGCCACCCTGGAAATCAACCGGGGTCGCATCAAGGAATCGGACATGGTCACCGTCAGCGAGCACGCCTGGCGTACCGGCGGTTCGCGGATGTTCATCAAGGTCGGCACCCAGGTGTCGGTCGGTGACCTGCTGCACGGCATCATCATCCAGTCCGGCAACGACGCCAGCGTCGCCCTGGCCGAGCACATCGCCGGCAGCGAAGACGCCTTCGCCGACATGATGAACACCACCGCGCAGAAGCTGGGCATGCAGAACACCCACTTCATGGACGCCACCGGCCTGCCGGATCCGAACCACTATTCCTCGGCCCATGACATGGCCATCCTGGCGCGCGCCATCATCAACGCCGATGCCCAGCACTACGCCATCTACTCCCAGAAGGAATTCTTCTGGAACAACATCAAGCAGCCCAACCGCAACCTGCTGCTGTGGCGCGACAAGACCGTCGACGGCCTGAAGACCGGCCACACCGATGAAGCCGGCTACTGCCTGGTGGCCTCGGCCGTTCGCGATGGCATGCGCCTGGTCGCCGTGGTGTTCGGCACCAACAGCGAACAGGCCCGTGCCGCCGAGACCCAGAAGCTGCTGACCTACGGCTTCCGCTTCTTCGAGACCCAGTCCTTCTACAAGAAGGGCACCGAACTGGCCAAGGCGCCGGTGTGGAAGGGCGACGCCCGTGAGGTCCAGGCCGGTCTGGCCAACGACCTGACCATGACCCTGCCGCGTGGCCAGGCCAAGAAGCTGCATGCCGAGATGGTGCTCAATCCGCAGCTGACCGCTCCCATCGCCCAGGGCCAGGTGATCGGCAAGGTCGAGGTGAAGCTGGATGACAAGGTGGTGCACACCGCCGACCTGGTCGCCTTGCAGCCGGTCGAGGAGGGTGGCCTCTTCCGTCGCCTGTGGGATAGCATTCGCCTGTTCTTCTACGGATTGTTCAACTGATCCGTTGTCCTGGAAAGGCCCGCGCTCGCGGGCCTTTCACCCCCTGCCGACCGCGATCGGCCTGGAAGTCCGCATGACCGAAGACGTACAACCCCCCAAGATCGAATTTCCCTGCCCGCGCTATCCCATCAAGGTGATCGGCGATGCCGGTGCCGATTTCGCCGAGCTGGTGCTCGACATCGTCCAGCGCCACGCGCCGGACCTGGATCGCGGCACCCTGGTGAGCCGTGACAGCCGCAACGGCCGCTTCCTCTCGGTGCAGGTGCTCATCACCGCCACCGGCGTGGACCAGCTGCAGGCCATCCACCAGGACCTGCGCGCCACCGGCCGCGTGCACATGGTGATCTGATGAACGCTCCCGCCCCGGCCAGCCTGGGCGTGCGCCGCTGGGGCCTGCGGCCCTACGCGGCGACCCTGGACGCCATGCGTCGCTTCACCGACGAGCGCGGCCCGGCCACCCCCGACGAACTCTGGCTGCTGCAGCACCCTGCGGTCTTCACCCAGGGGCAGGCCGGCAAGCCCGAGCACCTGCTCGCCGTGGGCGACATTCCGGTGGTGCAGGTCGATCGCGGCGGCCAGGTCACGTACCATGGACCCGGTCAGCTCATCGCCTATGTGCTGCTGGATGTTCGCCGCAAGGGCCTGGGCGTGCGAGAATTGGTCAGCGCCATGGAAGACAGCCTGATCGCGCTGCTCGCCGATTGGGGTGTGCAGGCCGCGGCCCGGGCCGATGCGCCGGGTGTCTATGTGGATGGCGCCAAGATCGCCTCCCTGGGGCTGCGCATCCGCAATGGGCGTTCCTTCCATGGACTGGCGCTCAACGTTGACATGGATCTGGCGCCCTTCCGCCGGATCAACCCCTGCGGTTATGCCGGCCTGGCCATGACCCAGCTCCGCGATCTGGTGACCGGGCCACTAGCTTTCGACGAGGTCCGCGAGTCTCTGGTGCGTCACCTGAGTCTGCGCCTGGGCTACCCCGAACCGATCACCCTGGAATCGGATTGACATGACCACTACAGTACAAGACAGCGTCCAGACCCTTACCCCGCCCGCCCGCCCCAACAAGGTGGAAGCCGGCGTCAAGCTGCGCGGTGCCGAAAAGGTCGCACGCATCCCGGTAAAGATCATTCCCACCGAGGAGCTGCCGCGCAAGCCGGACTGGATCCGCGTACGCATCCCGGTCACCCCCGAGGTCGAGCGCATCAAGCAGCTGCTGCGCAAGCACAAGCTGCACAGCGTCTGCGAAGAGGCCTCCTGCCCCAACCTGGGCGAGTGCTTCTCCGGCGGCACCGCCACCTTCATGATCATGGGTGACATCTGCACCCGGCGCTGCCCCTTCTGCGACGTCGGCCACGGCCGGCCGAAGCCGCTGGACGTGGACGAGCCGAAGAACCTGGCGGTGGCCATCGCTGACCTGGGCCTCAAGTACGTGGTGATCACCTCGGTGGACCGCGACGACCTGCGCGACGGCGGTGCCCAGCACTTCGTCGACTGCCTGCGCGAGATCCGCAAGCTGACCCCCGGCATTCAGCTGGAGACCCTGGTGCCCGACTACCGCGGCCGCATGGACGTTGCCCTGGCGATCACCGAGCAGGAGCCGCCGGATGTCTTCAACCACAACCTGGAGACCGTCCCGCGCCTGTACAAGGCCGCGCGTCCGGGTTCGGACTTCGAGTGGTCGCTGGACCTGCTGCAGAACTTCAAGAAGCGCGTGCCCCACGTGCCGACCAAGTCCGGCCTGATGCTGGGTCTGGGCGAGACCGACGAGGAAGTCATCGAGGTCATGCAGCGCATGCGCGAGCACGAGATCGACATGCTGACCCTCGGCCAGTACCTGCAGCCCTCGCGCAACCACCTGCCGGTGCAGCGCTTCGTCCACCCGGATACCTTCGCCTGGTATGCCGAGGAGGGCGCCAAGATGGGCTTCAAGAATGTCGCGTCCGGTCCGCTGGTGCGCTCGTCCTACCACGCCGACCAGCAGGCCCACGGCACCAAGATCAACTGATCCTGGCGTCGTCATGGAAAAGGGCAGCCCAGTGGCTGCCCTTTTCCATTGCGGAGATGAACACCTCACCGCTTCTAGCCCCCTCTCCCTTTGGGAGAGGGTCGGGGTGAGGGCGCGCGTTATCAGCCGCGCAGCACACCATCCACCAGTGCCTTGGCTTCTTCCTGGATACGGCCCAGGTGGGCTTCGCCCTCGAAGCTCTCGGCGTAGATCTTGTAGACGTCCTCGGTACCCGAAGGACGGGCGGCGAACCAGCCGTTCTCGGTGACTACCTTGAGGCCACCGATGGCGGCGCCGTTGCCGGGCGCCTCGGTAAGGATGGCGGTGATCGGCTGGCCGGCCAGCTCCTTGGCGGTGACCTGGGCAGCGGACAGCTTGCCAAGGCGAGCCTTCTGCTCCCGGTCGGCGGCGGCGTCGATGCGCTGGTAGACCGGCGCGCCGAAGCGCTCGGTCAGGGCCTGGTAGCGCTCGCCCGGGTCCTTGCCAGTCACGGCGGTGATTTCCGCCGCCAGCAGACCGAGGATGAGGCCGTCCTTGTCGGTGGACCAGGCGCCGCCAGCCTTGCGCAGGAAGGACGCACCGGCAGATTCCTCGCCACCGAAGCCCAGGCTGCCGTCCAGCAGGCCGTCGACGAACCACTTGAAGCCTACCGGCACTTCCACCACTTGGCGGCCGATGCCCTGGGCCACCCGGTCGATCATCGAGGAAGACACCAGGGTCTTGCCGATGCCGGCCTGCTGGCTCCACTGGGGTCTATGGGTGAACAGGTACTCGATGGCCACCGCCAGGTAATGGTTGGGGTTGAGCAGGCCCACCGAGCGGGCGACGATGCCGTGGCGGTCATGGTCGGTGTCGCAGGCGAAGGAGACGTCGAATCTGTCCTTGTTCTCGATCAGGCCGGCCATGGCATGGGGCGAGCTGCAGTCCATGCGGATCTTGCCGTCCCAGTCCAGGCGCATGAAGCGGAAGGTCTGATCGACACGGGTCGACAGCACTTCCAGCGGCAGGCCATAGCGCTCGGCGATGCGCGGCCAGTAGTGCACCCCGGCGCCGCCGAGGGGGTCGACGCCAAAGGTCAGGCCGGAGCCACGGATGGCGTCCAGGTCGATGACCTGGCCCAGCCCGCTGACATAGCGGTCGAGGAAGTCGAATCTCTGGGTAGTGGCAGCCTTGAGCGCCTGGCGGTAATCCATGCGCTGGACACCTTCCAGACCGTTCGCCAGCAGGGCATTGGCACGGTCCTGAATCCATTTGGTGACGTTGGTATCGGCCGGGCCGCCATTGGTGGGGTTGTACTTGAAACCGCCATCGGCCGGCGGGTTGTGCGACGGGGTGATGACGATGCCATCGGCCAGGCCCGAGCTGCGGCCGGCGTTGTATTCGAGGATGGCGTTGGATAGCGCCGGGGTGGGGGTGTAACCCGGTTCGCCGTTGGTCTCGGCGCAGCCGGCGTCGATACGGACGTCCACGCCGTTGGCGGCCAGGACTTCCAGGGCGGAGATAAAGGCCGGCTCGGACAGCGCATGGGTATCCATGCCCATGAACAGCGGACCGTCGACGCCCTGAGCCTTGCGGTATTCGCAAATGGCTTGGGTGATGGCGAGGATGTGCCACTCGTTGAAGCTGCCCTTGAGCGAGGAACCACGGTGCCCGGAGGTGCCGAAGGCCACCTGCTGACCCGGATCGCTGGGGTCGGGGCGATCGCTGTAGTAGCGTGCCACCAGGCGCGGCAGATGGGTCAGGGTGTTCTCGTCGGGGAGGCGTCCTGCATTGGGAGCGAGCGTCATGAAAGCGTCCTGTATACGTCGGAAAAGGGCAACGGTCGGGCACGGGGCCGGGTCTGAAGGCTAACCGCTGTGCGGCGACCGTTCAGCTACGCCCATAGACCGTGACGCCCGCCGAAGGTGCAGCCTACACCGGCTGGGCCAGGCTGCACTGTGATGACGGGC
Source organism: Pseudomonas sp. MS15a(2019) (assembly GCF_013277805.1). Lineage (NCBI taxonomy): Bacteria > Pseudomonadati > Pseudomonadota > Gammaproteobacteria > Pseudomonadales > Pseudomonadaceae > Pseudomonas > Pseudomonas sp. MS15a(2019). The sequence continues at coordinate 174,590 of NZ_VBTN01000005.1, forward strand.
TCAGCCAAGATAGCCCAGGCGCAGCAGATAATGCAGGACGGCGTAGGCACCCAACAGCAGCAACCCCCCAAAGAACAGCCGGCGGAACAACTGCTCGTCGAGTCCCTGACGCACGCGCTGGCCCACCCACATGCCCAGGAGGGCCGGCAGCAGCAGCAGGCTGGAGGCGCCCAGGCGTTCTATGGCCAGCGCGTCCTGCCACCAGAGGCCGATCAGCAGCGCCAGGGAGGCCACGGTGAAGGTCAGGCCCAAGGCCTCGATCAGCCGTTCCTTGTCCAGAGCCAGGCTTTGCAGGTAGGGCACCGCCGGCAGCACGAAGACCCCGGTCATGCCGGTGATCAGACCGGTGACGAAGCCCACCAGGGGCGCGACCTTGCCCTCATGGCGGCCCGGTACGGGCGGCCGCCAGCCGGTCCAGCCGATCAGGCCATAGGCGACCAGCACCGCACCGAGCGCGGCGGCGAGTCCGGCGCTATCGCTCCCGGTCAGCAGCGGGATGCTGAGCAGGGTACCCGGCACCAGTGCCAGTTGCAGCGGCAACAGGCGTTTGACGCTCTGCCAGGGCGCGGGGCCGGCGCAGAATTGCCAGACATTGGTGAGCAGGGACGGGATCAACAGCAGGGCAGCGGCTTCGGCCGGGGTCATCAGCAGCGCCAGTAGACTCATGGCGACGGTGGGTAGGCCCAGGCCGAGCACACCCTTGGTCAGTCCCGCCAGCACGAAGATCAGGATACAGAGCAGCAGGGTCATGGTCGTCTCCTCGGGTGGAGGCGTTACCATGGGCTCCAGGACCCTGGGTGAGAAGCCGGGATTGGCGAAGGCTGCCTAAGGTCCATACAGAGGCTTTGAGGCGATGCGCTACGACCTGCTCGACCTGCGGCTGTTCCTCCATGTCGTGGAAGCGCGCAGCATCACCCTGGGCGCCGAGCGGAGCCACCTGGCGTTGCCCTCGGCCAGTACCCGCATCAAGGCCCTGGAAGACAGCCTGGGTACGCCGCTCCTGGTTCGTCATGCGCGTGGCGTGCGTCCCACACCGGCCGGCCTGACCCTGGAGCGCCATGCCCGGGCGATCCTGCTGCGGTTGGACGAGATGGCCCAGGATCTTGCCGGCGCGGTGGCCAACAGCCGCACGCGGGTGCGTTTGTTGGCGAATGGCGCCGCGCTGATGGAGCACCTCGATGAGCCCCTGGCGGTTTTCCTCCAGGCGCAGCCCAGGGTGGATGTGGAAGTCGAGGAATTGCCGAGTTCGCGCATCGTACCGGCGCTCCGCGAAGGCCGTGCCGACCTGGGCATCTTCGTCGCGGCGCCGGAGGTGGAAGGGCTGCACGTCCGGCCCTTCCGGGTGGACCCCCTGGTGCTGGTCGCAGCACCGGGACGCATACCGCTGGCCGCGGGTGAGGCGATCGAGTTCGCGCGGTTGCTCGAACAGCCCTTCGTCGGTCTGTCGCGTGGCAATGCCTTGCAGCTGCATGTGGAAGCCCAGGCGGCGCAGTGGGCGCGGGAGCTGGCGATCCGTATCCGGGTGCCGAGTCCGGCCCAGGCCTGTGCCCTGGTCGCCCGGGGCCTGGGCGTGGCCATCCTGCCCGCGGCGAGTCTGGTCCAGGCGGAAAAGCGATGGGTATTGGCCAGCCATCCGCTGAGCGATGCCTGGGCGCGTCGGGAGCTGGTGGTGGGCTGTCGGGATTTCGCCGAACTGTCGCCAGCGGCAACAGCCCTGCTGGCGGTGCTGGTGGGAGAGGCGCGCTACGCCTGACGCTCGACGACCCGCCCCTGGTTGAGGTACGGGTCGTCGAAGGCCTCAGCCGCGCAGTTTTTCCAGCAGCTGGTGATTGGGATAGCCGTCGGCGGGCCAGCCCTGGGATTGCTGGTAGGCGCGGATGGCCTTGCGGGTGTTGGCGCCGATGATGCCGTCGGCACTGCCCGGGTCCAGCCCCAGGGCAGCCAGGCGCTGCTGCAGTTCGACCCGCTCGCTACGGCTCAACGGCAGGTCATCGGTGGGCCAACTGCCGGCGATCTGGCCGGCGTCGCGATAGCGCTCCGAGAGCAGCGCCACGCCCAGGGCATAGGAGCTGGAGTTGTTGTACCTGAGGATGGTGCGGAAGTTGTTGAACACCAGGAAGGCCGGACCGCGATGGCCGGCGGGCAGCAGCAGCGAGGCGCTGTCGCTGGGCTGGGCGGCCGGTTGCGGCAGGCCGAGGCCCTGGATGCCCAGGGCGTTCCACTCGGCCAGGCTCTTGCGCACGCCCATGTCGGCCAGGCTGTAGTCGAAGTTGGCCGGGACCCGGACCTCGTAGCCCCAGGGCTTGCCGTCCTGCCAGCCGGAGGCCTTGAGGTAGTTGGCGGTGGAGGCCAGGGCGTCGGCGGTTGAGCCCCAGATGTCGCGGCGACCGTCGCCGTCGAAGTCCACCGCGTACTGGTCGTAGGTGGTGGGAATGAACTGGGTCTGGCCCATGGCGCCGGCCCAGGAGCCGATCATGCGGTCGGCGGTGACGTCGCCGTGCTGCAGGATGCCGAGGGCGGCGATGAGCTGGTCCTGGGCGAAGTCCGGGCGGCGACCTTCATAGGCGAGGGTGGCCAGGGAACGGATGACGCCCTTGTTGCCCATGTTGTTGCCGTAGTTGCTTTCCATGCCCCAGAAGGCCACCAGGCGCGCGGGCTCGATGCCGTAGCGGGCTTCCAGGGAGGCCAGCAGCCCGGCCTGCTGGATCAGCAGGCTCTTGCCGTTGCGCACCCGCAGGGGCGAGACGGCGGATTCCAGGTACTCCCAGACCGGTTTGGTGAATTCCGGCTGGCTGCGATCGGCGGCGATGACCGCCGGATCGGGTTGCACGCCGGCAAAGGCCTGGTCGAAGGTAGCGGCCGAGATGCCCCGGCCCAGGGCCAGGGTGCGAAAGCGACTGCGCCATTGCTCGAAGCTCTCATCCGGCTGCGGCAGGGCCTCGGCCGCCGAGGCGGGGGCATTGGCCGCGGGTGCGGGTTTGGACGAGGCGGGTGAAGAGGACGCCGCGGTGGGCGTCGTCTGGGTCTGGGCGCAGGCGGCCAGGGCCGCGGTCAGCAGGGTGACCAGGGTTCCGGCGAGGAGGCCGCCGGTCTTGAATCCGCGGGTTTTCCCGAATTGCATCTGTCTCCACCGGACGTCTAGGCAGGAAGGCTCACCTTAGCACGGCCCGGGTCCTGACGTCTGTCAGGCGTCTGAGCGCGGCTTTCAGGCGGCCAGAAAGACCGAAGCCTTCTCGTCTTGCAACGAGAAGGCTTCGCGGCGGTAGCTGCCTTTGCCCTTGGCGGGTTTTTCCTGGCGGGCGCGATAACGGGGATCGCTGACGAGGACCTTGGCCTTGTTGGGGCCGCGGCTGTATTTCTTGGCCATGAGTGCGTGCTCCGAGGGGTGGGGACTCCCCCTTGATGGGGGCACGCCAGTCTATTGCAAGGGCCGGCCATTACAAGCGCCGGCCAGCGCTAGGACCTGGGCAGGGCCAGTCGCTTGCCGGCGAGCGTCAGGGCGAGGCTGGCCAGCGTCAGCCAGACCTCGCCGGGCGCCTGGCCCTTGATCTGTTCGTCGGCGACCTGGGCCTCGCGCAGCAGGGCTTCCAGGCGGCGGGCGCCCTGGCGCTGCAGGGCCCGACTGACCAGGGGGCGTCGCTTGTCCCACACCGGCGGCTTGACCTGGGTGAAGGCGCGATCCAGGGGCGTACCGCTTTCTTGAAGATGGGCCAGGTTGGCCAGCAGTCGCAATTCCCGGGCCAGGGCCCAGAGCACCACGGCCGCCTCCACGCCTTCGCCACGCAGGCCTTCGAGGATGCGCAGGGCGTGCTCCGCATCGCCGGCCAGGGCGGCATCCAGCAGGCCGAAGACGTCGTAGCGGGCACTGTCAGCCACCGAGGCACGTACGGTCTCGGCGTCCACCTGTGAGCCTTCGATGAGCAGGCGGAGCTTTTCGATCTCCTGGGCGGCGGCCAGCAGGTTGCCTTCCACCCGTTCGGCGATCAGTTCGACCGCTTCGGGCGTGGCGGCCAACCCCAGGCGCGACAGGCGCTGGTTGATCCACTGCGGCAACTGCGCCAGTTCCACCGGCCAGATCTGCACGAATTGCGCCTGCGGGTGCTCCAGCAGGGCCTTGGCCCACTTGGTCTTCTGGGCGGCAGCGTCGAGGCGCGGCAGGCTGATCAGCAACAGGGTGTCCTCGGCCGGGCGGGCGAGGTAGTCGAGCAAGGCAGCGGAGCCCTTGTCGCCAGGCTTGCCGGTGGGCAGGCGCAATTCGAGGATGCGCTTCTGGGCGAACAGCGAGAGGCTGGCGCCGGCCTCGTAGAGACGACCCCAGTCGAAGCCGGCATCGACGTCGAAGACCTCGCGCTCGTCGAAGCCCTGAGCACGGGCCGCGCCGCGGATGGCATCGCTGGCTTCCTGGCAGAGCAGGGGCTCATCGCCACTGACGGCATAGACGGCGGCCAGCGAGCCCTGGAGCTGCTTGCCCAGCTGATTGGCGTTGAGTTTCATGCTGAACCGGAAGGGCAAACCGGAGCCTTGCGGCTCCGGCTGCGGCGCTTAGCGCGCGGGGGTGGGGATGTCGATCGGCGACTGCTGCGGCGGGGCGGACTCGCGGGCGCGGCGGTCGGCTTCGGCCTTGGCGGCGGCGCGGGCATCGGCGTCGCGCTGCAGCTTGTCCAGGCGCTCCGGCGTCAGGGCCTGCAGGCGGGCGGCCAGCTGCTGCACCAGTTCGCGACGCATTTCGCGACGCAGCTGGTCCTTCTGCTGTTCGGAACCGACGATGTTGTTCTGGTCGGTCACGTAGTAGCGCTGGGTTTCCAGATAGTCGCTGACCAGCACCGCCTGGTTCTTGCCGATGATGGTGTAGGGCTGACGGGTGGTCAGCTCGACCTCGGCACTGCGGGCGCCGCTGGTGTAGCTGGCGGTGCGCTCGCTCTGGGCTTCGCCACCCAGATCCAGGGTGTAGGGCGCGCCCGAGGTGATCCGCACATGGGCGTCCTCGAGCATGTCGCGTACGTCCTTGACGGTCTGGCCATAGGCGTCGCGCGCCGTCAGGTTCAGCTCGTTCACGGTCAGGCGGGTTTCGCCTGTGCCACGCAGCTGGAAGCCGCAGGCGGTCAGCAGGGTCGCCAGGCCGACTACCGCAAGGCCGGGGAGAATCCGTTTCTTCATCTGTTGTCTGCTCCGTTCGCGTGTCTTAGTTGGCGACGATGTTGACCAGTTTACCCGGGACCACGACGACCTTGCGGATGGTCAGGCCCTCGGTGAAGCGTGCCACGTTCTCGTTGGCGCGGGCGGCGGCCTCGATGGCCTCGCGGCTGGCATCGGCCGGTACTTCGATCTGGCCGCGCAGCTTGCCGTTCACCTGGATGACGATCTGCAGACTGTCCTGCACCAGGGCGCTTTCGTCCACCTGCGGCCAGCGGGCGTCGATGACCGCATCGCTGTGGCCCAGCTGCTGCCAGAGACCGTGGGCGATGTGCGGGGTGATGGGGGCCAGCAGCAGGGTGACGGCCTCCAGGCCTTCCTGCAGCAGACGGCGATCGGTGTCGCTGTCCTGGGCAGCCTTTTCCAGCACATTCATCAGGGTCATGACCGCGGCGATGGCGGTGTTGAACTTGTGATGCTGACCGATATCCTGGCTGGCCTGGCGGATGGCCAGGTGGATGGCGCGGCGCACCTCCTTCTGGGCCGGCGACAGCTCGCCAAGGGCGTCGGCGCTCGGCAGGCCCTGGGTAACGTGGGCCTGGGCCAGACGCCAGACGCGGCGCAGGAAGCGGCTGGCGCCCTCGACGCCGGAATCGGACCATTCCAGACTCATGTCCGGCGGCGAGGCGAACATCATGAACAGCCGGCAGGTATCGGCACCGTACTGGTCGATCATCGCCTGGGGATCGACGCCGTTGTTCTTCGACTTGGACATCTTCTCGACGCCGCCGATTTCCACCGGCTGGCCGTCGCTCTTCAGGCGCGCGCCGATCACCTTGGCCTTGGCATCGCGCTCCACCTCGACATCGGCCGGGTTGAACCAGTCCTTGCTGCCGTTGGGCAGGGTGCGGTAGTAGGTCTCGGCCACCACCATGCCCTGGGTCAGCAGATTCTCGAAGGGCTCGTCGGAATCGATCAGGCCCTGGTCGCGCATCAGCTTGTGGAAGAAGCGCGAATAAAGCAGGTGCAGGATGGCGTGCTCGATGCCGCCGATGTACTGGTCGACGGGCAGCCAGTAGTTGGCTTCTTCCTTGTCCAGCATGCCGCCGGTGAAGTTCGGCGAGGCATAGCGGGCGAAATACCAGGAGCTTTCGACGAAGGTATCCATGGTGTCGGTTTCACGCCGGGCCGGCTGGCCGTTGCGCGGATCGGCGGTCTCATAGAACTCGGGCATGCGCGCCAGGGGCGAGCCGGCGCCGTCCGGCACCACGTCTTCGGGCAGCACCACCGGCAGCAGGTCGGCCGGCACCGGGATGTCGATGCCATCTTCGCCGTGGATGATCGGGATCGGGCAGCCCCAGTAGCGCTGGCGGCTGATGCCCCAGTCGCGCAGGCGGAACTGGGTGCGCGGCTGACCCAGGCCCTTGGCCTGCAGATCGGCGCCGATGGCGTCGAAGGCGGCGTCGTAGCTCAGGTTGTCGTAGGCGCCGGAATTGATCAGGAAGCCTTCCTTGCTGCCGTACCAGTCCTTCCACTGCACCGGGTCGAACTGGTAGCGCTCGTATTCCGCGGGGCTGTAGTCGTCCGGATTGGCCAGCACGCGGGTGGCCTCGGCGGTATCCACCACCTGGACGATGGGCAACTGGTACTTGTTGGCGAATTCGAAGTCACGCTCGTCGTGACCGGGCACGGCCATGACCGCGCCGTCGCCATAGTGCATCAGCACATAGTTGGCGACCCACACCGGCAGGCGGGCGTTGGTCAGCGGATGGCGGACGAACAGGCCGGTGTCCAGGCCCTTCTTCTCCTGGGTGGCGATGTCGGCTTCGGCGACGCCGCCGCGCTTGCACTCGTCAATGAAGGCTTGCAGCTCGGCATTGCCCTGGGCGGCCTGGGTGGCCAGCGGGTGTTCCGCGGCCACGGCGACATAGGTGGCGCCGAGCAGGGTGTCGGGGCGGGTGGTGAAGACCTTCAGGGTGCCTTCGGCGCCGATGCTGTCCTGGTCATAGGGGAATTGCACCTCCATGCCGCGGGACTTGCCGATCCAGTTGCGCTGCATGGTCTTGACCTGCTCGGGCCAGCCGGGCAGGCCGTCGAGGGAGGTCAGCAACTCTTCCGCATAGTCGGTGATGCGGAAGTAGTACATGGGGATCTCGCGCTTCTCGATCAGCGCACCGCTGCGCCAGCCGCGGCCGTCGATGACCTGCTCGTTGGCCAGTACGGTCTGGTCCACCGGGTCCCAGTTCACCGTGCCGTTCTTGCGGTAGATGATGCCCTTCTCGAACAGCTGGGTGAACAGCCACTGCTCCCAGCGATAGTAGTCGGGCTTGCAGGTGGTGACCTCGCGGGACCAGTCGATCGCCAGGCCCAGGCTCTGCAGCTGGGACTTCATGTAGGCGATGTTCTCGTAGGTCCACTTGGCCGGGGCCACGCCGTTCTTCATGGCAGCGTTTTCGGCGGGCATGCCGAAGGCGTCCCAGCCCATGGGCTGCAGGACGTTCTTGCCCAGCATCCGCTGGTAGCGGGCGATGACGTCGCCGATGGTGTAGTTGCGCACGTGCCCCATGTGCAGCTTGCCGCTGGGGTAGGGGAACATCGACAGGCAGTAGAACTTCTCCTGGCCCGGACGCATGGTGGCCTTGAAGGACAGATTCTGGTCCCAGAAGGACTGGGCGGCGGCTTCTATTTCGCGGGGCTGATAGTGTTCGTGCATGGGCGTGTCGAGGGCTGCAGAGGCGTTTGATCGAGCCGCCAAGCATACATGACCCCCCGAGCGCGGGGAAATGTCCCGGGCTGTCGCTTGTTTCGCACTCCGGGGGAGGCAGGGTTGGAAGGGCCGTACTAGGCTGATCAAACGTCCGTTCAATTACCCGGGAGGATGATCGCCATCATGGGAAAGTTTCGACGCGAGTCCGACAAGCTGCCCGTCGACGTGCGCCTGCAACGGCGCCTGGCGCTGGCACTGGATGAGGCGGCTACCCAGGAGCGTCTCTATGACAGCGCCGATGGGGAGGTCGAGGTGCAGGGCCTGAGTCCGGCCGAGTACGCCCTGATCAGGCGCTGGCTGGAACGTCACCAGGCGACGGAGGCGGCCATGGCCTGCTGCCTGGGCTGCGGGCGGGTACAGCCGGCGGGATCCTTTTGCAGTCATTGCCAGGGGCGGCAGGTCCTGGTCGAGAGTCCTTCTGCCCGGGTCCGCGCTCCCCTACACTGAGCGCCGCCGCGGCCCGGAGGTCGCCTCGACCGGAGAGACCATGGGTCTGCGCTATTTCTTCAAGCAACTGCTGCTGCCACCGGGCGGCCTGCTGCTGCTCCTGTTGCTAGGGTGGTGGTTGCGTCGTCGCTATCCCCGTTTGGGTCTAGCCTGCTTCCTGGGCGGTCTGCTGGGGCTCTGGGCCAGTACCCTGCCGGTGGTGGTGGAAACCGGCGGTCGCCTGCTGGAGCGCGACGCCGCCCTGCCCGAAGCGCGCTGGGCGACGCTTGCGCAGCAGGTCGATGCCATCGTGGTGCTGGGCGCCGGGCGCGAGGTGGACGATCCGGGCTGGGCCGGCGATGCCGCCAGTCACCTGGCGGTGGAGCGATTGCGCTATGCGGCGCGGCTGGCCAAGGCCAGCGGCCTGCCGGTGCTGATCACCGGAGGCTCGCCCCATGACCGACCGCTGAGCGAGGCGGCACTGATGACCGAGGTGATGGAGCGTGACCTGGGGGTGCCGGTGCGCTGGCAGGAAGGTGCCAGCCGCACCACCTGGGAGAACGCCACCCTCAGTGCGCCGCTGCTGCGTGAGGCCGGGGTGAAGCGGGTGGTGCTGGTGACCCAGGCCTATCACATGGCCCGTTCGCGCTGGTGCTTCGAGCGCCAGGGCTTCCAGGTGGTGGCCGCGCCCATGGGCTTCATCGGTATTCCCAACGCACGGCCCTTCGGTGGCTGGCTGCCGGAAGCCAAGGCGGTCGAGCAAACCGCCCAGTTGCTCAACGAGGCCGCTGGGCTGCTGCTCTATCCGCTCGCCTATCGCTGAGTCACCACCAGCGGTGCCTCTTCGGGACGATCCTGCCGCCGCAGCAGCAGACCCCAGAGCAGCACGAGGGCGGAAAAGATCCCCAGCGGCCAGAGGCGGTAGTGCAGATAGGGCGTCAGGCCATCCATGGGCACCACGCTGCCCTGCAGCACGCCGACCTCGAACGCCGGGATCTGCCGGCTGATGCGACCGAAGGGATCGACCAGGGCGGTGATGCCGTCGTTGGTAACCCGTACCAGCCAGCGACCGCTTTCCAAAGCGCGCATCTGCGCCATCTGCAGGTGCTGCTGCGGACCGATGGACTTGCCGAACCAGGTGTCGTTGCTGATGGTGAGCAGCAACTGACTCTGGGCCGCCATGCTGGCGACGAATTCCGGATAGACCACCTCGTAGCAGATGTAGGGCGCCACGCGATAGCCCTTCACCAGTAGTGGCTCCTGCTGCTCGGGACCGCGGACGAAGTCGGACATGGGCAGGTCGAAGAAGCCGATCAAGCCACGCAGGTATTCCTGCAGCGGCACGTATTCGCCGAAGGGCACCAGCTTCTGCTTGTAGTAGGTACCCGAGCCGTTGCCGACCGCGGTGATGCTGTTGAAGTAGCGCGAATCGCCGTCGGCGTCGCGTTCCCGGGCGGGCAGGCCGGTCACCAGGGCGCCGCCATGGGCCGCCACCTGGGCGCCTTCGGCGGCGAGGAAGTCACTGACGTATTCGCGCAGCACGGGAATGGCGTTTTCCGGCCAGACCACCAGGTCGGCGTCGGTCTGCTCGGCGGTACGGTCGCGATAGAGCGCCAGCGTGGCGCGGGCGTGGTCGGGATTCCACTTGAGTTCCTGGGCGATGTTGCCCTGGACCCCGGCGACTTTAAGCGGCGCGCCGGCCGGTTGCGTCCATACCTGGCCCTGGAAGACATCGCCGGCCACCCAGGGCAGGGCCACCAGCACCAGGGCCGCGATCAAGGCCACCGGTCGCAGGATCAGCCGCGGGGCGTTGACCAGCAGCGCCGCGGTAAAGGCCAGCACGGCCGAGATCAGCCAGACGCCGCCCAGGGGCGCCAGACCCTGCAGGGGACCGCTGAGCTGGCTGTAGCCCAGCAGCAGCCAGGGAAAGCCGGTCAGCGCCCAGCTGCGAAACAGCTCCAGGGCGAACCACAGGCCGGCGAAGGTGAGGGCGTCGCCCAGGGGTGCCTGGTTGCGTCTCAGGCACAGCGCCCACAGGCCGGCGGGCAGGGCGAAGAACAGCGCGATGCCGGCACAGAAACCCACGGTGAGAAAGAGCGCCAGGGGCACCGGCGCGGCCCCGTAGGTGTGGATGCTGACGTAGATCCAGCTGGTGCCGGCGAGAAAGGCGCCGAAGCCGTAGCACCAGCCGCGCAGCAGTGCGCGCCAGGCACCGAGCCCCTTGAGGCCCAGGTAGAAGAGACCGGCGGACAGCAGCGCCAGCGGCCAGATATTGAAGGGGGCCAGCGCCAGGGGCGTGAGGGCACCGGCGAAGAGCGCCAGAAGGTTGCCCTTCCAGCCGGGTTGAGAGATCCAGCGCATCGAAAATCCTTGGTCCGATCGAGGCTGCGCAAGCTTACTCGCCAGCGCGAGTCAGTGCCAAAGGCGCTTGAGGGAGAGCGAGCCAGGTCGCAGTTGGGGAGGGGATAGTAAAGGCTATCGCGGCCATGGCGATCCGTCGGTTGGGCTAGGACGACTCTATCGTCGAAGCCCAACAGTCGTGCAGTCGAGGCAAGGCCTGTTGGGCTTCGCTGCGCTCAACCCAACCTACGGCGGTCCGTAGGAGGGCGTGCGATGGGCATTGCCTGGGCCGTGCTAGCGGTTGACCGGGGTCACGCGCAGCAGGTGGATGCGGCGGCCGTCGGCGTTGAGCACGCGGAAGCGGAAATCGTCGATCACCGTTTCCTCATTGCGCTTGGGCAGGTGGCCCAGGCGATTCATCACCAGGCCGCCGGCCGTGTCGGCCTCGGTGTCGGCGAAGCGGGTTTCCAGAATTTCGTTGAGCGTCTCGATGGGGGTGAGCGCCTTGACCACGAAGTCGCCATTGGGCAGCGACTTGATGAAGCTCTCTTCCTCCACGTCGTGCTCGTCCTCGATCTCGCCGACGATCTGCTCCAGCACGTCCTCGATGGTCACCAGGCCGGCGACGCCGCCGTATTCGTCCACCACGATGGCCATGTGGCTGTGGGTGGAACGGAATTCGCGCAGGAGTACGTTGAGCCGCTTGGACTCGGGTACGAAGGTGGCCGGGCGCAGCGCCGTCTTGAAGTCGAAGACCCGTGCAGGGTCCAGCAGCAGCGGCAGCAGGTCCTTGGCCAGCAGCAGGCCGAGCACGTCGTCGGGGCCATCGCCGATCACCGGATAGCGCGAGTGGGCCGCCTCGATCACCGCCGGCAGGAATTCGGCGGGGGTCTGCTGGGCGCGAATGCTGATGATCTGCGAGCGCGGCACCATGATGTCGCGCACCTGCAGATCGGCCACCGAGATGGCGCCTTCGACGATGGACAGCACCTCGCTGTCGAGCACCTTGTTCTCGTGGGCTTCGCGCAGCAGTTCCAGCAGTTCCTGGCGGCTCTTGGGTTCATGGGCAAAGGCCTGGACGATGCGTTCCAGCCAGGAACGATGCCCAGTGCCTGATCGATCTTCGTTCATGTGTGTGTCATTCACCGTAGGGATCGGGGTAGCCCAGTTCAGCGAGCAATTGGCGTTCCAGGTCTTCCATCTCCTCGGCTTCGTCATCTTCCAGATGATCGTAGCCGAGCAGGTGCAGGCAGCCGTGGATGACCAGGTGCGCCCAGTGCGCCTTGGCGGGCTTGCCTTGCTCGGCGGCCTCGCGGGCCACCACGGGGGCGCAGATCACCAGGTCGCCGAGCAGGGGGATATCGAGGAATTCGTCCGGCACGTCGGCCGGAAAGGACAGCACGTTGGTGGCGTAGTCCTTGTGTCGCCAGGTGCGATTCAGCTCGCGGCCTTCGTCTTCGTCCACCAGGCGGATGGTGAGTTCCGAGTCGCCCTGGCGGGCGCGCAGGGCCAGTTCACACCAGCGGCGTAAGTCCGGCTCCTCGGGGAGGTCGGCCGCCTCGCTGGCGACCTGGACGTCCAGTTCAATCGCCATGGCGATCCTCTCCAGACGCGCGCGGCTGGTCCTGCAGCGCCTCGAAGCGGTCGTAGGCCTCGACGATGCGCTGCACCAGCGGATGGCGCACCACGTCCTTGGACTCGAAGTGGGTGAAACCAATGCCGGGCACGTCGCGCAGGACCTCGATGACGTGCTTGAGGCCCGACTTGGTGCCGCGCGGCAGGTCGACCTGGGTGACGTCACCGGTGATCACCGCGGTGGAGCCGAAACCGATGCGGGTCAGGAACATCTTCATCTGCTCGAGGGTGGTGTTCTGACTCTCGTCGAGAATGATGAAGCTATTGTTGAGGGTGCGGCCACGCATGTAGGCCAGCGGCGCGACCTCGATGACCTGGCGCTCGATGAGCTTGGCCACCTGCTCGAAGCCGAGCATCTCGTAGAGGGCGTCGTACAGCGGTCGCAGATAGGGGTCGATCTTCTGTGCCAGGTCGCCGGGCAGGAAGCCCAGCTTCTCGCCGGCTTCCACCGCCGGACGCACCAGTAGGATGCGGCGGATCTGCTCGCGCTCCAGGGCGTCCACGGCGCAGGCCACGGCCAGGTAGGTCTTGCCGGTACCGGCCGGACCTATGCCGAAGTTGATGTCGTGATCGAGGATCGACTTGACGTAGCGCTGCTGATTGGCGCCGCGCGGGCGGATCATGCCCTTCTTGGTGCGCAGGGCGACGCTGGTGTCGCCACCGCTGCGGTGCTCTTCCTGCAGGGCTTCCAGACCGGATTCCTGCAGATAGAGGTGCACCAGTTCCGGTGCTACCGCCGTGCCGCTGGCGGTCTCGCGATAGAGGCGCTGCAGGAGATTCTGCGCTGCGCGGGTGCGCTCGGGCTCGCCGACCAGTTCGAACTGGTTGCCGCGATTGCGGATCTCGATGCCGAGACGGCGTTCGATCTGGCGCAGATTTTCATCGAGCTGGCCGCACAGGTTGGCGAAACGGTCGGCATCGAAGGGTTCGAGGGTGAAGTGCTGGAGCGTCTGGGGGGTATTCAAGGTGTGCTGGGAAACCCTTTGGATTGGCTTTACGAAAACTTGACGTAGCGTGAGAGTAACCTGGGTCGCGCCCTTGGCAAAGGGCGCGTGTGACCATCCATCAGGCCAGCGCGACGGCGACGGGCGGGCGCGCACCGCTGGCGACGGGGGCCAGCAGGGTGCCGCGCAGGGAGTGCGGCAGGGCTTCGTCGATGTGCACCTGGACGAACTGGCCGATCAGGCTGGCATCGCTGCAGCGGAAGTTGACGATGCGGTTGTTCTCGGTGCGGCCCTGCAGCATGCCGGGATCGCGCTTGGAGAAATCGCTGACCAGGATGGTCTGGACGCTGCCGGCCATGCGCCGGCTGATCTCGAAGCCCTGCTGGTGGATGCGCGTCTGCAGGATCTGCAGGCGCTGCTTCTTGACCTCGTCGGGGGTGTCGTCGACCAGGTCCGCCGCCGGGGTGCCGGGGCGGGCGCTGTAGATGAAGGAGAAGGAGAAGTCGAAACCGACGTCCTCGATCAGCTTCATGGTCTGTTCGAAGTCCTTCTCGGTCTCGCCGGGGAAACCGACGATGAAGTCCGAGCTGATGCAGATGTCCGGCACCGCCGCCTTGAGCCGGCGGATGCGCGACTTGTATTCCAGCGCCGTGTGGTTGCGCTTCATGGCCGCCAGGATGCGATCCGACCCGGCCTGCACCGGCAGGTGGACGAATTTCACCAGTTCCGGGATCTCGGCATGGGCCTGGATCAGGGCGTCGGAGAATTCCAGCGGGTGCGAGGTGGTGTAGCGGATGCGATCGATGCCGTCCACCGCCGCCACCACATAGAGCAGCTCGGCGAAGTCGGCGATGCGGCCGTCGCCGGTGGCGCCCCGATAGCCGTTGACGTTCTGGCCCAGCAGGGTTACCTCGCGCACGCCGTGCTCGGCGAGGTGGATGATCTCGGCGAGGACGTCGTCCAGCGGCCGGCTGACCTCTTCGCCGCGGGTATAGGGCACCACGCAGAAGGTGCAGTACTTGCTGCAGCCTTCCATGATGGAGACGAAGGCGCTGGGGCCGTCGATGCGCGGCTCGGGCAGGCGGTCGAACTTCTCGATCTCGGGGAAGGAGATGTCCACCTGGGGCGCCCGGGTGGTGCGCGCGGCGTCGATCATCTCCGGCAGGCGGTGCAGGGTCTGGGGCCCGAAGACCACGTCGACATAGGGCGCGCGGTCGCGAATGGCAGCGCCTTCCTGACTGGCCACGCAGCCACCGACACCGATCACCAGATCGGGATTCTCCAGCTTGAGTTCGCGCCAGCGACCGAGCTGGGAGAACACCTTCTCCTGCGCCTTCTCGCGGATCGAGCAGGTGTTGAGCAGGATGACATCGGCCTCGGCCGGATTCTGGGTGACTTCCAGCGGCTCCCGTTCGCCGAGCAGGTCGACCATGCGCGACGAATCGTATTCGTTCATCTGGCAGCCATGGGTTTCGATATAGAGCTTCTTGGACATGCGCGGCAGGGAGTCGGTGGCGAGTGGACCGCGCATTATAATGATGGCCTTCCGGGCGGGGAAGAGCCGCCCGGAAGGCGGTCGGTCTAGGCCTGGGCAGCGTCCTCCGGCAGCCGGGCGATGACCTTGATTTCGAAGCGAAAGCCGGCCAGCCAGGTGGCGCCGACCGCGGTCACCGTGGGGTAGGGCGCCGTGCCCCAGTGCTCCAGCAGCACCGGCCAGATCCGCTCGAAGCTGGCTTCGGCATCGACCATGAACAGGGTGACGTCCACCACGTCGGCAAAGGTGGCGCCGGCCGCGGCGAGGACGGCGTCGAGATTGGCGAAGGCCAGGCGGACCTGATCCTCCAGCTCCGGCTCGGGTGAGCCATCGGCGCGGCTGCCGACCTGGCCCGAGACGAAGAGAAAGCCGTTGGAACGGATGGCTGGCGAATAGCGGTGCTGTTCGTAGAGGGCGTGGCGCTGGGCGGGAAAGACGACGTCGCGGATCATGCTGGGGCTCCGGTAGGGATCGCTGGAGCCACCTTAGGCGCCGCTCGCCAGGGGATAAACCCGGCCAGGCGGTCAGCATTGTTTGTACAATCCAAACAATCCCCTGTTCAGGAATCGGCATGGATCTGTTCGCCGCGATGCAGACCTTCGTGCGGGTGGTGGAAGCCGGCAGCTTCACCCGCGCGGCCGAGACCCTCGGCAGCAGCCGCACCCGCGTCACCCAGCAGGTGCAGCAGCTGGAGGCGCACCTGCAGGTGCGCCTGCTCAATCGCACCACCCGGCAGGTGCAGGTCACCGCCGACGGCGCGGCCTATTACGACCGCTGCCTGGGCGTGCTGGCAGCGGTGGACGATGCCGAGACGGGGCTTTCGGTCGCCACCCGCACGCCCCGTGGCCGCCTGCGGGTGGACGTGCCCAGCCCGCTGGCGCGGTTGATCCTGATCCCGGCTCTGCCGGACTTCTTCGAGCGCTATCCGGATATCCAGCTCGAGCTGGGCGTCAGCGATCGCCAGGTGGATCTGATCGGTGACAACGTCGATTGCGTGATCCGCGGCGGGCGCATCCGCGAGCAGTACCTGGTGGCCCGGCCGCTAGGGGCGCTGCAACTGGGCTGCTATGCCGCACCGGCCTATCTCGCCGCCCAGGGTGTGCCGGTTCATCCCGCCGAGCTGGCCGAGACGCCGCACCGGGTGGTGCGGTTTCTCTGGGGTAGGGGCAAGGGCTTTCCCTATGCCCTGCAGCGCGGCGCCGAGCGCCTGGAGCTGCAGGGCCGCCACAGTCTGAAGGTGGACGACGGCAATGCCTGCCTAGCGGCGGGGCAGGCCGGACTAGGGGTGGTCTGCCTGCCGCACTACCTGGCAGCGGAGGCGGTCGCTCGTGGCGAACTGGTCAGGCTGTTCGCGGACTGGCAGGTGGCACCCCTGCCGCTGTATCTGGCCTTCGCCCCCAATCGTCATGTCAGCGCCAAGTTGCGGGTGTTCATCGACTGGGTGACAGCCGTGGTGGCCGAGCGGGCCTGGCTGGAAACCCCTGGCGAACGCTGACGGCTGCCGGGGCCGGCGTGCTATGCTCGCTGCCCCCTTTTTCCTCGGCGAAACCCGCGTCCACCATGAGCTCATCCCCCAGCAAGCCGGCCATCTACAAGGTCATCTTCGTCAACCAGGGTCAGGTCTTCGAGATCTACGCCAAGCAGATCTTCCAGAGCGATCTCTGGGGCTTCCTGGAAATCGAGGAGCTGGTGTTCGGCGAGCGCACCCAGGTGGTGGTGGATCCGAGCGAGGAAAAGCTCAAGGCGCAATTCGAAGGCGTGGTGCGCAGCTTCGTGCCCATGCACTCGATCATCCGCATCGACGAGGTGGAGCGCCTGGGGCAGCCCAAGATCAGCGAAGCCAAGGGGGGCACCAATGTCATGCCGTTTCCGATGCCAATGCCCGACAAGCCCTGAGAACCTGGCCAAAGTCTGCTGCGCGTCGGCCAAACGGCGTTGAAAATGGCTTCGGAATGCTCATTCACGACTTGTAAACTCCGCTTCCTAAGCCATTTTCGCCTTGTTTGTCTCTAGCTCGCGAGATTTTGAACAGGCTCTGCCGGGCTCGCCGTCAGTTCTGCGGCGGCTGGAAGGGATTGAGATTGCCTGCGGTCTGCATGTCCTGCAGATAGTCGCGGAAGATCTGCCCCAGCACCTGGGTAGCCATCTCCAGTTCGTCACGGCGCATCTGGGCGCTGACCAGGTCGGCGGTGTCCATGGCTTCGTCGTTGCCGTTGATGGCGGCCATCTTCAGCACTATGTAGGCCTGGATGTTGTTGGGCGGTACGCCCTCGCCACGAAAGAACATGTTGCCGAGGCGATTCTGCGCATCGGCATTTCCCTTGAGCGAGGCCTGCTCGAACCACTGACGCGCCTGGTTGAGATCCTTGGGCGTCTGCTTGCCTTCGTAGTAGAAGTCACCGAGTTCGTACTGCGCCTGAGAATCGCCTTCGTGGGCGATCTGCTGGCAGCGGGCGATCGCCTGCGCCAGGGCTTCGTTGGCCAGATTCAGGTTGCAACGGCTGGTGCTGGGGACGAGCAGCGAATTGCCTCCGGCCAGGGCGGCCAGGGGCATCAGGATCAGGGCTGCGCACAGGGTACGACCAGCGCGGTGCATGAAGCGCCTCCACGAGCGAGGCAGGTTCGGAGAACCCGGTCGGCGAAACGCGCCGACATCTCATTATGGGTCAAGCCGACGCACGCTTTCAAAACCTTTACGCGCAACGGCGGAACTTTTTTACCCGTGACGCCGGCCACTCAACTAGTGTGTGAGGCCGGCGGGGCAGAGAGGTTCCACAGGCGAGACGAACGACACCTGTCAGACGGGTCCTAGTCCTTGAAGGTGGCGAAGGCGCGCTCGGCGGCGTCCAGGGTGATGCGCAATTCCTCGTCGCCATGGGCGATGGAGGTGAAGCCGGCCTCGAAGGCACTAGGCGCCAGGTAGACGCCACCGTCCAGCATCAGGTGGAAGAAGCGCTTGAATCTCTCGCTGTCGCTGGCCATGACGTCGCTGAAGGTGACGATGTCTTCGGCGCCGCTGAAGTAGAGACCGAACATGCCGCCTGCCTGGGTGGTGACGAAGGGCACACCGGCGGCATCGGCGCGGTCCTGCAAGCCTTGCAGCATTCGCGTGGTGTAGTCGGTCAGCTCGGCGTGGAAGCCGGGACGGCGGATCAGCTGCAGGGTGGTAAGGCCGGCGGCCATGGCCAGCGGATTGCCCGACAGGGTGCCGGCCTGGTAGACCGGGCCGAGCGGGGCGATCTTTTCCATGATCTCGCGCTTGCCGCCAAAGCAGCCGACCGGCATGCCGCCGCCGACGATCTTGCCGAAGGTGGTGAGGTCCGGGCGGATGCCGTAGTGCGCCTGGGCACCGCCCAGGGCGACGCGGAAGCCGGTCATGACCTCGTCGAAGATCAGCACCACGCCATAGCGATCGCAGAGGCTGCGCAGCCCTTCCAGAAAGCCCGGCGCCGGCGGTACGCAATTCATGTTGCCGGCCACCGGCTCGACGATGATGCAGGCGATCTGGTCGCCGACTTTGGCCAGGGTTTCTTCCACCTCGCCCAGGTCGTTGTAGGCCAGGGTCAGGGTGTGCTGGGCGAAGGCCGCCGGCACGCCGGGAGAGCTGGGCACGCCCAGGGTCAGGGCGCCGGAACCGGCCTTGACCAGCAGGCTGTCGGAGTGGCCGTGGTAGCAGCCCTCGAATTTGATGATGGTGTCGCGCCCGGTGTAGCCGCGCGCCAGGCGGATGGCGCTCATGGTGGCCTCGGTGCCCGAGCTGACCATGCGCACCATTTCCATGGACGGCACGATCTCGCAGATGAGATCAGCCATGGTGGTTTCCAGGGCGGTCGGGGCGCCGTAGGAGAGGCCGTGTTCCAGCTGACGACGCACGGCGTCGAGCACGTCGGGATGGCTGTGGCCGAGGATCATCGGTCCCCAGGAACCGACGTAGTCGACATAGCGCTTGTCATCCTCGTCGACGATATAGGCGCCCTGGGCGTGCTTGAAGAACAGCGGCGTGCCGCCGACGCTCTTGAAGGCACGAACCGGTGAGTTGACGCCACCGGGGATGTGGCGCTGGGCCTGGTCGAAGAGTTGCGCGGAGCGGGACATAGGGGTCTCCTTGAAGGGGATCAGGCCGTGAATAGCCGGGCGAAGGCGCGCGCGCGGCGCTCCACCTCGCCCGCGCTGGCGGCGGAAAACAAGGTGTGGACGACGGCGAGCAGGTCGACGCCGTGGGCGAGCAGATGTGGGGCATTGTCCAGGGTGACACCGCCGATGGCGCAGACGGGCAGAGCGAAACGACTGCGGGCTTGGTCGAGCAATTCCAGGGGCGCTGGCGGGGCATCCGGCTTGGTGCTGGAGGCGAAGAAGCGACCGAAGGCTAGGTAGCTGACGCCGGCCTGGACCGCGGCCTCGGCCAATTCCAGACTGGCGTGGCAGGTGCCGCCGAGGATGGCCTCCGTACCCAGTTCGGCGCGGGCCGCGGCCAGGGAACCGTCTTCCTGGCCCAGGTGCAGGCCCACGCCCAGCCGGCGGGCCAGGGCGAGGTCGTCATTGATGATCAACAGGGCGCCATGCTGGCGGCAGAGGTCGGCAAGAGCCGCGGCTTCGTCATGACGACGGTTGGCATCCCCTGACTTGTCGCGGTACTGCACCAGGCGGGCACCGCCCTGCAGGGCAGCTTCGACATAGGCCAGCAGGCGACCCTCGGCGAGCAGAGCGCTGTCGGTGATGGCATAGAGGCCGCGCAGGGTGCTCATGAGCAGAAGTCCAGTGGCAGGCGCCGCGGCACGTACTGGCCGCGACCGGGGCGCTCGGCGTCCCTCAGGGTGCGCCAGGTGTAGTCCAGGGCGCTGCGCACCGCACTGGGCAGGGCTTCGCCGAGGGCCAGGCGGCCGGCCAGGGTACTGGCCAGGGTGCAGCCGGAGCCGTGGTAGCTGCCGGGCAGGCGCTGGCAGACGTGGGTCTCGCAGCCACCGGCACGGTCATAGAGCCGGTTGTGCACCTCGTGTTCCTCGCCATGGCCGCCGGTGATCAGCAGGTGGGCGCAGAAGGGCAGCAGGCGCTCGGCGCACTGCTCCGGGGTGCCCTCGGGCAATTCGGCGAGGATGCGCGCCTCGGGCAGGTTGGGGGTGGCGATGGTGGCACGGGGCAGCAGGCGCTCGCGAATGGCGTAGCCGACTTCGTCCTTGCCCAGTGCGCCGCCACCACCGGCGCGCAGCACCGGATCGCAGACCAGGGGCACGCCAGGGAGCGCTTCCATGATCTCCAGCACCGTCTCGACCATCTCCACCGAGCCGAGCATGCCCAGCTTGACCGCCGCCACCGGCAGGTCGGCGATGATCGCCCGGGCCTGGGCCAGCACCCACTCGCGATCCAGCACCCGGAAGTCCCGCACGTCGACGGTGTCCTGCACGGTCAGCGCGGTGACCGCCGGGGCGGCATGGCAGCCCTGGGCGAGCAGGGCTTCGATGTCGGCCTGCAGCCCGGCGCCGCCACTCGGATCGTGGCCGGACAGGCAGAGGACGACGGGACGTTGGGGTTCGAAGGTCATGGACGTCAGCCTAGCAAAGGGAAAAGGGGCGCAGCGGCCGGGCGCCGCAGGGAGTGGCACCCTACAACGACCTCGCGCCCTGCGCCACCCGTTGACATGGGACCCGGATCGGGACGAAGGAACTCCGCTGCCGGTTGGGTAGCCGATATACTGCACCTTTGCTCGGGTAAGGCGGTTCTATGGCGTTGTGGCGGTTGTTGCGTGATTTCTTCCTGCGCCAACGGCGTGCCTACGGGACAGCCATCCTCTGCCTGCTGGGCGTCGGTCTGCTCAACCTGACCCTGCCCTGGTGGATCGGCAAGGCCATCGACGCCCTGCGTGCCGGCGAGCTGGATCAGACCGGCCTGCTCTGGCGCGTCGCCCTGATCGTGGCGGTCGGCTGTGGCCTCTATGTGCTCCGCTATCAGTGGCGGGTGCGCCTGTTCGGCACCTCCTACCAGGTCGGCGTGGAGCTGCGCGATGCCTTCTTCGCCAAGCTGGCGCGCCTGGATCCCGGCTTTTTCCAGTCCAGTCGTACCGGAGATCTGCTGGCCCGCGCCACCCAGGACATCGACGCCGTGGAGACCGCCGCCGGCGAAGGGGTGCTGGCCAGTTTCGATGGCATGCTGACCCTGCTGCTGGTGCTGCTGGCCATGTTCATCGGCATCGACGCACCCCTGGCCGCCCTGGCATTGTTGCCCTTTCCCTTCATGGCCTGGGGTTTCAACCGCGTGGCGCGGCGGGTGCAGCAGCGCTTCGGCTTGGCGCTGGCCGGCTTTTCCGCCCTCAACGACCGTACCCAGGAGGCCTTGAGCGGCCTGCGCATGCTGCGCCAGCATGCCCTGATCGAAGCCGAACTGGATGACTTCGACGCCCGCGCCCGCAGCGTGGCCAAGGCCGACTACCAGGTGCAGCGCACCGAGGCGCGCTACGAGCCGATCATCTTCGTCGCCCTGAGTCTCGCCACCCTGCTGACCCTGGTCATGGGCAGCTGGCGCTATCTCGACGGCCACATCACCCTGGGCCAGCTGACCAGCTTCAGCCTCTATCTCGTGCAGCTGATCTGGCCGATGTTCGCCATCGGCTGGTGCTTCAACCTGCTGCAGCGCGGCGAAGCGGGTGCCCGTCGGCTGGAGGAGGTGTTCGCCGTCACCGAGCGCATCCGTGACGAAGGCACCCAGACGCCGCCGGACCAGGCGGATCTGTCGGTCTATATCCCGGCCTTCACCTATCCCCAGGCACGCCAGCCGGCCTTGCAGGACGTGGTCATCGACCTGCCCGCGGGCGATACGCTGGGCATCGTCGGTGCCACCGGCAGCGGCAAGAGCACCCTGCTGCGCCTGCTGCTGCGCCAGTTTCCGCTGGAGCAGGGCTGCATTCGCCTGGGTGGGGTCCCGCTGGAGGACTACCGATTGGGCGACCTGCGCGCCCAGTTCGCCTATGTGCCCCAGGATCCCTTCCTGTTCGCCCGTACCCTGGGCGAAAACGTCGCTCTCAGTCGCCCCGACGCCACCGCCGGAGAGATCCGCGAAGCCCTCGACGCCGCCGCCTTCGGCACCGACCTGGCGGCCCTGCCGCACGGGCTGGATACGCCAGTGGGCGAGCGCGGCCTGACCCTCTCCGGCGGCCAGCGCCAGCGGGTGGCCCTGGCGCGGGCGCTGCTCTCTCCGGCGCCCATCCTGCTGCTGGACGACACCCTCTCGGCGGTGGATACCGCCACCGAAGCCCGCCTGCTCAAGACGCTGGCCAGGCTGCAGGGGCGTACCACCCTGATCGTCAGCCACCGGCTCTCGGCCGTGCAGCACGCCGACGAGATCATCGTGCTCGACCAGGGCAGCCTGGTGGAGCGGGGCCGCCATGGCGAGCTGCTCGCCGCCGGTGGTCTCTATGCCCGACTCTGGAATCTGCAGCAGGCGGAGGAGGCCGGCCAATGACCAAGACCCGCGTGCTTTCCCTGCTGCTCAAGCCGGTGCTGGCCAATCCGCGCAAATTGGCCGGGACCCTGGCGATCCTGGTCGTGGCGACCCTGTTCGACGTATTGGGGCCCTGGCTGACCAAGCACTATCTGGACAACTACCTGGTGCCCCACGACCTGCGCCTCTGGCCGCTGGTGGGCCTGGTCGCCGCCTATGTGGTCTCCCAGGGTCTGGCCGCCTATGGCCGTTACCTGCAATCGCTACGCTTCGCCGAGATCGCCATGGACGTGGTGCTCCTGCAGCGCCGGCGATTGTTCCGTCATGTGCTGAGCCTGCCGCAGAGCTTCCATGATCGCACCGCCACCGGCGAACTGGTGGCGCGGGTCACCAACGACACCGATGCCCTGCGTGAACTCTATGTGGCCTTCCTCGGCAACATGGTCGGCAACATCGTGCTGCTGATCGGCATCCTGGTGGCCATGGCGCTGCTCGACGTACGGCTGATGGCCATCGCCGTGCTGCTGATCCCGGCCGCGGTGCTGATCGTCTGGGCCTATCAGCGATACAGCGGGGCGGCGGCCATGGAGGTGCGGATGCTGCGCGCCGAGCAGAGCGCCCGGCTGGGCGAGGCCATCGGCGGCATGGGTCTGTTGCAGGCCTTCAACCAGACCGAGCGCTTCCGCCAGGATTTCCAGCGCCTCAACCAGGCCCAGTACGGTGCCCGCATGCGCACCATCCGCGTCTCCGGCCTGCTGCTGCGCTCGGCGCTGGACCTGGTCAGCGTGGCGGTGCTGGCGGTGCTGCTGCTGGTCTACGGTATGGGGCATCTGCAGGGCGGCGCCGAGATCGGCGTGCTCTATGCCTTCGTCACCTACCTAGGGCGGGTGACCGAGCCGCTGATGGACATCACCCAGAGATTCAACCTGTTCCAGCAGGCCACGGTGGCCGGCACCCGGCTGCTGCACCTGCTGGAAGAGAAGCCGGCATTGAGTGGCGAAGATGACCGCCCCATCGCGACCGCGCACTTCCACCTCGACGCGGTGCGCTTCCGCCATGCCGGCGCGGGTCACGACACCTTGCACGGCATCGACCTGGACATCGCTCCGGGCACCTTTCTCGGTATCGTCGGCCCCACCGGCAGCGGCAAGTCGACGCTGCTCGACCTGCTCGCCGGACTGCAACCGGTCACCGGCGGCCACCTCTGCCTGGACGGTCGCGAACTGGGCACGCTGACTCCGGAAGTGCTGGGCGCCGCTTTGGCCAGCGTGCCCCAGGAGCCCTTCATCCGTTCCAGCAGCCTCAGGGACAACCTGCTGCTGGGCAGCCAGGTATCGGATGCGCGGCTGCGCGAGGCCCTGGCTGCCGCCCATATGGACGACTTGGTGGCGCGGTTGCCGGAAGGCCTGGATACCCTGCTGGGTGAGCGCGGCTTCACCCTGTCCACCGGCGAGCGGCAACTGCTGGCGCTGGCCCGGGCGCTGTTGCGCGAACCCAAGGTGCTCTTGCTCGACGAGGCCACCGCCAGCATCGACAGCGCCACCGAGGCGCGGCTGCAGGGGGCGCTGGACGAGTTGCGCGGCCAGGTCACCCTGATCGTGGTGGCGCACCGGCTGTCCACCATCCGCCATGCCGATCGCATCCTGGTGCTGCGCGACGGCCGCAAGGTGGAGGAGGGGAGTCACGAGGCCTTGCTGCAGCGGCCCGACGGCCACTATCGCCGGCTGTGGGAGCAGCATGCCCAGGGTGACAAACCCCTATGAGCCGTCACAGCCGTTGTCACCCAGGGGTGTTAGGGTGTCAGCTATAGCCAGCGCCCCAACAAGGAAACCTGCATGACCTCCGTATCCGAGGATTTCACCGTCGTCGCCACCGCCAGCGAGGCGGTCGACCGGCTCGCGGCGTTGCACCAGGAGGCCACCCAGGCCCTGGATGCGGCGCTCAAGCGCTATCTCAAGGATCGCGTCGAGCCCAGCGCCGCCGAGCGCCAGCTGTTCCGCTATCCCGAGATCCGCATCCGCTATCGCGCGCCCGGCGTGCCGCCGGCCACCACCCGCGCCTACGCCAAGATCCAGCTGCCCGGCACCTATGTGGCCACCGTGACCCATCCGGCGGCCTTTCGCGGCTATCTGCTGGAGCAGCTCGAGCCGCTGATGCGCGACTACGACGTCCAGGTCGAGGTCGGTCGCAGTCGCCAGGACATCCCCTACCCCTATGTGGTGGAGCAGGGCGACGAACTGGCCGGCAGCGGCGTGACCGCCGCCGAACTGGCGCGGGTCTTTCCCAGCACCGATCTCTCCGCCGCCCACGACGACATTGCCGACGGCCACTACGACTGGGAGCGCATCGATCCGCTGCCGCTGGCCTTGTTCGATGCCGCCCGTACCGACTTCTCGCTGAGACGCATCGTTCACTACACCGGCAGCGACTGGCGTCACGTGCAGCCCTGGATCCTGCTGACCAACTACCATCGCTACGTCGACCAGTTCATCCAGCATGGCCTGGAGCAACTGCGCAGCGATCCGCGCTTCGAGCGCCTGGTGCTGCCGGGCAACGTCATCATCGAGCGCGACATGGACCCCACCGAGGCCCAGGCGGTCATCGCCGCCATCGCCTGGCACCGCTTCCAGATGCCGGCCTACCACCTGATCGCCGGCGACGGCCATGGCGTCACCCTGGTCAACATCGGCGTCGGCCCGTCCAACGCCAAGAACATCACCGACCACCTGGCGGTGCTGCGTCCGCACTGCTGGCTGATGATCGGCCACTGTGGCGGCCTGCGGCAGTCGCAGACCATCGGCGACTACGTGCTGGCCCACGCCTACATGAGACGCGACGGCATCCTCGACCGCGTGGTGCCGCCGCACATTCCCATCCCGGCGCTGGCCGAGGTGCAGGTGGCCCTGCAGGAAGCCGCCGCCAGCGTCACCGGCGAACGCGGCGAGGCGCTCAAGCGGCGCCTGCGTACCGGTACCGTGCTGACCTACGACGACCGCAACTGGGAATTACGCTGGGCTCAGGAACGCCCGCTGATCAACCTGGCGCGCGCCGTGGCGGTGGACATGGAGAGCGGCACCATCGCCGCCCAGGGCTATCGCCTGCGGGTGCCCTACGGCACCCTGCTGTGCGTGTCCGACAAGCCCCTGCACAGCGAGATCAAGCTGCCCGGCTCGGCCAACGCCTTCTATGCCCGCGCGGTGAGCCAGCACCTGGCCATCGGCATCGCCGCCCTCGACCAGCTGCGTACCCAGCTCGACTCCCTGCACTCGCGCAAGCTGCGCAGCTTCGACGAGCCGCCGTTCCGGTAAGGCGCTGGGGTTGGGCGTGTTGGGCTTCGCTGCGCTCAACCCAACCTACGGGCCCAGGCTCTGGTAGGTTGGGTTGAGACAGCTCCATCGTCGAAGCCCAACGCTGCAACCTTCCCCACCTTCTCTGCCCGCTCGGCAACCCCCTGTCATCGCCCCTCCGGAACATCTCGTCGCCCGCTCCGGTCGGTTGCAGGAGTGGGGGTGAGTCCGCGCGCGTCACCGTTCGGTAAAGATCACGGATTTAACATTGATCTCTGGGACGTCTGGCCCTAAAGTTCGCGCCCGAACGTCCATGCTGGAAACGATCCATCCGGCTCAAGTACCGACGACGAGACAGCGAGGTCAACGCCAGTACGCGTTGACCTTTTTGCTTTCGGCGATGTGCCTTGGGAAGTAGGCGAACCAAAGTGGGGAAACGGATTAGGCGTTCAGAACACCCCCTCCTTCAATTTGTTCTGCCCATCGGGAGTCCGACGCATGTCCATCAAGGTCGAAGATTACTATTCTCGCGAAACCTTCCAGAAGATGAAGGCCTTCGCCGACCAGCAGGAAACCCCCTTCGTCGTCATCGACACCGCCACCATCGGCCGGGCCTATGACGATCTCGTTGGCAACTTCCCGTTCGCCAAGATCTACTACGCGGTCAAGGCCAACCCGGCCATCGAGATCACCGAGTTGCTGCGCGACAAGGGCTCGAACTTCGACATCGCCTCCATCTACGAGCTGGACAAGGTGTTGTCCACCGGTGTCGAGCCGGAGCGCATCAGCTACGGCAACACCATCAAGAAATCCAAGGACATCCGCTACTTCTACGAGAAGGGCGTGCGCATGTTCGCCACCGACTCCGAGGCCGACCTGCGCAATATCGCCAAGGCCGCCCCGGGCTCGCGCATCTATGTGCGGATCCTCACCGAAGGCTCCAACTCCGCCGACTGGCCGCTGTCGCGCAAGTTCGGCTGCCAGCCCGACATGGCCCTGGACCTGCTGATCCTGGCCCGCCAGCTGGGCCTGGAGCCCTATGGCATCTCCTTCCACGTTGGCAGCCAGCAGCGCGACATCGACGTCTGGGACGCCGCCATCGCCAAGGTCAAGGTGATCTTCGAGCGCCTCAAGGAAGAAGACGGCATCACCCTGAAGATGATCAATATGGGCGGTGGCTTCCCGGCCAACTACATCCAGCGCACCAACAGCCTGGAGACCTATGCCGAGGAGATCATCCGCTTCCTCAAGGAAGACTTCGGCGATGAACTGCCGGAAATCATCCTCGAGCCGGGCCGTTCGCTGATCTCCAACGCCGGCATCCTGGTCAGCGAAGTGGTGCTGGTGGCGCGCAAGTCGCGTACCGCCGTGGAGCGCTGGGTCTACACCGACGTGGGCAAGTTCTCCGGCCTGATCGAAACCATGGACGAATCCATCAAGTTCCCGATCTGGACCGAGAAGAAGGGCGAGATGGAAGAAGTCGTCATCGCCGGGCCGACCTGCGACAGCGCCGACATCATGTACGAACACTACAAGTACGGCCTGCCGCTGAACCTGGCCAGCGGTGACCGCCTGTACTGGCTGTCCACCGGTGCCTACACCACCAGCTACAGCGCGGTGGAATTCAACGGCTTCCCGCCGCTGAAGGCCTTCTACCTCTAAGGTCTTCCCGCGGTAGTCGAGCCCGCGTCCCATCAGGGACGCGGGCTTTTTCATGCCTGTGGAAAAGCCCTGTGTCAGGCGGTTTTCCGGATTGTTAAGAATAATTTACATTCGCTATGGATTTGATAATCGTTTGCAAATAGAATCGCGCCGCATTCACATAAGGAGGCGGCCCGCCATCATGTCCAAGGAAATGTCCTCGCTGTCCCAGCGCCGTTTGCTGGTTTCTACCTTCAGTGTCGCCGTCGCTTCGCTGTCCCTCGGGACTCAGGCCCAGGACGCCAGGGAGCCGGTGACCCGATTGGAAAGTCTGACCATCGAAGGTCAGGCGCAGCAGGAAGGCTTCAAGGCCGAGCAGTCCGCCTCGCACAAGTACACCGCGCCCCTGCTGGACACCCCCCAGACCGTCACCGTGGTGCCGGCGCAGGTCATCCAGGACCAGCAGGCCCTGAGTCTGAGATCGGTGCTGTCCAACGTGTCCGGCATCACCTTCAACGCCGGCGAAGGCGGTGGTGGCTCCGGCGACAGCATCAATATCCGCGGCTTCAGCGCCAACTCGAACATCCAGATCGATGGCCTGCGCGACAGCACCCAGACCAACCGCACCGACACCTTCAACCTGGAGTCGGTCGAGGTCATCAAGGGCCCCAACTCGGTGTTCGGCGGCGCCGGCACCACCGGTGGCTCCATCAACCTGATCAGCAAGAAGCCCCAGGAGCGCCAGTTCACCCGCATCGGCGCGGGCCTGGGCACCGACAGCTATCGCCGCCTGACCCTGGACACCAACCAGCCGTTGCAGGGCGTGGGTACCGACAGCGCCTTCCGCCTGAATCTGATGGCGCACGAGAACGACGTGCCCGGCCGCGACCAGATCGATCGCGAGCGCTGGGGCATCGCGCCGTCGCTGGCCCTGGGCCTGTCGGACGACACCCGCCTGACCCTGAGCTACTTCCATCAGACCGACAACAACCAGCCCGACTACGGGGTGCCGGCGCTCAACGGCAAGCGCCTGGGCGGGGTGGATCGCGATGCCTATTTCGGCTTCAAGAACATCGACAAGGAAGACATCAATAACAATGTCTTCACCGTGGAGCTGGAGCATCGCTTCAATGACAACCTGAGTCTGCAGAACCTGACCCGCTACAGCCGCATCGAACGCGACGCGGTAATCTCCGCCTCTCACGTCAACCTGAGTGGCGTGGCCGCGGGCCGCTATCGTCCGGCCGGTCCCCAGGGCTATGGCCGCGACGTGACCTCGGAAATGTGGATCAACCAGACCAACCTGACCGGCACCGTCGATACCTTCGGCCTGGGCCATTCCTTCGTCCTGGGCGCCGAGTTCTCCCGCGAGGACTACGACCGCGACACCTACAGCTATGGCCTGACCTTCCCGGCCGCCGGCTATGCCCTGGCTGCACCGCCGGAGCGCTACGACGGCGCGACCGACAAGCAGACCTCGGCCATCGCCAACAACGTGCTGACCGACAAGGCCATCTATGCCTTCGATACCATCGCCCTCAATCAGTATTGGGATCTGAACCTGGGGCTGCGCTATGACTGGTTCGACGGTGACAGCGACACCACCCCGGTCGCCAACGGCGTGCGCGGCAGCAAGACCCGCCTGAGTTCCGATGACGCCAAGTTGAGCGGGCGCGCCGGCCTGGTATTCAAGCCGGCGCCGAACGGACGGGTCTATGTGGCCTATGGCACCTCCTTCAACCCCTCGGCGGAAAGCCTGACCTCCACCGGCGCCGGCCTGAGCGCGGCCAACCAGGATCTGGGTCCGGAAAAGAACAAGACCTGGGAACTGGGCACCAAGTGGGAATTCCTCGACAGGCGCCTGGAGCTGGACGGCGCCCTGTTCCGCGTCGAGAAGAGCAATGCCCGGGAAACCCTGGCCGACGGCAGCACCGCCCTGGCCGGCGAGCAGCGCGTGCAGGGCATCGAGCTGGGCGCCACCGGGCGGATCACCCCGCAGTGGAACGTCTACGCCAACTTCACCTTCCTCGACAGCGAGACGCTCAAGGCCGCCGATACCCTGGATGGACGCAATCGCGAAGGCCAGGCGCTGGCCAACACCCCGCCGCGTTCGCTCAATCTCTGGACCACCTATGAGCTGCCGGCCGGTTGGCGGGTGGGCTATGGCGCCCGCTACGTCAGCGAGCGCAACGTCACCTCCAGCAACGACGGCGCCAAGCTCGACGACTACTGGCTGCACAACGCCATGGTCGGCTATCGCGTCAATCGCAACGTCGACCTGCAACTCAACGTCAACAATGTCTTCGACAAGGACTATGTGGAGCGGGTCCGCTCGCAGCTGGGCGTGAGCACCCGGTCGTCGGCCATCGAATATGGCGATGCCCGTTCCGCCATCCTGACCGCGACCTACAGCTTCTAAGGTCGTCCGCCAGACGCCGAGCCCTGCACCCGCGGGGCTTTCGGCTTTGAGGAGAACAGCGCCAATGATGATCAGCGTTCCGGGCGTGCTGACGCCCGAGCAGGTAAGGGAGTGCCGCCAGCGGCTGGAGGCGGCGGCCTGGGCCGATGGCAAGCACACCGCCGGTTTCCAGTCGGCCATGGCCAAGGACAATCTGCAGCTGCCGGCGGATGAGCCGGCGGCGCGGGTGGTGGGTGAACTGATCCAGCAGGCGTTGGCGCGGCATCCGCTGTTCGTCGCCGCGGCGCTGCCGGCGCGGGTGTTTCCGCCGCTGTTCAATCTTTATCAGGGCGGCCAGTCCTTCGGGCTGCACGTGGACAATGCGCTACGGGCCCTGCCGGATGGCAGCGGCTATCTGCGTACCGACCTGTCGGCCACGCTGTTCCTGTGCGAGCCGGACACGTACGACGGCGGCGAGCTGGTGGTGGAAGATACCTATGGCGCCCACAGCGTCAAACTGGCGGCCGGCGACCTGATCCTCTATCCGGCCAGCAGCCTGCACCGGGTGCTGCCGGTCACCCGAGGCGCGCGGCTGTGTTCCTTCTTCTGGATCCAGAGCCTGGTGCGCGATGCCGGTCAGCGCAGTCAGCTGTTCGAACTCGACCAGGGCATCCAGCGGGCGGCCGCCGAGCTGGGGCAGGGCCATGAGGCCTGCCTGCAACTGACCGGCGTCTATCACAACCTCTTGCGACAATGGGCTCAGCCCTGATCCGCAGGGGCCTCTTCCAGCTGCACAGCCTGCTCGGGCTGGCAGCGGGCCTGGTGCTGGTGGTGCTGGGGGTGACGGGGGCGCTCTACAGCTTCCAGCTGGAGCTCTTGCAACTGCTCAATCCGCCATCGACCACCGCCGCTCCGGACCAGCGTCCGCTGACGCTGCCGGAGGTGCGGCAGCGTCTCGTGCCTGCAGATCGGGAGTTGAGCTTCGTTTCCAGCATGGTGGGGGAGGGCTACGGCCTGCTCGGTCTGGCACCGGCGAAGGGTCAGGGCCGTGGCGAGGTGCAGCTGTTCGATCGCTACACCGGCGAGGTGCTGACGTCGCCCCGTGGCCAGGCGTTCTTTCGCCTGATCCTTGACCTGCACCGCTCCCTGGCCCTGGGACCGGTGGGCAAGGCCCTGACCGGCGCCGCCACCCTGATCCTGCTGGTGCTCTGCCTGTCCGGCCTCTACCTGCGCTGGCCGCGCCAGGCAAGGCGCTGGCGCACCTGGCTGACCCTCGATTGGGCGCGCCGGGGGCGCAGTTTTCACTGGGACCTGCACGCCGTGGCCGGCACCTGGTGCCTGCTGGTCTATCTACTGGCGGCCCTGACCGGTCTCTATTGGTCCTATGACTGGTACCGCCAGGCCAGCGAGCGATTGCTGGGCGCGGCGCCGGAGCCCCGGATCGCCGGCGTGGTGGCGCGCCAGGACGTGGACCTGGATGCACTCTGGCAGAGCTTTCGGCAGGAGACCGGCGGGCAGGTCGAGGGCTATGGCCTGCTGCTGCCCAATCCGGCGCGCAAGGTCAGCCAGCCGACCCTCTGGTACCTGCCCGACGAGGCCGAGCATGTCCGCGCCCTCAATCGCATCGTCTTCGACGGCGCGGGGCGGGTGCTCGATCACCGCCGCTATGGCGAGCAGCCGCTGGGCGCTCGCCTGCTGCTCAGCGTCTATGCCCTGCATTCGGGCGAATACTTCGGCCTGGCCGGACGGGTGGCCCTGCTGCTCGCCAGCCTGGCCATGCCGCTGTTCATGGTGACCGGCCTCTGGCTCTATCTGGATCGCCGCCGCAAGCGCCGCCAGGCACGCCAGGCCCGCCGCGGCCTGACACCAGCCGTAGCGGGCGCCGCCGACTGGCTGATCGGCTATGCCAGCCAGAGCGGCCAGGGCGAGGCGCTGGCCTGGCAGGCCGCCGGCCAGTTGCAGGCGGCGGGACTCAGCGCCGAGGTGGTCGCGCTCGGGCGGCTCTCGGTCGAGCGCCTGCAGCAGGCCTCCCAGGCGCTGTTCGTCGTCGCCACCCACGGCGACGGCGAGGCACCGGATACCGCGCGCGGCTTCGAGCGCCGCCTGCTGACCCAGGTGGCGGCGTTGCCGAACCTGACCTTCGGGATGCTGGCCCTGGGCGATCGCCGCTACCCGGCCTATTGCGCCTTCGCCCGGCGGCTGGATGCCTGGCTCGCCGGACAGGGCGCGCGGCCGCTGTTCGCCCCGGTGGAGGTGGACAATGGCGACGCTCAGGCGCTCGCGCTCTGGCAGGGTCGGCTCCAGGCCCTGGGCGCCGTGGCCGGCGAACCAGCGGTCGAGCAGCCGCTGCAGCCCTGGCCGCTGCTAGCGGTGCAGCCGCTCAATACCGGCAGCCCCGGCGGAGCGGTCTTCGAGTTGCGGCTGTCGCCACCGCCCGGGAGTAGCTGGGCACCCGGCGATATCCTCGAGATCGCCCCCTGCCAGGGCGCCGAGCGCGTGGCGGCCTGGTTGTCGCCCCTGGGACTGGCCGCGGACAGCGTGGTGGATCTCGACGGCATCAGCCAGACCCTCGCCGCGGTCCTGGACACCCGCCTGCTGCCGGAAGACCAGGCCGCGCTGGCGGGCCTAGACCCCCAGGCGCTGCTCGACGCTCTGATACCGCTCGCCGTGCGCCAGTACTCCATTGCCGCGCTGCCCGACGAAGGTGCGCTGCGATTGCTGGTGCGCCAGCAGCGCAAGGCGGATGGTCGCCTGGGCATCGCCTCCGGCTGGCTGACCACGGCGCTGCGGCCGGGCGCTCAGGTGCAGGCGCGACTCCGCGTCCATCCCGGCTTCAGACCACCGCTGGACCCGCGTCCGCTGATCCTGATCGCCGCCGGTACCGGACTGGCCGGGGTGCGCCCGCTGCTGGCTGCGCGTATCGCCGCCGGCTACCGGCGCAACTGGCTGCTGTTCGGCGAACGCACGGCGGCCCACGACGATTTCTATGGGGCGGAACTGGATCGCTGGCAGGCGCGAGGCGAACTGGAACGGCTGGACCGGGTGTTCTCGCGGGACGGCGATGGCCACGTGCAGGACCGCCTACGGGCGCAGCGCACGCGGCTGCTGGACTGGCTGGCGGCCGATGCCGTGATCATGGTCTGCGGCAGCCTGCCGGGGCTGGGGCGCAGCGTCCAGGCCACCCTGGACGTGCTGCTTGGCGAGGCCGAGGTCCAGCGGCTGATCGACGAAGAACGCTACCGTCGCGACCTCTACTAGACCTAGGCCCGGGCGATGCACCAGACGCCGGCGCCGATCAGCACCACGCCGGCCAGCTTGCCGAGGGTGACCGGATCCTGGCGAAAGCCGGCCCAGCCGAAGTGATCCAGGCTCAGCGACATGGCCAGCTGTCCGGCGATCACCAGCGCCATGAACAGGGTGGCGCCGATGCGCGGACCGGCGAAGGCGGCCATGGCGATAAAGAACATGCCCAGCAGGCCGCCGCACCAATGCCACCAGTGCAGTTCGCGCAGCGCACCCAGGGTGGGCACGCCACGCTGCCAGAGCGTCAGGCCCAGCAGGGCGACAAGACCGACCATGAAGGAAATGGACGCCGCGGCGAAGACACTGCCGAGGTGCCGGGCCAGCTGACCGTTGATGCCGGCCTGCAGCGGCAGGCAGGCACCGGCGATGAAGGGCAGGACGAGCAGCCACCAGACGGGCATCGACAGGACTCCAGGGAAAAAGGGGCACGCAGTATGCCCCAGGGGGCGGGCGAAGCGGTCGAACCGGCGACCTCCGGTCAGGCTCCAAGGGCTATCGCATTCCGGAGCAACCGTCATGGCGTCACCCTTGGAGAAGCGCTTGCCGATCCGCGAGGAGCCGGGCCTGCAACGCTGGATCTGGCGCTGCGAGCGGCTGGGCTGGGTACTGCTGGCCATGTTCGTGGCGCTGGCCCTGGCCGGGTTGTTCGCCAGTGGCGGGCCCTGGGCCAAGGCGACCCGGATCAGCGACGATGGCCAGCTCAGGGTCGACTACGAGCGTTTCCAGCGCCGCGGGGCAGCGGCGACCCTGACCCTGGAACTCGCGCCCGGCGTCAACCGCGTCGGCCTCGACGAACGCCTGGTGGCCGACTGGACGGTGGAAGCTCTCTATCCGCAGCCCCTGCGCATGACCAGCAGCGACGGGGTGCTCTGGTTGGAACTGGCCGGCGGTACGGGGTCGAATCGCGTGCACCTGGCGCTGCGTCCGGATGCTTTGGGCACGGTCGACTGGCGCATCCTGCGACCCGGCCAGCCACCCCTGGAACTCTCTGCCTTCGTCTATCCCTAGGAACTGTCATGGAATCCGTCCTGCGCGCCGCCGCGATCTACGTCTTCTTGCTGGTGCTCTTTCGCATCACCGGGCGCCGGGCGCTGTCGGAGATCACCACTTTCGATTTCGTCCTGCTGCTGGTGATCGGCGAGGCGACCCAGCAGGCGCTGTTGGGGGATGATTTTTCGGTGATCAACGCCTTCGTGGTGATCGCCACCCTGGTGCTGATCGACATCCTGCTTTCGTTGTTCAAGGAGCGCTCACCCAAGGTGGGGCGCTTTCTCGATGGCGTGCCGCTGATCGTGGTGGAGTACGGCAAGCCGTTGACCGCGCGGCTGCGCAAGGCCCGCCTGACCGAAGAGGACATCCTCGAAGCGGCGCGGCAGAGTCAGGGGCTGGAGCGGCTGGAGCAGATCCGCTTCGCGGTGCTGGAGAAGAATGGGCAGATCTCGGTGATACCCGAGCCCGGAGCGAAGTAACGAGAGGTGAAAGGTAGGAAGGGCAGAAAGGGCAGGATGATCCTGCCCTTGGTCATGGTCTGAATGACGCCGGGTTACCGCTGGCCGCCACCACTGTTCTGACCGCCCTTGCGACCGGCCTCGGACGCTTTCTCGCGGTCATTGGCGAAACTGCCGCCGCTGTTCTGACCGCCCTTGCTGCCGGCTTCGGCGGCTTTCTCGCGATCATTGGCGAAGTTGCCTGGATTGGAATTCGATTGCTTGGTGGTCATGGTCGCTCTACCTCTCGTGGGAATGTAGTGCAGAACGCATTGCCTGCCTTGGTATGGAGGGGCGAACGCGGCAAGGTTTCCCGGTCGGAGGATGGGCGGTCGCTGGCCAGGCGCCACTGTCTGGACCGTATCTAGCTTTGGCCGAAGGCCTGTCCAACCTGGCCGCTGGGTTGCAAGGTGCGCCAGGTGTGCCCCGCCCGGAAAAGCCTGGACGCAGCGGTGTCGCTGCGTCCAACTCCTGTGGCTATTGGCTTGTACGACGGATGGCGCCTGCGCTAGAAACCGTCGATGGGAATCTTCAGGTAGCGCCGGCCATTGGCCTCGGCCGGCGGCAGGGTACCGGCACGGATGTTCACCTGGATCGCCGGCAGGATCAGCGTCGGCATGGACAGGGTGGCGTCGCGGCGGGTGCGCAGGGCGACGAAGGCGTCTTCGTCCACCCCATCGCGGACGTGGACGTTGAGGGCACGCTCTTCACCCACGGTGGTCTCGTGGCGTGCCTCGCGGCCCGCCGGCGGATAGTCGTGGCACAGGTAGAGACGGGTGGCCTCCGGCAGGGTCAGCAGGCGGCGGATCGAGCGATAGAGGTCGCGGGCGCTGCCACCGGGAAAGTCGCAACGGGCCGAGCCGACATCGGGCATGAACAGGGTATCGCCGACGAAGACATGGTCTTCTTCCACCTGATAGGCCATGTCGGCCGGGGTGTGGCCGGGCACGTGCAAGGCGCGGGCGGTCAGGGCACCGATATGGAAGACCTCGTCGGGCTGGAACAGGTGGTCGAACTGGGAGCCGTCGAGGCGGAATTCCGCTTCCAGGTTGAAGACGTCCTTGAAGGCGCCCTGGACCCGGCGGATGCCCTCGCCGATGGCGATGCGGCCGCCCAGTTGCCGGCGCAGATAGGGCGCGGCGGAGAGGTGGTCAGCATGGGCATGGGTCTCCAGCAGCCACTCCACGGTCAGCCCCTGGTCGCGCACGAAGCGGGCGACGCGATCCGCCGAGAGGGTGGCAGTCCGGCCCGAATGCGGATCGTAGTCCAGCACCGAGTCGACGATGGCGCAGCGACTGCCGGGCGCCTCATAGATCACATAGGTGAAGGTGGACGTGGTGGCGTCGAAGAAGGGTTCGATGCGCGGAGTCATGACCGGGCCTCGTGAAGAGAAAGGACGTCCCACCTTAACACGGGGCCCTGCCGCTCCGTGGCGTGCCTCGTCGCCGCAGGGCGATCGTTCAGGTCCGCCTAGTACCGCGCCTGCTGCATCTCCCTGAGCCGACTCAGGGTGCGGCGGAAGGGGAATTTCAGAAAGCCGCGGGTGTACAGCTGCGCCAGGGGCACGGCGGCGTTCAGGTAGAGCGGGCGGCGGCGGTCGTAGGCTTCGTCGACCAGGGCGATGAAGCGGCGCACGGCGTCGTCCTGGGGCGCCAGGCGCGGCAGTTCGCGGTCGCCGGCCAGGACGCGTTGCGCGCCGTCTTCGGTGCCGCGGGCGAT
Organism: Pseudomonas sp. MS15a(2019); assembly: GCF_013277805.1. Classification (NCBI taxonomy): domain Bacteria; kingdom Pseudomonadati; phylum Pseudomonadota; class Gammaproteobacteria; order Pseudomonadales; family Pseudomonadaceae; genus Pseudomonas; species Pseudomonas sp. MS15a(2019). The sequence goes on from NZ_VBTN01000005.1 coordinate 210,635, forward strand.
CCGGCCTGCGCGGGGATCACCAGACAGGCAGGGCACGCCGCCCAGCAGCAGGGCGGGGAAGCGAGTACAGAGATCGATGTAGTCGGTGGTCGCCCAGGCGCCCTGGCAGAGGGTGGCGAAGTCCAGCCAGATCGCGCCGGGTGCACGCTGGATAACCGGCAACAGGCGCTCGCCGAGGGCGAGGGGCTCATCGGTCGCGGCTTGGCCGGCGGTGAGCTGGGCGAAGGTCGCGGCCAGCGCGGCGGTATCGTCCACCCAATAGCGCGGTTCGGCCTGGCCTTCATGCAGGCGGTGATCCTGGCCGCCGTCCACCTCCAGCACATCCAGTTGCGCCTGCAGCGCGGCGATGGCGGGCAGCAGGCGCTCGCGATTGAAGCCGTCGGCATAGAGCTGCTCCGGCGGCTGGTTGGAGGTGACCACCAGCACCAGGCCCTGGTCCAGCAGGGCGCGCAGCAGGCCGCCCACCAGGATGGCGTCGCCGATGTCGCTGACGAAGAGTTCGTCGAAGCACAGCACCCGCACCTCGGCGGCCAGCTCCCGGGCCAGCACCTGCAGGGGATCGCGGGTGCCGCTGAGCTGGAACTGGCGCTGGTGCACCCAGCGCATGAAGTGATGGAAGTGCTGGCGGCGGGCGGGCACCGGCAGGTTGGCGTGGAACAGGTCCAGCAGCCAGGTCTTGCCGCGGCCGACCGGACCCCAGAGATAGAGACCGCGTGCCGGGCGGCCCGCCAGCAGCGCCGCATGGCAGGCTTCCAGCTGCTGGGCGGCGGTCTCCTGGGCGGTATCGGGCAGGCGGTCGCCCTGGGCCAGGGCCCGGCGGTAGGCGGCGAGGGGAGAGCGGGTATTGGACATGGCCGCCACTCTAGCGCCCGGGCCGGTAGCAGACCATGCCCCGGCGGAATGAAGTGAGTCCTTTATAGCGTTTGAAGGCCGGCCGCGGCGGTTCGATAGTGCGAGACGACCCTGCCGGACGCCGCCGGCACCCGCTTTCATCTCTGCCTGGAGCCCTGTCATGGCCGCCGATTCGACCCTGCACCTCGCCCACTGCCTCGCCTCCGTGGGCGTCTCCGAGATCCTCAAGATCACCGAGCGGGCCAACGCCCTGCGCCGCCAGGGCGCCGATCTGCTGGTGCTGGGTGCGGGCGAGCCGGATTTCGATACCCCGGAGCACATCAAGGAAGCGGCGATCCAGGCCATCCGCGCCGGCCAGACCAAGTACACGGTGCTCGACGGCAGCCCGGCGCTCAAGGAGGCCATCCGCCGCAAGTTCGCGCGTGAGAACGACCTGGTATTCGCCCAGGACGAGGTGACCGCCTCGGCCGGCGCCAAGCAGGTGATCTTCAATGCCATGATGGCGACCCTGGACGCGGGCGACGAGGTGATCATCCCCGCGCCCTTCTGGGTGACCTATGCGGACATCGTCACCATCCTCGGCGGCACGCCGGTGGTGCTGCCGTGCCGTGAGGAGGATGGCTTCCGCCTGACCGCCGCGGCCCTGGAGGCGGCCATCACCCCGCGTACCCGCTGGGTGATGCTCAACTCGCCGTCCAACCCTTCGGGGGCGGCCTATGGCGAGGAACACTATCGGCCGCTGCTGGAGGTGCTGCTGCGCCACCCGCAGGTCTGGCTGATGGTGGACGACATGTACGAACACATCCTCTACGACGGCTTTCGCTTCGTCACCCCGGCGGCGCTGGAGCCGCGGCTGCGAGAGCGTACCCTGACCATCAACGGCGTCTCCAAGGCCTATGCCATGACCGGTTGGCGCCTGGGCTACGCCGGTGGACCGAAGGCGCTGATCCAGGCCATGGCCAGTGTGCAGAGCCAGGTGACCTCCTGCCCCTGCTCGGTCAGCCAGGCCGCGGCCATCGCCGCCCTGGATGGGCCGCAGGACATCGTGCGCGAGCGCTGCGAGCTGTTTCGCGAGCGGCGGGATCTGGTGGTGGATGCCTTGAATGCGGTGCCGGGTCTGTCGGCGCGGCGGCCCGAGGGGGCCTTCTATGTCTACGCCAGTTGCGCGGGGGTCTTGGGTCGGCGGACGCCGAACGGGGAGGTGATCGACAGCGATACGGCCTTTGCCCGCTACCTCATGGACGAGGGCGGGGTGGCGGTGGTGCCAGGCTCGGCCTTTGGCCTGGCGCCTTACTTCCGGGTTTCCTACGCCACCTCGCGGGAGGTGCTGGAGGAAGCCTGCCGCCGGATCGCCGAGGCGACCCGGCGGCTGCTGGCCTGATCAGCCGGCCGGCGGAGCGGGCGGCGCCGGCGGTTGGGCACCCGGGGCGACCGGCTGGACGCCAGGGGGCGGGGGTGGCGGCAGACGACCGGGGCCACGGGGCGCCGGCGGGGTGTCCAGGGGCTGCAGCGAGTTGGCATCGGCGCCGAGGGCGCTGACCCGGAAGGCACGGCCCTGGGCATTGGCCACCAGCTCACCGCGAGCGGCGATGCTCTGACCGGGCTTGAGCAGGGCTTGCAGGCGCAGCGCTTCGTGGGGCGGTAGACGCAGGGCGGTGCCGTCCTGCAGCAGGGCGCCGTTCACGTCGCCACGGGGACCGTGCAGCAGCTGGACGATCTGGCCCTGGAGGCTGTCGTTATCGCGTTCGGCGCCCGGACGGGGCGGCGGCGGACGCGGTTTGCCGCTGCGCTCGGGGCCTTCGTCGGTGACTGTCTTGCCGGTCTGGACATTGGTCAGCGAGACCGCCTGGACCAGCGGCAGGCTGGCGGCGCGCAGGCCGGCGACGTTGATGCTGTCACCTGGCTTGAAGGTGGCGGCCAGTTGCTCGGACAGGTGCGGCGGGGTGTTGACCTCGGTGCCGTCGGTCAGGATCAGGCCGTCGATATCGCCCCGGGGATTGAGCAGGAACTGCTTGAGCTGGCCCTGCTGGGTGGGAATCTGGGCACTGGCAGCGGTGGTGGTGGCCGCGCTGCCGGCGGGTGCGGTCTGTGCCAGGACGAGGCCACTGACGGACAGCAGGGCGAAGGTCCCGATCACGAGGGTTTGGGTCTTGGTAGGCATGGATGACTCCTGCGGTGGTTGACGATTAGGCTATTGCAGGGCCTGTGCCAACATTTATTTTATATTTAAATCAATAGCTTGCGATTTCTAGTGGCCATCCGGACCAGGCAGTGCGTCCGGTTGGCGGACAGACCTGTCGGCAAAGCGGACAGCCTAGATCCCGCTGTCTTCTTCGCCGACACCCAGGCCCAGTCGACTCAGTTTGGTGTAGAGCAGCTGGCGATGAATGCCCAGCCGGCGGGCCGCCTCGGCGCGATTGCCGCCGCTGCGTTGCAGGGCCCGCTCGATCAGCAGCCGCTCCAGGCGCGCGGTGGCTTCCGCCAGGGTCTCCTCCGGCCAACTGGCGTCGATGGTGACCGCATCCGGGGTCTCGCCCTGCAGGAAGGCCAGGTCGGCGGCGACGATGCGCTCGCCTTGCGCGAGGGTCGCGGCGCGCTGGATGGCGTTGCGCAATTCCCGCACGTTGCCCGGCCAGGGGTGCCGCAGCAGCAGGGCGGCGGCATCGTCCGCCAGGACGCGACCGCTGGGCGCGAGGAAGTGCTCGGCCAGCGGCAGGATGTCGGCACGCCGCTCGCGCAGGGCCGGCAGGTGGATGGGCACCACATGCAGGCGATAGAAGAGGTCCTCGCGGAAGTCGCCGCTGGCGACGCGCTGGGCCAGGTCGCGGTGGGTGGCCGCCACCAAGCGCACGTCCAGGCGTACCGGTGCGCCGCCCACCGGGGTCACCTCGCGTTCCTGCAGGGCGCGGAGGATCTTGGCCTGCATCGCCAGCGGCATGTCGCCGATCTCGTCGAGAAAGAGGGTGCCGCCCTGGGCTTCGCGAAAGGCGCCTAGGCGATTGGCGGTGGCCCCGCTGAAGGCGCCGCGCACATGACCGAAGAGTTCGCTTTCCAGCAGGTCCGGCGGGATGGCGGCGCAGTTGACTGCGACGAAGGGCGCCCCGCGTCGCTTGCCGTGCTCGTGGATGGCGCGGGCCACCAGTTCCTTGCCGGTGCCAGTCTCGCCGGTGACCAGCACCGTGGCCTCGCTGTCCACCAGGCGGCCGATGGTCTTCTGCACCTGGCGCAGGGCGTCGCTGCCGCCCACCAGGGTGTGGCCTTCGACCGTGGCCGGCGGCGCCGCAGCGGGACCGCGCTGGGCGGTCATGCCGGCCAGCACCCGGATCAGGTCATCGCGACCGATGGGCTTGGTGAGGTGGTCGAAGGCGCCGAGACGCATGGCCTCGATGGTATTGCCGGCGCTGGCGAAGGCGGTCAGCACCGTGACCGCCGGCGGCTCGGGGAGGGCGCGGATGCGCGCCAGTACCTCCAGGCCATCCAGCCCGGGCATGCGCAGGTCGAGCAGCACGGCGTCCACCGGTTCCTGCGCCAGGCGCTGCAGGCCCGCTTCGCCCCCGTCGGCCTGCAGCACCCGGTAGCCCTGGTCCGCGGCGGTTTCCGCCAGGGCGTCGCGCAGACCGGCGTCGTCGTCGATGATCAGCAGGGTTGGCATGGCAGGAGGATCTCGAAGCGAGTGGGGACGGAGGGTTCGATCAGGCGCGCTTCGCCGCCATGGGCGCGGGCGGTTTCGCGGACCAGGGCCAGGCCGAGGCCTGTGCCTTCGGGGCGACCGGTGACGAAGGGCTCGAAGAGCTGGGCACGCAACTCGGCAGGCGGTCCCTGGCCTGCGTCTTCCACCGCCAGCACCAGCCAGTCGCCGCGCCGGCTGGCGTCGAGGCGAATCTCGCTGGCGGCCGGGGCGGCCTGGAGGGCGTTGAGCAGCAGGTTGTCCAGGGCACGCGCCAGGGCGTCGCGATCGAAACAGCCCTGCTCGACGGCCACCCTGGCGGTCAGGTGGATACCACGTTGGACCGCCTGGTCTTCGTGACCGGCCAGCACTTCGCGGCAAAAGGCCGGGAGCTCGACGGTGGTCGGTTGCAGTTGCGGCGGCTGGGTGAGGTCCAGCAGGCGACGCAGCAGGCTGTCCAGCCGGGTGATCTGCAGCAGGATGGCGTCCAGCGCTCGTTGCTGACGGCCGCTGTCGCCGACCAGGGCGTTCTCGGCCTTGAGGCGCATGGCGGCCAGCGGGTTGCGGATCTCGTGGGCGACCCCGGCGGCCACCCGACCGAGGGCCGCCAGCCGCTCACTGGCATGCACCTGGGTGGTCAGCCGCTGGGCTTCGCTGCGGGCCTGGGCCAGGCGCTGGCCGGCCTGGTTGAGCGCCGTCAGCACCCGATCCAGCTCGCGCTCGCCGGTAAGGGCGAGGGTGGGCAGGTCATGGCTGGCACTGGCGCCGAGATCGCGCTCGACCCGGGCGACATGCCGCGACCACTGCCAAGTGAGTCGGCCGAGCAGCAGGGTGGCGGCGAGCATGGCCAGCAGCAGCAGACCCAGGCCCAGTTTCAGCTGGCGCTGGCCGCTGCCTTCGGCGAAGGTCAGGCGGGTCAGGGTCCAGGCGGCGAGATCGGGGATGGGGCCGGACAGCGGGCAGGCGGCGACCAGCACCGTGGCGCCGTCCGCGCTGAAGCTGTCGCTCAGGCTGCGCGCCTCGGCCAGGGTCGCGGCGGAGAGATCGGCCAGGTGCTGGCGTTCGGCGGCGGTCAGGGTGAAGGGACTGGCATCGGCCAGGAGCCCGGCCTGTTCCTGCCAGAGGCCACCGGCCATGCCGCGATAGCGCAGCAGGGCGACACTGGCCACGCCGGCGAGACTGCGCTGCAGCGCCGGATCGACGAGGCCAGCGGTAGGTCCGGACCAGCCATTGCTGTAGAACCGGTAGCTGCTGGCGATGGCCTGGCAGGCCTGCTCGACTTCCACGGTGGCCTGGCCGAGCTGGGCGCTTTCCGACTGGCGCAGGAGCAGGATCATCAGCCAGCCGACCCCGACGGCCATGCCGCCGAGCATCAGCAGCAGAGCAATCAGACGACTGCGCAGCGATCCGAACATGGGATTTCTCTATCCAGGCCTTGGCCTGGATAGAGTGCCACACCCCGGCGGAGTTCGAGTGCCAGAGCGGGTGTCAGGCGCGCCGGCCGAATTCCGCTTCCTGCGCCGTCCAGCCGGGTACCCGCTCGCTCAGGGACAGCCCGAGACCCGGACGGGTCGGTACCTGCATCCGCCCGTCACGGGTTTCCAGGCGTTCGTTGAACAGCGGCTCCAGCCATTCGAAGTGTTCCACCCAGGGCTCGGTGGGATAGGTGGCGGCAAGGTGCACGTGCAATTCCATGGCGAAGTGCGGTGCCAGCATCACGCCGGCCTGCTCGGCCAGGGCGGCCACCTTGAGGAAGGGCGTGATGCCACCGACCCGTGGCGCGTCGGGCATCAGGAAGTCGGCACCGCGCAGGCGGATGAATTCCTGGTGCTCGGCGATGCTGGTCAGCATCTCGCCGGTGGCGATGGGGGTGTCGAAGGCCGCGGCCAGGGCGGCGTGGCCCTCGGCGTCGTAGCAGTCCAGCGGCTCCTCGATCCAGATCAGGTTGAATTCCTCGAAGCGCCGGCACATACGCTGGGCGGTGGGTCGGTCCCATTGCTGGTTGGCGTCGACCATCAGCGGGAAGCTGTCGCCCAGGTGGCGGCGCACGCGGGCGACGCGCTCCAGGTCCAGGGCGCAATCGGGCTGGCCGACCTTGAGCTTGATGCCGCCAATGCCTTTTTCGCGGGAGCGATCGGTATTCACCAACAACTGCTCCAGCGGCGTATGCAGGAAGCCGCCGGAGGTGTTGTAGCAGCGCACCGAGTCGCGCTGGGCACCCAGCAGGCGTGCCAGGGAGAGGTTGGCGCGACGGGCCTTGAGGTCCCAGAGGGCCACGTCGAAGGCACCGATGGCCTGGGTGGCGAGACCGCTGCGACCCACCGAGGCGCCGGCCCAGCAGAGCTTGGTCCAGAGTTTCTGGATGTCGCTGGGGTTCTCGTCGAGCAGCACCGGGGCAATTTCATGGGCGTGGGCGAACTGGCCGGGGCCGCCGGCGCGCTTGGAATAGCTGAAGCCCAGGCCGCGCTGGCCGTCGCGGGTTTCGATCTCGACGAAGAGGATGGCGATCTCGGTCATCGGCTTCTGCCGGCCGGTGAGCACCTTGGCGTCGCTGATGGGGGTTGCCAGTGGCAGGAACACGGAAGCCAGGCGGACCCAGGCGATGCGGTCCTGGTCGGCGCTGTAGGCGATATCGGTCATGGGGAAGTCTCCGGGGTGAGGGATCAGGGACGGGTGGCAGGCAGGGCGTCGGCGGTGGCGGCTGGCTCGTCGTTGAGTTCGCCGAGGTCCAGGCGCTTGAGCGGGCCGACGATGACCAGGTAGGAGAAGGCGCCGAGCAGGCCCATGGCGGCGACGTAGGTGAGGGCCACGTCGAAGGAGCCGAGCTGGTTGATCATCAGGCCAATCGCCAGTGGGGTGACGATGCTGGCGATGTTGCCGCAGAAGTTGAAGAGCGCGCCGCTCACGCCCATGGCGCGCTTGGGCGAGACATCGCCGACGATGCACCAGCCGAGGTTGCCCACGCCCTTGGCGAAGAAGGCGATGGACATCACCAGGGTGACCAGGGCGATGGACTGGGTGTGGTTGGCCACCACGATGCTGCTGGAGAGCAACAGGCCGACGATGATCGGCGTCTTGCGCGCGGCGGTCAGGCTGTAGCCGCGGCGCAGCATGCCGTCCGACCAGAGTCCGCCGAGAACGCCGCCCAGGCAGCCGGCCACCGGCGGGATGGCGGCGATCAGACCGACCTTGAGCATGGTCAGCCCCTTGGCCTCGACCAGGTAGGTGGGAAACCAGGTGAGAAAGAACCAGGTGATGGTGGTCAGGCAGAATTGCCCCAGGTAGATGCCCAGCATCATGCGGTTGCCGCTGATGGCCTTGAAGGTGCGCCAGCTGAAGGGCGCCCGGGTGTCGCCCAGATCGGGCAGGCCGCCACCGGCTTCGATATGGTCCAGCTCGCTCTGGCTGACACGCCTGTCGTGCCGGGGCTCCTGCACGGTGGCGAACCACAGCAGGCCGATGAGGATGCCGGCGCCGCCGGTCCAGAAGAACACGTGCTCCCACCCGAACTGGTTGAGCAGGATCACCATCAGTGGCGTGAACACCGCCAGGGCGAAGTACTGCGCCGACTGGAAGATGGCGGTGGCCAGGCCACGCTCCTGGCGCGGGAACCACATCACCGTGAGACGGTTGTTGGCCGGAAAGGCCGGCGACTCGGCCACGCCCATGAGAAAGCGCAGCACGAACAGCGCCAGCAGGGCCGAGGAGAAGAGGCCGACGTAGCCCTGCAGGAAAGTCAGCGCCGACCAGAGGATCAGGCTGGCGCCCAGCACCAGCCGGGAGCCGAAGCGATCGAGCACGATGCCGCCGGGAATCTGCATGGCGGTGTAGGCCCAGCCGAAGGCCGAGAAGGCGAGCCCCATGGCCACGGCGTCGAAACCGAGGTCGTGACGCATGGCCGGTGCGGCGATGGAGAGGGTGGCGCGGTCGACGTAGTTGAATACCGTCACCAGAAAGATCATCGCCAGGACGAGATAGCGGACGCGAGTACGCCGCGACGGCTCAGGGGAAGTGCGCATTGTTATTGTCCTTTTCAGCGGGCAAAGCCGGCGGCGAGGCCGGCACCTGCAGGAGGACGCTAAGCTGATTACGCAATCATTCAAGCGTCAGCGAGTGCTCTCGCGCATGACCAGTTCGAAGCCGGTATCCCGCTTTCGCGGGGCCTCCGCACCCGCCAGGCGGGCGAGCAGGGCCGCGGCGGCATGGGTACCCATTTCGGCACCGCGGACATCGACGGTGCTCAGCGCTGGGAGCAGATGGGCGGCGCTGGCCAGGTTGCCAAAGCCCATCACGGCCAGCTCCGCCGGTACGCGCAAGCCGCGGGCATGGGCTTCGGCGAGTACCCCGTGGGCGAGGGTGTCGGAGCTGCAGACCACCACTTCGGGACGGGCGCCGATCTCGAGCAGGCGGGCCAAGCCCTGGCGACCCAGTGCCGGGGTGGCCGGCGGTGGTAGGCTGACATCGGCTGGCGCGGCCAGTCTCTGGCGGGCCAGTTCGGCACGAAAGGCATCGCGGCGCAGCCGCCCCCGGGGATCGTCCAGGGTCAGGCTGGCGAAGTGGCGATAGCCGCGCGTCAGTAGCTGTCGGGCGATGGCCTGGCCCACCGCCTCATGGGAAAAGCCCACCAGCATGTCCAGCGGTCGCTCGCCCTGGTCCCAGCACTCCACCAGCGGAATGCCGGCCTGGGACAGGCGCAGCCGGCTGGCAGCAGTGTGCAGGGTGCCGGTGAGCACCATGGCGTCGGGACGGCGGCGCAGCAGGGCGGCCACTAGCTGCTCTTCGCGTTCGGCGGAATAGTCGGTCAGGCCCAGCAGGGTCTGGTGGCCGGCCCTGGTCAGGGTCTGCATGAGCGCCTGCACGGTGTCGGCGAAGATGGAGTTGACGATGGTGGGTACCAGGATGGCGATCAGCCGGCTCTCCTGGGGCGCGCTGCCAGCGGTGAGCATGGCGGGCTGGTAGCCGCTCTCGCGTACCGCGCGAAAGACCTTTTCGCGCAGCGCCGGACGGACGATCTCCGGCTGGTTGAGGGTACGCGAAACGGTGATCGGCGAGACTCCGGCCAGGCGGGCCACGTCCTTGAGGGTCGGCGGCTTGCCATCGGGACGGCCCCGCCAGGGCAGGGTGCTGCGATCGCTGGACAAGGGAGATCTCCACGACAGGCGAGGGAAAGCGGGATTCTGCCAAGTCGTACGATGACCCTCAAGGCGGACGAGCCACAAACGTACAAGCCAGGGCAGGGCGCGCTGGCTAGCCTGGGCCTCTCCCTAGAACTCCGGCAGGTGCCCCTTGGAAATCGTCCTCTATGCCCTGAGTGTCATGTACAGCCCCGGCCCGGTCAACGCCCTGGGCCTGAACGCCGGTCTGCAGGGCCAGGCCCGGCGCGCCCTGGGTTTCCATCTCGGCGTTGGCTGCGCCATGCTGCTGCTGTTTCTCGGCCTGGGTTATGGCGGTGCTGCCTTGGTGTCTGCCCGGGTGCTGCCGTGGCTGGCGCTGGCCGGCGGCGCCTACAGCCTGTACCTGGGCTATCGTCTCGCCAGGGCGACGCCGACGGTCGCGACCGACGCCGAGGGGACACAGGATGCGCGGCTGAGCTTTCTGGGCGGACTGCTGATGCAGGGACTCAATCCCAAGGGTTGGCTGGCCGTGCTGCCCATCGCCACGGTGATGTTTCCGGCGGCCCAGGTGACCGGCGCCAAGATCGCCCTCTGCTCGCTGCCGCTGGCCATCGCCGCTGGCGGGGCGCCGGCCTGCTATGCGCTGCTGGGCAGCCTGCTGGGTCGCACCCTGCTGCGCGGACGGGGCCTGCGCTGGGTGAATCGGCTGCTGGGGTTGAGCCTGGTAGGCTGTGCCCTGCTGCTGTTCCACGATGCCTACCGCGACCTGCTCAGCTGATTGCCGCCCGGGAGGTTGGCCATGACTTCGACATCCGCCCTGCCTTCGCCCCGCGACTGGGTCCGGCATGCCCCGCTGGATGACCGCCTGGAATCCATCGAGGCCTTTTTCAGCGGTCATGCCTTCGATCCCCATCGCCATGCGACCTATGCCATCGGGCGTACCCTGGCCGGGGTGCAGAGCTTTTCCTATCGCGGTGCCAAGGCCAGCAGTCTGCCGGGCGAGACCATGGTCTTTCACTCGGACGAGGTCCACGATGGCCGCGCCGGTGCCGCCTGCGGCTTTCGCTATCGGATGCTCTATGTACCGCCGGCCCTGGTGCAGGACATCCTCGGCGGACGGCCCTTGCCCTTCCACCGCGAGGGCGTTTCCCTGGATCCACGGCTGGCGCGGGCCACCGATGCGGTGTTCGCCACCCTTGACGAGCATGCCGATGCCCTGGGGCGCGACGATGCCCTCTATGGCCTGGTCGCCACTCTCGCCGAGGTCTGCCAGACCTGGCCCAGTCGCGGGCGGGTGGATTTCGCCGCCGCGCTGCGGGCGCGTGAATACCTGGAGGACCATTTCGACCAGGCCGTCTCCCTGGATGATCTGGCCCGCTGCGCTGGCCGAGATCGCTGGAGTCTGACGCGGGATTTCCGCGCCTACTTCGGCACCAGTCCCCATCGCTACCTGACCCTGCGCCGCCTCGATCGGGTACGGCTGCAGGTACGTCTGGGTCGAGGGCTGGCCGAGGCCGCCGTGGCGGCGGGTTTCTACGACCAGAGTCACATGACGAAACATTTCCGTCAGGCCTTCGGAATGGCTCCAGCCCGCTGGTTTCGTGAACTGGCCAGACCGCCCGTCGCGTCTGCTACGGATAGTGCACCCGGCCATTAGCGCCGCAACGATCACGACGGTCTTGTTCAGCGGCATGCACTGTTCAATGGGCGCCGCCAGCGAAACGATCAGGGCCGAGGACAGTCAACCTGTGCGCACTTCATAAACAGGAGCCCTCTATGACCGGCCAGGGAGAATCTGCCGCTCGTCCCACCTTCAGTCCTCCGGTCTTCTGGACCTCGACGCTGCTGCTACTGGTGCTGGTGCTCTATGCCAGTCTGTTCCAGGCCAATGCCCAATGGCTGTTCGCCGCCATCCAGGGCTGGATCATCACCAACCTCAGCTGGTTCTACATCCTCGCCGTGGCCATCATCCTCGGCACCGTGGTGTTTCTCGGCATGAGTCGCTATGGCGACATCAAGCTCGGCCCGGACCACAGCGAACCGGACTACGCCAACACCACCTGGTTCGCCATGCTGTTTTCCGCCGGCATGGGTATCGGCCTGATGTTCTTCGGTGTCGCCGAGCCGGTGATGCACTTTCTCAATCCGCCCTATGCCGATGGCCAGACGGTGGACGCCGCCCGCCAGGCCATGCGCATCACCTTCTTCCATTGGGGGCTCCACGCCTGGTCGATCTACGCCATCGTCGCCCTGATCCTGGCCTACTTCAGCTACCGTCACGGCCTGCCGCTGACCCTGAGATCGGCGCTCTATCCCCTGATCGGCGAGCGCATCTACGGACCTATCGGCCACGCCGTGGACATCTTCGCCATCATCGGCACCGTGCTGGGCGTCGCCACCTCCCTGGGCTTTGGCGTGTCGCAGATCAACACCGGCCTGAACGTGCTGTTCGGCGTACCGGTGTCCACCCCGGTGCAGATCGGTCTGATCGTGATCACCACGGCGCTGGCCACCCTGTCGGTGGTCTCCGGCCTGGACAAGGGCGTACGGCGCCTGTCGGAACTCAACCTGGGCCTGGCGGTGCTGTTGATGCTCACCGTGATCATCCTCGGCCCCACGGTGCTGATCCTGCAGACCTTCGTCGAGAACACCGGTGGCTACCTCAGCGAGATCGTCAGCCGCACCCTCAATCTCAACGCCTATCGACCCACCGACTGGATCGGTGGCTGGACGCTGTTCTACTGGGGCTGGTGGCTGGCCTGGTCGCCCTTCGTCGGGCTGTTCATCGCCCGCATCTCGCGCGGGCGGACCATCCGCGAATTCGTCTCCGGCGTGCTGCTGGTGCCGGCCGGTTTCACCCTGCTGTGGATGACGGTGTTCGGCAACACGGCGATCCACATGATCCTCACCGAAGGCATCACCGATCTGGCCACCGCGGTATCCCAGGACAGCTCCCTGGCGCTGTTCGCCTTTCTCGAACACTTCCCCTTCGCCAGCGTGATTTCCATGGTGGCCATCGTCATGGTGGTGGTGTTCTTCGTCACCTCGGCCGATTCCGGCGCCATGGTGGTGGACATGCTGGCTTCCGGTGGCCAGGACCAGACGCCGGTCTGGCAGCGGGTGTTCTGGGGCGCCAGCATGGGCCTGGTGGCCATCGCGTTGCTGCTGGCCGATGGCCTGAAAGCCTTGCAGACCGCCACCATCGCCAGTGCGCTGCCGTTCACCATCGCCCTGCTGTTCAGCATGCACGGCCTGCTCAAGGCCCTCAAGCTGGACGCCACCAAGCGTGGCCTGCGCCATCAGTCGCTGAGTCTCACTCCGCCCACCACCCGCACGCCGGGCGGCTGGCAGCGGCGCCTGCGCGGCCTGGCGATGTTTCCCCGGCGCAGCCACGTGGTGCGCTTCATCGGCGAGGTCGCCAAGCCGGCCTGTCTGGCGGTGGCCGAGGAATGGCGCAAGCAGGGCTACGTCTGCGGTGTGGAAGACCGTGACGATGGTGGGGTGCGGCTGTACGTCGGTCCGGCCGAGCAGCCCGAGTTCGTCTACCAGGTAAGACCCCATGCCTATGCCATGCCCAGTTTCGTCATGGGCAGCGAGCCGGGGGAGGAGCGCAAGTACTTCCGCGCCCAGGTCTATCTGCGCGAGGGCGGTCAGGACCATGACGTCATGGGCTGGTCGCGCGAGGACGTCATCGGCGACATCCTCGACCAGTACGAACGCCACATGCACTTCCTGCATCTGGTGGGCTGAAACGCGAACCGGGCCTTGCGCCCGGTCCGCCGATACCCGAAGACCGCTGCCGACCCGGCAGCGGTCTTTTTCTATTTCACCCGGAAACGCCGGACCACGGCGATCAACTGCTCGTTGGACGACTGCACCGCCGCGGTGCTCTCGGCGGTGCGCTGACCGCTGGTGACCAGGTCGTCGACCATGTGGCGCACGGCGACCATGTTCTGGTTGATCTCGCCGGCCACCACGCTCTGCTCTTCGGCCGCCGCGGCGATCTGGGTCGACAGGTCGCTGATACGCACCACCGAGCCGTTCATCTCGTCCAGGCCAGCGGTGACTTCGCGGGTCTTTTCGGCGGTGCTCTGGCAGCTGCTCTTGGTCACTTCCATGGCCGCCACGGCGGAGCTCACGCCCTGCTGCAGCCGCCCTAGCATCTCGTTGATCTCGGCGGTACTCTGCTGGGTACGGCCAGCCAAGGCGCGCACCTCGTCGGCCACCACCGCGAAGCCCCGACCCTGCTCACCGGCCCGGGCTGCCTCGATGGCAGCGTTGAGCGCCAGCAGGTTGGTCTGGCCGGCGATCTCGCCGATCACCCCGAGCACATCGTTGATGCGCTGGGCATCGCTCTGCATGGCCTGCACCTTGAGGGTGGCGTCTTCCACCTGATCCACCAGAGCCAGGACGCTGGCCGAGGCCTGCTGGACCACCGCGCGGGAACGCTCGGCCTGGCCATTGGCGGCCTGGGTGAGGGTGGCGGTGTCGCTGGCGCTACGTGCCACGGAATCTGAGGTGGCGCTCATCTCGGTGATGGCGGTCACCGCCTGGTCGGTCTCGCTGGCATGCCGGGCCAGGATGGCGCCGTTCTGCTGGGCCTGGCCATGGAGTTGCTTGAGGCCGGTGTCGATGCGGTCGGTGGCGTCGCCCACCTCGCCGATCAGCCGCTGCAGATAACCGATGAAGCCGTTGACCGCGCCTGCCACCGCATCCACTTCATCCTTGCCGTGCACCGGAATGCGTCGGGTCAGGTCGGCATCACCGGCGGACAGGGATTCGATGTTGCGTTGCAGCAGGCCCAGGCGCCCCATCAGCTTGCCGAGCGCCAGCACCATGATGCCCACCAGCAGCAGGACCAGCGGCAACTGGATCGCCGCCAGGGTCTTGAGGATGCCGGTGTTGGTCGCCGCGATGAGCGAGGTGGGCAGCGCCGTGGCCAGCAGCCAGGGCGTGCCGGCCAGCGGGCGCAGGAAGAAGGTGTGAGGCGTGCCGTGTTCGTCGACATAGGTGTCGCGCACCACCGCCTCACCCTTGAGCTTGCCGAGGTTCTGCTGGATGGCGGCGACGAAGGGCGAACGGGCGGCATAGGCCGAGACGTTGTTCAGGATCTGCGAATCGCCGAGTTCGCTGAGGTTGCTGAGGATCTTGCCATCGGCTTCGACGATCATCATGTCGGTGTCGTCGAGTTCCTTGCGCAGCTGCTCCACTAGCGGGTTGAAGAAGCCCAGGGTCAGGTCGACGGTCGAGACGCCAAAGGCCTTGCCGTCGCGCTGGATGGCCATGGCGCAGTTGGTGCGCGGCTCGGCGCTGGCGGCGTCCTTGTAGGCGGCGGCCCAGACGCACTGGCCGGCGGGGCCCTTGAGGCCGGCCTGGAACCAGGGCTGCTCCCAGTAGTTGAGCGACTCGGGCGAATTCCAGTGGGTGTTGACGATCAGCTTGCCGCTGGCATCGCGGTGATAGAAGGTGCTGAACTTGTCACGGTCCTGTTCGCGCTGGTTGGGCAGCGGCCAGATGCCGCCGCCGAACACCTTGGCATCGCCATACTGGTCCACCAGGCCAGGCAGTACCCGGTCGATGGCGGCGCTGTCCAGCAGCGGTATCGTCTGGGTGATGGAGCGCTGCTGCGCCTGGATCTGATTGAGTTCGCGATAGATGCGGGTACCCACCTCGTTGACCCGGGTGAGCACGGCGGACTCGCCGGCGGCGACCAGGTCCGGGGTCACCCAGAGGCGGATGCCGATGATGGTGGCCGCGAGGGTCGCGCCGATGAAGCCCAGGAAGATCAGGGTGTAGCGGGTCCGAATGGTGTTCAAGGCCATGATGTCGCTCCTGCGGTTACAGCGTCGTTCACGCTGCGAAAGGCATCCTTGGCGCCGTTCTGAAAAAGGATGTCAGAGCCTTATCGGCGTCTGATGTGTGACCTTTAGTCGCAGGAAGGGGCGAGATATCAAATCGCTACCAGGGTCGCAACGTGACCCGCCAGCCGCTTTGCAGTCAGCGGATCTTCCTGCACGGATCAGGCCGGTAAGGCGCAGACTTCACCCTGCCAGTCGTCCGCTACCCGCCGCACGAGCACCAGGCAGGCGCCGTCTCCCGGCGCTGCGATCAGGCACTGGCCGTCGGCCTGCCAGAAGGCACTGCGGCCCACGCAGGCATAGCCACCGGTGGGTGCGCCATGATTGGCCATGAGCACCGGCATGCCCAGCCGTCGGGCATGGCCGGCCAAGAGGGCGCTGTCGGTGGAATAACCGGTCGGGCCGATCACCGCCGAGGCCAGATAGAGATCGGCGCCCCGGGCGCGGGCGGCATCGGCATGGGCCGGATGGTTACTGTCGGCGCAGATGGCCAGGGCGGCTTGCAGGCCCTGCACCGCCAGCAACTCCCCGCCGTTGCCGGGCACGAAGGGCGGTGCCTCGCCCGGATGCAGGTATTGCTTGGTATGGACGCAACAGCCACCGTCCGCGCCCAGGATCAAGGCGCCTATCTGCAATCCTGCCGCACCCTGGACCGGCGCCCCGACCACGGCCGTGAGCCCGGCCTTGCTGCAGGCTTCGCGCAGCGGCAGCAGCTGCGTATCGTCGGGTTCCAGCGCCAAACCCGTCGCCAGCGCCGGTTCATAGCCCGTCAGAGATAACTCGGGAAACAGCAGGAGATCCGCCCCAGCCGCTGCGGCCGCGGCGACGAACGCCAGATGGGTGCGCAGATTGGCGGCGAGATCGCCGGCGACTGACGCGGATTGGGCAGCGGCGAGGGTCAGGCTGAGCGCATTCACCGGGACTCCGAAGGCGTGTGGAAATCATTATTCATGTCGCTAATCAACGCTATAGCGGAGATCCGCTTCGGGGCCGGCTACGCGGTTGAGCTCGGCGTGGTGCTCGATGACCAGTCGGTGTAGATAGCGCTTCGTAGCTGAGGTTGAACGTAGCCAAGCCCGACACCTCGCAGCCTTGGCTTCGTGCCCGGTTGGGCTGAGCGTTAGCGAAGCCCAACAGGCTAGATTCAAGGCGCTCGCCCTCACCCCAACCCTCTCCAGGGGGAGAGGGAGGAAAGCGGTCCTTACAGCAGCGTGAAACTCCCCTCACGCACCCGTTCCGAATCCAGGCCGACCATCACCTTGAATTCGCCCGGTTCCGAGACCAGCTTGAGGTCATTGTTGTAGAAGCGCAGGTCCGCCTCGGTGATGGGGAAGTCCAGCTCGCGGCTCTCGCCCGGTTGCAGCATCACCTTCTGGAAGCCCTTGAGCTCCTTGACCGGTCGCGCCAGGGAGGCGGTCACGTCGTGCAGATAGAGCTGCACCACGGTGGCGCCGACGCGGTCGCCGGTGTTCTTGACCGTGACCCTGGCGGTCAGGGTGTCGCCCTGCTTCAGGGTGGCGCTGGACAGCTGCGGCGCCGAGACGTCGAAGGTGGTGTAGCTCAGGCCGTAGCCGAAGGGGTAGAGCGGACCGTTGACGATGTCGAAGTAGCGCGAGGTGTACTTGTTCGGCTTGGCCGCGTCGAAGGGCCGGCCGCTGCTCAGGTGGTTGTAGTACAGCGGCACCTGGCCCACTTCGCGGGGAAAGGTCATGGTCAGCTTGCCGGACGGGTTGTGGTCGCCGAACAGCACATCGGCCACGGCGTTGCCGCCCTCGGTGCCGGGGAACCAGGCTTCCAGCAGGGCGTTGGCCTGCTCCTGTTCCCATTCCAGCGCCAGCGGGCGGCCGTTCATCAGCACCAGCACCAGCGGCTTGCCGGTGGCCTTGAGCGCCTTGATCAGCTCACGCTGGGTGTCGGGCACGCTGATGCGGGCGCGGCTGGAGGCCTCGTGGGCCATGCCCTGGGACTTACCGACCACGGCCACCACCACCTCGGCCTGGCGTGCCGCGGCCACGGCTTCGGCGATCATCTCGCCGGCACTGCGCGGATCCACCGCGACCGCGGGTTCATAGGAGTTGAGGTAGGCCAGCACATCGCGGTCGTCCAGCAGGTTGGCGCCCTTGGCATAGAGCACCTTGCCCTGGCCGGCCACGGCGTTTTCCAGGCCGCGGCGGATGGAGATGGCCTGGGCGGCCACGCCGGCGGCGGACCAGTTGCCCATGACGTCGCGCGGGCTGTCGGCCAGCGGACCGACCACCGCCAGGGTGGCGCCCTTGCGCAGCGGCAGCACGGCCTTTTCGTTCTTCAGCAGCACCAGGCTCTCGCGGGCCACCTGGCGCGCCTCGACGCGGTGCAGGCGCGATTCGGCGTTGGTGTCGACCGGATCCTGGCCCTGCAGGCGACGATAGGGATCGTCGAACAGGCCCAGGCGGTACTTGGTAAGGAGCATGTCGCGCACGGCCTGGTCGATCTCGGCCTGGGTCACCTTGCCGGCCGCCAGCAGAGCGGGCAGCTGCTTGCCATAAACGTCGTCGTGCATGTTCAGCTCGACACCGGCCTTGAGCGCCTGCTCGGCGGCGTCGCGGGTGTCCTTGGCCACCCCGTGCAGCACCAGTTCGTTGATGGCGCCGTGGTCGCTGATCAACAGGCCCTTGTAGTTCCAGTCCTTGCGCAGCAGGTCCTGCAGCAGCCAGCGATTGGCCGTGGCCGGAACGCCGTTGATGCTGTTCAGGGCCACCATCACCGCGCCGGCTCCGGCCTCGGCGGCGGCGCGATAGGGCGGCAGGTAGTCCTGCATGAGCCGCTGCGGACTCATGTCGACGTTGCTGTAGTCGCGCCCGGCTTCCACGGCGCCATATCCGCCGAAGTGCTTGATGCTGGCCATGAGGCTGTCGGGGGCGCGCAGGTCGTCGCCTTGGTAGGCGTGCACCAGGGTGGCGCCGATGCGCGAGGTCAGCCAGGTGTCCTCGCCGAAGGTCTCGGAGGCACGGCCCCAGCGCGGTTCGCGGGTGACGTCGACGGTGGGGGAGAAGGTCAGGTCGAGGCCGTCGGCGGCCGCCTCGATGGCGGAGATGCGTCCGCTGGTGGCGATGGCGTCGAGATTCCAGGTGCTGGCCAGGCCCAGGTTGATGGGGAAGATGGTGCGCATGCCATGGATGACGTCATAGGCGTAGAACAGCGGGATCTTCAACCGGCTGTGTACGACCTGGTCCTGCATCTGGCGGATGTCGGGACGGGTCACGGTGTTGAACATGGCGCCCACCTTACCGGCGCGGATGTCCGCCATGATGGCTTCCTTGGGATAGTCCGGCCCGACGCTCACCAGATTGAGCTGGCCGATCTTTTCCTCCAGGGTCATCTTCGCCAGCAGGGCGTCGACGTAGGCGCGCGCCGGATCGGCGTCTTGCGCCGAGGCGAGAGTGGCGCCGATGGCCAGTCCCAGGCCGAGCATGAGTGCGGTGAGGCGTGGTGCGTTCAACATCTTCCCCCGATTCCCTGTGCGTATTTTTTCGTTGTTCTTGGGCACTGTCGTGCGCCGCCGATTGTACACAGCGAAGGGGCGGGAGGCGGAGCCGTCGACGGCCGGCGCGGGGCCGGTCGTCCGGGCTCGGGTGGGCTGCTGGAGGCGTCAGAAGCGCGGCTTGCGCGTCTCCCAGTCCGGCTGGTACTTGCGCATCTGGCGCACGTCGTCGCGGCTGCGGATGTCGATGGCGAGGAACTGCTCATGCAGCTTGGCCAGTTGCTCCTGATCCAGCTCTACACCCAGGCCGGGGGCGTCGGTGATCGCCACGCAGCCGTTGCGGATCGGCAGCTTGCCGCCCTGGATGACTTCCTCGTCCTCTTCCTGCCACGGGTAGTGGGTGTCGCAGGCATAGGCGAGATTGGGCACGGCGGCGGCCACATGGGTCATGGCCATGAGGCTGATGCCCAGGTGCGAGTTGGAGTGCATGGAGACGCCCAGGCCGAAGGTGTCGCACATCCGCGCGAGGATCTGGGTATCCCGCAGGCCGCCCCAGTAGTGGTGGTCGGCAAGCACGATCTGCACGCTGTTCTGGGCCACGCTGCGGCGGAATTCGTCGAAGTCGGTGACCACCATGTTGGTGGCCAGGGGAATGCCGGTGCGCCGATGCAGTTCGGCCATGCCGTCGAGGCCGGGGGTCGGGTCCTCGTAGTACTGGAGGTCGCCCGCCAGGACCTCGGCGATGCGCAGGGACGTTTCCAGCGACCAGTTGCCGTTGGGGTCGATGCGCAGCGGTGCTTGGGGAAAGGCCTGGCGCAGCGCCTTGATGCAGGCGGCCTCGTGATCCGGGCCAAGCAGGGTGCCGGCCTTGAGCTTGATGCTCTGGAAGCCGTTCTCCTCGATCATCCGCGCGGCCTGGGCCACCACCTGCTCGGGGCTGATGGCCTCGCCCCAGCGATCGGGCGGGTAGGGGGCGTCGATGTGCTCGGCGTACTTGAGGAACAGGTAGGCGCTGAAGGGGACTTCGCGGCGCACCGCGCCACCGAGCAGCTCCACCAGCGGAATGCCCAGGGAGCGTGCCTGCAGATCGAGGAAGGCCACCTCGAAGGCGGAATAGGCATTGGCCACCTGCTTGCTCGGATGGGAGCCGGGCGCCAGCTCCGCACCGGCCACCACGCCGCCGGCGAGACTGGCGACGGTCTCCACCACCCGCGCGCGCAGGCCATTGAGATCCCAGGCGGAGAGGCCGACCAGACTGCTTTCCATGGCCTTGAGCACTGCCAGCACCGGGGCGTCGCCGTAGCTTTCGCCGAGGCCGATGTGGCCGTTGTCGCCTTCCACCTCGATGATGGATCTCAGCGCATAGGGTTCGTGGATGCCGCTGGCATTGAGCAGCGGCGCATCGCGAAAGGCGATGGGGGTGACTTTGATGCGTTTGATCTTCACGCTCAGACTCCTGGACTTGTAATTATGACGGCGGTCTTTGTCAGTCATCGTATGACTACTGGTCGGCTTCTTCAACCTGGAAATCGCACGACCGCCCGGGCGAACGACCGCGCATCGCTTCAGGGTTGCCCGCTCCGGTCGGGGCTGGATAAATAGCCAGCCGCTTGCCTATTGCCCGTGTCGTCATGAACGCTCCGCTCGAAGATCCCCTCTACTATCTGCACAACTTCCAGCGGGTACTGGACTGGGTTGCCCTGCGCTATCCCGATTTGCTCGACGACCACGAGCAGGGTTTCATCGCGGCCTTCGCCGACTTGCCACAGCCCTCGCGGGCATTGCTGGTGCGCCTGGTGATGCGCAAGGGCGAGGTGTTCCGTGCCAGCAAGCTGGTCTACAGCGAGATCGGCTGCCCGCGTGCCGCCGCCTTGCCGCTGGTGGACCTTGGCTGGCTGCTTTCCGATCCCGAATTGCACCTGATCGAACTCTTCTCCCTGCTGCGCAAGGAAGAACTGCTCGGCTGTTTCGGCGCCCGCCTGCCCAAGGCTGGCCGCAAGGAAGACTGGCTGGCCCGCCTGGAAGCCGAACAGGCCACGCCCCTGGCCTTTAGCGGCTGGGCCGGCACGGTGCCGGAGCTGGTGGAAGAGGGCGTCTGGCGTCTGACGCTGATGGATCTCTGCGACCGCCTGCGCCTGCTGTTCTTTGGCAATCTGCACCAGGACTGGACCGACTTCGTGCTGGCCGATCTGGGCATCTTCCAGTACGAGACGGTGGCCTTCAGTGCCGAATCTCGCGCCTTTGGCCAGCGCCATGAAGTGGACGCCTATCTGCACATCCAGCGCTGTCGCCAGGCGCTGCGCGATGGCCTGCCAGCCGCCGAACTGCTGCCACTGCTGCCCGCCGAGCGCTTTGCCAACACCTGGCTGGAATTGCGTCGGGGCAAGCTGCTCCACGAACTGGCCCAGCACCACGAGCGCCTCGGCGAACTGGCCCAGGCGCAGGCGCTCTATGCCGCCTCGGCGCATCCCGAGTCGCGTATTCGCGCTTTGCGCATGCTCGAACGCCTGGAGGACTGGCCCGCCGCCCAGGCGCTGGCGGAAGCCATCGCCGCCGCACCGGCCCATGACGCCGAGCGCCAGCAGGTGGCGCGTATCCTGCCGCGGCTGGTGCGCAAGCAGGGTGGCCCGCCCAACAAACGCCGCCCCGCCAGCCCGGTGGAGCGCCTCGATTTCGAACTGGTCAACGACGGCCTGCGCCGGGTCGAGTGGCTGGTGCGCGAGCACCTGGGCCGCGACGAGGCACCGGTGCACTATGTGGAAAACACTCTGCTTACCAGCCTCTTCGGCCTGCTGTGCTGGGACGCCATTTTCCTGGCTATCCCCGGCGCCTTCTTCCACCCCTATCAGCGCGAGCCGGCCGACCTGCGTCTGCCGGGCTTCCGCGAACGCCGCGCCGAGGCCTTCGCCGCCTGCCTGGCGCGGCTGGACGATGGCTCCTACGCGGCGGTGATCCGCGAGCGTTTCGCCGCCAAGCGCGGCCTGGCCTCGCCCTTCGTCGCCTGGGGCATCCTCGGCAGCGACTTGCTCGACCAGGCCCTGGCCTGCCTGCCGGCGCGTCACCTGCGGCTGTGCTTCGAGCGACTGCTGGAGGATCCGGAAAACAACC
This sequence comes from Pseudomonas sp. MS15a(2019), assembly GCF_013277805.1. Lineage (NCBI taxonomy): Bacteria > Pseudomonadati > Pseudomonadota > Gammaproteobacteria > Pseudomonadales > Pseudomonadaceae > Pseudomonas > Pseudomonas sp. MS15a(2019). The sequence continues at coordinate 232,694 of NZ_VBTN01000005.1, forward strand.
GCACCGGCTTGCCCGACCTGATCCAGTTCTGGCCGGCGGAAGGCCGCTACCGGATGATCGAGGTCAAGGGCCCGGGCGACCGCCTGCAGGACAACCAGCGCCGCTGGCTGGACTTCTTCGCCGCCCACGACATCCCGGTCAGCGTCTGCCACGTGCAGTGGCAGGTGGCCGCGACCTCCGCATGAGCTATCGCATCGCCGTTCGCGCCCTCTGCGAATTCACCGCCAAGGCCGGCGACCTGGATCTCAGGTTCACCCCGTCGCCCACCGCCCTGGAAGGTATCGAAGGCCACCAGCGGGTGGCGGCGCGGCGCGGTCCCGGCTATGAGCGCGAGGTCAGCCTGCAGGGCGACTTCGAGGACCTGCAGGTGCGTGGTCGCGCCGATGGCTTCGATGCCGCTGCCAATCGCCTGGAAGAGATCAAGACCCACAGGGGCAGCCTGGACCGCCAGCCGGGCAACCACCGTCACCTGCACTGGGCCCAGGCCAAGGTCTATGGCCATCTGCTCTGCCAGGCCCGCGAGCTGCCGGGGCTGACCCTGGCGCTGGTCTATTTCGACATCGGCAGTGGCGCCGAGACCGTCTTTACCGAAGCCTGGACGGCGGCCGATCTGGCTGAGCACTTCGCCTTGCAGTGCTCGCGCTTTCTCGCCTGGGCGCGCCAGGAGCTGGCCCATCGCGCCGCGCGCGATGAGGCGCTGGCGACCCTGGCCTTTCCCCATGCCGACTTCCGCCACGGCCAGCGGCCGCTGGCGGAAGCCGTCTACAAGGCCGCCAGCGTCGGCTGTTGCCTGCTGGCCCAGGCGCCCACCGGCATCGGCAAGACGGTGGGCACCCTGTTCCCGCTACTTAAGGCCATGCCGCGGCAGAACCTGGACCGGCTGTTCTTCCTGGCCGCCAAGACCCCTGGCCGCGCCCTGGCCCTGCACGGTCTCGATACCCTGGACGCGCCGGTGCGGGTGCTGGAACTGGTGGCGCGGGACAAGGCTTGCGAGCACCCGGAACTGGCCTGCCATGGCGAGTCCTGTCCGCTGGCACGAGGCTTCTACGACCGACTGCCGGCCGCCCGCGCCGCCGCCCTGGCCGAACCCACGCAGTTGACCCGGGCGCGGGTGCGGGAGACCGCCCTGGCCCATGAGGTCTGCCCCTACTACCTGGCCCAGGAACTGGCGCGCTGGAGCGACGTGGTGGTGGGCGACTACAACTACTATTTCGACGGCAGCGCCATGCTCCATGCCCTGGCCCAGACCCAGGAGTGGCGGGTAGGGGTGCTGGTGGACGAGGCCCACAACCTGCTCGACCGCGCCCGCGGCATGTACAGCGCCAGTCTCGACCAGCGCCGCCTGGCCGCCGGCAAGAGCGTGGCACCACCGGCCATCGCCAAGGGCCTGCAGGCGCTCAATCGCGAATGGAACCGCCTGCACAAGGAGCAGCAGGTCGACTACCAGATGCAGCCGGAATTGCCCGCCGCCTTCCTCACCGCCCTGCAACGGGTGGTGGGTCTGCTCACCGAGCATTTCGGCGAATCCGGCCAGCCCCCGGCGCCGGAGTTGCAGACGCTGTTCTTCGACCTGCTGCAGTTCATGCGCCTGGGCGAGACCTTTGGTGATCACTCGCTGTTCGACGTCACCCTGCTCAAGGGCCGCGGCAAGGCACAGTCGCAACTCAATCTGCGCAACCTGGTGCCGGCGCCCTTCGTCGGTCCGCGGCTGGCGGCGGCGCACAGCTGTACCCTGTTCTCCGCCACCCTGATTCCCCAGCATTTTCACCGCGACCTGCTCGGGATCCCGGTTGGCAGTGCCTGGGTCGATGTCGCTTCGCCCTTCGCCGCCGAGCAGCTGGAGGTGCGCCTGGTGCGGCTCTCCACCCGCTACGCCGACCGCGCCGCCTCTCGCGCACCCATCGCCGCCCTGATCGCCAGCCGCTATCGCCAGCGACCGGGCAACTACCTGGCCTTTTTCAGCAGCTTCGACTACCTCGACCAGGTGGCCGAGGCCCTGGCCGAATTGGCACCTGACGTCCCCCAGTGGCGCCAATCGCGCGGCATGGACGAAGCCGCGCGCCAGGCCTTTCTCGACCGTTTCCAGGCCGACGGTCGTGGTATCGGTTTCGCCGTGCTTGGCGGCAGCTTTGGCGAGGGCATCGACCTGCCCGGCGACCGCCTGATCGGCGCCTTCGTCGCCACCCTGGGCCTGCCCCAGCTCAATCCGGTCAACGAACAGCTGCGCCAGCGCCTGCAGCGGCGTTTCGGTGATGGCTATCGCTACGCCTATCTCTATCCAGGGCTACAGAAGGTCATCCAGGCCGCCGGCCGGGTGATCCGTACCGTGCAGGACCGCGGCTGCCTCTACCTCATCGACGACAGATTCACTCAGCCCGAGGTCCGGGCGTTGCTGCCGACCTGGTGGCAAGTGGAGGAGGGCGCGGTGCCCCTTTTGGAGCCGCTGCCGGCCTGAGGCTGTTGGGCTTCGCTGCGCTCAACCCAACCTACGAAGGTGACGGTGACCTTGGGCGGTGCCTTTCCCTCACCCCAACCCTCTCCCCGAGGGAGAGGGGGCAGGGCGGCAGAGGTTTGGTCCTGTAGGTTGGGTTGAGACGGCTCCACCGTCGAAGCCCAACATGGCGGCGTCGGGCGGTGCCTATCCCTCACCCCAGCCCTCTCCCCGAGGGAGAGGGGGCGGAGCGGCAGGGGGGGCGTGACGCCGGCGTAGGGTGGAAAACCGCGTAGTGTTTTCCACGAAGTGTGCCTGCCCTGATAGCCAAGTCCATCCAGGGTCTTCCGTAGGTTGGGTTGAGACAGCTCCACCGTCGAAGCCCAACGAAGCGGGCCCGCGCCGAGGGCTAACCCGCCGCCTCGTCCTCGCAAAACCTCAACCTGTTGCCAAAGGGATCGGCGATCTCCATCACCAGGCCCCAGGGCAGTTCCTGGATGCCCGGCCAGGCGAAGCCGTAATCCTTGGCCAGCAGCTCGGTCTGCAGAGCGCGGATGCCGGTCAGCCGTACGAAGACCGTCGAGCCGGGACAGGCGTCGCCATGATGGCCGGAAAGGTGCAGGCGCAGACCGGCGCGCTCGACTTCAGCGTAGAGCGGCAATCCCGGCTCGAAGCGATGCTCCCAGACCAGGCGGAAGCCCAGGAAGCTGCAATAGAATTCACGCGCCTTTTCGTCATCGAAGATGCGCAGGATGGGGCTGGGTTGCCCGAAGGCGACGGTATCGATGGGCATGGCGGTACTCGACAGGCGCAGAAAGCGCGGTGGGGTGAGCGCCAGGGCGCACCTTTGAGGCTGCCCGGCAACCCGAACTGTGATCCGGAAAGCTTTGGTAACCCCTCTGGCAGGCCAGAGCGTGCGCTAGGCTGCAGTTCACCGGTGCGATGGCGAACCTATCCGGGTATCGTGCATTCTTTTTCTCTCTGGCGGTTCGGCTGGGCCGAATCTTTTCATCCTTAGTGACCAAGGTTGATCCATGCAGCGTCGACACCTGCTCAAAGCGTCCCTGGCCCTGGCGGCCTACACCGGCATTCCTTCCACCGGGCTGTTCGCCCTCCAGGCCTTTGCCAATCCGGCCAATGGCGACGGCCAGGCCTTCGATTTCGACTGGCTCAAGCAGCATGCCAAGGAGCTGGCCGGCAAGGCCTACCAGCCTACCGCCCAGAAGCTGCCCGACACCCTGGCGAACATGACGCCTCAGCAGTTCAATGCCATTGGCTACGATGCCCAGCATTCGCTCTGGCACGACCTCAAGGGCCAGCTGGACGTGCAGTTCTTCCATGTCGGCATGGGCTTCAAGACACCCGTGCACATGTATTCAGTGGACCCCAAGACCAACGAGGCCAAGGAAGTCCACTTCCGCCCCGAGCTGTTCAACTACAACGACAGCGGCGTCGACAAGAGCCAGCTCAAGGGCGACCTGGGCTTTGCCGGCTTCAAGCTGTTCAAGGCGCCGCACCTGGCCCAATACGACATCGTCTCCTTCCTGGGTGCCAGCTACTTCCGCGCCGTGGACAAGACCCGCCAGTACGGCCTCTCGGCTCGCGGTCTGGCCATCGACACCTATGCCGATCGCCCCGAGGAATTTCCCGACTTCACCAAGTTCTGGTTCGTCACCCCGAACAAGAACAGCACCCGCTTCGTGGTCTATGCGCTGCTGGATTCGCCCAGCGCCACCGGCGCCTATCGCTTCGACATCGACTGCCTGAACGACCGCGTGGTGATGGACGTGGACGCCAACGTCAACGCCCGCCGCGACATCAAGCAACTGGGCATCGCGCCCATGACCAGCATGTTCGGCTGCGGCACCCACGAGCGCCAGACCTGCAACACCTACCACCCGCAGATCCATGACTCCGACCGCCTGGCCATGTGGAAGGGCAACGGCGAGTGGATCTGCCGCCCGCTGAACAATCCGCCCAAGCTGCAGTTCAACGCCTTCAAGGACGACAGCCCCAAGGGCTTCGGCCTGGTACAGACCGACCACGAATTCGAAAGCTACCAGGACGTCATGGTCCGCTACGACCGCCGGCCGAGCCTGTGGGTCGAGCCCACCTCCGCCTGGGGCGAGGGCGCCATCCAGCTGCTGGAGATTCCCACCACCGGCGAGACCCTGGACAACATCGTGGCCTTCTGGGCCCCGGCCGAGACCATCACCGCCGGCAAGTCGCTGCACTATGGCTACAAGCTGCACTGGAGCGCGCTGCCGCCGGTGAGCACGCCGCTGGCGCGGGTCAACGCCACCCGTTCCGGGATCGGCGGCTTCCCCGAAGGCTGGGCGCCCGGTGAGCATTGGCCCAAGGTCTGGGCACGGCGCTTCGCCATCGATTTCAATGGCGGCGGCCTGTCGTTCCTGCCCGAAGGCACCGGCATCGAGCCGGTGGTGACCGTCACCGACGGCAAGGTGCAGGATTTCCACGTGCTCAAGATCGACGAGATCGGCGGCTACCGGGTGATCTTCGATTGGTACCCCACCAGCGACAAGGCCGATCCGGTGCAGATGCGCGCCTTCATCCGCACCCAGGATCGCGCTCTGAGCGAGACCTGGTTGTACCAGTACTTCCCGCCGGCCGCCGACCAGCGCCGTTATCCGGACTGGAAGCAGTCCTAAGCGACCGCTATGAAAAAGCCGCTGCGCCCTTTCGGCGCAACGGCTTTTTTGTGTCCGGGAGCCGGACGGCTGGCGAGACGGCCGAGCTCGTCAGTCGGCCAGCACCACCTGATTACGGCCGCCGCGCTTGGCCCGGTAGAGCGCCGCGTCGGCCAGCCCATAGGCGAGCTCGAATTCGGTACCCGGTGGATTGAGACTGAGGCCGAAGCTGGCCGTCACCGGCGCCGGGCCGGTCGCCTCCTGGGCGATGCGCTGGCGCAGCCGCTCGGTCATGGCCAGGGCCTCGTCCCGTGCCAGGGTCGGCAGCAGCACGGTGAATTCCTCGCCACCCACCCGGCCGACGATGGCCGGCGCCTGGACGAGCTCCTGCAGGCAGCGGGCGATGGCCTGGATCACCCGATCGCCCGCGGGATGGCCGAATTCGTCGTTGATGCGTTTGAAGTGGTCGATGTCCAGCACGATCATGGCGCCGCCGTTCCGCCGCAGGGCCTGACCGGCCTGGTCGATGACCGCGCCGCGATTGAGCACTCCGGTGAGGGCGTCATGGGTGGCCCGGTATTCCAGTTGCTGGGTGAGGGTCTGCAACTGCTGGTTGAGGGCGTTCATCTCGCGTTCGGCGCGGTCGCTGCGGGCGATCAGCCGGCGCGTCTCGCGCATCAGGCGTTCGAAATGCAGCGTCAGGTCGCCCAGCGCCGCCCGGTAGCGCTCGGCGTCGGCATCGTCGGCCACATAGAGGGCGCGCGCGGCCTGCAGCACCCCGGCCTCCTGCTCGAACAGGTCGGGTCCGGGGTCGGCCGGGCTGTAGCGCCTGACGCTGGCGGTCATGCCGGCAGCTCGGGATGCTCGACGAAGGTCAGCGCCTGGAAGTCCAGTCGCAGCTCTTCGCCGAATTCCTGGATGGTCTCGTCCTCGGCGTCGTAGTACCAGTGCAGCTCCACCCGATTGCCGGCCTGGGCCGCCTGGTCCAGGGCGTCGAACAGGGTGAACAGCATCTTGGTGCTGGAGCTGTTGAAGTAGGCGAGGGCGACGTGCACCCGGATGCTGGCGCCCTGGCGCTGGTCGAGATAGGCGCGCAGGGATTCGATCACCGGCAGGTAGAAGGCCGCGGCGTTTTCCGGAAAGGATTCGCCCTTGAGCCAGAGTTCGTCCTCGGTAAAACGGAAATCCACCTCTGGAGAGGTGGGCGTGGGAGCGATGAACATGGTGTCCATACGAAGTTGGAGCCCCTGATCAGATGATGGCTTTCAGGCAGAACAGGGTGGTGCCCGGCGTCTGCGTGGAGGGATGGAAGGCGAACTCCAGGGGCGCGCTGGCATCGCGCGCCATGGTCAGGAAGCCGAGGCCGGCCCCCTTGCTGTCGGCCGGGGTCTCGGCGCGCAGGGATTCGCGATAGGCCTGCTTGATCTGTTCCAGCGACATGCTGCACAGCGGTTCGAGCCGCTCGCGCAGGGCGTCGACCTTGTCGCTGGCGATGGGATTGGCACAGAGCATCTGGTAGTTGCCGTCCTGGCGGGTGATACAGACCGAACCCTGACCCAGCTTGGCGTCCGCCAGGGCGTCCGGGGGCAGGGCATCGGCGGAATAGTGCAGGACGTTCTGTGACAGTTCGATGAAAGAGGAAAACAGCTTGCGCCGGGTGGCGCCGCTGATCCCTTCGAATTCCAGTTGCAGCTTCACCACCTCGGCCATGGCGGCGACGATGCCATGGGAGAAATAGCCATGGTGATAGAAGATCACGTGCTGCTGTTGGGCGATTTCGAGAAAGGCGCCGTTCGCGGTAAAGGAGGCGGTCATGTCGGTCAGGCCACGCGAATGCAAAGGAAGGTGAGGTCGTCGCGGCGGAGTTCGTCGCCTTGCCAGCGGGCGAGGTCCGCGCTGAGTTGCTCGCAGAAGACGGCGGTGGGCGCCGTGCGCGATTCGGTCAACCGGGCCAGGGCGCGGCGCTTGCCAAAGGAGGTGCGCCGCGGGCCGCCGATCTGGTCGATCAGGCCATCGGTGGTGGCGAACAGCAGGCTGCCCGGCTGCAACGGCAGGGTGGTGGCGGGCCAGCACTGCTCCAGTGGGCTGTCGGCGTAGCCGATGCCCAGGCGCAGCGGCGCCAGGGTCAGTACCTCGGCGGCGTCGGGCGCCAGCAGGTAGAGCGGCATGCGGGCGCCGGCGTAGGTCAGGCTATGGCTGCGGCTATCCACCCAGAAGCAGGCCAGATCCAGGCCATCGTTGGACTCGGAGATGCCGCCGGACTGCCCCAGCATCGCCTTGACGCTGCCGTTGATCGCCGCCAGCAGCGCCGAGGGATCGCGCGGCCCCAGCTGTTGCAGGGCCTGGGTCAGGGACGCCGAGGCGATCAGGGTCATGAAGGCGCCCGGCACGCCGTGGCCGGTGCAGTCGGCGATGGCGCCGAACCAGCCGTCCTCATGCTGGGCGAAGTGATAGAAGTCGCCGCCGACCACGTCGCGCGGTTCCCAGACCAGGGTGGCGTCCTGCTCCATCACCGCCAGGGCCTCGCGCGAGCTGCGCAGCATGGCCCGCTGGATGACGCTGGCGTATTCGATGCTGTGCATGATCTGGCGATTCTTCTCGGCCTGCAGGTCCGAGACGATGCGCATCAGCTGCACGCCCAGGCCGAGGCCGACGAAGCGGCCCTCGCGGGTGACGATGAAGCCGTCGGCCAGCACCTTTTCGCCCACCTCGACGGTCCGGCGGGTCAGCTCCTCGATGGACAGGCCGGCGTCCACCACCAGCGGCTCCTTGTCCATGAAGGCGATGCAGCTCTTGCGATCATAGACTTCGCGGTGATACGGCTTGCTCATCTGCGAGAGGAAGATGTCGCGATTGATGAGCCCGATCGGCCGGTCGTGCTCGACCACCGCGAGACTGGTGATCTCGCGGCGTTCGTTGAACAGGTCCATGACCATGGCGTTGGTGTGCTCGGCCTCGACCGCGGGCCATTGGGTGCAGAGGTCGAGGGCGCAGCGTTGGCCGGGGCGGGTGGCGGAGCGCGCGGAGGGCAGGGGAGCGGACGACATCGATACGAATCCGTTCTCGGGAGGTCGATGCAGCCTAGGGGCTCCGTGTTGAGCTTTGATGACAGGAGGTGGCCAGGCGCCAGCATCGCGCTGGGCCTGGCCAGGGGGTGGGTCAGCCGGTCAGCACGCCCAGAGCTGCGCGCGTGAACGGCGGTGGCGGGACGGCATTGAGCACCGCGCCCTGCAACGCCAGACCGCTGTGGGCGAACTGGCGCTGGGTCGCCTCGATCTCCTTGGCAGTGTTGCAGCCGTGGCGTGACACCAGCAGGCAGGTGCCGGCCTGGGCGGCCAGCAGCACGGCGTCGGTCACCGCCAGCACCGGCGGGGTGTCGAGGATGATCAGCTCGTAGTCCTGCTGCAGGCCGCGCAGCAGCTCGGTGCAGCGTGCGCTCATCAGCAACTCGGCCGGGTTCGGCGGGCGGATGCCGCCCACCAGGCAATCCAGGCCAGGTATCGCCGTGGGCTGAATCGCCTGCTCGGGGGTCGCCAAGCCGGCCAGCACCTCGGCGAGGCCCGGGCGGCGAGCCAGCTGCAGACGGCGGTGCAGGCGCCCACGGCGCAGGTCGGCATCCACCAGCAGCACTCGCGTTCCACCTTCGGCCAGCACCCGGGCCAGTTGCACGGCCACCGACGATTTGCCGGCGGCGGGGCTGGCACTGGTGATCAGCAGCAGGTCGTTGCGTGCCTCGGTGCGAGCGAAGGCCAGGCTGGTGCGCAGGATCCGCAGGGCTTCCTGGTAGCCGCTGTCGAGCGGCGTCTGCAACGGTCCGCCGAGCTGGCGGCCTGGCGCCAGGGGCAGTTGCGCCAGCACCGGCAGGCCCAGATTCTCCAGGCCCTCGGCGTCCTCGATACCGCGCTCCAGGCTGGCGCGCAGGTATACCCAGGCGGCGCCGGCCAGGCAGCCGAACAGCAGGGCGCTAAGGATCAGCAAGGGCTTCTTCGGGTAGACCGGCGCAATCTGGGTGTAGGCGCTGTCGATGATGCGCACGTCGCTCACCGTGCCCGCCCGCACCACCGACAACTCTTGGATGCGCTTGCTGATCAGTGCATAGACCTTGTCCGCCGCCTCCACTTCGCGCTGCAGGCGCAGCACCTCCTGCTGGGTCTGCGGCAGCTGGCCCAGGCGCCGCTGCAGGACCTGGCGCTCGCGATTCAACACCTGGCGGCGCGCCAGCAGGGTCTGGTACAGCGGATGAGTAGTGGTGAAGCGCAGCGCCAATCCGAGGCGCTCCATCTCCAGGGCCGACAGCTGACCGTCGAGCTCCACCGCCTGACGCAGCAGGCTGCGCCCCTCCGCGCCGATGGCGATGGAGCCCCGTTGCCGCTGGTAGCCGTCCAGGGCCTGGCGACCGGCACTCAGGCGCTGGTTCACCCGTGGCAGCTCCTGGCGCAGGAAGGCCAGTTGCTGGGTCGACTCGTCGGCATTACGGGTCACGTCCTGGCGCACATAGGCCTCGGTGATGCCGCGCAGGATACGTTGCGCCTGCTGCGCATCAGTACCCTGCAGCTTGATCGAGAGGATCCCCGAGCGCTTGCCGCGTTCGCTGACCATGAGGCGCTCCTGCAGCGCCTGAATGGCGACCCCACGGCGCTGCTTGACCAGGATGAATTCGGTGCCCGGATAGGCGTGCAGCTGGGTGATGTCCAGCTGTAGCTCGCCGGCGCTGGCCGGCTGGCCCAGGCGGCCCTCCAGCAGGCGTTTGCCCTGGGCATCGCTCAGCAGGAAGCGATCCGGGGCTTCGGCGGTGAGGGTCAGCGGCTGGCCATAGAGGGCAGCGGGTACGTTCAGGCTGGCGATGGCCAACTGCTCACCGCCCCAGCCGAACCGGGCGAGACCGAAGCGCGGCGGGGCCACCGCGTCGCTGGTCCTTTCGTGGCGGCGAGCCAGCCAGTCGCCCAGCAGCGGCAGGCGCCGCGGGGTGACGCTCAGGTCCAGGCCCTCGGCGTCCACCACCTCGCCGACCACCCGCCGCGAGGTGAGCAGCTGCATCTCGGTGATGGCTTCCGGCGGCGGCAGGGGGCGGCCATTGTCGGACTCGTCCAGGCGCACGATGCCGCGCTGGTATTCGATCTGCACGGTCGCCACCGCCTGGTAACGCGGCGCGGCGAGTTGGGTATAGGCCACACCGAGCAGGGTGCAGAGGGCCACGCAAGCCAGCAGGCTGCGGCGATGGCGCCAAAGGGCGGCGCAATAGCGGGCGAAACCGATGTCCGCGGCCTGGGCGGCGGCGGGTGGAGACTGATGCGACTGGTCCATGCAGGAGCGGGCCTTGGGCAGGTACGGAAGAGGACGGCCGTCGCGGCCGATGCCTGTCCAGAAAGACAGCGATCGGCGAACCGGGGTCAGGATCTTCACACCAGGCTGGGCACAGCTGGAAACGCCAGGCGCTGGATCGGGGATCCGCGCCTTGTCGGCTGGAGTGCTGCGTCGACTCTAAGCGAAAGCAAAAGCCAAAAATGTGACACCCCGTGCAGAACGCGACGGATGCCGGCTTGGCAGCGTCAAGGTGCTAAGGCAGTCTTCTTTGCGACCTGTCATGCCTGCCGACGACGCACCGTGGCAGGCCCTGTTCGTCGTCTCCACGCGGGGTCGTCGAGCCAGTCTTCGTGTTGAGCGGCGTCGCCCCTTGCGACGCCGTGTTCCTGACGGCTTCTTGAATGTAGTCAGCGGTTGAAGCCCGGTTACCCGCCCGCGCGGCCTCCTTGGTCTGCGTGGGCGGTCTTGCACCGGTTGTACCAGGCCTGCGGAAGAGGACGCCTGGTTCTTCACTGCCCTGGACGGCGTTCTCGACTGCATGGCTGTCAGGAGACAGGACAATGAGCGTGGTATCTGACGTTACCCATCCCGGAGTCGGGGTGGGACGGTGGCCGTTCTGGCTGGGCGGTCTGGCGGTCGGCCTGCTGTTGCTGCTGGCCCTGCTGTGGCGCCTGCCGGATTTCCGTGACGGCACCGGGGCGCAGAATCTCGAAGCCAGCTACCACGTCCTGCTCAGCCTCAATGCCCTGGACGAATCCGGCGTGGCCCGGCACTGGTGGTTGCCCACGGTGACCCTGGGCGGCAGTCACGACCGGCAGGTGTCCTGGGGCGCGACCATCCCTACCCATAGCGGCGACTACGTCTACACCAGCTTCAGCAGCTACGGCTTCCTGGCGGCCTATCTCGGCCTCAAGGCCGCAGGCCTCTCGCCTTCGCTGCACAGTCTCGCGCTGTTCAACGCCGCCCTCGGCGCCCTGACGGCGCTGCTGTTGTTTCGCTTGCTCTATCTGGTGCTGCGCAGCCATGGCGCCACCCGCGCCCTGGCCGCCACCGGCGCGGTGTTGAGCTGCCTGATCGCGATATTCAGCCGCGAGGCGCTGTTGTCCCAGGGCCTGCTCTACTGGGTGCAGAGTTTCTACCAGGTGCTGCTGCTGGCCAGCCTGCTGACGCTCTTCCACTACCTGCAGGCCCCGGCGCGCCAGCGCAGCCGGCTGGGCTGGCTGCTGGCCGGGCTGGTGTGCTTTGGCGCCCTGACCGAATGGACCGGCTATGTCTTCGGCGGCGGGCTGGTCGCGCTGTTCTGGCTGCAGCGCCGGCAGCTGCCGGAAGGCCAGCGCCTGGCCTGGCGCCTGGCCTTCGCCACGGCGCTGGCCGGGCTGCTGGTGCTGCTGCACTACAGCCTGGCGGCGGGCCTGTTGCCGACGCTCAAGGCCTTTGCCCGACGTTTTCTCGCCCGCAGTCCGAACAATGCCCACCTGACTGACTTCCTTGCCGGCTATGGCCTGTCCTTCGGCCTGTTCCTGGCGGCCGTGGCCATTGCCCTGGGGGTGCTGGTCTGGAAGCGCCGGAGCCTGAGCTGGCCACGCAGCACCGGCCTGCTGCTGGCGGCCGCCAGCGTGCCGCTGCTGGAAAATCTGCTGCTGCTGCAGCACGCCACCCAGTTTTCCTTCGACCGCCTCAAGTTCATCTTTCCGGCCGCGCTGCTGCTGGGGCTGGCCTTTGTTGCCCTCAAGACTCCGGGGCGCGCCCTGCTTGCGGTGCTGCTGGTGGCAGCCGCTCTGCAGAACGGCCAGACCTATCGCCAGGATCTCGCCGGCTATGCCGGTTGGAGTGCCATCGACCGGCAGAACCAGGCGCTGGTCGGTCTGGTGCAGGGCCAAGTCGCATTGGATTGCACCCTCATCTCCACCGACATGTCGGTGCGCGGCTACGCCAACCTGCTGTTCCACCGCAGCATCCACGAATTGCAGCGCCAGCCGCTGGACTACCACGGCGAGCCGGGGGCCTGTGGCGGACTCTATCTGGAAGGCCGGGATTTCCGCGTCGACCTGCCCGAATACACCCGCGCCCGCCTGAGTCTGGCGGACGGTCGCCAGTTGACCTACGCCAAGGTCGAGGGTGACTGGCGCCTGCAATGAACGCCTTATCCATGAACACGCTGCGAGGAAACCGGGCATGCCGGGTACGCTGATCAATCGACTGAGTTTTCTGGCCCTGGGTGGCCTGATGGTCCTGCAGTTCGGCGTCTTCGAACAGAGCCCGACCAATCCGGTGGGCATCCGCTACGTGGGCGAAATGTACCTGGCGATCTGCCTGGGCTTCTTCGCGCTCTTCACCCTGAGCACCTGGCACCGGCCCCAGCGCGACTATCGCCTGCTGATGGGCTTCTGCCTGTTTTCCACGGCGGTGTTCGTCGGCCTGCCGGCAGTGTTCGCCCAGCTGTTCTGGGGGCAGCCGCTGGTCTATGGCCTCATCGAGGAGCGGCGCGTGCTCTACTGCTTCAGCGCCTTTCTGGTGCTCTACCTGGCCAAGCGGCTGAACGCCACCCAGTTCGAGAATCTGATCATCCTGGTGGGGCTGCTCTCGGCGCTGCTGTGCTGGCTGTCCTACTTCAAGATGCTGCCCGATCTACGCGAGGAGGTGAAGGATCTCAGCCGCCCCGGACGGGCGTCCACGGGCGCGGGCGCCATCTTCTTCGGCTACTTCATCTGCATCTACTTCGCCGGTCGCGGGCGTTCCTTCATCGACGGCCAGTTGCGGCCCAAGCTGCGTCACGGCCTGCTGGCGCTGTTCTTTCTGGCGACCATCGTGGTGGTGCTGCAGACCCGCCAGCTGATCGTGGTCTGCCTGGTGTTCACCATCCTCGCCCTGCGCGCACGCCTGGTGGGGCCAGCACTGTTCGGCGCCATCATCATCGCGCCGCTGATCCTCTATCCGCACCTGCTGGAGACCCTCGGCTTCAACCTGGATTTCTATGCACGCTCGGTGCAGGAAGGCCCCACCGACAACGTCCGGGAAAACACCATTTCCCAGATCATCAACCACCTGCAGCTGTACAACGGCCTGCCCAGCGGCAGCCTGAGCCTGATGTGGAACGACGGCTTCAAGCCGATCTTCGGCGACTACTTCTTCCTCTCCGACGTGGGCATCTTCGGCACCGTGTTCCGCTTCGGCTTCCTGTCCATCCTGGTCATTCCCATCGGCCTGGCGATCCACTACCTGGTGGCGCGCAAACTGAGCCGTGACCTGGAATTCACCCTGGCGGTGTTTCTCGCCTTCATGACCATCTGGCCGCTGCAGGGCCTGTTCGAATACCAGGGCACCGCGGCCCTGCTCTTCGTCATGCAGGCGCTGAAGACCTACCACGGCGCGCCCCAGTACGGGGTGGTGAGTCTGTCGGAGCGACCGGGGGCGCTGCCGCCCGGTCGCCAGGTCTTGCCGGTCTAGCAGCCGGTCAGGCGTTCCACCCGACGCTCGCCGGGAAAGAAGAAAGGCCGCAGGCGCACGCCCAGGCTGTTGCCGAAAAAGGCGGCTACCAGCCATAGCCAGCCATGCAGGCTGCCCGAGGCGATGCCGCTGAAGTAGGCGCCGATGTTGCAGCCATAGGCCAGCCGCGCGCCATAGCCCAGCAGCAGGCCACCCAGCACCGCCGCCACCAGCGACCGCGCGGGGATGCGCAGGCTCGGGGCGAAGCGCCCGGCGAGGCCCGCCGCGGCCAGGGCGCCCAGCATGATGCCGAGGTTCATCACGCTGGTGACGTCGAACCAGAAGGGCTCGGCCAGGGCTCGGGCATTGGCCGGTTGCTGCCAGAAGGCCCAGCCGGAGACGTCCAGCCCGAGCAGGCCGGCACCCTTGGCACCCCAGAGGGCGAAGGCCGAGGTGACGCCCCAGGGGCGACCGGCCAGGGCCAGGGTGACGAAGTTGAGCACGGCCAGGGCGATGGCGCCCCAGACCAGCGGCCAGTTGCCGCGTAGTAGGCGCGCTGCGCCCTGGTGTTCACCGGGTACCGTGACTTCCAGGCTGCCATGGCGACGGCGCTCCAGCACCACCGTGGCCGCGGCGATCAGGGCGAACAGCGCCAGGCTGACCAGGATGCCGGGCAGCACGCCCAGGCGGGTCACCAGGGAGGTGGGTGGCAGGCTGGGCAGGGCGAACCACCAGCCCAGGTGCTGGGTGGCGATCAGCGAACCGATGACGAAGAACAGCAGGGTCACCAGCATCCGCGCATTGCCGCCGCCGGCGGTGAACAGGGTGCCGGAGGCGCAGCCACCGCCCAGTTGCATGCCGATGCCGAACAGGAAGGCGCCGATCACCACCGAGGTGGACAGCGGCGAGACGTTGCCACGGACCGCCTCACCGAACAGGCTGCCGGCACCGAGGACGGGAAAGAACAGCAGCACCGCCAGGGCCAGCATCACCATCTGCGCCCGCAGACCGGCGCCGCGACGGTCGAGGATGAACACTCGCCAGGCCGAGGTGAAGCCAAAGGCGGCGTGATAGAGGGTCAGGCCCAGGGCGCCGCCGAGCAGTAGCAGCAGGGCCTGACGACCGCTCACGGCCTGGTTGAGAAAGACCATGCCCACGGCCAGCAGGCAGGTCGCCCACAGGGCCGCCCAGGGCAGGCGAGGAGAGGAGAACGTAGAGGTCTGCTGCATCATGGTTCCGGTAGCTTCGAACTAAAGTCCGACTATTTTAGTGGGACTTGTTCGGGAATCCCAGCGGACATCCGCTGCTGGTTGAATGAAAAGGTTACATCGATATAGCTAGAAGTTATTGATGGTTCAGGGCAGCCGTTTGCCGAGGGATGTGGTCAAAGCGGCCAAAGGAATCCTCTGGAGTTGCCGTGTCCGCTGTTGTCGCCCTGTCCGTTCCCGCTCTGCCCAGGCTGTCTCGACTACGCGGCTGGACCGCCCTCGCCGCTGCGCTGGTCCTGGCCGGTTGCAGCCTGACGCCCACCTCCCAGGGACCCACCCGCTCGCCAGCCGAGGTGCGTGCCGAGCTCCTGCGCCTGCTGCCCGCCAAGGTGGTGGACCGTCAGGGCTGGGCCAGTGACATCCAGATCGCCTTCAGCGCCCAGGGCCTCGAGCCCTCGACGGACAACCTCTGCGCCGTGCTGGCGGTGGCGGAGCAGGAGTCCACCTACCAGGTCGATCCGCCGGTGCCGGGGCTGGGACGCATCGCCCGGGAGGAGATCGACAGACGCGCGGCGCGGGCCTATGTGCCCCAGCTGCTGGTGCGCACCGCGCTCAACCTCAAGTCGCCCACCGGCAAGACCTACGCCCAGCGCCTGGACAGTGCCCGTACCGAGCGCGAGCTGAGTCTGATCTTCGAAGACTTCATCGCCATGGTGCCCCTGGGCGGCCAGCTGTTCGGGCGCTTCAATCCGGTACGCACCGGCGGCCCCATGCAGGTCAGCATCGACTTCGCCGAGGCCCATGCCCGCGGCTATCCCTATGACCGCGACGGGTCCATCCGCCACGAGGTGTTTAGCCGCCGGGGCGGTCTCTATTTCGGCACCGCGCACCTGCTCGGCTATCCGGCGGACTATTCCACGCCGCTGTATCGCTTCGCCGATTTCAACGCCGGCTGGTACGCCAGTCGCAATGCCGCCTTCCAGAGCGCGGTGAGCCGGGCTACCGGGATGAAGCTGGCGCTGGACGGCGATCTGGTGGTGCCTGGCTCGCGCACCCAAGGCGAGACCGAGCGGGCGGTGAATCGCCTGGCGCCGGCCCTGGGCATGAGCGACATCGCCATCCGCCATGACCTGGAGGCGGGGGAGTCCGAAGACTTCGCCAAGACCGATCTCTATGCCAAGGTCTATGCGCTGGCCGAGCGCAAGGCCGGACGCAGCCTACCGCGCGCCATGCTGCCGGGCATCACCCTGGAAAGCCCCAAGATCACCCGCACCCTGACCACCGCCTGGTTCGCCCAGCGAGTGGAAGAGCGCTGGCAGCGCTGCCGGGGCCGCGCCGCCCGCTGAGCGGGGCAGGGGGCCGAACGGCGTTTTCCGGGCGATGAGGGTCGGGGTTAACTATGGCAATTGGCCAGACTATTGCCCTACCATGGGGAGATGAAGCGGCCTCGTGCCGTACGGTTCTGGTGTAGTCCCTAGAGGTCCAGATGACCGATATCCCCGGCTCCCGGTTGACGCTCGTCGTCGACCAGCCCACCCCCTCGGCCCGCCATCGGCTGCCGCCCCGCGAACAGGCCAAGGCGCTGCGCCTGCTGCGCACCCTGGGCCTCGAGGCCGATACCCCGCCCGAACTGGTGCTGGCCTGGCTGGAACGCCGCGACGGCGGCTGCTCGCTGCCGGAAGCGGCGCGCCAGATCGGCCTGGGCAACTGGCTGGGGATCACCACCAGCCTGGCCGACCTCACCCAGAATCTGGCGCGCTTCGAAGCGGCCTATGCCCTGGACAGCGTGCTCGACTCCCTGACCACCCTGGTCGAGCAGTCGCCGCCCGAGTCCCGCTAGCGGCTAGAGCCCGGCACCGCGGATATTGACGTAGAGGCTATACAGCGAGTGGGAGCCGGCCATGAACAGCCGATTACCCTCAGGTCCGCCAAAGCACAGGTTGGGGCAGCGCTCCGGCAGGTGGATATGCCCCAGCGCCTTGCCGCTGGGATCGAACACCCGCACGCCATCGAGCACCTCGGGCTTGGCCGCTGGGGCGCCACTGCTGCCCCAGCCGCACCAGAGATTGCCCGCCACGTCGCACTTGATGCCATCCAGGGCGCCATACTCCAGCGCCTCGATATGCTTGCGGCGTTCGCCCAGGCTACCGTCGTCCTTGACGGTATAGGCCCACACCAGGCGATTGGGCTTGGCGCGGCCCTCGACCACATAGAGCAGTTTCTCGTCCGGTGAGAAGGCCAGGCCATTGGGGCCGTTAAGATCGCCAATGACCCGCGTCACCGCCAGGCTTTCGCCGTCGATGCGATAGACCGCATCGGGCTGCTCGGTCTTGACCCTGTGGCCCTCGTAGTCGCTGTTGGCCTGGAACGGCGGATCGCTGAACCAGATGGAGCCGTCGCGCTTGACCACCACGTCATTGGGCGAATTGAACGGCTTGCCTTCGAAGTTATCGGCCAGCACCGTGAGGCGCCCGTCGTGCTCGGTGCGGGTGACCCGCCGACCGAGACCGTGGGTGGTGGAGCCTTCGCAGGCGATCAGTCGACCCTGGCGGTCGCGGGTCAGGCCGTTGGAGAAATTCGACTGGGCGCGATAGGTGTCCAGCCGGCCGCTGACTTCATCCCAGCGCACGATGCGGTTATTGGGGATGTCGCTCATCAGCAGGTAGTTGCCGTCGCCGATCCAGACCGGCCCTTCGGCCCAGCGCAGACCGGTGGCCAGGCGCTCGACGCTGGCATTGAACAGGCGCAATTCCAGGAAGCGGTCGTCGAGGATCTCGATGAGCGGATCGGGATAGCGTTGGCTCAGGGGTTCGGCGGCGCGGGCGAGGGTGGGTAGCGCGAGGGCCGCGCTGCAGACCAGGCCGCCCTGAAGCAGACGACGACGCGACAGCGGCCGGGCGAGCCCCGGGGAAGAGTCATGCATGGTGCAGGTCCTTGATTGTTATTGTTCAGACGAGGCTATGCGGATCGACCTGCGGCAGCAGATCAATCGTCTGACATCATATGTCTTGTGGCGCAGGGCGCCAACCCGGGATCCGCGCTACTCGGCGTCCAGCACCAGGCAGGTACGGCCACGGCCCTGACGCTTGGCCTGATAGAGGCGGCGATCGGCTTCGTGCAGGAACCCTTCGAGATCGTTGGCGAGGCCGCTGAAGACCCCCGCGCTGAACGACAGCGGCGGCGCGCCCGGGGCATAGGCCTGGGACTGGCAGTAACGTCGCAACAGGTCCAGCGCCTGCAGCAACTGCTCTGGCGGCATGCGGCTGACCAGGGCGAATTCCTCGCCGCCCAGGCGCCCGGTCAGGTCCTGGGGCAGGGTGCGGGCCAGCGCCTGGGCGAAGACCACCAGGGCGCTGTCGCCGCTGGCATGGCCGTGTTCGTCGTTGATGCGCTTGAAGTGATCCAGGTCGAGCATGGCCACGCTCAGGGTGTGACCCTCGCGCTCGGCCTGGCGAAACCACTCCTGGGCCTGATCCTGGAAGGCACGCCGATTGCGCAGCCCGGTGAGGGAGTCGTACTGGGCGGCATGGGTGAGGGCGCGCATGAGATCCCGCCGCTCCAGGGTCGAGACCACCCGGCAGTTGAGCTCCTCGGGGCAGAAGGGCTTGCGCAGGAAGTCGTCGGCGCCCTGCTTGATGAACTTGGCGCTGAGCGAGCCCTTTTCGTCGGCCGACAGGCCGATGATGCTGAGGTCGTGGCGGCGCAGCTTCTGCCGCAGCAGCTGCACCAGTTCGAAACCGCTCAGGCCGGGCATGCTGTGGTCCACCACCAGCAGGTCGATGTCCGGCTGCTCCTCCAGCAGGCGCAGGGCTTCGTTGCCGTCGCAGGCATCCAGCAACTGGTAGCGGTGGGGCGTCAGCACGTGGCGGATGTAGTTGCGGGTGGCGTCGGAGTCCTCGGCGATCAGAATCTTCACCGCGGTATTGCTATCCAGCCGGCGCAGCAGGCGGAAGGCGAATTCGTAGGAGTACTGACTTTCCTTGAGCACGTAGTCGACCACGCCCTTGGTCAGCAGGTCGTCGCGCCGGCGCTCGTCGTAGGAACCGCTGAGGACGATGCAGGGCAGACGATAGCGCAATACCAGGTCGACGCTTTCGCCATTGGGCGCATCGGGCAGGTTGAGATCCACCAAGGCGGCAAAGAACAGGTTGGCCGAGGTTTCCAGCATCAGCTCGGCTTCGGCGAGGGTGGCGCAGAACACCGGCTCGAAGTCGCGCTGCTGACGAAAGAGGTGCGCCAGGATCTTGAGGACCATGGGGCTGTCTTCGATGACCAGGATGGAGCGCACCGGTAACTCCTGCAGGACAAAGAACGGCCGAGAACGGGTCTGGCGTCAGATGAAGCGATCATTCGCCTAGGCGTATCGGCCAAAGGATCGGCGACTTGAATGGTCGCCGATCCTTGCCGGTTCAGCTGTCCTGCAGGCCTTCCAGCTCGCGCCGCCGGGGCAGGCGCAAGGCGTCGTCGCGCGGCAGCGGACGGCTCAGCAGGTTGCCCTGCACCTTGTCCACCTGCAGCGCCCTGAGCGCTTCCAGCTCGGCGAGGGTCTCCACCCCCTCGGCGATCACCTCCTTGTGGGTCTCGCGGGCGAAGGCGATGATCGCCGACGCCAGCGCCCGCCGCTCGGCGTCGCGATCGATGTCGCGCACCAGGCTCATGTCCAGCTTGATCATGTCCGGACGCAGCCTAAGGATGTGCCTCAGACTCGAATAGCCGGCGCCGGCATCGTCGATGGCCAGGCGCACGCCCTGGGCCCGCAGCGGTCGCAGCTGGGCGTGGAGGGCGTCGTAGTCGTCGACTTCGGCGTGCTCGGTGATCTCCAGCACCAGCCGGCCCGGCGGATTGCCCGCCAGCAGCACGGGCAGGCGGCCGGCCAGGATGGTCTGCGGTGAACAGTTCATGGTCAGGTAGCTGTCGTCGGGCAGACTCTGCAGCCCCTGCAGGGCAAAGCGCATGGCGCATTCTTCGAGCTCGTCGCCCAGACCGATGGCGCTGGCTTCGGAAAACCACAGGTCCGGGCTGCGCTGTGGCGGGCAGTGGAAACGCGACAGCGACTCCCAGCCAGCGATGCGCAGATCGGCGAGATGATAGATCGGCTGGTAGACGATGCTGGGCTGGTGCGCAGCCACCGCGCCCTGAATGCGCTGACGCATCTCGACCTGGCCGCGGCGACTGGAGACGTCCAGGCTGAGGCGATCGGCCACCAGTTCGGCGAAGGTCCGCACCAGTTCCAGGTCACGGGGACTCAGGGTCGGATCGGGTTGGTACTTGAAGCAGCAGAAGGTGCCATAGAGTTCGCCATCGCTGAGCCGGACGGGCACGCTGACGTGGGCGCCGATGGGGACGCTGCGGGTTTCCGGGATCAGGCGGGCCGGGCCGACGGCGCGGGTATCGGGGATGAGTTCGGGCAGATGGCCGGTGACCACCTGCTGACAATAGCCCTGGCTGAGCGGCAGGGCGTCGCCGGCCTTGAGCGGCGCATCGGGCACGGCATCGACATTGCGAAAGACCCGGTCCTGCTGGCGAAATTCGGCCAGGAAGGCCACGTCCATGTCCAGGTGGATGCGCAACGCGTGCAGCACCTTGTCGATGCAACCTTGACTGCTCAGATTGCCAGTATCCAGGCCAACCACGTCCAACAACTCGGTACCTGATTCCCTCATGTCCTCACTCCCGGGAAACTACGACCTGAACCAGTGTAGAGCCTGGAATGAATTTGTCAGTCAAATGACCTCATCCGTTCGGCTTAAGCCTGTTCGGCGTACCAGGCCTCGAAGGCGGGCAGGGCCATGGGGCGGGCCAGCAGATAGCCCTGAACCTCGTCGCAGCCGGCTTCCTGCAGGAAGGCCAGGACCTCTGGCGTCTCTATGCCCTCGGCGACGCTGCGATAACCGAGCTTGCCGATCAGCGCCAGCAGCGCCCTGACCACCTCCTGCTTGCGCGGATCCGTGGGCAGGTCGTGGATCAGCGAGCGGTCGAGCTTGACGCTGGTCACTGGCAATTCGTAGAGATAGGCGAAGTTGCTGTAGCCACTGCCGAAGTCGTCGATGGCGATCTCCAGCCCCAGCTCGCGCAGCTCATGCAGCTGGGCGATGGCCACCGGATTGCGTCTGAGCCATTCGCCTTCGGTGATCTCCACCTCCAGCCGGCGGGGATCGACGCCCTGGCGCTGGCAGGTCTCGCGCAGCAGGTCGACCAGGTCGCCCTCGTCGAAATCCCGGGGCGACAGGTTGAGCGACAGTCGTCCCTGGTAGCGGGTGTCCCACTGCGCCAGCTGGCCGACGGCGGTGCGGATCACCCAGCGGGTGACGCTGTGGATCAGCGCGGTCTTCTCGATCGCCGTGATGAAGTCGCCCGGGGCGATGGGACCGCGTTGTGGATGGGTCCAGCGCAACAGGGCTTCGGCGCTGCACAGACGGCGTCCGGGCAGGCTCAGGCGCGGCTGGAAGGCCAGGCTGAAGTCACCGCGTTCGAGGCCTTCGGGAATCTCCCGCACCAGTTGGAAGATCCGCTGGAAGGCCTCGTCCTGCGGGCGCTCGTAGACGACCCAGTGACGACTGCTCAGCGCCGCCTGGTCGACCGCCACCATGGCCTTGCGCAGCAGGTCGCGGACCTCGCCCGGATTGAGCAGGAAGGACACCACGCCGGCCTTGACCGGCGGGTCGATGGGGATCCGGTCGGCCTGGACCGGCATGCGCAGCTGGGCGATGAGGGCGTCGAGCAACGGTGGGAAATCGCACTCCGCCGGTAGCAGGAAGGCAAATCTCTTGGTATCCACGTGATAGACCTTGGCCCGCTCGCTCAGGGCGTCGCACAGCCGCAGGGCCAGGCTGCGCAGGAAGGTCTCGAAGGGCCACATGCCCTGGGCCAGGATCAGTTGCTCCTTCCAGCGGGTCTCCAGCGGGTCCACCAGCACCAGCAGCCGTGCCTCCCCGGGCTGGAACTCGGCCAACTGGGCGACATCGGCCTGGAACTGCTGGCGATTGGGCAGGCCGCTGACCGGATCGCGGCGGCGCAAGTGCTGGCGCAGGCCTATGAGGCTCATCACCTGGGCGGCGAAATCGTCCAGGCGCTTGCGTTCCGTCGCCGTCAGCTCGCGTGGTTGGTTGTCGAGGATGCAGAGGCTGCCGATGGCATAGCCGCCCTCGGTGACCAGGGCCGAGCCGGCATAGAAGCGCACCAGCGGCGCCTTGACCACCAGGGGATTGTGGCTGAAGCGGGTATCGCAGCGGGCATCGTTGATCTCCATCCGGCCATCCGCGGCCTGGATGGTGTGAGCGCAGAAGGCGTCCTCGATGGGCATCTGCGCCAGGTCGAAGCCGACGCGGGCCTTGAACCACTGGCGATCGCGATCCACCAGGCTGATCAGCGCGGTCGGCACATTGAAGCTGCTGGCGACCAGTTCGCAAAGGCGATCGAATTCCTCCGCCGGCGCCGAATCCAGCAGCTCCAAGGCGTGCAGGGCGTTGAGGCGGTCATCTTCGTACTTCAAGGGATCGGCCATCGGACTAGCTCAAGAGAATCGACAGGCCTGGCAGGAGACCCAGGCACAGCTTGGAAGACCGGAGCGCCAGTCGAGCCGGACGAGCGGCTGACAAGAGGCGGGCTGACTGAGGGTATCGGCTGCAAATCATAAGACTTTAGCTGTTTCTCGCGTCTGCACGTCCTGCAAACCTTAGCGCGGCTGCACGTCGATCGCGAGTCCTGGTCGAACGCCCAACCTCCGCCGAGTAGCGACCATGACCCTGACCTGCCTGTTCGACATCAACGAGACCGTGCTGGACCTGTCCGCGCTTGACGGCCTGTTCACCGAGCTGTTCGGCGACCCCCAGAGCCGCACGCTGTGGTTCGCCCAGACCCTGCAGAACGCCATGACCGCCGAGCTCTGCGGCCGGCACGCGCCCTTCGAGGCCCAGGGCCAGGCGGCGCTGGACATGATCGCGGCGCGGCTCGGCCGTACGCTGGCCGCAGCGGACAAGCAACGTGTCGCCGATGCGCTCAAACGGCTGCCCGCCCATGCCGATGTCCGCGCGGGCCTCGATTTTGCTCGGGCGCAGGGCGTGCGCTGCATCGCCTTCTCCAACAACGCCCGCGCCGCCACCCAGGCGCAGCTGGAATACGCCGGCCTGAGCGATGCTTTCGCCGACATCCTCTCGGCCGAGGACGCCGGCGCCAGCAAGCCGGTCACGGCCACCTATCGCCAGGCCGCCGCCAGCCTGGGTCAACCCACCGAGGGCCTGTGGCTGATCGCCGTCCATGCCTGGGACATCGCCGGCGCCCAGGCTGCCGGGTTCAGGGGTGCCCTGCTGCAGCGGCGTCCCGAGCAGGTGGCCAATCCTCTGGCGCCGCCCCTGGTGACCGCCGGCACGCTGCAAGAGGCAGTGGCGCGCATTCTGGCGCACGAGGGCCGCAGCTAGCGGCCTGGCATGCTAACGTCCGCGCCATCACCGGCCGGATGCCGGTTTTTCCAGACCGTGAGAGTCGCTTTGCCATGATGGATACCCTAGCCCGGCTGCGTGCCGGCGAACTGGCCGGGGCCACGCGCCTGACCCTGCGCGCCGACCTGACCGAATTCCCCGAAGAGCTCTATAGCCTGGCCGACAGCCTGGAAATCCTCGACCTGTCGGGCAATCGGCTGACCCGCCTGCCCGCCGACCTGGGCCGACTGCACCGGCTGCGCATTCTCTTCTGCTCGGGCAATCCCTTCACCGAGTTGCCGGAGGTGCTGGGTACGCTACCCAACCTGGAGATGATCGGCTTCAAGGCCTGCCAGCTGGAGCGGGTGAGTGCTGCGGCCCTGCCACCGCGCCTGCGCTGGCTGATCCTCACCGACAACCGCATCGCCGAGGTGCCCGCTGCCCTGGGTGAACGACCGGCGCTGCAAAAACTGATGTTGGCCGGCAACCGGCTGGAGGCTTTGCCGGCGAGCATGGCCGACCTGCACCAACTGGAGCTGCTGCGGCTGTCGGCGAATCGCTTCGCGACGCTGCCCCCGGCCATTCTCGCGCTGCCCCGGCTGACCTGGCTGGCCTATGGCGACAATCCCCTGGGGGCCGAGCGCGAGCGCGCGGTGCGCACCCAGGCGGCGCGGCAACAACGCATCGCCTGGAGCGACCTGGCGCTGGGCGAGCGGCTGGGGGAGGGCGCCTCCGGCATCATCCACCAGGCGCGCTGGCAGTCGCCCACGGGGCCGCGCGAGGTCGCCGTCAAGCTGTTCAAGGGCAGCATGACCAGCGATGGCACCCCGGAAAGCGAAAGCGCCGCCAGCCTCAGCGCCGGCACCCATCCCTGGCTGATCGGGGCCCTCGGCGATCTGGCCGAGCATCCCGAGCAGCGCAGCGGCCTGGTGCTGGAACTGGTGGAGCCGGCCTTCGGCAACCTGGCCGGACCGCCCAGCTTCACTACGTGCAGCCGTGACGTCTATCCGGAAGACACCCGCTTTACCGCCGCCGCCGTACGTGAGATGGCCGGCGGCATGGCCAGCGCCCTGGCGCACCTGCATGGCCACGGCTTGGTCCATGGTGACTTCTATGCCCACAACATCCTCTGGGACGGTGGCGCGCGCTGCCTGCTGGGCGACTTCGGGGGCGCCTCGCTGCTCCCTGAGGACGCTGCGCAAGCCGCGCGCCTGCAGCGCTTCGAGAGTCGTGCCTTCGGCATCCTGCTGGAAGAGTGGTTGACGCGGTGCAGCGAGCCGGTCGATCCAGCGTTGGCGGCCCTGGCCGCGGAGTGCCAGCAACCCGATCTCGATGCGCGCCCCCTGCTGGCCGAGGTGGCGCAGCGGCTGCAGGGCTAGTCCAGCGCCCAGTCCACGGCGGCCAGGGCGTGCAGTCGCGTGGTGTCGAACAGCGGCACCGCGCTGTCGCCCTGGTCCACCAGCAGCATGATCTCGGTGCAACCGAGCACGATGCCTTCGGCCCCCTGGGCGACCAGCTCGGCGATGATCGCGCGATAGGCTGTCCGCGACTCGGGGCGCACCTCGCCACGTACCAGCTCGTCATAGATGACGTGATGCACGGTCTGGCGCGCGGTCGCTTCGGGCACCAGGACCTCCAGACCGAAGTGTGCCGTCAGCCGCTCGCGATAGAAGGCCTGTTCCATGGTGAAGGCGGTGCCCAGCAGGCCGACGGTCCGCAGGCCCCGGGCGCGGATCGCCGCACCCGTGGGGTCGGCGATGTGCAGCAACGGCAGCGCCGTGGCTGCCTCGATCTCCGTTGCCAGGCAGTGCATGGTGTTGGTACAGAGCACCAGCGCCTCGGCGCCGCCGGCGGCCAGTTGCCGCGCATGGCCTTGTAGACGCTGACCAAGCGCCGTCCAGTCGCCGGCATGCTGCAGCGCGGCGATCTCGGCGAAATCCACCGACAGCAGCAGGCAGGCTGCCGAATGACTGCCGCCCAGCCGGCGCCGGACTTCTTCATTGAGGATGCGATAGTAGTGAGCCGAGCTTTCCCAGCTCATGCCGCCCAGCAGGCCAAGGGTGCGCATGGCGTGTCTCCCGTTATTCGCGAGGGCTTATCTTGCCTGGCAGGCAGGGCCTCTGAAGAGACGCAGTCGCGACCGGATCTAGGCATACAGTGGTCCTGGCCGCGGCTTTGGCCGGGCAGGTGGCGACTGCACTGGCTTCCGCTACGCTTCAAGGGGCCACTCCCGGCCCTGAAGGTGATCGTCATGCTCAAAGCGTTGCTCACCGCGGTAGCCCTGACCCTCTTCGCCGCCGCCAGCGTCCAGGCGGCGCCCTGCCGCGACGCTCACGGCAAGTTCGTCAAATGCGATACAGCCAAGACCAAGGCGGCGCAATGCAAGGACAGCCAGGGCAGGTTCGCCAAGTGCGGCACACCTGGGGCCACGCCGGTCAACTAGAGGCGGCTATCTGGATGTCAGGCGGGGCCTTGGCCGTGACGCCTCGCCTGACGTCACCAGCGGCGTCTGCCAGCGCCTGGCATGAGGGCCGCTAGTCCTTTTCCGCCGAGCCCGGCTCCGACCAGGCGCGATGACGCTCGGCCTTCTGGGCTTCGCTTTCCACCCGATTGAGCACCTCGCCCTCGTGCTGCACCTCTGGGCCGCCGCCATAGACATGGTCGAGGCCCTGCATCAGGGCGGCGTAGCCCTGGGCGGCCACCTGGACCGGATCGTTCTTGGGCCCGGCACCCACACTGGTGTCGTCCTCGCCGGCGCGGTGGAAGAAGTTGGTATCGGTCTGGCCGGGCATGAGCACCGTGAGGGTCACGCCGCTGTCCTTGAGTTCGTTGCGCAGGGCGAAGGCGAAGGAATTGATGAAGGCCTTGGAAGCGCCGTAGACGGCCTCGAAGGGAATCGGCGCGGTGGCCGAGATGGACGAGGTGAAGAGCACCCGGCCGCGACCGGCGGCGACCATGTCCGGCAACACCAGCTTGGCCAGGTGCACGGTGGACATCACATTGAGCTGGATCAGCGCCATCTCGTCTTCCAGCCGCGTCTGGCCAACGAAGGCGCCGCCCAGGCCGACGCCGGCGTTGAGCACCACGACGTCCAGCGGACGGCCCTGGCGGCGCAGGAATCTATAGGTCTCTTCCACGCCTACGGCGGTGCGCAGATCGGCCGCATGGCTCCAGACCTTGACCCCCAGGGCACGCAATTCGCGCTCGGCGGCGTCCAGCCCATCACCGCGAGAGACCAGCAGCAGATCGTGGCCATGGCGGGCCAGCTGCTTGGCCAGTTCGAAGCCGATGCCACTGGAGGCACCGGTGACGGCGGCCAGTGGCCGGGTAACATTGCTCATGCGGAAATCCTCTGCAGACCTGGTGTAGCTGGGATCGTCGCGGAGGCGCAGTGCTCCCCGCGGCCGACGGTTGACCCCTGACGGCATGGCATAATCGCCAGGCCGTCTGGAGGAGACAAGCGATGCAACCCGCTGACCTGGAAGCCCTGGTGACCTGGGCCATGCCCTATGGCAAGTACGCCGGCCGCCTGCTGGTCGACCTGCCGGGCCACTACCTCAACTGGTTCGCCCGCAGCGGCTTTCCGCCCGGTGAACTGGGCCGGCTGCTGGCGCTGATGCAGGAGATCGACCACAACGGCCTCAAGCCGCTGCTCGATCCGCTGCGCCGTCGCCGTTAGTCCGCCGCGCGATGCATGTCGACATGGGGGATGCCGTCCTCGTCGTACACCCCTGAACAGGGCGTGAAGCCATAGCGGCCATAGTAGGCCTGCAGATGAGCCTGGGCGGAGAGGAACAACGAACGTCCGGGCCAGCGCTCGGCGCAGACGCGCAAGGCTTCCGCCAGCAATAGATGGCCCAGACCGCTGCCGCGGCCCTCGGGGGCGACGATCACCCGACCGATCACCACTTCATCGCGTACGGAGCCCAGCAGGCGCAGGTAGGCGTGCAACTGGTCGTCGCGCCAACCGAACAGGTGCCAGACGTCGTCCGCCAGATCCAGGCCGTCGGGATCGGGATAGACGCACTGCTGCTCCACCACGAAGACCCGGGCGCGCAGGACCAGGGCGGCGTAGAGCTCGGCGGTAGTCAGCGCCGGGGCGGCGCGGCAGATCCACTGGATGGCCATGCTCAGTCCTTGCGCCGGCCGAACATGAAGCGGAAGCGATTGCGATTGAGCAGCACGTAGCCGGTCAACTGCAGCCCCGCTGCGAACAGCAGGCTGCGGATCGCGCCGGGGTCGGCAGGGCGGGGCCCCTGGTAGAGACCGTAAAGGGCGAAGGCCACGCCTAGCAGGCCGAGGATGAAGAAGACCAGACCTATCTTGGTCAGGCGACTTAGCTTTTTATCCATCACGGAGAGGAGGACTCCAGTAGTGGCCGTTCAGGCTTGGAAAGGCTCTATATCAAGGGTTTAAGAGGTTTTTTGTGCATCGATGTAGGTCTCATTTCACCGTGGAAATCTCGATTCGCACCACTTTGGCACCCAAGACGCCTTGCGGATCCTACACATCCAGGCTGAGCGGATTCAAACAGGAGACAGGCGGTTTCGATTGATGGCCTTTTGATTGCACTGCATCTCGCGATGATGTCCCACTCGAGGAGGTGTCTGTATGCATAGCTCCACGCAATATTCCAAACCCATGGCGCTGACACCCGAGGAGCGCGCCTGGTTGCCCTGGCTGGGTACCAATAGCAAGCTTGTGCGCAGGTGGGCCGCTTGCTTGAACCGGGATCGCCAATCTGAATTGGAGGCCACATTCGTCAGCTTTGCCAACACTCGTCGCGATCTACTGCAGACCTGGGCGGAAAGCATCTGGGAACATTTACGGACCTTGAAGGCGGCCATCACAGACCTGTCTGGGGAAGAGGTACCCGCCCTGCTGGCGGCCAAGCAACAGGTTATCCGGGACGCGAGCGAGATAGCGTTCATCGATGCCCAAGGCGAGGTGATAGTTTCCACCAAGACCAGCCGCATTGGTAGTTGCGATCTGCACAAGGATGCGGTGCGCAACGGACTGACCCAGCGGTTCCTCCATGGCCCTTATGTGGATCCGGTGACGGAGGCGTTAGGGCGGACGTCCTCGAAGTTTCACGATGCGGTCACCCTAATGTTCTACGAGCCGGCCCGCTGTGGAGATCAGCAGGGTGCATTGATCGTGCGTATTCCCAATGATGTGCTCGGTGATCTGATCCAGCGCGAAGCGGGGCATATCTATCAGGATTCAGGCGACAACTATCTCTTCATGGTCGAATCGCGGTTCGATCCTAACCTGAGGCCGGGTATCGCCTTGTCGCGTTCGCGGTTCGAGGATTCGACCTTTTCTAAGGGGGAAAATCTGAAGAGTGGGGTCCGCACTGCCTTCGGTGACGTCCGGATCCGCAACCATACCGAATTCGAGATCGTCTTCAACGATCCCGCCACGGGTCAGCTCCATCCCGGCATTCGCGAGACCATCCGCCACGGTGAAAACCTCTTCGTCGACTATCCGGGGTATGCCGATTACCGTCATGTGCCCGTGGTCGGACGAGGCATCACCTTTTCACTGCCAGGATCGCCTGATCGTTGGGGCATGATGTGCGAAGCGGATCTGGAGGAAGTCTTTCGCTATCGCAGCCTGAGATACCGCCTCAACCTGCACTTCTTGGTGACGTCGCTCTGCTGCAGTCTGCTACCGCTGCTGGCTTGTTCCAAACTGAACCTGGGGCTGGTCGCGCAGTGTGCAGCCGTAGTCACGAGCGCGATGGCGGGTACGGTCCTGTTCAGTGCGCGCGTCAGCAGACCGCTGATAAACAGACTCAGGAAGACCAGCCAAATGCTGCGAACCATCGCCGAAGGCGGCGGCGATCTCACCGAGCGGTTGCCGGCCCAAAACGAGCGGCCCGACGAAATCTCGTTGGTGGCCCAGTGGATCAACAGCCTGATCGACAGCCTTGGCCAAATGGTGGGGCAGGTGGTCATGACCAGTAGTGACATCGAACAGGCCAACAGCCAGCTGCAGGGAACCAGCCAGCGTTCATTGAATGAGTCTCAGCGGCTGCGCTCGTCACTCGAGTTGGGCATGCAGACGCTCGGCAGTCAGGTGAAGGAATTGGAAGAGGCGGGGACGGAGGTGGAGGTCATGCGCGCCCAGGTACGAACCGCTGCACAGGAGGCGCGTAAGCAGTTTCAGGAGGTCCAGAGCAGCAGCAGCGATATCCAGCGTTCGGTACAGGAGGCCACCGTCACCATCAAGCAGGTGAAAGACAGCGCCAGTGAAGTCGGCCGGGTCGTGACGGTAATCAACGCCATCGCCAATCAGACCAACCTGCTTGCCCTCAACGCCGCCATCGAGGCGGCGCGTGCGGGCGAAAGTGGCCGGGGCTTCGCCGTGGTTGCCGATGAAGTCCGGCAATTGGCCGATCGCACCTCACGTTCCACGGGAGAGATCGCCGACATGATCAGCAACATGCAGCGTCGAACCGAGGACGCCGTGGCCATCATGGACAGCAGCATTGAACAGCTGAAATCGGGCCTGCAATTGGCCTTGGCCGCTGCAGAAGACAGGCAGGAGGTTCAACAGGTGTTGCAACAACTGTTCATCACCATCGACAAGCTCACCGCTGGAACTCTGGAGAACGGGCAGCGATTCAGGGTCATGGGCAGCCTGGCGGCCAGTGTTCATCAGTCCAGTACCGCGGCGCATCAGAGTGCGCAGTTGACCGGTGGGGCAGTGTGCACACTGGAGCGGCTCGCCAACAGGTTCAAGGTGAGCGCTTGATCGCCGTAGCTTGACGGACTCGCAAGAGCGGTATGGTGTTGGCGGATGGGAAGTCAACGGGTACCGCTCATGTTCAGTCACATCCAGCTAGGTGCACGCGACCTGGAACGCTTGGTCGATTTTTACGATGCCGTTCTGCGTGAATTCGGTTTCGTGCGGATGCCCGTCGAGGACGACGGCGGTCCTCCTGGCTGCGGCTGGCAGCGGCAGGGTCGCCCCTGGCCGCAATTCTATGTGCAGATTCCCTTCAACGGCCTGCCCGCGTCCTGGGGCAATGGCGTGCAGGTGAGCTTCGCCGCGCCGTCGCGCCAGGCCGTGGAGGCCGCCTGGCACCGGGCATTGCAATCGGGCGGTAGCGACGAAGGCGCACCCGGGGTGCGCCCTGGCTACGGTGCGGACTTCTACGCCGCCTATTGCCGGGATCCGGAAGGCAACAAGCTGTGCTTCGTGCACGCCGAAGGACTGGTCGAGGCCAGCGCCTGAGGCGCTGGCCGGTCTAGCCTTGGGCGGCCAGGGCGACCGCGTCGGTACGGGCGGCCATGATGAAGTCGTTGCGGTGCAGGCCGCCGATGTTGTGGGTCCACCAGCTCACCGTCACCGCGCCCCATTCGGTGAGCAGGGCCGGGTGATGGTCTTCGTCCTGCGCCTCGCGGCCGACCCGGTTGGTGAAGTCCAGGGCTTCGAGAAAGTTGCCGAAGGCATAGCGGCGTTCCAGGCGCGCAATCCCTTCGCGTTCTACCAGCGTCCAGCCGGGGACCGCCTTAAGCAGCTCGGTGCTGGCGGCCGCGCTCAGGGCCGGCTCGCTGGAGCGGCAGGGGACGCAATGGGAATGGGCGAGATCGGCCATGGGGCGCTCCTTGGGGGAAGAAAGTCATGAAGGGGCAAGGGTAACAGACCCGTCGGTCAGCTCCCGGCGCCCCGTCCGACCATGGTCGAATGGTTCGAAACCGGTGCGCGCCGTACAACGGAAGGCAACAAGAACAACAGTTTCCCGCCGAGGAGATCGTCCCATGAGTGCCGCCTTCTACCCGGTCCGCGCGGAAGTCGCTTCCCGGACCCTGACCGATGAAGTCACCTATCGTCGCCTGTACCAGCAGTCCATCCTCAACCCGGATGGCTTCTGGCGCGAACAGGCCCAGCGCCTGGACTGGATCAAGCCCTTCAGCCGGGTCAAGCAGACCTCCTTCGACGATCATCGCGTCGACATCCAGTGGTTTGCCGACGGCACCCTGAACGCCTCCTACAACTGCCTGGATCGCCACCTGGAAACCCGTGGCGACCAGACCGCCATCATCTGGGAAGGCGACGATCCGGCCGACAGCCGTCACATCACCTACCGCGAACTGCATCGCGAGGTCTGCCAGCTGGCCAACGCCCTGCGCGGCCAGGACATCCACCGCGGCGACGTGGTGACCATCTACATGCCGATGATCCCCGAGGCCGTGGTCGCCATGCTGGCCTGCGCCCGCATCGGCGCGGTGCACTCGGTGGTGTTCGGCGGCTTCTCCCCCGAATCCCTGGCCGGCCGCATCAGCGACTGCCAGTCCAAGCTGGTGATCACCGCCGACGAAGGCGTGCGCGGCGGTCGCAAGATCCCGCTCAAGGCCAATGTCGACGAAGCCCTGACCAATCCGGCCACCCATTCGGTGCACAAGGTGATCGTCTGCAAGCGCACCGGTGCCGACATCGCCTGGCACCGCCACCGCGACGTCTGGTACGAAGAGATCACCTCGGTGGCCCCGGAACACTGCGAGCCCAAGGAGATGTCCGCCGAGGCGCCGCTGTTCATCCTCTATACCTCCGGCTCCACCGGCAAGCCCAAGGGCATCCTGCACACCACCGGTGGCTACCTGACCTATGCCGCCCTGACCCACGAGCGGGTCTTCGACTATCGCCCCGGCGAGGTCTACTGGTGCACGGCCGACGTCGGCTGGATCACCGGTCACAGCTATATCGTCTACGGCCCCCTGGCCAATGGCGCCACCACCCTGCTGTTCGAGGGCGTGCCCAACTACCCGGACGTCACCCGCATGGGCCAGGTGGTGGACAAGCACCAGGTCAACGTCCTCTACACCGCGCCCACCGCCATCCGCGCCATGATGGCCCAGGGCGATGCCGCCATGCAGGGCGTCGACGGCAGCAGCCTGCGCCTGCTCGGTTCGGTGGGCGAGCCCATCAATCCCGAGGCCTGGCACTGGTACTACAAGACCGTGGGCCAGGAACGCTGCCCCATCGTCGACACCTGGTGGCAGACCGAGACCGGCGGCATCCTCATCAGCCCGCTGCCCGGCGCCATCGGCCAGAAGCCCGGTTCGGCGACCCGTCCCTTCTTTGGCATCCAGCCGGCGCTGGTGGACAACGAAGGCAACCTGCTCGACGGCGCCGTGGAAGGCAACCTGGTGATCCTCGATTCCTGGCCGGGCCAGTCGCGTTCCATCTATGGCGACCACGACCGCTTCGTCGACACCTACTTCAAGACCTTCAAGGGCATGTACTTCACCGGTGACGGCGCCCGTCGCGACGAAGACGGCTACTACTGGATCACCGGTCGCGTCGACGACGTGCTCAACGTCTCCGGCCATCGCATGGGCACCGCCGAGATCGAGAGCGCCCTGGTAGCCCATCCCAAGGTCGCCGAAGCCGCGGTGGTGGGCATGCCCCATGACCTCAAGGGCCAGGGCATCTATGTCTACGTCACCCTCAACCAGGGCGAGGAGGGCAACGAGGCCCTGCGTCAAGAACTCAAGCAGTGGGTACGCAAGGAGATCGGCCCCATCGCCACGCCCGACGTCATCCAGTGGGCGCCGGGGCTGCCCAAGACCCGTTCCGGCAAGATCATGAGACGCATCCTGCGCAAGATCGCCGTGGGTGAATACGACTCCCTCGGCGACATCTCCACCCTGGCCGATCCGGGGGTGGTGCAGCATCTGGTCGGGACTCACCAGCAGATGAGCCAGGCCGTCGCCTGATCATCGTCCACCAGCAGCCGCCCGCGTCCGTCTCCGGTCGCGGGCGGTTCGTTTTTGGCATCCCTGTAAAGACTTGTCGCCAGGGCAGAAGCCCTGGCCAGCCAGGCGGGGCTAGAATCGCGCCAGCCAGCGGACCGGAGGGCGCATCGGTCCGCTGCCCGGGCAAAGGCTGGGACAGGGGCAGTACTCCGGCGTACCATGCGTGCCACCCCACAAGGGTTTCATGGCGCGCGGTCCCGGATCGGTCCGCCCCCGCCGCTCTCGACAGGAAGCCAGACGTTAGATGACCATCCGCATCGCCTTTCTGCTGTGGCCCGACGTTCGTCCGCTGACCGTGGGCCTGGTCGAGGAAGCGCTGGAACTCGCCGCTCGCCATTCGAGCGATACGCCCTACGAGGTGCGCTTTCTGCAGGCCGGCAGCGAGTTGCAGCCGCGCCTGCCGGGTGGCCATTGGGAAGGGCAGCTGGATCGCCTGGATCGCCTTTTCGTGCTGGCCGACGAACCTTCGCCGACGCTGCCGCCACCCCTGGCCGCGGCTCTGCGTCAGACCGCCCGGGCCGGAGTGGTGCTGGGAGGCTTTTCCGCCGGGGTGCACATCCTCGCCCAGCTCGGCCTGCTCGACGGTCATCGCGCCGCCGTGCACTGGCGCTGGCTGGAGGAATTCAGCGAGCAGTTCCCCAAGGTCATCGCCACTCACCACCTCTATGAGTGGGACCGCGATCGCCTGACCGCCTGTGGCGGCCTGGCCATTCTCGATCTGCTGCTGGCGATGATCGGCCGCGATCGCGACGCGGAGCAGGCCGGCACCATCGCCGAGGAGCTGATCGTCGAGCGCCTGCGCGAAGGCAGCGAGCGGCAGCGCATTCCGCTGAAGAACCGGCTGGGGTCGAGTCATCCCAAGCTGACCCAGGCGGTCATGCTGATGGAGGCCAACATCGAAGAGCCGCTCACCACCGACGAGATCGCCCAGCACGTCTGCGTGTCCCGTCGGCAACTGGAGCGGATCTTCAAGCAATACCTGGCGCGGGTGCCCAGCCAGTACTACCTGGAATTGCGCCTGAACCGCGCGCGCAAGATGCTCACCCAGACCAGCAAATCCATCATCCAGATCGGCCTGTCTTGCGGCTTCTCGTCGGGACCGCATTTCTCCAGCGCCTATCGCAACTTCTTTGGCGTCACCCCCCGCGACGACCGCAACCAGCGCCGTGGCGCGGCGGGCGAGGGCAGCATGGTGGCCGAGCGCTAGGCGCCCGGCGCACCCCCTTCAGCTCACAGCGGCTCGGCCACCCCTTCGTCCAGCCAGGCGCCCAGCCGATCGGCCGGCAGGGGCGCGCCGCAATGGAAGCCCTGGATCTCGTCCGCCGGCAGGTGCTGCAGCTGGCGCAGGTGCTCGGCGTCTTCCACGCCCTTGAGGGTCACGGTCAGCCCCAGCGAGCGACCGAGATCGATCATGGCGCGGACCAGGGCACTGTCTTCCGGCGCGTGGTTGCGCCGGGCGATCAGGCTGCGATCCAGGCGGATGCCGTCCAGCGGATAGCGGCGCAGATAGGCCAGGGAGCAGAGGCCGGAACCGAAGTCGTCCAGGCACAGCCGTACGCCCAGGCCCTTGAGCGCGCTCAGGGTATTGGCCACATCGGCCGCGGGGTCCAGCAGGGTGCGTTCGGTGAGTTCCAGCTCCAGGCGCGGGGCGGCCAGGCCGCTCTGGTAGAGCGCCTCGGCCACGGTCTGCACCGGATCCTCGTTGGCGTGGAATTGCTGCGGTGACAGATTGACCGACACCGAGAGCCGTTCCGGCCAGCCCTGGGCGTCGTGGCAGGCGGTCTCCAGCACCCAGCGGCCGAGGCGCTGGGCGAGTCCGGCGTCTTCGGCCAAGGCCAAAAAGTCCAGCGGCTCCAACAAGCCCTGGGTCGGGTGTTCCCAGCGCACCAGCGCCTCGAAGCCGCGCAGGCTGCCGTCGGCGAGGCTGCGCCGCGGCTGGTAGTAGAGACTGAGACGGTCGTCGCGCAGGGCCTGGCGCAGGTCCTGTTCCAGTTGCCGGCGCAACAGCACCTGTTCGTTCATGGCCGGTTCGTGGAAGCGCCAGGTGCCACGGCCAGCGGCCTTGGCCTGGTAGAGGGCGATGTCGGCCAGGCGCAACAACTCGGCCGGGATGCTGGTATCCCGCGGTGCCAGGGCCACGCCCAGGCTGCTGCCGATGAAGATGCGCTGCTCGCCGAGGCGGAAGGGCTGCCGCAGCTGCTCCACCAGCCGTCGACAGAGGTCGGCGATGGCGCCCGGCTCGCGTTCGCCGCTGAGCACCACGCAGAATTCATCGCCGCCCAGACGCGCCACCAGGTCGGTGGCGGTCACGTTCTGCCGCAGACGCTGCGCTGCCTCCTGCAGTACCTGATCGCCGGCGGCATGGCCGAGGGCGTCGTTGACCGTCTTGAATCTATCCAGGTCGAGACTGAGCAGGGCCAGGGGACGGGGCTCCGGGCCCTCCAGGTGGGTGGCGAGAAATTGGTGCAGGCGGTGGCGATTGGGCAGGCCGGTGAGGGGGTCGTGCCAGGACAGGTGCTGGACCTGGGCCAGGGCCTCGATCTCGTCGGTGAGGTCGGTGACGGTGCCACGATAGCCACCCTCGGGAATGGCCCGGGCGGCCACCCGGCAGGTGCGCTCGCGACCGCTGCCATCCAGGTAGTGGCAGACCAGCGGGGGTCTCGGTTTGCGGTCGTGGGCATGGCCGGCCAGCCAGTGCGCCAGGGTATCGGCGTGGGGTGTCAGGAGTTCGTTGAGCGGCCGTCCCAGCCAGCGGTCGGCGGCTTCCCCGGTGACCTCGGCGAAGCGCTCCGAGACATAGACCAGGCGCAGACCGGCATCGACCTCCCACAGCCAGTCCGAGGTGGCCTCGGCGATGTCGCGGAAGCGTCGCTCGCCAATGGCCAGTTCGCTGCGACTGGCCAGCAGGTCATCGTACTGGGTATCCAGCTGGCGCATCGACAGCAGCGCCTGGCGAAACAGCCAGATCAGTCCCAGCAGCAGGATCAACACCCCGCCGCCGAACAGCGGCAGGGTCTGCTGCATCAGCCACAGCCCCGGGCGCGGCGGACGCCAGGTCAACTGATAGCTGGAGCCGGGCAGTTGCCAGCTGCCGCGACTCCCGGCCGGATCGGTGGTAATGCCGAGCGGTGGCAGGTTGTTGGCTTCGCTCAGGGTCGCCAGCCGGGCGGGACTCAGCACATTGACGAAGACCAGTACCGAAGCCGGCGTATCCAGGGAACGGACGCCGGGCTGGTCACCCGGGGTGATGGCCGCGGCGGCCACCAGCGCCGGCGTGCCGGCCACGTTGAGGACGCCAGACACACTGCCGGCGCGGGCATCGACGCTGCGCGCCGCGGCCAGCAGACCAGCGATGTCGCCCTGCAGCCAGGGCGTAGCAGGATCGGCCAGTTGCCCTTCGAGCAGGCGATAGCGGGGCCGATCCTGGCTGTCGAACACCAGCACCCCTTCGTAGCCATAGACCCGGTACAGCGATTCGCCGAGATTGCCCTGGTCGTAGGCCCAGTCGTGGTCCAGCTCCAGGTGAAGGCGGCGATAGGCCTCGTCCCATTTGCTGTAGTCGATCAGGTTGCGGGCCACCTCTTCGTCGAGGCGGGTGAAGGTGCGGCCGACGGCACGCTCGGTGTGCTGGGCGACGGTGGCATCCTGGCGCACGGCATTGTCGACCAGCAGGTAGCAGCCCAGGCCGATAAGGCCCAAGAGCAGTACGCAAAGCGCTGGGAACAGCCGCAGGAGGACGGTATGGCCCCGTCGGCGCGGAGAGGCGCTACGGGACGCTGGAGAGGTAGGCATGCCTGGACCCTGGCTAGATGAGCGTTCCTGTGCCTTCGCCTGATCGGACCCGGGGGCGGCCAAGCGAAGCGGGTGAATCCTTGCCGTCGCTAGACTAGCCCCTGAGGGCGCGCGACGCTAAACGTAAAGCGCGAGATGCCAAGGGGATCGCGCTAAGCAACGCGCGAACACCCGGGCTAGGTGGGGTTGCCGGCACCGCCGTAGAAGGCGCAGCCCTGCCAGGTCTGGCCATTGATGCGCAATTCGGCCTGCAGCGATTGCACGGTGCCGGTACGGCCGTCCACGCAGCGGCGCGGATTGATCCACAACTCGACCTTCTCGCCATTGGCCTCGGTGGACAGGGCGCGCATGCCGCCGGGCAATTCTTCCTGCACGAAGGGCAGGGCGCGCCGCTGCTGGCCGGCGGTGCTGACCAGCATGCCCTGATTGCTGACTTGGACGCTCCAGTCCGGTCCATGGCCACCGGCGTTCATGGCGGTGCGCTTGAAATTGGGATCGCTGCAACCCGGACCGCTGTACTGCACGCGGTAGACGTCGGTGACGGCGAACACGCCCTGGGCGCCATCGCGACCGCCGGACTTGAGCTTGCCGCGCAGATCGGCGAACAGCGACGCGGCACCACTGTCGGCGGCCAGTTCGTGGGCATCACGCAGGATGGCGGTGTTGTTGGCGTCGGTGACGTCGAAGAAGCGCTGTTCCTGGCAGGGGCGGAACAGCAGCTGGTCACCGCTCCAGCGCAGATCGCCCTGCAGGCGCTCGCCGCCCGGCGCACGCGGGGTGTCGTCGCTCTGGAACAGACTGCAACCGCCGAGGAGGCCGAGCAGGGCAAGGGGAAAGATGGAACGCGGCGCTGGCATCGCGGGACTCCCGACTGAGGTGGGCACACGTTACTCAGACAACGTCGGGAGCTCAAGGACTTACCAGACGCGATAAGTCTTGCCGGTTTCTCGTCCTTCTACGCTGCGTTCGTAGGCGCGGGCGGCTTCGGCGACGGGAATGGCCTTGAAGCCGAGGAAGAAGTCGCCGTAGCGCGCCAGGGACTCTTCTACCACGGTGGGGCTGACCACATTCAGGCGCTGGCCGCGTGGTAGCTCGATGGCGGCACCTCGGGCGAAACCTTCTAGCCCCGCGTTGACCATGGCCGCTGCGCTGCCCTGGTGGATGGGATGTTCGCTCACGATGCCGCTGGTGAGGGTAAAGGAGGCACCGTCGGACGCCTGGGCCTGGCCCAGCAACACCAGGTTGACCTGGCCCATGAGTTTACTGCTCAGGCCGACTTGGAAGTCGGCCTGGGTCAACTCGGTCACAGGTGCGAAGGCGAGGGCGCCGGTGGCACTGACCAGGGCATCGAAGCGGCCGACCTTGGCGAACAGGGCACGGATGGTATCCGGCTGGGTAATGTCGACCTGGACGTCGCCGGAGCGACGACCGACGCGGATCAGGTCATGGCGGCTGCCCAGGCGTTCGGCGATGGCACTGCCCAGGGTACCGCTGGCTCCGACAAGGATGATTTTCATGGGGCAACTCCGTGAAGGGAAAGGAGTCCTCAGCCTAGAATGGCGCATTACCCTGATAAATTACCGGAATGGCAATCCAGTGTTTCCTGGAGGAAACGATGCAGGACGACTTCGCCGATCTCGCCGCCTTCGCCATCCTCTGTGAAAGCGGCAGCTACACCCGTGCCGCCGAGCGCCTGGGCTGCAGCAAGGGGCAGCTGTCGAAGCGCATCCGCGCGCTGGAGGTACGGCTGGAGACCCGCCTGCTGCACCGCACCACCCGCCGCCTCGATCCCACCGCCGCCGGGCGCACCCTGCTGCCCGAGGCCCAGGCCCTGGTGCGCCAGCGTGAGCGGGCCCTGCAGAGCGTGGCCCGGCTGCAGGAGGAGGCCGTCGGTCCGGTACGCCTGACCGTGCCGGTGTCCCTGGGCTACACCTTTTTCGAGGTGCTGCTGGCCTGCCGCGCCGCCCATCCCGCCATCCAGTTGGACCTGGTGCTGGACAATGGCTACCGCGACCTGGTGGCCGAGGGCTTCGACCTGGCGATCCGTGCGCGGGTGGAGCCGGACGAGCGCCTGGTCGCCCGCCCACTGTTCGCCATGCAGGAGGTGACCTGCGCCGCGCCCGCCTACCTGGCCGCGCATGAGTTGCCGCAGGTGCCCGAGGAGCTGCTCGGCCACCGTTGCCTGGTGAACAATCACTATGCCGAGGGCGAGGTCTGGCTCTATCACCGCGATCACCGCCTCGGTCGTGTCCAGGTGGCGCCCAGCCTGGCCTGCAATCACTACAGCCTGCTCAAGCAGGCAGCCCTGGCCGGGCAGGGCATCGCCCGGTTGCCGTCGTTCATGGTGCACGAGGAGTTGGCCAGCGGTGCACTGGTCTGGCTGCTCAGGGACTGGCGCACGCCCAGCCAGCCGCTGTTTTTGGTGCATCCCTACCAGGGCGGCCTGCCCAAGCGGACGCGGGTGGTGGCGGAAGCCCTGAGCGACTGGTTCGAGCGCAGTCGGCAGCGGTTGGAGGCGTTGGGGTAGGTGCGGTGCCTGTACATCACCGTAGGTTGGGTTGAGCGCAGCGAAGCCCAACAGAGCTGGAGTTCGAGCATGCACTGTTGGGCTTCGACGGTGGCGCCGTTTCAACCCAACCTACGGTCGATCCGCCGTAGGTTGGGTTGAGCGTAGCGAAGCCCAACAGAGCCGGAATTC
Organism: Pseudomonas sp. MS15a(2019); assembly: GCF_013277805.1. Lineage (NCBI taxonomy): Bacteria > Pseudomonadati > Pseudomonadota > Gammaproteobacteria > Pseudomonadales > Pseudomonadaceae > Pseudomonas > Pseudomonas sp. MS15a(2019). The sequence continues at coordinate 272,385 of NZ_VBTN01000005.1, forward strand.
GAGCAGGCACCGTTGGGCTTCGACGATGGCGCCGTCTCAACTCAACCTACGGTCGATCCGCCGTAGGTTGGGTTGAGCGCAACGAAGCCCAACAGAGCCGGAATTCGAGCAGGCATCGTTGGGCTTCGACGAGGGAGCCGTCTCAACCTAACCTACGTGCTATCGCGGCCATGGGCCGCTCCTACAGGCAACCGTAGGAGCGGCCCGTGGCCGCGATGAGATCCACAGCAAGAGCGGTCGCATCAGCGGACCGCCATGGCCGCGATTGGAGAAGGACTCAACCGCCCAGATAGGCCTTGCGCACGTCCGGGTTGGCCAGCAGTTCGGCGCCGCTGTCCTGCATGACGATGCGGCCGTTCTCTAGCACATAGCCGCGATCGGCCAGCTTGAGTGCCTGGTTGGCGTTCTGCTCGACCAGGAACACCGTCACCCCATCCTGGCGCAGTTGTTCGATGATCTCGAAGATCTGCTGGATGATGATGGGCGCCAGCCCCAGCGAGGGTTCGTCGAGCAGCAGCAGGCGCGGCTCGCTCATCATCGCCCGGCCGATGGCGAGCATCTGCTGTTCGCCACCGGACATGGTACCGGCACGCTGGGCATAGCGCTCCTTGAGACGGGGGAAGAGGCCGAGGACCTTCTCCAGCTGGCGGTCGTAGGCGTGCTTGTCGGTGAAGAAGCCGCCCATGGCCAGGTTCTCCTCCACGGTCAGGCGGGCAAATACCCGGCGACCCTCGGGCACCACGGCGATGCCCTTTCGCATGATCTGCGCGGTTTCCTGGCCCACCAGTTCCTCGCCTTCGTAGCGGATGCTGCCGCCATGGGCGCGCGGCGTGCCGCAGAGGGTCATCAGCAGGGTGGACTTGCCGGCCCCGTTGGCGCCGATCAGGGTGACGATCTCGCCCCGGTTCACCTGCACGCTGACGCCATGCAGCGCCTGGATCTTGCCGTAGAAGGTGGAGACGTTGTCGAACTGCAGCATGGTGGTCTCCATCAGGATTCGCCCAGGTAGGCCTTGATCACGTCGGGGTTGTTGCGGATCTGCTCCGGCGTCCCGTCGGCCAGGGGGGTGCCCTGGTTGATCACCACGATGTGGTCGGAAATGCTCATCACCAGGTGCATGTCGTGCTCGATCAGCAGCACGGTCACGCCATGCTCGGCGCGCAGCAGGGCGATGAGCGCCTTGAGGTCCTCGGTCTCGCGCGGGTTGAGACCGGCGGCCGGCTCGTCGAGCATGAGGATCTGCGGGCGGGTCATCATGCAGCGGGCGATTTCCAGACGGCGCTGCTGGCCATAGGCGAGGTTGCCGGCGTTGCGGTTGGCGAATTCGGTGAGGTTGACCTGCTCCAGCCAGAAGCGCGCGTAGTCCATGGCCTCGGCCTCGCTCTTGCGAAAGGCCGGGGTCTTGAACAGGCCGGCCAGGAAGCCGGTGTTGAGGTGGCGATGCTGGGCGACCAGCAGGTTCTCCACCGCGGTCATTTCCTTGAACAGGCGGACGTTCTGGAAGGTGCGCACCACGCCCTTGCGGGCGATCCTGTGCCCAGGCAGGCCCTGGATGGCCTCGCCGTTGAGCAGGATCTCCCCGCCGCTGGGACGGTAGAAGCCGGTCAGGCAGTTGAACACGGTGGTCTTGCCGGCGCCGTTGGGGCCGATCAGCGAGACCACCTGGCCCTGCTCCACGCGAATGTTGACGCCGTTGACGGCCAGCAGGCCGCCGAACCTCATGGACAGGCCGGAAACATCGAGAAGGGCTTGGCTCATTTGCGCAACTCCAGGTGCGGGCGTTGCATCGGGAGCAGGCCTTGCGGACGCCAGATCATCATCACGACCATCAGCAGGCCGAACATCAACATGCGGTATTCGCTGAATTCGCGCATCAGCTCCGGCAGCAGGATCATCACGATGGCCGCGAGGATCACGCCGAGCTGGGAACCCATGCCGCCCAGCACCACGATGGCCAGGATGATGGCCGATTCGATGAAGGTGAAGGACTCCGGCGACACCAGGCCCTGGCGGGCGGCGAAGAAGCTGCCGGCGAATCCGGCGAAGCAGGCGCCCAGGGTAAAGGCCGAGAGCTTGATCAGCGTGGGATTCAGACCCAGGGCGCGGCAGGCGATCTCGTCTTCGCGCAGGGCTTCCCAGGCGCGGCCGATGGGCATGCGCAAGAGCCGGTTGATCACGAACAGGGTCAGCAGCACCAGCAGCAGGGCGATCAAATAAAGGAAGATCACCTTGTACTCGGAGTTGTAGGGGATGCCGAAATACTCGTGGAAGGGCGTCATGCCCTCGGGTGCCCGGCGCTCGAAGGTCAGGCCGAACAGGGTCGGCTTGTCGATGCCGCTGATGCCGTTGGGGCCGCCGGTCCATTCGGTGAGATTGCGCAGGAGGATGCGGATGATCTCGCCGAAGCCCAGGGTGACGATGGCCAGGTAGTCGCCGCGCAGGCGCAGCACCGGGAAGCCGAGCAGGAAGCCGAACAGCGCCGCCATCAGCCCCGCCAGCGGCAGGCAGACCCAGAAGCCGAGGCCGTAGTAGTGGGAGAGCATGGCGTAGGTGTAGGCGCCGACGGCATAGAAGCCGACGTAGCCCAGGTCGAGCAGACCGGCCAGACCCACCACGATGTTCAGACCGAGGCCGAGCATCACGTAGATGAGGATCAGGGTGGCGATGTCCACCGCGCCGCGCGAGCCGTAGAAGGGCCACGCCAGGGCGACCAGCACCAGGGCCAGGATCACCCAGCGCTGGGTCTTGGGTTCGGTGAGCTTGGTGCCCAGGCCGGTAACCGGCAGCTGCAGGCCGCCGCGGTTACGCCAGCCGGCGGTGAGCGGATCACGCACCAGTTGCCAGACGAACATCAGCACCGCGGCCAGGGCCACGATCCAGAGGGTACGCGGCGTGGCGCCGTGCACTTCTAGGTTGACGCCGACCGTTTCCAGCTTGAGGCCGAGGATGGGATAGGCGACGGCCAGCACCAGCAGGGCGCTGAAGAAGGCGGTTCGCAGACGGGCACTCATACCTTTTCCACCTCCGGGCGACCGAGGATGCCGGTGGGGCGGAACAGCAGCACCAGTACCAGCAGGCTGAAGGCCACCACGTCCTTGTACTGGTCACCGAAGACGTCGGCACCGAAGGCTTCGGCCACGCCCAGCACCAGGCCGCCGAGCATGGCGCCGGGGATGCTGCCGATGCCGCCGAGCACGGCGGCGGTAAAGGCCTTGATGCCGGCCAGGAAGCCCAGGCTCGGGTTGATCACGCCGTACTGGATGCCCAGTAGCACCGCAGCCACGGCGGCCAGGGTGGCGCCGATGACGAAGGTCAGGGCGATGATGCCATTGGTGTTGATGCCCAGCAGGTTGGCCATCTTGATGTCCTCGGCGCAGGCGCGGCAGGCGCGGCCCAGGCGGGAGCGGGAGATGAACCAGGTCAGGCCGAACATGGTGAGCAGGGTGACGATGAAGATCAGCACCTGTACATAGGAGATCACCACGCCATTCATGGCGTCGGTGCCGATGATGAAGTTGCCCGGCAGCAGGTTGGGGATCGACTTGTCCTTGGAATCCTGCGCCAGCAGCACCCAGTTCTGCAGGAAGATCGACATGCCGATCGCCGAGATCAGCGGGATCAGCCGGTTACCGCCACGCAGGGGGCGATAGGCGATGCGTTCGATGCTGTAGCCATAGGCACTGGCGATGACGATGCTGGCGGCGAAGGCGGCGAGCATGACGATGGGCAGGCTGTGGATGCCCAGCATGGCGAGGCCCGCGATGGCGATGAAGGCCACGTAGGAGCCGATCATGTACACCTCGCCATGGGCGAAGTTGATCATGCCGATGATGCCGTAGACCATGGTGTAGCCGATGGCGATCAGGGCATAGGTGCTGCCGACCGTGAGGCCGTTCACCAGCTGTTGCAGGTAATGGTAGAACTCGGGCATGGGTGTCTCCAGGGGACCCAAGTGCACTTCTGGTGCGGGTCCCAGGCCTCGGATGGAGGCGGATAAACGAAGCCCACCGCCGTTGGCGGTGGGCTCCGGTGTTACAGGCAGGGCTTACTTGGCTTCGGTCTTGGAGCCGTCGGCGTGCCATTCGTAGACCACGAACTCGAAGTTCTTCAGGTCGCCTTTCTCGTCGAACGCCAACTCACCGGTGGGGGTGTTGAAGGTGTTGCTGCGCAGTGCCTTGGCCACGTCCTCGGGCTTCTCGTCGCCCGCCTTCTCGATGCCCTGGGCGATGACCTGCACGGCGGCGTAGGAGGGGAACACGAAGGGACCGCTCGCATCCTGCTTCTTGTCCTTGAACGCCTGCACCAGGGCCTGGTTCTTGGGATCCTGGTCGAAGGAGCGCGGCAGGGTGACCAGCAGGCCTTCGGAGGCCTTGCCGGCGATGGCGGAGATGGAGCTGTTGCCCACGCCTTCCGGACCCATGAACTTGGCGGTCAGGCCCTTCTCGGCCGCCTGGCGCAGGATCAGACCCAGCTCGGGGTGGTAGCCGCCGTAGTAGACGAAGTCGACGTTGGCCTGCTTGAGCTTGGCGATCAGCGAGGAGAAGTCCTTGTCGCCGGAGTTGATGCCTTCGAACATGGCGACCTTGATGCCGGCCTTGTCCAGGGTCTGCTTGACCGCGGTGGCGATGCCTTCGCCGTACTGCTGCTTGTCGTGGATGACGGCGACGACCTTGGGCTTGACGTGCTCGACGATGAACTTGCCGGCGGTCGGGCCCTGCATGTTGTCCAGGCCGATGGTGCGGAAGATCAGCTTGTAGCCACGGTTGGTGATGTCGGGGCTGGTGGCCGCCGGAGTCACCATCAGGATGCCTTCGTCTTCATAGATGTCGGAGGCCGGCTGGGTGGAGCTGGAGCAGAGGTGACCGACGACGAACTTTACGCCATCGTTGACGATCTTGTTGGCAACCGCCACGGCCTGCTTGGGATCGCAGGCGTCGTCGTAGATCACGCCTTCGAGTTGCTTGCCCTTGACGCCGCCGGCCTTGTTGATCTGCTCGATGGCCATCTGGGCACCAATGAACTCCATGTCACCGTACTGGGCGACCGGACCGGTCTTGGGGCCGGCCAGACCGATCTTCAGGGTGTCGGCTGCCAGGGTGTGGCTGGCCATGCCGGCCAGGGCCAGGGCCGCGATCAGACGGGAGAAACGCAGAGTTGCCTTTTTCATGAGTGCTCCACTCGGAATGCTTTTATTAATGAGGCAGTTGGAAGCGAAAGTGTGCCGATTTTGTTCTATATGACGCGCTGCGCAGTTTAATCACCGTCTGTTCGTCTTGGAAAGCTGGCGACGACAACTTGTTGGACTTGTCGACCGCGCGTCCGGGCGCTCGGCAAGCGAAGAGGGCGCCGGTAGAATCCGCCCTTTTCACGAGGCCCGCACCATGACCGATCACGCAACGCGCTACGCCACCCTGCTCGGGCAGACTGCCGCCATCAGCTGGGAAGAATTGCAACCGCATTTTGCGCGGGGCGTGCTGCTGGAAGTGGCACCGGAGCTGGACCTGATCGAGGCGGCCATCGCCGTGACCGAGGACGATGCCGCCCAGGTAGGGCTGTGGCTGCAGCAGGGCCAGCTGGCCAAGGTCGACGAAGACCGGGCGCGCCGCCGACTGGAAGCGCCGGCGGTGGCTCTGTGGGCGGTGGTGGTGGCGCCCTGGGTGCTGATGCAGGAGCGTCCGGCCGAGCGCTAAAACGTCAACGGCCCGCGCAAGGCGGGCCGTTGGCTGGCGGGCGTGACTCAGCGTTCGCTGTCGAGATCGCGCAACTGGTGTTCGCCGTAGCGATCGCCGGCCACCGCGCCTGGCGGCAGCAGCCGTTCCAGCTCGGCACGGTCCGCGGCGCTCAGGGTCACCGCCAGCGCACCGAGGGATTCGTCCAGTTGTTCGCGACGGCGGGCACCGACCAGGGGCACGATGCCGTCGCCCTGGGCGGCGACCCAGGCCACCGCCAGCCGGGCCGGGGTGGTGCCGCGGCGTTCGGCGAATTGCTTCAGGCCTTCCACCAGCGCCAGGTTGCGCTCCACGTTGCCCGGCTGGAAGCGCGGACTGAGGGCACGGAAGTCGCCGCTGCCCGAGGGTTGGCGCCAGTGACCGCTGAGCAGGCCGCGGGAGAGCACGCCATAGGCGGTGATGCCGATGCCCAGGTCGCGGCAGGTCGGCAGGATCTCGGCCTCGATGCCGCGCGAGACCAGCGAATACTCGATCTGCAGGTCGCAGACCGGATGCACCGCGGCCGCCCGCCGCAGGGTCTGGGCGCCCACTTCCGAGAGGCCGATGTGGCGGATGTAGCCGGCCTGCACCAGCTCGGCGAGGGCGCCCATGGTGTCCTCGATGGGCACCTGGCGATCCAGCCGCGCCGGGCGATAGATGTCGATGTGGTCCACGCCCAGGCGCTTGAGGCTGTAGGCGACGAAATTCTTGATCGCCGCCGGCCGGGCGTCGTAGCCCAGCCACTCGCCGCCCGGACCGCGCAGGGCGCCGAACTTGACGCTGATCAGCGCCTGCTCCCGCCGACCGCGCAGGGCTTCGCCCAGGAGCAGCTCGTTGTGGCCCATGCCATAGAAGTCACCGGTGTCGAACAGGGTGACGCCGCGTTCGAGGGCGGCCTGGACGGTGGCGATGGCCTCGCCACGGTCGGCGGCGCCATAGAGATCGGACATGCCCATGCAGCCCAGACCGAGCGTGGATACCAGAGGGCCCTGCTGGCCCAAGCGACGCTGTTGCATGAGGGATTCCTCGTCAGGTGGATGAGGCTTCACTCTAGTCGTCCGGACGCTGTGCGATAATCCGCTCCTGACACAACGACCTGTTCGCGCAGCCGTACAATGGAGGCGTCTTGAATCTGGATGACCTGGCGGCCTTCGCCGCCGTGGCCGAGGCTCGCAGCTTTCGCGGCGCCGCCTATGTGCGTGGCGTGGCCGCCTCTTCGCTGAGCGATGCGGTGCGGCGGCTGGAGCGGGAACTGGATGTGCGGCTGCTGCACCGCACCACCCGCAGCGTGACGCCCACCGCGGCCGGCCAGCGCCTGCTGGAACGCCTGACCCCGGCCCTGCGCGAGGTGCGCGGCGCGCTGGACGCCATCAATGCCGAGGGCGAGAGTCCGGTGGGCAGCCTGAGACTCAATGTGCCCACCATCGTCGCCCGGGTGCTGCTGCCGCCGCTGATCGGCCCCTTCCTGGCCCGGCATCCGGGCATTCGCCTGGAGGTGGTGGCCGAGGACCGGCTGATCGACGTACTCGCCGCCGGTTTCGATGCCGGGGTGCGCTACGACGAGCATCTGGAGGCCGACATGATCAGCGTGCGGCTGGGCCCCGTCACCCAGAGATTCGCCGTGGCCGGAACCCCGGCCTACCTGGAGCAGCACGGCGTACCGGCACACCCCGCCGACCTGGTCAGGCATTCCTGCATCGGGCATCGCTTCGCCAGCGGCCTGGTGGCGCAATGGAGCTTCGAGCGTGGCAGCGAGGTCATCAACGTTGCGCCGGGCAGTCGCCTGCTGGCCTCGGCGCTCGACCTGGAGCTGCAGGCCGCCCTCGACGGCGTCGGCCTGATCTATTCCTTCGCCGACTATCTGGCCCAGCCCCTGGCCGACGGGCGCCTGATCGAGGTGCTGACGGACTGGTCCACGGCCTTTCCGGGGCCGCGGCTCTACTATGCGGATCGCCGCCAACTACCGGCTCCGCTGCGGGCCTTCGTGGCCTTCTTGCGCGAGCGTCATGACTAGGCGATCACGCGGGGCGCCGCTACCCTGAGGTCCAGTCCGCCGCCTGGAGCCGCCATGACGTCCCTGTTTTCCCGCCTGGTACCGTCCCCATGATCATCGGCACCGCCGGCCACATCGACCATGGCAAGACCGCTCTGATCCAGGCCCTCACCGGGGTCGCCGGTGACCGCCGCCGCGAAGAGCAGGCCCGGGGCATCACCATCGACCTGGGCTATGTCTATGCCGACCTGGGTGAAGGCGGGCTCACCGGCTTCATCGACGTGCCCGGTCACGAGCGCTTCGTGCACAACATGCTGGCGGGCGCCAGCGGCCTGGATCTGGCCCTGCTGGTGGTGGCGGCCGACGATGGCGTCATGCCGCAGACCCGCGAGCACCTGGCGATCCTCGAATTGCTCGGCATTCCCCGGCTGCTGGTGGCCCTGACCAAGGCCGATCGGGTGGATGCCGAGCGACTGGCCCAGGTGCGTCAGGACGTCAGTGCGCTGCTGGCCGGCGGCCCCTTCGCCGGGACGCCGCTGTATCCGGTGGCCAGCCCTAGCGGCGCGGGCATCCCCGCGTTGCGCGCCGCCTTGCTCGCCGCGCTGGACCAGGTGCGCCAGCGCAATACCCGCGGCGGCTTTCGCCTGGCCGTGGACCGGGTATTCAGTGTGGCCGGAGCCGGCGTGGTGGTCACCGGCACCGCCTTCGCCGGTCAGGTGGCCGTCGGCGACGAACTCATCCTCACCCCGCGTGGCCAGCGCCTGCGGGTGCGAGGATTGCACGCCCAGAATCGCGCGGCGGAAAGCGCTCAGGCCGGTCAGCGGGTGTCGCTCAATCTCGCCGGCGAGCGGCTGAGCACCGACAGTATCGCCCGCGGTGACTGGCTGGTGGCCGAGGCGCTGCATGCGCCCACCACCCGGATCGATGTGGAGCTACGGCTGCTGCCTGGCGAGGCGCGCAACCTGGCGCACTGGACGCCAGTGCACGTGCACCTGGGCGCCCAGGATCTCACCGGTCGCGTCGCCCTGCTGGAAGGCGACAGCCTGGCCCCCGGCGTCATGGCCCTGGCACAGCTGGTACTCAATGCGCCGCTGCACGGGGTGCATGGCGATCGCCTGGTGCTACGTGACCAGTCCGCCCAGCGCACCCTGGGCGGGGCCCGGCTGCTCGATCCCTTCGCCCCGGCGCGCCATCGCCGTACGCCCCAGCGCCTGGCACAACTCCAGGCACTGCGTCGGGGCGGTCTGGAGGAGGCGCTGCCCGAACTCCTGGCCCAGGCCGACGGCGGTCTCGATCCACGGCTGCTGGCGCGCCAGTTCAACCGACCCGAAGGCGACTGGCAACTGCCCGCCGACACCCTGAGGGTGGACACGCGGGTTGGTCCGCGCCTGTTCGCGGCGGCGCTGTGGCAGGCGGCGCTCGAGCGCCTGAGCGAGGCGTTGGCGACCTTTCACCAGGAACAACCCGACGAGCTGGGTCCGGATCGGGATCGCCTCCGCCGCATCGCCGCGCCGGAACTGGAGCGGGCTGTCTATCTGGCCCTGCTGGAGACGGCCCTGGCCGAGGGACGACTGCAGAGCAGCGGTCCCTGGTTGCACCTGCCCGATCACCGGGTACGCCTCACCGCGGCAGAGGAGGGGCTCAAGGCCAGGCTCTGGCCGCTGCTCACGGCCCAGCGCTTCGATCCGCCCTGGACCCGCGATCTCGCCAAGAGCCTGGGTCAGCCCGAGGCCGAGGTGCGCCTGTTGCTGCGCAAACTGGCCCGACTGGGGGAACTGACCCAGGTGGTCAGAGATCTCTTCTATCCCCAGGCCAGCCTGGAAGCCGCGGCCGGCGAGGCATTGCGCCTGGAGCGCGAAGCAGGGATCATTCGCGCCGCGGCCTTTCGCGATGCCCTCGGCATCGGTCGCAAGCGCAGCATCCAGATCCTCGAATGCCTGGATCGCATCGGTTTCACCCGTCGCTTCGGCGACGAGCGCCGGGTCCGCCCGGACAGCGCCTGGGCCCGCGCGGCCGAGGGCTAGCGCAACAGAGGAAGGCAATCACGCCCGGTGGCGTGGCCGGGCTTCAAACCCGGTTGGGGACGGCAGCCGTTCCCGGGTGGGTTCGACTCCCACTGCCTTCCGCCATTTCCTGCGGTCAGTGCCCGTCCACCGGGTGATGCAGCACCGCGCCCTCCCGTTGCAACTCCTGCAGAAACCACTCGGCCGCCCAGAGGTGTTCGGGCATATAGAGACCCGCCGGCAGGGGTTCACCGCCCGCCAGGCCCAGCACTCGCTCCAGCGACAGCACCAGCCCTAGGGCGGTCAGCGAGGCCTGCCCCTGGTTGAATTCCAGCACGGCGCGTGCACGGGTGGTCTGGCCGTCCCTTTCACCGGTCACCCTGACCGCGATCTCGGCCGCCGTTTCCGCGCCCCGCCGCCGGCTGGAGGACTCGCCCATGGCGATGTCGAAGCGGAGCTCCGGGGCGGCGGTGGTGGTCCAGAGACTGAGCAGATCGATGGAGCCGAAGGCCGTGGCGGTCAGCTTGCGACCGTCCAGCGCGGTGACGCTGCCCTGCAGGTCGGCACCGCTCAGCCAGGCGCGGCGTCCATAATGGAATGCGAGGGCAGCGGGAGCGGCGCTGTGCACCCGCTCCATGTCCTCCCAGGCCAGGGGACCGGCAGGGTCCGCTTCATCCAGCAAGACCTCTACACCGATGGCCGCGATCCGGGTGAAGCGGTGGGCGAGATCGAGTGCCAGCGCCAGGGCGGCGCCCGAAGCCCAGTGGCTGGACAGCACCAGGGCACGGGCGCCGGGGCGGTGCATGAACTGGGCGACCTCCGGCCCCAGTTCGGTGACGCCGGTGTTGGCATTGAGATAGGGGATGCCCAGGTGCTGGGCGAGGCGCAAGCCGTGCAGGGCCTGATCCGGTGCCAGCATGATCATGGCTGCCGGGGTGAGAGCGGGATCCAATCCCAGCCCCGGCTGGTCGAGATCCAGGCGCACCGCCCAGGCCTGGCCGGCGGCCTGGGCGACATCCTCGGCCGTGGCGAGGTTGCGGCCGCCGACCAGCAGCGGCCAGTCAGGCTGGCGCTGGCGAAACCAGTGGATGGCCTGGCGGCCTACCGTGCCCGAACCGCCGGCAAAGAGTATGGGTTGCAGTGGCATGATGCTGTCCTCTTCGTTGCAGTGCTGAGGTTCCGGAGACCGCACAGCCGATTGCAAGGGGCTGTACTCCGCATTAACCTACCAGGAGTAGGTTCCAGTTCAGAATTAACCTACCTTTAGTAGGTTTACAAGAAGAGTTGACCAATGGCGGAGCAATCCATCCCTGAAAAACCGGTCTCCGAAGGGACCGGACGGCGTCTCTCAAAGGCAGCCCGGCGTCAGCAATTGCTGGAAACGGCACGGGTCATCGTTCGGGAAGAAGGCGCGGATCGCCTGACCCTGGGCTATCTGGCCGTGCAGGCGGGCGTCTCCAAACCGGTCGTCTACGAGCATTTCGGTACCCGCTCGGGACTGCTCATAGAACTTTATCGCTGGCTCGATCTGGCGCAGATGGATGCCTTTCGCCAGGCCATGGCCTCCCGGCAGCAGGGCGCCGAAGAGGCCACCGCGGCGCTGGCCGAGGGTTACATTCGCTGCGTGACCGACATGCAGGGTGAAGTCGGCGTGCTGGCGGCGGCCCTGGCGGGAAGTGAGGAAAAGACGGCGGTGTACCAGGAGTTGCTGGAACATGGCACCCAGATGGTGGCGGCGGTGCTCACGCCGCACAGCAAAAGACCCGCCGCGGAGTTGCAGGTGTCCTGCATCGGTCTGGTCGGCGCCGGCGAGGCCCTGGCCGCGGCCGTGGTGCGCGGGGCGCTGGGCGAGCGCGAGGCCATCGAGGCCTTCACCCGCTTGGTGCGCGCGGTGCTGTAGCCGGCGGCGCTAGTAGACGTCCTTCAGATAGCGCTTCTGCTCGCTCATCCCCCGCAGGTACTCGCTGGCGGCCTCGTCGCTGAGGTGGCCGTGGGTCGCCACCACCTGGCGCAGGGCCTGGTCGACGTCCCGGGCCATGCGGCTGGCGTCGCCGCAGACATAGACGCGGGCGCCGTCCTGCAGCCAGCGCCAGACCTCGGCGCCGCGTTCGCGCAGTCGATCCTGCACATAGACCTTCTCGGCCTGGTCGCGGGAGAAGGCCAGGCTCAGTTCGCTCAGCAGGCCATCGCGCTGGAAGGCTTCCAGTTCGTCACGGTAGTAGAAGTCATGGGCGGCGTGCTGCTCGCCAAAGAACAGCCAGTTGCGACCCCCGTCGCCCCGGGCGCGGCGCTCGTGGAGAAAGCCGCGGAAGGGCGCGATGCCGGTGCCGGGGCCGATCATGATCAGCGGGACGTCACCCTGGTCCGGCAGGCGGAAATGGCGCGAGGACTGGATATGCACCTCGGTGGTGGCGTCCTGCAGGCGGTCGGCAAGAAAGGTGGAGGCCACGCCCTTGCGATTACCGTAGCGCACCGCCGAGACGGTGAGGTGCACCTGGCCGGCATGGGCCAGGGGGCTGGAAGCGATGGAATAGAGCCGCGGCTGCAGGCGCTTGAGGCTGCTGAGCAACTCACTGGCGTCATGGCGGGCGGGAAAGCGGGCCAGCACATCGGCCAGTTGCCGACCCCAGAGCCAGCGCTTGAGTTCGTCGCGGTCGCCCAGCAGGGCGTGGCAATCGGCATTGCCACTGCGCTCGGCGATCAGCGCCAGGGTCTCGGGGTTGGGGCGGGCGATCTCGTAGTGTTCGCCCAGCGCCTGGCGCAGCGACAGCTCGCCGACCTTGGGGACGGCGACCGGTTGTTCGCCGTCCAGTCCGGCGAGGGCGAGGACTTCCTCGACCAGCTCCGGACAGTTGCGCGCCTTCACGCTCAAGGCGTCGCCGGCCTGGTAGGCCAGGGGTTGCTCGGACGCGAGGCCGAACAGCCTCACCTCCTTGTTGGATCCGGCGCTGTTGAGTCTCCGGTTGATGACCAGCCGCGCCGGCACTGCGCTCGGGCGATTAGTGGTGGCCGCAGTCGCCAGGGGCACGCTGGTGGCCTGGGGCGCCAGCTGCCCTTGCAGGGCGGCCAGCCAGGCGTCGGCGCCGTCGAGGCCATCGGCGTCGCAGTCCAGGCGCGGGCAGAGGCGGCGGGCGCCGAGTTCGGCCAGGCGGGCGTCGAGGCGCTGGCCGTGGCCGCAGAATTGGTCGTAGGTGGAATCGCCCAAGGCCAGCACGGCGTAGTCCAGTTCGGCCAGGGAGGCGTCGAGCCGATCGAGGCCCTGCCAGAAGGCTTGGCCATTGTCCGGGGCTTCGCCATCGCCAAAGGTGCTGCTGACCAGCAGGACGCGGCGGGCACCGGTCAGGCGTTCCACGGCATAGGCGGCCATGTCGTGCAATTCGACGCTGAGACCGGTCTGGCACAGGCGGGCGACGCAGCGCTCGGCCAGGGCTTCGGCGTTGCCGGTCTGGGACGCCCAAAGCACCACCAGATCGGCGGGGGCGGTAGCGGCCATGGCCAGGCTGGCGGCCTGGCTTTCCGGCAGGCGGCTGAACAACCCGGCGAGCAGGCCGTCGAGCCAGAGGCGGGTGTCGGCGGCCAGCGGCGCCTGGGCCGGCAGGCAGGGCACGCCCTGGGCCCCGCCATCGCGCAGGCCGTCCATGAAGCCGGCCAGGTAGGTGCGTTCGGCCGCGCTGAGCTGTGGCCGTACCGCGGCTGCGACCCCGGTGAGCTCGGCCAGGCGCGCCAGGGCGGGCAACTGAGCGCTCTCTGCGACGGGCTCGTCGGCCGGCAATTGGCGGTGGGGAATGGTGGCGACGCGGGTCAGGCGCACGGCGCAGACCTTGAGTTCCGGTTGCAGCGAGAGCGGATCGACGGCGTCGCTGGTGACGGCATTGATGGCCAGGTCGTTGCCCTGGACGTCGGCCCAGTGAAAGGGCGCGAAGCAGTTGCCGGGCTGGACCCGGTCGCTGAGGGTCACCGGCAACACGGCACGGCCGCGGCGCGAGGTGATCTCCAGCCGGTCGCCCGCGCTGAGCCCCAACGCCTGAGCGTCCTGGGGATGCACCTCGACGAAGGGCGCCGGATTGAGGCGATTCAGCGCGGCGATCTTGCCGGTCTTGGTGAGCGTATGCCACTGGTGCTGCAGACGCCCGGTGTTGAGCACGAAGGGGTAGTCGACATCGGGTAATTCCGCCGGATCCAGGTGGGGACGGGCGAAGAATTGCGCCTTGCCGCTGGCGGTGGCGAAGTTGAGCGCGGTCGGTTCGCCGGTCTCATCCAGGCGCAGGGTCTGGCTGCGGCCGTCGTTGCGATAGCGGATCGGCTGGCGCGGATCGCTCTCTTGGCTGGGGCAGGGCCATTGCAGCGGCGTCTGGCGCAGCCGGGCATGGCTGGCACCGCGGAGGTCGTAGCCGGTCTGGGGGTTGTGGAATTGCCGGATCTCGTCGAACACCTCGGCGGCCGAGGCGTAGCTGAAGTGCTCGCCATAACCCATCGCACAGGCGACGTCGGCGATGATCCGCCAGTCGGCGCGGGCCGCGCCGGGCGGGTTGACGGCCTGGGGCGCCAGGGTCAAGTTGCGCTCGGAGTTGATCATCACCCCGTCGGCCTCGGCCCAGAGCGCGCCGGGCAAGAGGATGTCGGCGTACGGATTGGTCTCGGTGTCGAGAAAGGCGTCCTGGGTGATCACCAGTTCGGCGGCCTGCAGGCCGCGGATTACCGTCTCGCGATTGGCCACGCTGGCCACCGGGTTGGTGCAGATGATCCAGCAGGCCTTCACGGTGCCGGCGGCCAGCTCCTCGAACAGGGCGACGGTGCCCTGGCCAAGACGGGTGTGCAGGGTGCCCTCGGGAATGTCCCAGGCTCGCTCGACGAAGGTGCGGTCGGCGGCCGACAGCAGGCTGCGTTGGCCGGGCAGACCGGGACCCATGTAGCCCATCTCGCGCCCGCCCATGGCGTTGGGCTGGCCGGTGAGGGAGAAGGGGCCGCTGCCGGGGCGGCAGATCTTGCCGGTGGCCAGGTGCAGGTTGCACAGGGCGTTGGTGCTCCAGGTGCCATGGGTGCTCTGATTCAGGCCCATGGTCCAGAGGCTGGTCCATTCGCCGGCTTCGCCGATCCAGCGCGCGGCGGTGCGGATGTCCGCCTCGGCCAGACCCGTCCCGGCGGCCACGCGCGCGGGACTGTAGTCGGCGAGAAAATCGGGCATGGCCTCCCAGCCCTCGGTATGGGCGGCGATGAAGGTTTCGTCCAGATAGCCCTCGGCGTGCAACAGGTGCAGCAGGCCATTGAGCAGCAGCAGATCGGTGCCCGGGCGCAGTTGCAGGAAGAGATCGGCCTTTTCGGCAGTGGCGGTGCGCCGCGGATCGATGACGATCAGCCGGGCGCCGCGCTTGACCCGATCCAGCAGGCGCAGGAAGAGGATGGGGTGACAGTCGGCCATGTTGGCGCCGCTGACCAGGAAGAGATCGGCGTGGTCGAGGTCGTCGTAGGAGCCGGGCGGGCCGTCGGCGCCAAGGGACAGCTTGTAGCCGGTGCCGGCGCTGGCCATGCACAGCCGGGAATTGGATTCGAGCTGGTTAGTGCCGATGAAGCCCCGCGCCAGCTTGCTCACCAGGTACTGGGCCTCCAGCGACAGCTGGCCGGACACATAGAAGGCGATGGCGTCCGGCCCGTGGCGGTCGAGGATGGCACGCAACCGCTCGGCGGTGGCAGCGACGGCCTGATCCAGCCCGGTCTGCACCGGTTCGTGGGAGCGGTCGTGGCGGACGTAGGCCTGCGCCATGCGCCCACTGTCCACCAGCGCCTGGTGGCTGGTGCTGCCCTTGGTGCAGAGGCGGCCGCGATTGGCGGGATGGTCGCGATCGCCGCTGACCTTGGTGACCCGGCCGTCTTCCACCTGCATGACGATCCCGCAGCCGACGCCGCAGTAGGGGCAGACGCTCTTGATGTGGGTAGTGGCCATGGCAAGGATCCTTCGAGAACCAGAAAGCGAAAAGGCGCCGGTCGTGCTCCCCGGAGGGAGACGAACACGGCGCCTTTGTCGTGAAAGGGGGCGATCGGCGTTGACCGCTCCATGCTGGGTATTTAGCAAGGCCCGCGCCAGCTTGGTCCGACGGGCTCAGGGAGCGCATGACTGCTGGTCCGGCGGAGGGGCGGCAGTCCTGCTCGACGTCATGGCAACCACGGGTGATGTGCGCCGTGACGGGGCAGGCAGGCCTTGCCTTGCACCGTTGTGGTTCCGGCTGGCGGGTAGCCGGTGGCGAGTCGGCGATGCCCTCTGCTGGCTGCAGGCCGCGCCAGTGGCGGATCTCCAGGCGATCAGGCAGAACTGGCACAGCCGATGCAAAAGCCCTGACAGACCCGCATTTTCGGGTCGCCCGGTCGATCAACGGCGATCGACAGCCACTGCAGGCGACGGGCACGGAGCAGAGCCCAGGGCTCCTCCCTACATAGAACAGGCAAAGGCGCCTGAGACCGCAAGGTTTCAGGCGCCTTTTTATTTGCCGCGACTCAACCTGATTGGCCTCGGCCGGGGGATAGCCTCCATGAACAGCATCGTGACCCGCAAAGAACGCCTGATCGTCGTCGGCAACGGCATGGTCGGCCATCACCTCGTCGAGCAGCTGCTGGCGGCCGGCGCCCTGGACCACTACGAGATCCACGTCTTCGGCGAAGAGCGTCAGCGCGCCTACGACCGGGTGCATCTCTCGGAATACTTCGCCGGCCGTGACGCCGAATCCCTGGCGATGAGCGCAGCCGACCTCTATGCCGTGCCCGGCCTGGTGCTGCACCTGGGCTGCGCGGTGACCGGCATCGACCGCGAACAGCGTGAGGTGCTGACCCCTGAAGGCGCCTTTGGCTACGACCGCCTGGTACTGGCCACCGGCTCCTATCCCTTCGTACCGCCCATCGAGGGCGCCGAAGGCGACTCGCGCCTGGTCTATCGCACCCTGGACGACCTGGACACCATCCGCCTGGCCGCCGCCAGGGCGCGCCGCGGCGTGGTGGTGGGCGGCGGCCTGCTCGGCCTGGAAGCGGCCAATGCGCTGAAATCCCTGGGTCTGGAGGCCCATGTGGTGGAATTCGCCCCGCGGCTGATGCCGGTGCAGCTGGATGACCTCGGTGGCGCCGCGCTCAAGCAGCGCATCGAGGACCTGGGCGTGGGCGTGCACCTGTCCAAGGCCACCCAGAACATCACCGCCGGCAGCGACTATCGCTACCGCATGAACTTCGCCGGCGAGGATTTCCTCGAGACCGACCTGATCCTGTTTTCCGCTGGCATCCGTCCCCAGGACGCCCTGGCCCGCAGCTGCGGCCTGGAGCTCGGCCCTCGCGGCGGGGTGGCGGTGGACAATGGCTGCCTGACCAGCGATCCCTTCATCCACGCCATCGGCGAGTGCGCCGCCTGGAATGGCAGCGTCTTCGGCCTGGTCGCGCCGGGCTACCAGATGGCGCGCCTGGTGTCCGCCACCCTCTGCCACGGCCAGGGCACGCCCTTCACCGGCGCCGACATGTCCACCAAGCTCAAGCTGCTGGGCGTGGACGTGGGCTCCATCGGCGATGCCCACGGCGCCACGCCCGGGGCGCGCAGCTATCGCTACATCGACGAAGCCAGCGCCAGCTACCGCCGCCTGGTGGTGTCCGCCGATGGCAAGCAGGTGCTCGGCGCCGTGCTGGTGGGTGACAACAGCTACTACGACACCCTGCTGCAATACGCCCAGAACGGCATCCCGCTGCCCCAGGATCCGGCCAGCCTGATCATGCCGGTGGGCGAGGGCACCCCGACCCTGGGCGCCGATGCCCTGCCGGCCACCGCCACCCTCTGCTCCTGCCACAACGTCACCAAGGGCGCGGTCTGCGCCGCCATCGACGCCGGCTGCACCGATCTGGCCGGCATCAAGAGCTGCACCAAGGCGGCCACCGGTTGCGGTGGCTGCGCGGCGCTGGTCAAGCAGGTCTTCGAGCATGAGCTGATCGCCCGGGGCGTCGAGGTCGACAAGAGCCTTTGCGAACACTTCGCCCACACGCGCCAGGAGCTCTATCACCTGGTACGGGTGGAAGGCATCCAGAGCTTCGACGAGCTACTGGCGCGTCACGGTCGCGGCCACCATGGCTGCGACATCTGCAAGCCGGCGGTGGCCAACGTCCTGGCCTCCTGCTGGAACGCGCCCATCACCGATCCGCACCTGGTGCCGCTGCAGGACACCAACGACACCTTCATGGCCAACATGCAGAAGAACGGCACCTATTCGGTGGTGCCACGCATTCCGGGTGGCGAGATCAGCCCGGAAGGCCTGATCGCCATCGGCCAGGTGGCGAAGAAGTACGACCTCTACACCAAGATCACCGGCGGCCAGCGCATCGATCTCTTCGGAGCCCAGCTGCACGAATTGCCGGACATCTGGGGCGAGCTGATCGCCGCCGGCTTCGAGACCGGCCATGCCTACGGCAAGTCGACCCGCACGGTGAAAAGCTGCGTCGGCAGCACCTGGTGCCGCTACGGGGTGCAGGACAGCGTCAAGATGGCGCTGGACATCGAGCACCGCTACAAGGGCCTGCGCGCGCCGCACAAGCTCAAGTTCGCCGTCAGCGGCTGCACCCGCGAGTGCGCCGAGGCCCAGAGCAAGGACATCGGCGTGATCGCCACCGAGAACGGCTGGAATCTCTATGTCTGCGGCAATGGCGGCATGCGCCCGCGGCACGCCGAGCTGTTCGCCACCGATCTGGATGACACAACCCTGATCCGCTACATCGATCGCCTGCTGATGTTCTACATCCGCACCGCCGACCGCCTGCAGCGCACCTCGGTGTGGCGCGAGTCCCTGGAGGGCGGGCTGGACTACCTCAAGCAGGTGATCATCGACGACAGCCTGGGCCTTGGCGCCGAGCTGGAAGCCCAGATGCAGCTGGTGGTGGATCGCTACGAATGCGAATGGGCCAACGCCCTGAACGACCCGGACAAGCTCAAGCGCTTCCGGACCTTCGTCAACCAGCGCGGCAACGACCCGGACATCCACTTCGTCAAGGAGCGCGGCCAGCGCCGGCCGGCGCGTCACCACGAACTTCAGCTCATCGCCGTCACCGAGGAGGCTTGACCATGACCCAGACCAATACCGCTCGCGCCCTGGAGCCCCGCTGGCAACCCCTGTGCCACCTGACCGATCTGGTGCCCCAGTCCGGTGTGGTGGCCCTGTACGAGGGCGAGCAGGTGGCGCTGTTCTATCTACCCGAGACCGAGCAGAAGGTCTTCGCCGTGGGCAATCGCGATCCCAAGTCCGGTGCCAATGTCATCGGTCGCGGCATCGTCGGCCAACTGGGCCAGGACCTGGTGATCGCCTCACCGCTGTACAAGCAGCATTTCCGCCTGGCGGACGGTGGCTGCCTGGAATATCCCGAGCAGGCGCTGCCCACCTGGGCGGTACGGCTGAACGGGGAGCGGGTGGAGATCGCCTGAGGCTTTCGCGTCTGGCCTTCTCTCACCCCATTCTTCTCCCGGAGGGAGAGGGGGCGGTACGGTGTGGCGCGGAGCTATTCACGTAGCTGGACAACGGCGCCGCCTTGCCCGGGTGATCACCGCGCCTAGGCGACTGACTGTTGCACCCACCGTAGTGCAGCGTTGCGCAGTGGGTGCTGGTCCAGGCAGGCGAAAACTCTTGGTCGGGGCGATACTCAAGGAGCGGGGACGCTGTCTGCCGATCCTGGCAGTCGCCCTGCGGGAGGTCATCATGCGCCTGACAAGAACAATTCGCTCCGCGCTGTTCATCGCCCTGCTGCTGGCCCTGGCCGCCATCGCCCTGCTGGAAGGCTGGCGCGCGCAACCGGTGGGCGAACCCGCCTTGCGCGCCGATCCGGTCTGTAGCCACGGCTATGCGCCCTATGGCTGCTATCCGGTACCGGCCCGTGGCGGCGACCTGGGGTGGCTGGAGCGACTCTAGGTCCTCACCCAGCCCGTAGGTCAGTATCCAGCAGCGCCGCCAGTTCGCGGTCGGACAGGGCGTGGCCGAACAGCGGGCCCTGGACTTCGGCGCAGTGCTGCGCCTTCAGCCAGGCCAACTGGCCTGATGTCTCGACGCCCGTCGCTGCCACCCAGAGCCCCAGGGTGCGTCCCAGGCCGATCAGCGCCTGGGCGATGGCGGCATCGGCCTGCCGCTGGTCCAGGTGGGCGATGAGCTGGCTATCGAGGCTGATGCCCTCCAGCAGGGGCTGGCGCAGTGCATCGAAGGCGCCGAGGCCTTTGCCGAAATCGGCCAGGCTCAGGCGCACGCCCAGGGTATTGAGCGCCTGGAGTTGAGGCAGCGGCGGATCACCGTCTGCCTGCAGCAGCACCTCGGGCAGCTGCAGCTCCAGGCGTTCCGCTGCCAGGCCACTGGTCTGCAAGGCCTGGGCGACTGCCTCCACCAGGGCCTTGGCATCGTCGAACTGGCGAGGCGACACGCTAATGACCAGCCGCAGCGGCGCGGGCCAGGCCGCTGCGGCGCGACAGGCGCTGTCCAACAGCCAGAGCCCCAGGGGAGCGCTGAGTCCGGTCTCTTCGGCCAGGGGCAAGAAGGCCTCTGGCGGTAACGTTCCGCGTATCGGGTGGGCCCAGTGCAGCTGGGCTTCGACGCCACTCAGGGCGCCGTCTGCCGTGCGCCGGCGGGGCAGGTAGGCCAGGCGCACCTGGTCGCGCGCCAAGGCCTGGCGCAGTTCCTGTTCCAGGTCACGACGCTGGCTGAGCTGGGCGTCCATGGCCGGTGCATGAAAGCACCAGCCGTTGCGGCCCGCGGCCTTGGCCTGGTAGAGCGCGATATCGGCCAGGCGCAGCAAGTCCTCGACCTGGCTGGCCTGCTCCGGTGCCTGGGCGATGCCGATGCTGGTCCCGACGCTGACGGTCTGCTCTTCCAGCAGGATCGGCCGGGCGATGGCGGTTACCAGCCGGGCACAGATCTGGTCGACCGTCGTGGTATCCAGGTGACCGAGCAGCACCACGATGAATTCATCACCGCCCAGCCGCGCCACCAGGCCGCCGGGCCTCAGGCTGGCTTGCAGACGACGGGCGATTTCCTGCAGCACCCGATCACCGGCGGCGTGGCCGAGGCTGTCGTTGATCGGTTTGAAGCGATCCAGGTCCAGACTGAGCAGGGTGAGCGGCGTGCTGGGTTGCGCCAGTTGAGCGGCCAGGTAGTGCTGCAACTGCAACCGGTTGGCCAGGCCGGTCAGGCTGTCGTGTTGCGACAGATGCTCGATTTCGGCCTGGGCGTTGACCGCGGCGGTGATGTCACTGGCGGTTCCACGAAAACCCGCACCCTGGGGCAAGGGGCGGGCGGTGATTTCGCAGACCCGGGAATGGCCGAGACGGTCACGATAATGACAGCGCAGCACCTGGCGCTCGTCGAGGTGGCGAGCCTTGTCCAGGAGCCAGTCAGCCAGGCGGGTCGTCTCGCTGCTGAACAGTTCCGCGAGTGGCCGACCGAGCCAGCTGCCAGGCGCATGCCCGGTGATGCGGGCGAAGCGTTCGGACAGATAGGCGATGCGGCCTTCGGCATCGCTTTCCCAGAGCCAGTCGGAGGCCGCCTCGGCGAGCTCGCGAAAGCGGCGTTCGCTGCGACTCAGCTCCGTCTGGCTGGCGACAAGGGCATCGAATTGCTGGTCGAGCTGCCGGGCCGAATTCAGCGCATGGCGGATCAGCAGCGCCAGCACCAGGCCGAGCAACAGCACCCCGGCCAGGAACACCGGTAGCGTCCGGCGCAGCAACTGGGCGCCGGGCCGTGGGGGTTGCCAGTTGAGCAACAGCGGTGAATCCAGCGGGCGCAGGGATTCATGATCGGGCAGAGGCAGCCGGGAGGCCTGCAGCGTCGGCAGCCCGTAGGTGTCGCTGAGATGAGCCAGGGTCGCGGGGTCGAGCACATTGACGAACAGCATCACCGAGGGCACGCCGGCGCTCGGCGTGACGCCATAGCTCGCGCCCGGCGTGATGGTGGCGGCGGCGACCAGCGCAGGGACGCCGCCGACACTCAGGATCCGCACCAGGCTTTCGGTTTCTCCAGGTCGCTTGCGAGTCGCCGCCAGCAGGGCAGTGAGATCCCCTTCCAGCCATTGCGCGGCCGTGCGCTCCGTTGGCTGGCCGTCGATCACGGCATAGACGGTACGGTCCTGGGGATCCAGCACGAAGACGCCGTTGTAGCCATAGAGCTCATAGGGAATGTCGCCAACGTTACGCTCCTCGTCGGCCCAGAAGCGATCGACCTTCAGGTGCAGGTGCTTGTAGGCCTCGCCCCACTTGGCATAGTTGATGATGTTATGGCCGATCTCGTTTTCCACCTGCTCCAGGGTGCGGGTGATATAGGTCCGCGCCCGCTGCTGGACATCGGCGTCCTGGCTGGAGGCGGTCTTGATCAGCAGGTAGCAGCCGATGCCGAGCAGGATCGGCAGGGCGCAAATGACCGGAAACAGGCGCAGCAACAGGGCGTGGCTGCGACGGGTGGCGATGGGGGTTGACGACATGAGGGACCTGGGCGGCGTTGGACGACGGTCAGGTTTCCTGCGCGGTGGCCAAAGACGGCGCGAGGAATATCTGGCCAGGTGCCATTATCGGCGACTGGCTAACAGACGTCTGCTCATCATCGGACCAGGGGCAGCGCTGAGCTGCCCGGACGGTCGACCGCTCAAGGACGCGGCGGATAGCCGATCAGCAGTTCGTTGATCAGACGGCCAAAGCCGGCACTGCGTTGGGCGGGCGTGGCGTTCTGGTCGTCCAGCAGCCGCTCTTCGCTGGCACGCCAGACCAGTTTGCCGTCGCGGCCGTCGAGCATGTCGAGCTGCACCGTCATCACCGGATAGGTGACGGTCTGGGTGCGTACATAGCTCGGCCCCCAGGGACCAGGGCCCCAGGCGGAGCCCCAGGGGCCACCCCAGCCCGGTCCCCAGTAAGGATCGGCATAGCTGAAGCTCTGCTGGCGCTGATCGAGGATCACATAGAGCTTGATCTTCAAGTCCGGGCGCGCACCGGCCATGGCGGGACGCAGCCCTCGCTGGTCGAGGCCGCCGCTGACCGAGTCGCGCAGGCGCTGCTCGGTGAGATCGCTGCGCACCCGCGGATCGTTGGGGCGGTATTCGATGGCCGGATCCGCCCAGCCCCAGCTGCGATAGGCGGCGAAGTCGCGGCTGGCGTCATAGTCCAGATTGCGCGGGCCGCGTTCGGCGCAGGCCGTCAGCAGGAGGACCGCAAGCAGCAGGAGGCAACGTTTCATGGGCGATCCTCGGCGGTGAGGGTAGTAGTCTGCTTGGACTGGCTTGAGGGCCACTTATCCCCTCAGCTCGGCGGATAGTTGGCCAGCAGGCGGCGGGTGGTGTCTCTCAGGGTACGTGCGCGTTCGCCGCTGTTGCCGCCGGTGGCCTGCTCGGCGGCCGAATGCCAGAGCACGCGCCCCGTGGCGGGATCGAGCAATTCCACCTCCAGCACATCGACCACAAAGGTCCGGGTGCGGGTCCGCGCCTGGCCGACCGTGGCGCCATAGCCGGGGCCATAGCCATAGGGCCCGTAGCCGCCGTAGCCGTAGCTGGTGTCGTAGTAGTCGGTGTACTGCTCGCTGCGCTGCTGCTGGGTGAGGCGGGCACGCACCTGGAGATCGGCGCGGGCACCGCCGATGGCCGGTCGCAACCCGCGCTGGTCGAGGCCATCGGCCACCGCCTGCTGCACGGTCTGGCCATCCAGGCCACCGCTGACCACCGCGGCACCAGGTGCCCAACTCCAGGTGCGATAGCGACTCCAGTCGCGGGGCGCTGGCGGGTAGGCCGCCGGATCCTGCTGCGGCAGTACCGGCACCGCGGCCTCCGGGAGGCTGCTGGCGACATAGGGATTGGGCGTCTGGCAACCGGCCAGGGCGAGCAGCGCGAGCGACAGGCAGAGCAGGGGGCGACGCATGACCGTTCCTCGAAGGAATGCTGGCCAGAGCATACCGCGCCCGGCGTTATCCTGCCTTAGCTTGGCAGAGCCAATGCAGATAGCGCCCCAGGCCCGCGAAAGCCGGGTGCCGCCGGTGGGCCAACTCCATGGCCACCAGTTCCTCGCCGTTGGCGCGAGCCTGGAATTCCGGCGGCATGTAGTCGTGAAAGACCCGTACGCCGCTGCGCGCCTGGATCCGCCAGTCCGGCGTCAGCCAGGCCTCGACTTCGCGCGGATCGAGGGGCCGTTGCGGGGTGAGGCCCCGTTGGCCGGCGCCCGCGTAATCGCCCTGCCTGAGTTTGCGGAAATGCCCCTTGAGAAGATTGCGATAGATCAGGGCGTCGCGGTTGTAGAAGGCCAGGGACAGCCAGCCGTTCGGGGCCAGGCAGCGCTCTAGCGTCGGCAGGATCGCCGTAGGCGTCTCCAGCCATTCCAGCACTGCGTGGCAGAGCACCAGGTCGAAGGGCTCGGCGAAGGCGGGCAACTCCTGCCAGGGCAATGCCAGCCAATCGGCGCCGAGTCCGGCCGCGGCAAAGGCCTCCTGGGCGCCGGCGAGCATAGGCGCCGACGGCTCGGCCAGGGTCACGGCATGGCCCTGCTGGGCCAGCCAGAGACTCATGTGGCCCAGGCCGGCACCGATGTCCAGCACCCGCAGGGGACGCCCGGGCAGTACCTCGGCGAGATCCGCCTGCAGCACCGCCAGGCGGATGGCGCCCTTGGTGCCGCCATAGATGTTGGCGGCGAAACGGGTGGCGCGGTCGTCGAAGAAGGTATCGCTCACGGCAGGAAGCGCCTCTCGTTGTCGGCCAGCTTGGCCAGCACTGCCTGTTCCACGTCCAGCTCCAGTTCGCTGCCCAGTTGCAGCAGATAGAGCAGCACGTCGGCGATTTCCTGGCCGGCGTGTTCGCGCTCGGCGGCGCTCAGCTCGCGGGCCTCGGCATCGCTTTTCCACTGGAAGATCTCCACCAGCTCGGCCATCTCGACGCTGGCGGCCATCGCCAGATTCTTGGGGTTGTGATAGCGCCGCCAGGCGTTGGCATCGCGGATGGCGTGCAGGCGGGTGAGCAGGGCAGGGAGGTCCATGGGCGTCCAGCGATTGGCAAAACGTCATTGTCCCATGGCGGGAGCAGCGCGCGGCAGTGTCTTGTCCGCTGGCCTCTGCGCGACAGTCCGGCGCTACTGCTCTACTCTGGGCCCATCACCGATACGCTGGCCGCTGGAGCCCTGATGAAATTTCGCCTGTCCGGACCGTTGCTGACCCTGCTGATGATCACCAGCGCCGCCCATGCCGAAAAGCTGCTGCTGGAAGGCACTCTCGGCCAGTCCCGGGTGGTGGTGGAGGTCGATCCCACCGCCAATGACGAAGCTTCTGGCCGCTACTTCTATGACCGCTATCGCCGCGATCTGCGCCTGAGCGGTCCGGCGCAATCGGGCGACCAGCTCAGGTTGGAGGAGGGTGCGCCCTGGCAGGACGGCCCCAAGGCCAGCTGGTCGCTGACGCGCGGCAAGGACGGTCGCTGGAACGGTACCTGGAGCGGAGCGGGCAAGACTCTGCCGCTCGCCCTGGCGCCGCTGCAGCTGGGACAGTCCGCGGCGGCGGATCGCTATCGGCAGACACTGCGGCAGGACGATCCCTACGAATTCCGCCGCCTGCAGGGGCTGATCCTGGAGCAGGGTGAGCGCCAGGCCTTCATGGGTCGTGAGCTGCACTGGTGGCGCGAGCCGGTGTCGGGCATGCGGCTGTTCACCGTGGAGGGCGCCAGCGAGGCGGCCAATGCCGTGCTGCGTGACCGACTCTGGGCGGAGGTAGACGCCCATCTGAGCTGCATCGGCCCTGATGGCGAGCACAGCCTGACCGTGACCCCGCAGCTGCTCACCCAGCGGGTGCTCAGCGTCAATCTGTTCAGCCAATACAGCTGCAGCGGCGCGGCCCACCCGGATTTCGGCAGCGCACCCCTGACCCTGGATCTCCAGACCGGGCAGGAATTGGCGCTGGAAGACTTCCTCTGGCTGGGCCACGGCCAGCCGCTTCGTCTGGCGCCGGAGGATCGCTATTCCCAGGCCCTGGCGGACTATCGGGAAAAGACCCTGGCGCCCTGGGTGGTGCGGTTGTTCACCCGGCTGTATCCGGAGCTGATGCAGGCGCCGGCCGACGGCGATGGCTGCGACTATCGCAGCGCCGACGTCTGGCAATTCGCGCCCTGGTACCTGACGCCCAAGGGTCTCTACCTGGGCCCGACCTTCTTCCGCGCCGCCCGCAGCTGCGACGAACCCGGTGGCACCCTGGTGCCCTACATCGAAGTCCGTAAGCACCCAGGGCCATTGGTGGACCTGCTGCCCCGCTGACGTAGGTTGGCGCTGAGCGCAGCGAAGCCCAACGCTCCTCTACCCGGCGCGGACATGTCGGGTTTCGACGCTGGAACCGTCTCGGCCCAACCTTGTATCTCTCCCG
>NZ_VBTN01000006.1:0-70076 GCF_013277805.1 Pseudomonas sp. MS15a(2019)
GGCGCGTGGGTTCGCAAGACCCCAAGACGAGCTGTCTACTTCGATCACCGACCCAATTGGGCCAGCCAGGCAGCACCAACGCCTGGCCAGCCAACCGAATTGCTTGACGAACATAGAGCATTGGAACCACCTGATCCCTTCCCGAACTCAGAAGTGAAACGATGCATCGCCGATGGTAGTGTGGGGTTTCCCCATGTGAGAGTAGGTCATCGTCAAGCGCCTAACACCCAGCACCCCCGCTCAGATCATTCTGGCGGGGGTGTTGACTTTGGGGTGGGAAAAGTTTGGCCGGACGCCAAGGCGTTTGGGCCGATAGCCCTGCCAGCGGAAGCCGGGCAGTCATGCGGCTGAGGTTGCCCTCACCCTAGCCCTCTCCCGGGGGGAGAGGGGGCCAGGGGCGGTGCGGCTGAGGCTTGAGCTGTGCTTGCTGGATCAGGTGCGGCTGGAGGTCTGCAAGAGCACCGACAGCCCGGCTACGCCGGGCTGTCGTGTTTGAAGTGGCAAGGGACCGGCGTAGGTTGGTGCTGAGCGCAGCGAAGCCCAACATCTAGCCTCACCTCCCTAAAGTTCACCTAAGCTTTCCTTTCCAAAGCTCGTGCGCACGCCCAGCGTTCGCCTTTTGGGCTTCGCTGCGCTCAGCCCAACCTACAAAGACAGAGCAACAAAAAGCCCGGCATGTGCCGGGCTTTTTGCGTTCTGGTCGATACTCGGGACTACTCCCGATCACGTTCCAGCAAGGGCTTGAGGAAGTGGCCGGTATAGGACTTCTTGTTGGCCGCAACCTCCTCGGGTGTACCCGTCGCGATGATCTGGCCGCCTTTGGAACCGCCTTCCGGGCCCAGGTCCACCAGCCAGTCAGCGGTCTTGATGACATCGAGGTTGTGCTCGATCACCACCACGGTATTGCCGTGATCCCGCAGGCGATGCAATACGTCCAACAGCTGCTGGATATCGGCGAAGTGCAGACCGGTAGTGGGCTCGTCAAGAATATAGAGTGTCTTGCCGGTATCACGCTTGGACAACTCCCGCGCCAGCTTCACACGCTGGGCCTCGCCGCCTGACAGGGTCGTAGCGCTCTGGCCGAGACGGATATAGGACAGACCCACATCCATCAGTGTCTGCAGCTTGCGCGCCAGGGCTGGGATGGATTCGAAGAAGGCATGGGCCTCTTCGATGGTCATGTCCAGTACCTCGGTGATGGTCTTGCCCTTGTACTTCACTTCCAGGGTCTCGCGGTTGTATCTCTTGCCCTTGCAGACGTCGCAGGCGACATAGACGTCCGGCAGGAAGTGCATCTCCACCTTGATGACGCCATCGCCCTGGCAGGCCTCGCAGCGGCCGCCTTTGACGTTGAAGGAGAAGCGCCCCGGGGTGTAGCCGCGGGAGCGGGATTCCGGGACGCCGGAGAACAGCTCGCGGATGGGGGTGAAGAGTCCAGTATATGTGGCCGGGTTGGAGCGCGGCGTCCGACCGATAGGGCTCTGATCGATGTCGACCACCTTGTCCAGGTGCTGCATACCGTCGAAGCTGTCGTGGGCCGCGACCTCCAGGGTCGTCGCACCATTGAGCGCCGTGGCGGTTAGGGGGAACAGGGTGTTGTTGATCAGCGTCGACTTGCCGGAGCCCGATACCCCGGTCACGCAGGTCAGCAGGCCAACGGGAATCTCCAAGTTGACGTTCTGCAGATTGTTGCCGCGGGCACCCTTGAGCTTCAGCAGCTTCTTCTTGTCTCGCGGGGTACGCTTGGCAGGCACCACGATCTTCTTGCGGCCCGACAGGTACTGACCGGTCACCGAGTCGGGGTGCTGCATGACCTGGTCCGGGGTTCCTTCTGCGATGATCTGACCACCATGGATGCCAGCGCCCGGACCTATGTCGATGACATAGTCCGCCAGGCGGATGGCGTCCTCGTCGTGCTCGACGACGATGACCGTATTGCCCAGGTCGCGCAGGTGAGTCAGGGTGCCTAGTAGGCGCTCGTTGTCGCGCTGGTGCAGGCCGATGGAGGGCTCGTCGAGAATGTACATGACGCCCACCAAGCCCGCGCCGATCTGGCTGGCCAGGCGGATACGCTGGGCTTCACCGCCGGACAGGGTATCGGCACTACGATCCAGGGTCAGGTAGTCCAGACCGACGTTGACCAGGAACTGCAGACGCTCGCGGATTTCCTTGAGGATCTTGTCGGCGATCTGTTGCCGCTGGCCCTTGAGGGCTAAATCCTGGAAGTACTGGGTGGCATCGCCCACTGGCAGGCGGGTGACCGCCGGCAGGGTCTTGTCGCCGACCCAGACATGCCGAGCTTCGCGCCGCAGGCGGGTGCCATTGCAGTCGGGGCAATGCTGGGTACTGAGGTACTTGGCCAGCTCTTCGCGCACGCTCTGGGATTCGGTCTCGCGATAACGCCGCTCCAGATTCGGCAGGATGCCTTCGAACGGATGGGCACGCTTGACGATGTCACCACGATCATTGAGGTAGCGGAAGTTGACGCTCTCGCGACCGGAGCCGCTGAGGACCGCCTTGCGATGCTTGTCTTCGAGACTCTTGAAGGGGGCGTCCAGACTGAAGCCATAGTGACTCGCCAGCGAACCGAGCATCTGGAAATAATAGACATTGCGCCGGTCCCATCCGCGAATGGCGCCCTCACTGAGGCTCAGCTCCTCGTTGACCACTCGCCGCGCATCGAAGAATTGCTTCACGCCCAGGCCGTCGCAGGTTGGGCAGGCCCCGGCGGGGTTGTTGAAGGAAAACAGCTTGGGTTCCAGCTCACCGATGGAAAAGCCGCAGATCGGACAGGCGAAGCGCGCGGAAAAGACGATCTCCTCGCCCTTTTCACCTTCCATGGGCGCGATGATGGCGATGTCGTCGGCCAGCTTCAGGGCCGTTTCGAAGGACTCTGCCAGGCGCTGCTGGAGGTCTTCGCGCACCTTGAAGCGATCCACTACCACCTCGATGGTGTGCTTCTTCTGCTTGTCGAGCTTGGGCAGTTCGTCCATCTCGTGCAGGCGGCCATTGACGCGGACGCGGACGAAGCCCTGGGCGCGCAATTCCTCGAACACCGAGAGATGTTCGCCCTTGCGCTCGCGCACGATGGGGGCGAGCAGCATCAGTCGCTCACCTTCCGGCATGGCCAGGACCTGATCGACCATCTGGCTGACGGTCTGGGCTTCCAGGGGCACGTCATGCTCCGGGCAGCGGGGCGTACCGACGCGGGCATAGAGCAGGCGCAGATAATCGTAGATCTCGGTGATGGTGCCCACGGTGGAGCGTGGATTGTGCGAGGTGGACTTCTGCTCGATGGAGATCGCCGGCGACAGGCCTTCGATGGTGTCCACGTCGGGCTTTTCCATCATCGACAGGAATTGCCGGGCATAGGCCGACAGGGATTCCACGTAGCGGCGCTGGCCTTCGGCATAGAGGGTGTCGAAGGCCAGCGAGGATTTGCCGGAGCCGGACAGCCCAGTGATGACGATGAGCTTGTCCCGGGGAAGGGTAAGGTCGATGTTCTTCAGATTATGGGTGCGGGCCCCACGGATGAGGATTTTATCCACGTAGACTTCTGCCTCGTTTTGGCGACGCTTCAATAGAAAAGAGGTCTCTTCCCAGGCTGCGGCTATCTGCCGCGCCTGTGAGAGAGGGGGTAAGGCTGGTAAAATTAGTGGCCCGACAGCGGTGATCGGGCGTTCGTGATCCTGGCGGTCGGGAACGTTCGGACGAGCGCTCGGCTATCTTCACCGCTTCCTCCCTAAATGGTCATTGTCACGACTGTTTTAAAGCTGTGTGGCGACGTAAAAGCCTGTCGCCGACGAGAGGATTATCAATGCTCGACAAGCGCAGTGAAGCCATGAACGGCGTCGAACGCCGTGCCGCCTTTGGGCTGGCTCTGGTCTTCGCCTTTCGTATGCTCGGTATGTTCATGGTGCTCCCGGTCCTGGCGACCTATGGTCAGGAGTTGGCGGATGCCACCCCGGCGCTGATTGGCCTGGCCATAGGTGCCTATGGTTTGACCCAGGCGGTCCTGCAAATTCCCCTGGGGACGCTGTCCGATCGCATCGGCCGGCGCCCCATCATCATTGGTGGACTGCTGGTGTTCGCCCTTGGTGCCGCCATCGCTGCCAATGCCCACTCCATCTGGGGCGTCATCGCCGGACGTATCGTGCAGGGTGGCGGCGCCATTTCGGCCGCCATCATGGCGCTGTTGTCGGACCAAACCCGCGAGCAGCACCGTACCAAGGCCATGGCCACGATCGGCATGAGTATCGGGGTGTCCTTTGCCGTGGCAATGGTGGCTGGCCCCCTGCTGACCCGTGCCTATGGTCTTGCAGGGCTGTTCTGGGCCACCTGCGGACTGGCGCTGGTCGGTTTGCTGATCGTGCTGTTCCTGGTCCCGCACCAGGCCTCGCCCTTCGCCCACCGGGAGTCGAACCTGGCGCGTCAGGCGCTGGGCGCGACCCTGCGCAATCGCGATCTGTTGCGGCTGGACTTCGGCATCCTCGCGCTACACGCTGTGCTGATGGCCAGTTTCGTCGTCCTGCCGCTGGCCCTGGCCGACCATGCCGGCCTGCCCAAGGAAGAACACTGGTGGGTGTACCTTACGGCGCTGGTGGTCGGCTTTTTCGCCATGGTTCCCTTCATCATCTATGGTGAAAAGAAGCGGCGCATGAAGCGTGTGCTGGTAGGCGCCATCAGTGTGCTGGTGCTGTGCGAGCTGTACTTCTTTTTCTTCAGCAACAGCCTGGTGGCACTGGTCATCGGCATCGTAGTGTTCTTTACCGCCTTCAACCTGCTGGAAGCCTCGCTACCGTCGCTGGTGAGCAAGGTGGCCCCGGCCGGTGGCAAGGGCACCGCCATGGGGATCTATTCCACCAGTCAGTTCCTTGGTTCCGCTTTGGGCGGTATCCTCGGTGGCTGGCTGTTCCAGCATGGTGGCCTCTCCACCGTCTTCCTGGGTTGTGCGGCGCTTTGCCTGGGATGGGCGGTGGTAGCTGGTACGATGCGGGAACCGCCCTATGTCACCAGTCTGCGTTTGCCGGTTACGCCCGCGCTAGTCAACGACCAGGGATTGGTCGGACGCCTGTTGGCCCTGGCCGGAGTGACCGATGCGGTAGTGGTGGCGGAAGAACAGGCCGTCTACATCAAGATCGATACTAAAATCGTCGATCGGGCGCAATTGGAGCGACTGGTTAGCCAAACGCCAGTCGCCGCTTGATCGACAGCCCTATCAGGAGATTCATATGGCCCGTGGCGTCAATAAAGTCATCCTCGTCGGCAACGCCGGCGCCGATCCCGAAACCCGTTACATGCCCAATGGCAATGCGGTGACCAATGTCACCCTGGCCACTAGCGAGAGCTGGAAGGACAAGCAGACCGGCCAGCAGCAGGATCGTACCGAGTGGCACAGGGTGGTGTTCTTCGGTCGCCTCGCCGAGATCGCCGGCGAGTACATCCGCAAGGGCTCCCAGGTCTATGTCGAGGGCACTCTGCGTACCCGCAAGTGGCAGGGGCAGGACGGTCAGGATCGCTACACCACCGAAATCGTGGTCGATATCAATGGCAACATGCAGTTGCTGGGTGGTCGCGGTGGCAATGCCGGTGGCAACGATGAATACAACCAGAGCGCGCCGGCGCCCCAGCAACAGCGTGCTCCCCGTCCGCAGCAGTCGGCCCCGCAGTACGACAATGGTGGTAATGGCGGCAACGGCAACAGCCGTCCCCAGCAGCAGCCCAAGCCGCAACAGCAGCCGGCTCAGCAGGACTACGACAGCTTCGATGACGACATTCCCTTCTAAGGGGCTCGTCGATCGGGCAAAGAAAAAGGGCAGCCAATGGCTGCCCTTTCTTTTTGGTGGAGGCGGGGGGATTTGAACCCCCGTCTAGGTCGCATCTGGCGAGGCCTTCACCTCGGAAGCTGGCATAAAGCTGTCATTAGTAACGGCGATGGCTTTTTTCAATAATGCCAACGGCTGTTTGAGGTTCCTGTTCAGATAGGATCAGCGCGTATCTAACACGTTTTTTGAAAAACTGAGGCAGTATTTTGATGCTCTCAGTTTCTCCCAGGACGTCGAAGTCCTCAGTGAGGCCTAGAGAGCTTATAAGGTTTTCAATGCTGTGGTCGTTAAGATCTATCATGCCTGATTCTAGATTTAACAGGACGTATTTACTTATGTCGGCGTGAGTAAATATTGCGAGCGCGGCCCCTTTATCGTCTAAGCAAGCGAAAAAGTATTCAGGCCGACTAGCCAAGCTTAGGATCGTTTCTTCCTTACTTACAATTGCAAAGCTTTTGTCAACTTGATTATTCAGGAAAGGTCCAGGGCCCGATCCCGGGTTAGGCTTTGTGCGCATCATTTGGTTGAAGGTGCTATGAGCTTTTACCCAGTCACTGGAGTCTTGCGAGCGTGCTGCAATGATGTTCAGTACTTTTGTGTGTATGACGCTGGTATTTATATCCAGTATCGGCTCGTGATGCGCAATCCGGTTTCTAAGCTTGTTGATCTCCATGATTTCAGGTTTAAAAGCAGCTCTTGTAAATGTCCTCTGTGGGAAGAGTATATGGATGCTAGTCTGCCAGATAGTTCGATCATAATCTGATCTGAACAAGTTCGACCAAAAGTCTAGGCTCAGTTCGGCTATTAGCTCGGACTTACTTGGGACTCTGTATTTAAATCTGTGTCGAGCCTTGGCAAGCGATATGTTGCTCTCGTGAGTGAGCGTATCTATGAAGCTTTGGTCAAGATGCCAGTCATAAGAAAATTTAGTCGAAAGCGCTTCGTCGATTCCGTTCCTTAATATCACTTCTAAAATATGAAGAGGGAAAAGTAGTGATTTCGCTATTCGTGCATTGTATAGGTATAATTGTATTGCATACTCTGGCCTGTGCCCTGAGCGAGTTAGATAAGCTCCAAAGCGTTCACTAGAGAGATTTCTCTCAAGCTCAGATATCGTCGCTGGTGGATAGGGGTAGAGCGCTTGACTGTCGGCCATTAGGGTGTATAGTTCCTTTACTAGCAGCTGATAGGCCCCTCTGACCTAGGTCAAGCGCTCCAGCACTAGAATCTAGATCCCCGGGACTGGCGCAAGCCTCTCCCGGGGTTTCGCTTTTTGGGGTCTGAACATTCTACCCTTGGATGCTGGCAATCGTCTCCGCTTGGTCGTAACCCCAGAGCCGTTCTGCTTTATCACCGGCCTGCACGTTCGCTGCAGGCATCCAGCGACCATAGATGCGCGCGATCATCGTCCAGTCCTTGTGCCCCATCTGCTGGGCAACCCACATCGGATGCTCGCCGGCCGAGAGCATCATCGAGGCATACGTGTGACGGGTCTGGTAGGGCCGCCGGTACCGGACACCCGTTTTTTTCAGGACGTGCGCCCACATCGTTTTCCTGATCGGCTGATCGGCTGATCGCCTGCCCAGCGCTCCAGCGTGCGTGGGTTCTGGAACACCTCGGCGTCCGCCAGGAACGTGAATGCCTTCTGCGCCTTCAGCGCTTCCATGGCTGGCGCCAGCAGCTTGATCGAGCGGCGGCCCGAGGTGGTCTTCGTCACCTCCGCCTCTCCGCCGGCGGCCTGGGTCATCGCCTTGCTCACCCTGATCTCGCCGCGTAGCCAGTCGACGTCGCCCCAGTCCAGCGCCACCAGTTCGCTGGTGCGCATGCCGGTCCACAGGGCGAACTGGATCAGATTGCGGGCCTGGCCTGTAGCCGAGGCCAAGATGGCGCGCTGCTCCTCGGGAGTGAACGGGTCCACGTCATCCTCTCGGGCTGGCGCCTCCTTCCGAGCATAGGTCCAGCCGGCCAGTGGGTTCAGCTCCAAGATTTCCTCATCGACGGCATCATTCAGTGCCGAGCGCAGGCAGCTCTGGATGTTACTCAGGGTCTTATTGCCGACCTCAAGGGTGTCCAGCCAGTCCTTGAGGGCCTTCCGCTTGAAGTCGACCACCATCACTTCGCCGAACTGCGGCACCAGGCGCATGGTGATGATCTTCCGGTAGCCTTCGAAGGTGCTGCTGGCGACGTGCTTCCGCTTCGCCTCCAGCCACCCAGTCAGAAAGCCGGCCATGGTCTTCCGGCTGCTCTCCGGCGCGAACTGCAAGGCCCTGGCCGATCCCGGGAACGTCACGGCGTAGTCGAAGGCGTCGCGGGCGATCGCATCCAGGATCGCCGCGCGGTGCTGCTAGGCGCGTTTTAGGTGGTTAGCGGTAAGCTTGAGCGCGACCCGTTCACGACACCTAACACCGCGCTGGCGGGGTACGCTGCCCGGCCCGCTTCCGAACCGAAGCCGCGCGTGGTGCGCGTAGAGGTGCCAGTCCAGATACCGTGCCGGGTGAAGGAGCCGGCGGAGGGGCTGCGCAAGAAGGACAGCCTAGAGGTGAAAGTGCGGGCATTGCTGGAGGAGCGCCGGCAGCGGATCGGCTACGAGCAGGCCCTAGTGGCGACGGTTGTTACCTGTCAGTAGCTGCTGCCAGTGCTAGTGTGCCACCGGATAGTTGTGAAAGCAGAGGGCGAAGCATGGGAAGCTCGCCTCCTAAGTCCATGGCCTCAGAGCAGGATAAATGCCGAAGACCTCTTGGTCCTCATAGCTACCAGGAGGTCCTGACCTTTGTTGAGGCGCCCAATGCGAGGCTTCCTTTACGTCAAGATGTACGTTGACGCCGCACTCGACCGTTAGGAAATTGAACGACTTTTTCCGAGCCTTCGACTACATCTAGCTTGGCCAGGTTGTGCAGCCTCACGTCTGCAACCAGCGTGACTCCACTCGGAGTGTCTATCACCTTATCCCAACCTTTCGACGTCGCCTCGGTGCGAAACCATTCCCTGACCTTTTTGGTGCAGTTGATCTGGCTATCGCCGGTAGCGGCGCTATACAGGCCGACCATTTTTTTAGACGTGCAAGCGTCAGTCGGCTTGTTGGGTGAGCAATTCTTTGGATCGGGGAAGACATAGCGCATAAAGCCTCCTGAGGGCTGTCATTAAGCTGCCATTACCGAGCCAAAGCGGCCCATTTTGAGCCAAAAAAAGGGGTTGGCCTTGCGGCTAACCCCTTGATTTGTAACGCTTGTTTGGTGGAGGCGGGGGGATTTGAACCCCCGTCCGCCAGCTCTCCGCTATCGGTTCTACATGCTTAGCCCTGTCTACTGAGTTAACCCATTGCGGCCCGACGGGCAGGGTGCTTTGGGCGAGCTGTATAAGTTTTAGCCGTTACGTCTACAGCGAACTTGGCGGCGATCCTGTTCTATCTGACAGTCGTTTCGGGTTTACAGGCATCCCCTAGCGACTGCTAGCCGCGTTAAGCAGCTAGAGCGTAGTTGTCGTCGTTGGCAACTATAAGTTTGCAGCAGCGAATTTACGAGTTCTGCTACCAGCTCGGCATGCCCCTCAAGTTTCGTTACCGGCGTCGAATCCTAATCGCCCCCAAAACTTGCTGGTCGTTCACTATAGGAATTCCGGCCGTCCGACGCAAGTCATTGCTGACGAAACGTTTTTCGGCCGCTTGGCTATTTGGCGTCCTTGCGGATGGCCCTTTGGATCTCGCGGTCGGAATCGCGCTCGCGCTCGGTGGCGCGCTTGTCGAACTCCTTCTTGCCCTTGGCCAGTGCGATCTCGCACTTGACCAGGTGCTTCTTCCAGTAGAGCGACAGGGCGACGCAGGCGTAGCCCTTCTGCTGCACCGCGCCAAACAGCTTGCCCAGCTCGCGCTTGTTGAGCAGCAACTTGCGGGTCCGGGTCGGATCAGCGATGACGTGCGTACTGGCGGTCTGCAGCGGGGTGATGTGGCTGCCCAGCAGCCAGGCTTCACCGTCCTTGAGCAGCACATAGCTGTCGGTCAGCTGTGCCTTGCCGGCTCTCAGGCTCTTGACCTCCCAACCTGCCAGGGAAACACCTGCTTCAAAGCGGGTGTCGACGAAGTATTCGTGTAGCGCCTTTTTGTTCTGCGCGATGCTGCCGGGGGAAACTTTCTTTTGCTTGGCCATGATTCCAGGGTACAGCGAGTCGGGGGAAATGTCGCCACGCGCTTGAGCGGGTATGAGCAAACACGGACAATACCGCGGTTCTGGACTGCGGCAGGCTGATGCGGGAGTAAATTGCGTGCGCCGCCCTCAAATTCAAGGTCCGACACCGAATTCGCTATTCTACGAGGTTCCGATGAGCACGCACATCCAACGTTCGGCGTTGCTGCCCTATCCTGCTTCGGCGCTCTATGCGCTGGTCAATGACGTGGACCGTTATCCGGAGTTCCTACCCTGGTGCTCGTCCGCCCAGATCCTGGAGCAGGACGAAGGCCTGATGCGCGCCGGTCTCACCGTAGCCAAGGGTGGCCTGAGCCAGCAGTTCACGACCCGCAATACCCTGGTGCCGGACGAATCCATCACCATGGATCTGGAAAAAGGTCCCTTCAAGCAGCTGCATGGCGTCTGGTCCTTCAAGGCGCTGGGGGACAAGGCCTGCAAGATCTCGCTGGATCTGTCCTTCGAATACGACAGCGCTATCGTGCGCGCGACCCTGGGGCCGCTGTTCAATCAGGCGGCCAATACCATGGTGGATGCCTTCTGCCAGCGTGCTCGAGCCCTCTATGGCTGAGTGCTTCGCCATCGAAGTAGCGCTGGCATTACCACAACGGCAATGGCTGTTGAGTCTGCAAGTGGAGGAGGGTGCCACTGTCGAGCAGGCGGTGCTGGCGTCGGGGTTGCTGGAACAGCTGCCACCCGAGCAGCGCGAGGGCTATCGGGTCGGTATCTTTGGCAAGCTGATCGTCAAGCCGGATGCGCGAAGGCTGGGAGAGGGGGACCGCGTGGAGATCTATCGCCCGTTGCTCGCGGATCCAAAGGAAAGTCGCAAGCGACGTGCGGAAGAGGCCAGGTTGAAGGCTGGCCTCTAGCTAGGGATCACTGGCCGTCGGTACGAATGCGTTCGGGAGTCGGTACGGCGGCTGGCCGCGCGCTGTCGATTTCCTTCTGGATGCTGTCTTCGGTCGAACCGGGCACGGCTGGCGTTTCCGGCGCTGCTGCAGGGGCAGTGGGTTGCGCTGGCGCAGTGGGATCCACGGTAGTGCCGCTATCGGTACCCATGATCTGCTGTTCACGGCTGGTACCGGGCATGAAATCGCCAGCCAGACCACTCAGCTGGTTTTCGCCATTGAACACCAGGCTGACACGCTCCTGTTTCCGCTGACCGCCGGCGGCCTGCAGGCTGTACAGATAGTCCCAGCGATTTGGATGGAAGGTGTCCTGGATCAGCGGCGAACCCATGATAAACCGGACTTGTTGTCGGGTCATTCCGGGGCGCAACTGGTCTATCATGTCCTGGGTGACGACGTTGCCCTGCTGGATGTCGATCTTGTAAACCCCCGGCAGAGAGCAGCCGGCGAGCATGGCTAGGCCCATCAGAGAGAGCCCGGTCAGCGTTTGCTTGAGGTTTTGCATCGGTGGGAGACTTCCACTATCTTGCTGGGCAACGAAGCACCGATCATACCCGTATTCCCGAGGGCTGCGAAAGCACTCGGCACCGAGAAAGAGCATGGTAGAGAACAACGAACTCCGCAAAGCGGGTCTGAAAGTGACCCTGCCGCGCGTCAAGATATTGCAGATGCTGGATACCACCGAACAGCGCCACATGAGCGCTGAAGACGTTTACAAGGCGCTGATGGAAGCGGGCGAGGACGTGGGGCTGGCAACGGTCTATCGGGTTCTCACCCAGTTCGAAGCGGCCGGTCTGGTGGTGCGCCACAATTTCGATGGCGGTCATGCCGTATTCGAGCTGGCCGACACCGGCCATCACGATCACATGGTGGATGTGGATACCGGCGAAGTCATCGAGTTCACCGATGCCTCGATCGAAAAGCGTCAACGCGAGATCGTCGAAGAACATGGTTTCGAGCTGGTCGATCACAATCTGGTGCTGTACATCCGTCAGCGCAAGTGAAGATCCAGACAAGAAAAAGGCGACTCAGAGGTCGCCTTTTTCTTGTCTGTTGGTAGCCTGCTTCTAGCGGCTGACCACCAGTTTGCGGGCATGGGCGAGGGATTCGCGGGTCAGGTCGACTCCGCCCAGCATGCGCGCCACCTCTTCCACGCGCCGTGCGCGGTCCAGCTTGGCCACCGCCGTGCGCGTCTCGTCGGTGCCGCGCTCCTTGTGCACGAACAGGTGCTGATGGCCCTGGGCCGCCACCTGGGGCAGGTGGGTCACCGTCAGCACCTGGCCGCGCTCGCCCAGCTGCCGCAGCAGTTGGCCGACCACCTCGGCGGTCGGACCACCGATACCTACGTCTACCTCGTCGAATACCAGCGTGGGCGTGCGTGAGGTTTGGGCGGTGATGACCTGGATGGCCAGGCTGATCCGTGACAGCTCGCCACCGGAGGCAACCTTGGCCAGCGGGCGCAGGGGTTGGCCCGGATTGGCGCTGACGCGGAATTCGACGCCTTCGTTGCCCAGCGGTTGGGGCTCACCGGTGCTGCCTGGCGTGAGGGTAATGCTGAAGCGGCCCCCCGGCATCCCCAGGCGCTGCATCTCAGTCTCGACCGCGGCAGCGAGCTCCGGCGCCCGCTGCTCGCGCAAACGACTCAGTTCGCCGGCCTTCTCTTGGTAGTGGCGCTCGAAGGCCGCCAGTTCTTCCTGCAGACGCTCCAGGGCGACGTCGTCGGCGTCCAAGGATTGCAGTTCGTTGCGCAGTTGTTCGTGCAGCTCCAGCAGAGCTTCGGGCTGGACCCGATGCTTGCGGGCCAGGCTGTAGACGCTGTCGAGGCGCTCCTGGACGGCCTGCTGGCGCTCCGGGTCGGCTTCGAAGTGATCGACGAAGCGATTGAGTTCGTTCATCGCCTCCTCGATCTGGATCTGGGCCGAGGCGAGCAGGTTGCTGGCTTCCTGGATCTGCGCCGGCGGGCGGTCAAAGGCGGTCAGGCGTGCCACGCTGGCATTGAGTGCCGACAGGGCGTTGCCCTGCTCGTTTTCGGTACAGAGGTCCACGGCCTGGCGGCAGGCCAGCAGGATGTGCTCGGCACTCGCCAGATCGCTCTGCTCCTGTTCGAGCGCCTGCAACTCGCCTTCGGCCAGGGCGAGGTTGTCGAGTTCTTCGAGTTGATAGCTGAGCAGCTGATGACGGGCGCGTTGCTCGTCGCCATTGCGGGTAAGACGCTCCAGGGTCTGGCGCACCTGGCGCCAGCGTTGGGCGGCGAGCTGCACCTGACGGACCAGTTCGCCTGCGCCGGCGTACTCGTCCAGCAGGCGGCGATGGGTGTCGAGGCCGAGCAGCGACTGGTGCTCGTGCTGGTTGTGAATGTCGATCAGCAGGCCGCCGAGGGTCTTGAGATCAGCCAGCGGGCAGGGCGAGCCATTGATATAGCCACGCGAGCGTCCCTCGCGGGTGATGACGCGGCGCAGCAGGCAGGGACCGTCCTGTTCCAGGTCGCGCTCGGCAAGCCATTGACGCGCCTCGGGGATATCGGTGGTATCGAAGCTGGCCAGCACATCGGCCTTGTCGGCGCCGGGTCTGACCGCGTCGCTGTCGGCGCGATCGCCCAGGGTGAGGCCGAGGGCGTCGAGCATGATGGACTTGCCGGCGCCGGTTTCGCCGGTGATCACGGTCATGCCGCGCTCGAGGTCGAGGTCGAGGTGTTCGACGATGGCGTAGTTGCGGACGGACAGATGCACCAGCATGCGACGATCTCCGAAAGCGATTTTCTGGTTGTTTATACAGTGCCGCTTGGGCACTGGCAATCCATACAGCTCTTGAAGCGCCGGCCGGTGGCCCCATATAGGCGCCATCGATCAAGGCGTCGTCCATTAGAGGGCGCGCCCACCGGCAATATCACAGGAGGACTCCCATGGCCGACGAACAGAACTCCCAAAACCCCGAGCACGAGGCCGCGGCCCAGGGTGAAGTCCAGCACGAGGACGTCGCCGCCCGCATCGCCACGCTCGAAGAGCAGCTCGCCGCGGCCCAGGATCAGTCGCTGCGCAGCGTCGCCGAGCTGCAGAACGTGCGTCGTCGCGCTGAGCAGGACGTGGAGAAGGCGCACAAATTCGCGCTGGAGAAATTCGCTGGCGATCTGTTGCCCGTGCTCGACAGCCTGGAGCGTGGCCTGGAACTGTCCAACGCCACCGACGAAACCTTGAAGCCCATGCGTGAAGGCATGGAGCTGACCCTGAAGATGCTGCAGGACACCCTCAAGCGCTATCAGGTCGAGGCCGTCGATCCCCACGGCGCGCCCTTCAATCCCGAACACCACCAGGCCATGGCCATGGAGGAGAGCGCCACCGCCGAGCCGGGCAGCGTACTCAAGGTGTTTCAAAAGGGCTATCTGCTCAATGGTCGCCTGCTGCGGCCGGCGATGGTGGTAGTCAGCAAGGCCCCTGCAGCGCAGCAGCCGAGCATTGACGAAAAGGCTTGAAATTCTTTCGCTCGGCCCCATCTGGTAGGCAAGCGAACATCAAAGGCCCCCTGAGCGGGCCGCGCGGAATCTGAGATTTCTGGAGAAGACTACATGGGCAAGATCATCGGTATCGACCTGGGGACGACCAACTCCTGCGTCGCGATCCTCGAAAACGGCAACGTCAAGGTATTGGAAAACGCCGAGGGCACCCGCACCACGCCGTCCATCATCGCCTACACCAACGATGGCGAGACCCTGGTTGGCCAGCCGGCCAAGCGCCAGGCGGTGACCAATCCGCAGAACACCCTGTACGCGGTCAAGCGCCTGATCGGTCGGCGCTATGAAGAAAACGTCGTGCAGAAAGACATCGAGATGGTCCCCTACAAGATCGTCAAGGCCGACAACGGTGACGCCTGGGTCGAGGCCAAGGGCCAGAAGATGGCGCCGCCGCAGGTGTCTGCCGAAGTCCTGAAGAAGATGAAGAAGACCGCCGAGGACTACCTGGGCGAGGCCGTGACCGAAGCGGTCATCACCGTACCGGCCTACTTCAACGACAGCCAGCGCCAGGCCACCAAGGATGCCGGTCGCATCGCTGGTCTGGACGTCAAGCGCATCATCAACGAGCCCACCGCGGCGGCTCTGGCCTATGGCCTGGACAAGGCCAAGGGCGACCACACCGTGATCGTCTATGACCTGGGCGGCGGCACCTTCGACGTGTCGGTCATCGAGATCGCCGAGGTCGATGGTGAGCATCAGTTCGAGGTGCTGGCCACCAATGGCGACACCTTCCTGGGTGGCGAAGACTTCGACATCCGCCTGATCGACTACCTCGTCGAGGAATTCAAGAAAGAAAGCGGCATGAACCTCAAGGGTGACCCGCTGGCCATGCAGCGCCTGAAGGAAGCTGCCGAGAAGGCCAAGATCGAGTTGTCCTCGGCTACCCAGACCGACGTCAACCTGCCGTACATCACCGCCGATGCCAGCGGTCCCAAGCACCTGAACGTCAAGGTCTCCCGCGCCAAGCTGGAGTCCCTGGTGGAAGAGCTGGTCGAGCGCACCATCGAGCCGTGCCGCACTGCCCTGAAGGACTCCGGTCTGGACGTCTCCGACATCCACGAGGTCATCTTGGTGGGTGGTCAGACCCGCATGCCGCTGGTGCAGAAGCGTGTGGCCGACTTCTTCGGCAAGGAAGCGCGCAAGGACGTCAACCCGGACGAGGCCGTCGCCATTGGTGCGGCCATCCAGGGCGCCGTGCTGGCCGGTGACGTCAAGGACGTGCTGCTGCTGGACGTGACTCCGCTGACCCTGGGCATCGAGACCATGGGTGGCGTGATGACCGCGCTGATCGAGAAGAACACCACCATCCCGACCAAGAAGTCGCAGGTGTTCTCCACTGCCGACGACAACCAGGGCGCCGTGACCATCCACGTGCTGCAGGGCGAGCGCAAGCAGGCCGCGCAGAACAAGTCGCTGGGCAAGTTCGACCTGGCCGAGATCCCGCCGGCGCCCCGTGGCGTGCCGCAGATCGAGGTGACCTTCGACATCGACGCCAACGGTATCCTCAACGTGTCCGCCAAGGACAAGGCCACCGGCAAGCAGCAGTCCATCGTCATCAAGGCGTCCTCCGGTCTGTCCGAGGACGAGATTCAGCAGATGGTGCGTGACGCCGAGGCCAATGCCGACGAGGATCGCAAGTTCGAAGAGCTGGCCGCGGCCCGCAACCAGGGTGATGCCCTGGTGCACGGCACCCGCAAGATGCTGACCGAGGCAGGCGACAAGGCCACGGCCGAAGAGAAGAGCACCATCGAGAAGGCCATTGGCGAGCTGGAAGTCGCCGTGCGCGGTGACGACAAGGACGCCATCGAAGCCAAGATGAATGCCCTGTCCCAGGCCTCCGCGCCGCTGGCCCAGAAGCTCTACTCCGAGCAGGGCGCTGCCGCGGGTGCCGAAGGCGCCTCGGCCAAGGCGGACGGTGAGGCCAAGAAGCCCGGCGACGACGTGGTCGATGCCGAGTTCGAGGAAGTGAAGGACAACAAGTAAGCCCCGTGCTTACCGCACCTGACGGGCTTCGTGCCCGTCGGATCCGCTACGCGGGAGCCTGCTCCCGCGTTGGCGTGTCTGGAGGGTGAGAAAATTTAAGGTGCAGAAAGTCTATGGCCAAACGTGATTACTATGAGGTGCTCGGGGTCGAGCGCGGCGCTAGCGAAGCCGAGCTTAAGAAGGCCTACCGACGCCTGGCGATGAAATACCACCCGGATCGCAATCCGGGGGACGCGGCTGCCGAGGAGCAGTTCAAGGAGGCCGCCGAGGCCTACGAAGTGCTGTCCGATGCGGGCAAGCGCTCGGCCTACGACCAGTACGGCCATGCTGGCGTCGATCCGAGCATGGGCGGCGGCGGTTTCGGTGGTGCGGCCGGTGGCGCGAGCTTCTCCGACATCTTCGGCGACGTCTTTAGTGACTTCTTCGGCGGTCGCGGTGGCGCCGGTGGGCGTGGCGGTCCGCAGCGCGGCGCCGATCTGCGCTACACCCTGGACCTGGATCTGGAAGAGGCGGTGCGCGGGACCACGGTCACCATTCGCGTGCCCACCCTGGTCGAGTGCAAGGTCTGCGACGGCAATGGCGCCAAGCCAGGTACCTCGGCGTCCACCTGCCCCACCTGCGGCGGTATTGGCCAGGTGCGCATGCAGCAGGGCTTCTTCTCGGTGCAGCAGACCTGCCCGCGCTGCCACGGCAGCGGCAAGATCATTCCCGAGCCCTGCAACGCCTGTCATGGTCAGGGACGCGTGGAAGAGCAGAAGACCCTGTCGGTCAAGGTGCCGGCGGGCGTCGACACCGGCGACCGCATCCGCCTGACCGGCGAAGGCGAGGCCGGGACCCTGGGTGGCCCCAGCGGCGACCTCTACGTGGTGGTCAATGTGCGCGAGCACTCGATCTTCCAGCGCGACGGCAAGCATCTCTATTGCGAGGTGCCGATCAACTTCACCGATGCCGCCCTGGGTGGCGAGCTGGAAGTGCCGACCCTGGATGGCCGGGTCAAGCTGAAGATCCCCGAGGGCACCCAGACCGGCAAGATGTTCCGCCTGCGTGGCAAGGGCGTGACGCCCGTGCGTGGCGGTGGCGCCGGCGACCTGATGTGCAAGGTGGTGGTGGAAACCCCGGTCAACCTGAGCCGGCGGCAGCGCGAGCTGCTCGAGGAATTCCGCAACACCCTGCAGAGCGACAGCTCCCATTCGCCCCGGGCCAGTGGCTGGTTCGACGGCATGAAGCGCTTCTTCGACGACCTCTAAACAGGCAGGGGCGCCGTCGTGAGGCGGCACCCCGGCCAGCAGCCTGGAGCTGATGATGCGACGTATAGCTGTAATGGGCGCCGCGGGGCGCATGGGCAAGACCCTGATCGAAGCGGTCCAGCAGACCCAGGGCGCTGCCGGCCTGACTGCCGCGGTGGATCGTCCGGAAAGCAGCCTGGTGGGCGCCGACGCGGGCGAGCTCGCCGGCATCGGCCGTAACGGAGTGATGCTGTCGGGTGACCTGGCGCGAGTGCTGGATGATTTCGATGTCGTCATCGACTT
This sequence comes from Pseudomonas sp. MS15a(2019), assembly GCF_013277805.1. Lineage (NCBI taxonomy): Bacteria > Pseudomonadati > Pseudomonadota > Gammaproteobacteria > Pseudomonadales > Pseudomonadaceae > Pseudomonas > Pseudomonas sp. MS15a(2019). Next base: position 17,932 of record NZ_VBTN01000006.1, read on the forward strand.
CACCCATCCCAACGTAACCCTGCAGAATCTGGCGCTCTGCCGCAAGGCCAGGAAGGCCATGGTGATCGGCACCACCGGCTTCACCGCCGAGCAGAAGCTGACCCTGCTGGAAGCCAGCAAGGAAATCCCCATCGTCTTCGCCGCCAACTTCAGCGTCGGCGTCAATCTCTGCCTCAAGCTGCTGGACACCGCCGCCCGCGTGCTGGGTGACGAGGTCGATATCGAGATCATCGAGGCGCACCACAGGCACAAGGTCGATGCACCCTCGGGCACCGCGCTGCGCATGGGCGAGGTCGTCGCCCAGGCACTGGGTCGCGATCTGGAAGAGGTGGCCGTCTATGGCCGCGAAGGCCAGACCGGCGCCCGTGATCGCCAGACCATCGGCTTCGCCACCGTCCGCGCTGGCGACGTGGTGGGCGATCACACGGTGCTGTTCGCCAGCGAAGGCGAGCGGGTCGAGATCACCCACAAGGCCTCCAGCCGCATGACCTTCGCCAAGGGCGCCGTGCGCGCAGCCCTCTGGCTCAAGGACAAACAGCCGGCGCTATATGACATGCAGGACGTGTTGGAGTTGCGCTGACCCGCTCGTGGGGGTGCAAGTCGTGATCATTTCGTGTACAATGCAGCTTTAGTGTATCCACTAAAAGCTAGCGCAGAATGAAATCACAACATTAAAACGGGATGACTCTTCGAGATGTCATCCCGTTTTTTTGCACCCTGCGTTTGCCCGCCAAGGCTTGATTTTCGGAGGTCTTCTTGACTAAGCCAGCCATACTCGCACTTGCCGATGGCAGCATCTTTCGCGGTGAATCCATCGGTGCCGACGGCCACACGGTCGGCGAAGTGGTGTTCAACACCGCCATGACCGGCTACCAGGAAATCCTGACCGATCCTTCCTATGCGAAGCAGATCGTCACCCTGACCTATCCGCACATCGGCAACACCGGCACCACGCCGCAGGATGGCGAGGCCGCCCAGGTCTGGGCCGCCGGGCTGATCATCCGTGATCTGCCGCTGCTGGCCAGCAACTGGCGCAACAAGCAATCGCTGCCGGACTATCTCAAGGAAAACGGCACCATCGCCATCGCCGGCATCGACACCCGTCGCCTGACCCGCATCCTCCGCGAGAAGGGCGCTCAGGACGGCTGCATCCTCACTGGCGAAGACGCTACCGAAGAGCGCGCCCTGGAACTGGCTCGCGCCTTCCCTGGCCTCAAGGGCATGGACCTGGCCAAGGAAGTCAGCGTCAAGGAGCGCTACGAGTGGCGCTCCAGCGTCTGGTCGCTGGAAACCGACAGTCACGCCGAGATCCCGGCCGAGCAACTGCCCTACCACGTGGTGGCCTTCGACTACGGCGTCAAGCTGAACATCCTGCGCATGCTGGTGGCTCGCGGCTGCCGCATCACCGTGCTGCCGGCCCAGACCCCGGCCAGCGAAGCCCTGGCGCTGCAACCCGACGGCATCTTCCTGGCTAACGGCCCGGGCGATCCCGAGCCCTGCGACTACGCCATCAAGGCGATCCAGGACGTTCTGGAAACCGAGATCCCGGTGTTCGGCATCTGCCTGGGCCACCAGCTGCTGGCCCTGGCTTCCGGCGCCAAGACGGTGAAGATGCCCAACGGTCACCACGGCGCCAACCATCCGGTGCAGGATCTCGACAGCGGCGTGGTGATGATCACCAGCCAGAACCACGGCTTCGCCGTGGACGAGGCCAGTCTGCCGGCCAATGTGCGTGCCACCCACAAGTCGCTGTTCGACGGCACCCTGCAGGGCATCGAGCGTACCGACAAGGTCGCCTTCAGCTTCCAGGGTCACCCCGAGGCGAGCCCTGGTCCGCACGACGTGGCACCGCTGTTCGACAAGTTCATCCAGGCCATGGCCGCGCGCCGCTAAGACGAGAGGAGGGTAAGGCTCATGCTGGCGAATCTGGGTGTCATCGACTTCTGGACCTATGTGGTCGGGACCCTGTTCGTCATCCTGTTGCCTGGCCCCAATTCCTTCTTCGTGCTTGCTACCAGCGCCCAGCGCGGCATCCGCAGCGGTTACCAGGCGGCCTCGGCCGTGTTCCTGGGTGATGCCGTGCTGATGTTGCTCTCGGCCCTGGGCGTCGCCTCGCTGCTCAAGGCCGAGCCGCTGTTCTTCCAGATCCTCAAATACCTGGGCGCGGCCTACCTGTTCTACCTTGGCTGGGGCATGTTGCGCGGCGGACTAAAGTCCTGGCGCAGTCCGGCCCAGGGCCAGGCCGAGGCGACCCTGCGCGAAGACGTCCACCAGCCGTTCCGCAAGGCGCTGCTGCTGAGTCTGTCGAATCCGAAGGCGATCCTGTTCTTCGTCTCCTTCTTCATCCAGTTCGTGGACCCCGGTTACGCCCATCCGGCGCTGTCCTTCCTGGTGCTGGGCGCGGTACTGGAAGCGATCAGCTTCTGCTACCTGTCGTTCCTGATTTTTTGCGGCGTTCGCCTGGCGGCCTGGTTCCGTCAGCGGCGTCGCCTCAGCGCGGGCGCCACCGGTGGCGTCGGCGCCCTGTTCGTGGGGTTCGGTGTGAAGTTGGCCACCGCGACCCTGACCTGATTACCTGCATTCGAGAAGCCCATGCCTAAGCGTACAGACATCAAGAGCATCCTGATCCTCGGGGCCGGCCCCATCGTCATCGGCCAGGCCTGCGAGTTCGACTATTCCGGCGCCCAGGCCTGCAAGGCCCTGCGCGAGGAAGGCTTCCGCGTCATCCTGGTGAACTCCAATCCGGCCACCATCATGACCGACCCCTCCATGGCCGATGCCACCTACATCGAGCCGATCAAGTGGGCGACGGTGGCCAAGATCATCGAGAAGGAGCGTCCCGACGCTCTGCTGCCGACCATGGGTGGCCAGACCGCGCTGAACTGCGCCCTGGATCTGGAGCGTCATGGCGTGCTGGAGAAGTTCGGCGTCGAGATGATCGGTGCCAACGCCGACACCATCGACAAGGCCGAGGATCGCTCGCGCTTCGACAAGGCCATGAAGGACATCGGCCTGGCCTGCCCGGTCTCGGGCATCGCCCACAGCATGGAAGAAGCCTACGGCGTGCTGGAGAAGGTCGGCTTCCCCTGCATCATCCGGCCGAGCTTCACCATGGGCGGCACCGGTGGCGGCATCGCCTACAACCGCGAAGAGTTCGAGGAGATCTGCAACCGCGGTCTGGACCTGTCGCCGACCAACGAGCTGCTGATCGACGAATCCCTGATCGGCTGGAAGGAATACGAGATGGAGGTGGTCCGCGACAAGAAGGACAACTGCATCATCGTCTGCTCCATCGAGAACTTCGATCCCATGGGCGTGCACACCGGTGACTCCATCACCGTGGCCCCGGCCCAGACCCTGACCGACAAGGAATACCAGATCCTGCGCAATGCCTCCCTGGCGGTGCTGCGCGAGATCGGCGTCGAGACTGGCGGCTCCAACGTCCAGTTCGGCATCTGCCCCGACACCGGGCGCATGGTGGTGATCGAGATGAACCCGCGGGTATCGCGTTCCTCGGCGCTGGCCTCCAAGGCCACCGGCTTCCCCATCGCCAAGATCGCCGCCAAACTGGCGGTGGGCTACACCCTGGACGAGCTGCAGAACGACATCACCGGCGGGCGTACCCCGGCGTCCTTCGAACCGGCCATCGACTACGTGGTCACCAAGATCCCGCGTTTCGCCTTCGAGAAATTCCCCAAGGCCGATGCCCGTCTGACCACCCAGATGAAATCCGTGGGCGAGGTCATGTCCATCGGCCGTACCTTCCAGGAATCCCTGCAGAAAGCCCTGCGCGGTCTGGAAGTCGGCGTGGTCGGCTTCGATCCCAAGCTGGATCCGGCCGATCCCGAGGCCGACAGCACCCTCAAGCGCGAGCTGACCGTGCCCGGCGCTGATCGCATCTGGTTCATCGGCGATGCCTTCCGTCAGGGCTATAGCCTGGACAAGGTCTTCGAGCTGACCCGTATCGATCCCTGGTTCCTGGTGCAGATCGAAGACCTGATCAAGGACGAGGAGCGCATCAAGACCCTGGGTCTGGCCGATCTCGACTACGACCTGATGCGCAAGCTCAAGCGCAAGGGCTTCTCCGATGCGCGCCTGGCCAAGCTGCTCGGCGTCACCGAGAAGAACCTGCGGGCCCATCGCCACAAGCTCAAGGTGCTGCCGGTGTACAAGCGGGTGGACACCTGTGCCGCCGAATTCGCCACCGACACCGCCTACCTCTATTCCACCTACGAGGAAGAGTGCGAGGCCAAGCCCAGCGGTCGCGACAAGATCATGATCCTGGGCGGCGGTCCCAACCGCATCGGCCAGGGCATCGAGTTCGACTACTGCTGCGTGCACGCGGCCCTGGCCATGCGTGAAGACGGCTACGAGACCATCATGGTCAACTGCAACCCGGAAACCGTCTCCACCGACTACGACACCTCCGACCGCCTGTTCTTCGAACCGGTGACCCTGGAGGACGTGCTGGAGATCGTTCGCGTCGAGCAGCCCAAGGGCGTCATCGTCCAGTACGGCGGCCAGACCCCGCTCAAGCTCTGCCGGGCCCTGGAAGAGGCCGGCGTGCCCATCATCGGCACCAGCCCCGACGCCATCGATCGCGCCGAAGACCGCGAGCGCTTCCAGCAGATGGTCCAGCGCCTGAATCTGCGGCAGCCGGCCAACGCCACCGCGCGCAGCGAAGACGAGGCCCTGGCCCTGTCCAAGAACATCGGCTACCCGATGGTGGTGCGCCCCTCCTACGTGCTGGGCGGCCGGGCGATGGAGATCGTCTACCAGGAAGAAGAACTCAAGCGCTACATGCGCGAAGCGGTGAAGGTGTCCAACGACAGCCCCGTGCTGCTCGACCACTTCCTCAACTGCGCCATCGAGGTGGACGTGGATGCGGTGTGCGACGGCAAGACCGTGGTGATCGGCGCCATCATGCAGCACATCGAACAGGCCGGCGTGCACTCCGGCGACTCCGCCTGCTCGCTGCCGCCCTATTCGCTGCCCAAGCACATCCAGGACGAGATCCGCGAGCAGGTCAAGAAGATGGCCCTGGAACTCGGCGTGGTCGGTCTGATGAACGTGCAGATGGCCGTGCAGGGCGAAGACATCTACGTCATCGAGGTCAACCCGCGCGCCTCCCGTACCGTGCCCTTCGTCTCCAAGTGCATCGGTGAATCCCTGGCCAAGGTGGCCGCCCGGGTCATGGCCGGTAAGACCCTGGCCGAGGTGGGCTTCACCCAGGAGATCATCCCGCCCTTCTTCAGCGTCAAGGAAGCGGTGTTCCCCTTCAACAAGTTCCCCGGTGTCGACCCCATCCTCGGCCCGGAGATGAAGTCCACTGGCGAGGTGATGGGGGTCGGCGACAGCTTCGGCGAAGCCTTCGCCAAGGCTCAGTTGGGTGCCAACGAGATCCTGCCGAATTCCGGTTGCGCCTTCATCAGCGTGCGTGACGACGACAAGCCCGAAGCCGTGCAGGTCGCCCGCGATCTGGTCGGCCTCGGCTTCGAGGTCGTGGCCACCGCCGGTACCGCACGGGTGATCGAGGCGGCCGGTCTGCCGGTGCGTCGCGTGAACAAGGTCACCGAGGGTCGCCCCCATGTGGTCGACATGATCAAGAACGACGAAGTCACCCTGATCATCAACACCACCGAAGGCCGGCAGTCCATCGCCGATTCCTATTCGATCCGCCGCAACGCCCTGCAGCACAAGCTCTGCTGCACCACCACCATTGCCGGCGGCCAGGCCATTTGCGAAGCTTTGAAATTCGGCGCCGAAAAGACCGTGCGCCGGCTGCAAGATCTGCATGCAGGAGTGAAGGCATGACCAAGTACCCGATGACCGTCCAGGGCGCTCGCGCCCTGGAAGAGGAGCTCAAGCACCTCAAGACCGAACTACGCCCGCAGATCACTCAGGCCATCGCCGAGGCGCGCGAGCTGGGCGATCTCAAGGAGAACGCCGAATACCACGCTGCTCGCGAACAGCAGGGCATGGTCGAGGCCCGTATCCGCGACATCGAAGGCCGCCTGCAGAATGCTCAGGTGATCGACGTGGCCGCCCTGCCGCACACCGGCAAGGTGATCTTCGGCACCACGGTGGAGATCGCCAACACCGAAACCGACGAGACGGTGACCTACCAGATCGTCGGTGACGACGAGGCGGACATCAAGCAGAGCAAGCTGTCGGTGGGTTCGCCCATCGCCCGTGCCCTGATCGGCAAGGAAGAAGGCGACGTGGTGCTGGTGAAGACCCCGGGCGGCAATGTCGAATACGAAATTGTCGCCGTCCGTCATCTCTGATCCTCGCACCGGCGGCTGGCTCGCCAGGTTGCTTGCCGCAGCCTGGCAGCTGGCCCAGGTGTTCTGGGTCGGCCCGCTGGTCGCCCTGCACCTGTGCATCCCCGTGGCGCTCGCCCAGGCGGGCTGGGCGCCCCTGCTGATCCAGTCCGGGCGCGAAGAATTGCTGCGCATGATGCTCAGCGCCGCAGGCGGTGGGGTCTTTACCCAGATCGTGGTGCTGGTGTGGTGGGCGGGTGTGAGTGCCTTGTGGCGTGACCTGCGTGGCCAGCTGCTGCTGGCCAGCGCACTCGCCGTGCTGCTGCAGAACGAACTGGCGCGCTTCTGGGCCGGGCCGACCGCTCTGGCCGGCTACCTGGTCCTGCTGCTCTGCGGTCTGATCCTGGTGCTGCAGCCCGTTCCCGGGCGCGCGCCGGGCAATCAGACGGTATAGCGCACCACATTGGACAGGTTGCGGTTCTGCTCGCGAGCCTTGCGATAGATCAGCGCCATCTTGCCGATCACCTGCACCAGCTCGGCCTTGCTCGACGCGCACAGCTCATCGATCAGGGCGCGACGGTCTTCGCGCTCGGTGACGGCCAGCTTGATCTTGATCAGTTCATGATCGTTCAGTGCGCGGTCGAGCTCGCCCAGCACGCCTTCGCTCAGGCCGTTCTCGCTGATGGTGACCACCGGCTTGAGTTGATGACCGATCGCCTTGAACCGCTTTTTAAGCTCGTTGTTGAGCGCCATAATTCACCCCAGATAAAAGCCGAACAGTTTATCCCAGCTGCCCGGTGCCGCCCAGCGATACGCGACAACTTGCCATTAGCCCGGTGGAACCTGCCTCGTCCGCTCAAGGAGCACCTCGACAGGCGCGGCGTCGAGTCAGCCTGAAAGGATGGCGATGCTGAAGATTCCGAAGGCCGAGAGAACGCCGGCAGGATGCCGACGTTGACCCTCCGCTTGGCAAGCTATCAAGTGCTTGCCAAGAGACCTTGTTATTTACGACTTGGCCCCCATATGAGCGAGCTGAGTGCGTTGGGCTTCTCCAGGGCGCTCTGCTGCTAGGAAACTGCCGCCTGTTTTAGGGCGGTTGAGTCCTACGGGCAGAGGCTCAGGCGCCGCCTTCCGCGTCGCGGGACCAGATCGCGCCAGCAGTATCTATTGGGTCGCGGTTTTAGGGGCAATTGAGAGAATTGATGGCCGCAACGTCTGCCTTGCCCTAGAGTCAAAGGCAGAAGACTCATATAGCGTTACAGACGATGTCTGCCGTGGGCCAGGCTTTGTGTAGTAACTTACCGGTCACTGCCGGTTTCGCTTCGAACGGTTTACCCACGAAACCGGCGCAGAGGGTAGTCAATTGAACGACATGGCAAAGAATCTGATCCTGTGGCTGATCATCGCCGCGGTGCTCGTCACCGTGATGAACAACTTCTCCAGCCCCAACGAACCCCAGACGCTCAACTACTCCGACTTCATCCAGCAGGTGAAGGACGGGCAGATCGAGAGCGTGACCGTGGATGGCTATGTCATCACCGGCAAGCATCGTGATGGCGATCCCTTCAAGACCATCCGTCCGGCGATCCAGGACAATGGCCTGATCGGCGATCTGGTCAACAACAGCGTCACCATCACTGGCAAGCAGCCCGAGCAGCAGAGCATCTGGACTCAGCTGCTGGTGGCCAGCTTCCCCATCCTGGTGATCATCGCCGTCTTCATGTTCTTCATGCGCCAGATGCAGGGAGGTGCCGGCGGTCGCGGCGGCCCCATGAGCTTTGGCAAGAGCAAGGCGCGCCTGCTGTCGGAAGACCAGGTCAAGACCACCTTTGCCGACGTCGCCGGTTGCGACGAAGCCAAGGAAGAGGTCACCGAGCTGGTCGAGTTCCTCCGTGATCCGGGCAAGTTCCAGCGCCTGGGTGGCCGCATTCCCCGTGGTGTGCTGATGGTCGGTTCGCCGGGTACCGGCAAGACGCTGCTGGCCAAGGCCGTGGCGGGTGAGGCCAAGGTGCCGTTCTTCACCATCTCCGGTTCGGACTTCGTCGAGATGTTCGTGGGTGTCGGCGCCAGCCGTGTCCGCGACATGTTCGACCAGGCCAAGAAGCACGCTCCCTGCATCATCTTCATCGACGAGATCGATGCGGTCGGTCGTCATCGCGGCAACGGCATGGGTGGTGGGCACGACGAGCGTGAGCAGACCCTGAACCAGTTGCTGGTCGAGATGGACGGCTTCGAGATGAACGATGGCATCATCGTCATCGCCGCCACCAACCGTCCCGATGTCCTGGACCCGGCGCTGCTGCGCCCTGGTCGTTTCGACCGCCAGGTGGTGGTCGGCTTGCCGGACATCCGTGGTCGCGAGCAGATCCTCAAGGTGCACATGCGCAAGGTGCCGGTCGGCGAGCGCGTCGATGCCGGTGTCATCGCGCGTGGTACCCCGGGTTTCTCCGGTGCTGACCTCGCCAACCTGGTCAACGAAGCATCGCTGTTCGCCGCCCGTGCCAACAAGCGCACTGTCGACATGCGCGAGTTCGAGCTGGCCAAGGACAAGATCATGATGGGCGCCGAGCGCAAGACCATGGTCATGTCCGAGAAGGAGAAGCGCAACACGGCCTACCACGAAGCGGGCCACGCCATCGTCGGTCGTCTGGTGCCCGAGCACGATCCGGTCTACAAGGTTTCCATCATTCCCCGTGGTCGGGCCCTGGGCGTGACCATGTTCCTCCCCGAGGAAGATCGCTACAGCCTGTCCAAGCGGGCACTGGAAAGCCAGATCTGCTCGCTGTTCGGTGGCCGTATCGCCGAGGAGATGACCCTGGGTTTCGAAGGCGTTACCACGGGTGCCTCCAATGACATCATGCGAGCGACTTCGCTGGCGCGGAACATGGTGACCAAGTGGGGTCTGTCCGAGAAGCTCGGTCCGTTGCTGTATGGCGAGGAAGAGAACGAAGGCTACCTGGGTCGCTCGGGTGGTGGTGGCGCCGGCAACATGTCGGGCGAAACCGCCAAGCAGATCGACCTGGAAATTCGCCGGATCATCGATGACTGCTATGGCACCGCCAAGCGGCTACTGGACGAGAACCGCGACAAGCTCGAGCTCATGGCCGATGCCTTGATGAAGTACGAGACCATTGACTCCGATCAGATCGACGACATCATGGCCGGCAAGGTCCCGCGCGAGCCGCGTGACTGGCATGACCGTGGTGGTCCTACCGGTGATGCCCCAGCGCCCCAGAGTGGTAGCGATCGTCCGGAAACCCCCATCGGTGGTCCAGCCGGAGAACACTGAAACACCCATGTTCAATCCGTTTCCTTCGACCCGATTGCCTTGCGGCAATCGGGTTCTTGTTTTTGACGCGCCCAAGGTCATGGGCATCCTCAATGTCACCCCCGACTCCTTTTCCGATGGCGGTCGCTATACGGCGGTGGAAGGCGCTCTGCGCCATGCCGAAGGGATGGTGAACGCTGGTGCGGCCATCATCGATGTCGGTGGAGAGTCCACTCGCCCGGGGGCGCCAGCGGTGTCCGAGGCGGAGGAGCTCGATCGGGTCATCCCGGTGGTCGAGGCGATCGCCCGAAAGCTGGATGTCGTCATTTCCCTGGATACTTCCACGCCCGCGGTGATGTGCGAAGGTGCCAAGGCGGGCGCCGGCCTGATCAATGACGTCCGCTCGCTGCGCCGGTCTGGCGCCCTCGAAGCTGCCGCCGCGAGCGATCTGGCGATCTGCCTGATGCACATGCAGGGGGAGCCCAGCACCATGCAGCAGGCGCCCGTCTATACCGATGTCGCAGGCGAGGTAGGTGCCTTTCTGGCCGAGCAGGTCAGGCGCTGCGAAGCGGCTGGTATCGCGCGCGAGCGGCTGGTGCTTGATCCGGGGTACGGCTTCGCCAAGACCCTCGAGCACAATCTCGAACTGTTCAAGCGACAAGCCGAGTTGCTCGCCTTTGGGCTACCCTTGCTGGTGGGCGTCTCGCGCAAGAGCATGATCGGCGCGGTCACCGGGCGGCCTGTGGAGGGGCGCCTGGCGGGCGGTCTGGCCCTGGCGGCCCTGGCGCTGGCCAAGGGCGCGCAGATCCTCAGGGTCCATGATGTGGCGGAAACGGTGGACGTGGTGAAGATGATCACCGCGGTCGAAGGCTTCAGGCAGGAACAAAACTGATGGCAAGAAAGTATTTTGGAACCGATGGCATTCGCGGCAAGGTCGGCACCTATCCCATCACCCCGGATTTCATGCTCAAGCTGGGCTGGGCGGCGGGCATTGCCTTTCGCAGTCGCGGCGGTTGTCGGGTGCTGGTCGGCAAGGACACCCGCAACTCGGGCTACATGTTCGAGTCGGCTCTGGAAGCCGGGCTGTCCGCTGCCGGTGCCGACGTCATGTTGCTCGGTCCCATGCCAACCCCTGGGATCGCCTACCTGACGCGGACCTTCCAGGCCAGTGCCGGCATCGTCATCAGTGCGTCACACAATCCCTACTACGACAATGGCATCAAGTTCTTTTCCGGCGCCGGCACCAAGCTGCCCGATGAGCTCGAAACCATGATCGAGGAGCTGCTTGATACGCCCATGACCGTGGTGGATTCGGCGCGTATCGGCAAGGTCTCGCGCATCAATGATGCGGCCGGTCGCTACATCGAGTTCTGCAAGAGCAGCGTGCCGACCGGGACCAGTTTCGCCGGCCTGAAGATCGTGCTCGATTGCGCCAATGGCGCCACCTACAAGATCGCGCCCAGTGTCTTCCGCGAACTCGGCGCCGATGTCAGCGTGCTGGGGGTGCAGCCGGACGGGCTCAACATCAACAAGGACTGTGGCTCCACTCACCTCGAGGGGCTGCAGCAGGCGGTGCTCGACCAGCACGCCGATCTCGGTATCGCCTTCGACGGCGACGGTGATCGGGTGCTGATGGTGGATCACACTGGAGCGGCAGTGGATGGCGATGAGCTGCTCTATCTGATCGCCCGCGATCTCAAGCGTCGTGGTCGCCTCGAGGGTGGGGTGGTCGGTACCCTGATGAGCAATCTCGGTCTCGAGCTGGGACTGGCGGAGCTGGAGATTCCCTTCGCGCGCGCCAAGGTAGGCGATCGCTATGTGATGGCCGAACTCTTGGAACGCAACTGGGTGCTGGGTGGCGAGAATTCCGGGCACGTGGTCTGCTGCCAGTACACCACCACCGGTGACGCCACCATCGCCGCCCTGCAGGTGCTGATCGCTCTGCGCAATGCCGGTCAGACCCTGGCCCAGGCGCGCATGGCGCTACGCAAGTGCCCGCAGGTGCTGATCAACGTGAGGTTCGGCGGCGGCCAGGATCCCTTGGAGAATCCGCGGGTCAAGCAGGCCAGTGCCGAGGTCACCGAGAAGATGGCCGGCAAGGGGCGGGTGCTCCTGCGCAAATCCGGTACCGAGCCGTTGCTGCGGGTCATGGTCGAAGGCGAGAACGAGCGTGAGGTGCGGGCCCATGCCGAGGCGCTCGCTCAGTTGATAACCGAGGTATGTGCTTGATTTGCTTGCATGCCGGTTTTCGATTGAGTAAGATCTGCGCCCACTTCGCTCCCTGAGGTAAAACGCATGCGTCGTTCCCTGGTTGCCGGTAACTGGAAAATGCATGGCTCGCTGCAAGGCGTGTCGGCGCTGGTCGCAGGCTTGAAAGGGTTGGATGGCGCAGCGGGTGTCGATGTCGTGGTGATTCCGACATTGGTGCATCTGCCGGGGGTGGCTGAAGCGCTGGCGGCAACGTCGCTGATGGTGGGGGCCCAGACCTGTGCTCCCGTCGCGGGCGAGAAGGCTCTGACTGGCGAGGTATCCTCGACCCAGTTGGCAGAATTCGGTTGCCGTTACGTACTGGTGGGGCACTCCGAGCGGCGTGCTCTGCTGGGCGAGGATGATGTGGTGGTGGCGAAGAAATTCGCGGCCATCCAGGAGGGCGGGATGATTCCCGTGCTCTGTGTCGGCGAAACCCGTGAAGAGCGGGAGGCCGAGCGTACTCTGGATGTGGTGGGTGGCCAGCTGAAGGCGGTCATCGACGCAGTTGGGGTCGCGGCTTTCGCCAAGGCTGTAGTGGCCTACGAGCCGGTTTGGGCGATAGGTACCGGGCTGACGGCGACGCCGGAGCAGGCGCAAGAGATTCATGCGGCGATTCGCGCCCTGGTGCGCGAAGCCGATGCTGGGGTCGCTGAAGGCCTTCAGCTGTTGTATGGCGGCAGTGTCAAGGCTGCCAATGCTGCCGAGTTGTTCGGCATGCCGGATATCGATGGGGGGCTAGTGGGTGGGGCCTCCCTGAATGCTGAAGAGTTCAGTGCGATTTGCCGCGCTGCAGGACGTGGATAATGTTGGAAACTGCAGTTGTCGTGATCCACTTGCTGATGGCGCTTGGCCTGATCGTGCTGGTATTGATGCAGCAGGGCAAGGGTGCCGAAGCCGGTGCATCCTTTGGTGCGGGCGCCTCGGGTACCGTGTTCGGTAGTCAAGGTTCTGCTACCTTTCTGAGTCGCTTTACTGCTATACTAGCCGCGGTTTTTTTCGCGACTAGCCTGGGTCTGGCGTATTTCGCCAAAGACCGTGCGTTGGGTCTGCGTGAGGTGGGTTTGCCCACTCAGCCGGTCCAGCAGGCTCCTCAGCCGAAACAGGATGGTAACGATGTTCCCCTGAGTCAGCCCCGTGCTGCCCAGGGTGGTACTTCCGGGGACGTGCCCCAGGAGTCCAAGTAGGTTTCAAAGGTTTCATGCCGAAGTGGTGGAATTGGTAGACACGCTATCTTGAGGGGGTAGTGGCCACAGGCTGTATGGGTTCGAGTCCCATCTTCGGCACCAAATAGCAAAGACGTCCTGCAGGACGCGGCGAGAGAGAGTAGGTTGACTCCTAGAGTTCAGTTGAATATAATCTCGCTCCAGCTTTGACGCGGGGTGGAGCAGTCTGGTAGCTCGTCGGGCTCATAACCCGAAGGTCGTTGGTTCAAATCCAGCCCCCGCAACCAGTTATTTAAAGCCCCTTTATAGGGGCTTTTTGTTGGCTGGACAGTTCGGGTCGCGCTTTCTTGCGCAGACCTCTTAGGGATGGGCGTAATGCCCATTTTTTATTCTCAAAAAACGCGAGGCAACCAGGTGTCGAGCAAGCTAGAACAGTTGCAGGCCTTGCTGGCCCCCGTCGTCGAGGCGCTTGGCTATGTCTGCTGGGGTGTCGAGTACATCTCCCAAGGGCGGCATTCGCTACTGCGTGTCTACATCGATCATCCCAATGGCATTCTCGTTGAAGACTGCGAGGCTGTCAGTCGCCAGGTAAGTGGCGTACTCGATGTGGAAGATCCGATCACCAATGAATACACCCTCGAGGTGTCTTCCCCCGGTATGGATAGACCGCTGTTCACGCTGGAGCAATTTGCTGCCCATGCGGGTGAACAGGTCAAGGTCAAACTTCGGTCGCCCTTCGAAGGGCGACGTAATTTCCAGGGTTTGCTGCGCGGTGTGGAAGACCAGGACGTCGTGGTGCAGGTGGACGAGCATGAGTATCTGCTGCCCATCGAGATGATCGACAAGGCCAACGTCGTTCCCCGTTTCGAGTGATTTGAGCGCGAGACCGCGGATCCCAAGGATTGCGAATACGAGGCGTAAGATGAGCAAAGAAGTTCTGCTGGTAGTGGAATCTGTTTCGAACGAGAAGGGTGTTCCACCCGGCGTCATCTTCGAGGCACTGGAGTTGGCTCTCGCCACGGCTACCAAGAAACGCTACGAAGAAGATGTGGATCTGCGGGTGTCGATCAACAGACACAACGGCAGCTACGAAACCTTCCGCCGCTGGACCGTGGTGGAAGACCAAGACTATCAGTTGCCCGATTCGCATCTGACGGTGGAAGACGCCCAGGAAGAGCATCCCGGCGTCAAGGCCGGTGAAGTGATCGAAGAGAAGATCGAGTCCATCGAATTCGGTCGGATCGCTGCCCAGACCGCCAAGCAGGTGATCGTGCAGAAGGTGCGCGAGGCCGAGCGGGCTCAGGTGGTGGACGCCTATCGCGAGAAGGTCGGCGAGATCATCTCGGGTACCGTCAAGAAGGTCACCCGTGACAGCGTGATCGTCGACCTGGGCAACAATGCCGAGGCCCTGCTGCCGCGCGAGCACATCATTCCGCGTGAGACCTTCCGCATGGGCGTGCGTCTGCGTGCCCTGCTCAAGGAAATCCGCACCGAGAACCGCGGTCCGCAGCTGATGCTGTCGCGCACCGATCCGCAGATGCTGATCGAGCTGTTCCGCATCGAAGTACCGGAGATTTCCGAGCAGCTGATCGATGTCATGGCGGCTGCCCGGGATCCGGGTTCGCGGGCCAAGATCGCCGTCCGTTCCAAGGACAAGCGCATCGATCCCCAGGGTGCCTGCATCGGCATGCGCGGTTCGCGTGTCCAGGCGGTATCCGGTGAGCTGGGTGGCGAGCGGGTCGACATCGTGCTGTGGGACGACAACCCGGCGCAATTCGTCATCAACGCCATGGCCCCGGCCGAAGTCGCTTCGATCATCGTCGACGAAGACAGCCGCACCATGGACATCGCCGTCGCCGAGGACAACCTGGCCCAGGCCATTGGCCGTGGCGGTCAGAACGTGCGCCTGGCCAGTCAGCTGACCGGCTGGACGCTCAACGTGATGACCGAAGCGGACATCAACGCCAAGCAGCAGGCCGAGACCGGCGACATCATCCAGCGCTTCATCGACGAGCTGGATGTCGACGAGGAACTGGCGCAGGTGCTGGTGGAAGAGGGCTTCACTTCCCTCGAGGAAGTGGCCTATGTGCCCATGGAAGAGATGCTCAATATCGATGGCTTCGACGAAGACATCGTCAACGAGCTGCGTACCCGGGCCAAGGATCGCCTGCTGACCCGGGCCATCGCGACCGAAGAACAGAAGAGCCCCAGCGAAGATCTGCTGACCCTCGACGGTATGGATCCCCAGCTCGCCAGCGCGCTGGCCCAGCGTGGCGTGGTCAATCGCGAAGAGCTCGCCGAGCAGTCGATCGACGACCTGCTCGACATCAACGGCATGACCGAAGAGCGTGCCGGCAAGCTGATCATGGCTGCCCGTGCCCATTGGTTCGAGTAAGCGGCGCAGTCTGAGGAGAGAAGTGCATGACGCAAGTCACGGTGAAAGAACTGGCCCAAACGGTCAATACGCCG
This sequence comes from Pseudomonas sp. MS15a(2019), assembly GCF_013277805.1. Taxonomy (NCBI): domain Bacteria; kingdom Pseudomonadati; phylum Pseudomonadota; class Gammaproteobacteria; order Pseudomonadales; family Pseudomonadaceae; genus Pseudomonas; species Pseudomonas sp. MS15a(2019). The sequence goes on from NZ_VBTN01000006.1 coordinate 33,345, forward strand.
GTGGAACGTCTGCTACAGCAGATGCGCGAGGCAGGTCTGACGCATAGCAGCGCCGAGCAAACGGTGAGCGATGCGGAAAAGCAGGCGCTACTGACACACCTGAAGGGGACTGCGCAGCTCGACGAGCCCAGCAAGATCACCCTGCAGCGCAAGACCCAGACCACGCTGAAAGTGGCCGGCAGCAAGACAGTCAGTGTCGAAGTGCGCAAGAAGAAGACCTTCGTCAAGCGCAGCCCCGCCGAGCTGGAAGCCGAACAGCGCCGCGAACAGGAAGCCCTGCGCGCCGCCGAAGAGGCCGCCGCTCAGGCACGTGCCGCGGAAGAAGCTCAGCGCGCTGCCGAAGCGGCTGCCCAGCAGCAGGCCGAAGCCGCTGCTCAGGCCGCGCAGCAGGCGGTCTCCGCCGAGGCTGCAGCCCCTGCCGCGCCGGAAGCCCCGGCCGTGGTAGCCGAGCAGCAACCCGCTGCCGAGCCTGCCGTCGAGGTCAAGAAGGCGGATCCGGCCAGTGAGCGCAAGCGCGAAGAGCCGCGTCGTCCCGTGCATCCTGCCCCGAGCAGCAAGCGCGAAGAAGACGAGCGCCGTGAGCGCAAGAACGCCCAGCATCGCCCGTCGATCAAGGACAAGGTCGCAGCTCCCCGTACCGTGCGCAGTGGCGACGACGAGGAAGAGGGCTTTGGCCGGCGTGGCGGTCGCGGTGGCAAGTCGCGACTCAAGAAGCGAAACCAACACGGGTTCCAGAGCCCGACAGGACCTGTAGTGCGCGAAGTCAATCTAGGTGAGACCATCACCGTCTCTGAGCTTGCTCAGCAGATGTCGGTGAAGGCCGCCGAAGTCATCAAGTTCATGTTCAAGATGGGGTCCCCCGCCACCATCAACCAGGTGCTCGACCGCGAGACGGCGCAGCTGGTGGCCGAAGAGCTGGGCCACAAGGTCAAGCTGGTCAACGAGAACGCCCTGGAAGACCAGTTGGCCGAATCTCTCAAGTTCGAGGGTGGCAAGGCCCTGCACCGCGCGCCGGTGGTGACCGTCATGGGTCACGTCGACCACGGCAAGACCTCGCTGCTGGACTACATCCGTCGCGCCAAGGTCGCGTCGGGCGAAGCCGGTGGCATCACCCAGCACATCGGTGCCTACCACGTGGAAACCGAGCGTGGCATGGTGACCTTCCTGGATACCCCTGGCCACGCCGCGTTTACCGCCATGCGTGCCCGTGGTGCCAAGGCCACCGACATCGTCATCCTGGTCGTCGCGGCCGATGACGGCGTCATGCCGCAGACTGAGGAAGCCATCCAGCACGCCAAGGCGGCGGGTGTCCCCATCGTCGTGGCGGTCAACAAGATCGACAAGCCCGACGCCGATCCGGATCGCGTCAAGCACGATCTGGCTGGTCGTCAGGTCATCCCGGAAGAGTGGGGCGGCGACACCCAGTTCGTGCACGTCTCGGCCAAGGCCGGTACCGGCGTGGACGAGCTGCTCGAAGCCATCCTGCTGCAGGCCGAAGTCCTGGAGCTGACCGCTACGCCGGAAGCACCCGGTCGCGGTGTGGTCATCGAATCGCGCCTGGACAAGGGTCGCGGTCCGGTCGCTACCGTACTGGTACAGAACGGCACCCTGCGTCAGGGCGACATGGCCCTGGTCGGCGTCAACTTCGGTCGTATCCGTGCCATGCTCGACGAGAACGGTAAGCCGATCAAGGAAGCCGGTCCCTCCATCCCGGTCGAGATCCTCGGCCTGGACGGCACCCCGGACGCCGGTGACGAACTCACCGTGCTGACCGACGAAAAGAAGGCCCGCGAAGTGGCGCTGTTCCGTCAGGGCAAGTTCCGCGAGATCAAGCTGGCCCGCGCTCACGCCGGCAAGCTCGAGAACATCTTCGAGAACATGGGCCAGGACGAGAAGAAGACCCTCAACATCGTGCTCAAGTCCGATGTGCGTGGCTCCCTCGAAGCGCTGCAGGGCTCGCTGTCCGGTCTGGGCAACGACGAAGTCCAGGTGCGCGTGGTCGGCGGTGGCGTCGGTGGTATCACCGAGAGCGACGCCAACCTGGCGCTGGCTTCCAATGCCGTGCTGTTCGGCTTCAACGTCCGGGCCGACGCCGGGGCGCGGAAGATCGTCGAGCAGGAAGGCCTCGACATGCGCTACTACAACGTCATCTACGACATCATCGAAGATGTGAAGAAGGCGCTGACCGGCATGCTGGGCAGTGACGTCCGGGAGAACATCCTGGGTATCGCCGAAGTGCGCGACGTCTTCCGTTCGCCCAAGTTCGGCGCCGTCGCCGGCTGCATGGTCACCGAGGGCATGGTGCACCGTAACCGTCCGATCCGCGTCCTGCGCGAAGACGTGGTCATCTTCGAAGGCGAGCTGGAATCCCTGCGTCGCTTCAAGGATGACGTGGCCGAAGTGCGTGCCGGCATGGAATGCGGTATCGGCGTGAAGAGCTACAACGACGTCCGCGTCGGCGACAAGATCGAGGTGTTCGAGAAGGTTCAGGTCGCCCGTTCGCTGTAACGACGACTCTGCACCAGGACGGCAGGTCGCGGACCTGGCAGACCCCTGCCAGGTCCGGACTTGCCGTTCGCGTTTCCAAGGTTCATGGCTGGCAGGCCTGGTGTCTGCGGCCTTTCGTACGAGAGTTTCGACATGGCCAAAGAATTCAGCCGTACCCAGCGCATCGGTGATCAGATGCAGCGTGAACTGGCACTGCTGATCCAGCGTGAGATCAAGGATCCGCGACTGGGCATGGTGACCATCACCGGCGTGGACGTCGCGCGCGACCTGTCCCATGCCAAGGTGCACATCACCGTCCTGGGCAAGGACGACGATGCCGACGCCATCAAGCAGAACATCGGCATCCTCAAGGACGCCGCCGGCTTCCTGCGTCAGCAGCTGGGTCGGGCGATGAAATTGCGCACCGTTCCGCAACTGAGCTTCCAGTACGACGAAAGCATCCGTCGCGGCGCCCAGCTGTCGGCCCTGATCGAGCGGGCGGTCGCCGAAGACCGTCGCCACGAAGGGGAGGAGTAGGGGTGGCCCAGGTCAAGCGTATTCGCCGCCAGGTACATGGCGTGCTGGTGCTGGACAAGCCGCGCGGCTTCTCCTCCAACGCCGCCCTGCAAAAGGTCCGCTGGTTGCTCAACGCCGAGAAGGCCGGGCACACCGGTAGCCTGGATCCTCTGGCCACCGGCGTACTGCCGCTGTGCTTCGGCGAGGCGACCAAGTTTTCCCAGTACCTGCTGGATGCCGACAAGGGCTACAGCACCGTGGCGCAACTGGGCGTCACCACCACCACCGGCGATGCCGAGGGTGAAGTGCTGGAGCGACGGGCGGTCGCGGTCGATGAAGCGGCCATCCAGGCGGCACTGCCGGCCTTCCGCGGCCAGATAGAGCAGATCCCGCCGATGTATTCGGCGCTCAAGCGCGACGGCCAGCCGCTGTACAAGCTGGCGCGTGCCGGGGAAGTAGTGGAGCGCGAGGCGCGTTCTGTTACTATTGCCCGTCTGGAACTGCTGGCGTTGCAGGAAGATCGTGCGACGCTGGAAGTGGCCTGCAGCAAGGGCACCTATGTGCGCACCCTGGTCGAAGACCTCGGCGCCCGTCTTGGCTGCGGAGCCCATGTGGCCGAGCTGCGCCGTACCCAGGCCGGCCCCTTTGGCCTGGCGCAGGCCATCAGCCTGGACGAGCTGGAGGCGGCGCACGCCGAAGGCGGTTCCGAGGCGCTGGATCGCTTCCTGCTGCCGGTCGACAGTGGCCTGGAGCACTGGCCGCTGGTGCAGCTGACGCAGCACAGCGCCTATTATTGGTTGCACGGCCAGCCCGTTCGGGCTGCCAATGCACCGAAATTCGGCTTGATGCGGGTGCAGGACGACCAGGGTCGTTTCATCGGCATCGGCGAGATTGATGACGAGGGGCAGGTTGCTCCCCGTAGACTGATTCGGTCCTAGACCGATACCGAGGGTGGCTGTCAGCAGGCACGGTCACACCTCTTTCCTTAAGCACGGGATCCATCCCGGCCTGTTCCTCAGAGGAGCCCTATCATGGCACTGAGCGTTGAAGACAAAGCCCAGATCGTAAACGAGTTCAAGCAGAGCGAAGGCGACACCGGTTCGCCGGAAGTGCAGGTTGCCCTGCTGTCCGCCAACATCGACAAGCTGCAAGGTCACTTCAAGGCCAACGGCAAAGATCACCACAGCCGTCGTGGTCTGATCCGCATGGTCAACCAGCGCCGTAAGCTGCTGGACTACCTGAAGTCCAAGGACACCTCTCGTTACAGCGCACTGATCGCTCGCCTGGGCCTGCGTCGTTAATACGATGCAGACCTGCTGCAAGCAGTCTGAAGCTGGAGGTCGGCTCGCGCCGGCCTCCGGCTTTTTTGCTTGAAAGGCCGGCAGAATCGGCCTGCGTCACCTGGAGATCAGCGAGGGTCCGAATCCCTCTGGTCGCCCCGATTTCCCCCAAGGCAATAAAGAGAAGGAAAGACTGTGAATCCAGTAATCAAGCAATTCAAGTTCGGTGAGCAGACCTTCACCCTGGAAACCGGCCGCATCGCGCGCCAGGCGACCGGTGCCGTGCTGGTCTCCACCGAAGACGTCAGCGTGCTGGTCACCGTGGTCGGTGCCAAGCAGCCTGCCGTTGGCAAGGACTTCTTCCCGCTGTCCGTGCACTACCAGGAGAAGACCTACGCCGCTGGCCGCATCCCCGGTGGTTACTTCAAGCGCGAAGGCCGTCCTTCCGAGAAGGAAACCCTGACCTCGCGCCTGATCGATCGTCCGATCCGTCCGCTGTTCCCCGAGGGCTTCCTCAACGAAGTCCAGGTGGTCTGCACCGTGGTCAGCACCAACAAGAAGTCCGATCCGGACATCGCCGCCATGATCGGCACCTCTGCCGCCCTGGCCATTTCCGGCATCCCCTTCGCCGGTCCGATCGCCGCTGCGCGCGTGGGCTACCACAGCGAGCTGGGCTACCTGCTGAACCCCAGCTACGAGCAGCTGCAGAGCTCCAGCCTGGACATGGTCGTGGCCGGTACCCGTGACGCCGTGCTGATGGTGGAATCCGAAGCCGACGAGCTGACCGAAGACCAGATGCTGGGCGGCGTGCTGTTCGCTCACGAAGAATTCCAGGTGGCCATCGAGGCCATCAGCCAGTTCGCTGCCGAAGCCGGCAAGCCGACCTGGAACTGGCAGGCGCCTGCCGAGAACACCGCCCTGATCGAAGCCGTCAAGGCCGAGGTCGGCGAGGCCGTGTCCCGTGCCTACACCATCACCATCAAGCAGGATCGCTATGCGGCCCTGGGCGCCCTGCGTGACCAGGCCATCGCCAAGCTGGCCGGTGAAAATGGTCAGTACAGCGAAGCCGAGGTCAAGGAGACCTTCGGTCTGCTGGAGTACCGTACCGTGCGCCAGAACATCGTCGACGGCAAGCCGCGTATCGACGGTCGCGACACCCGCACCGTTCGCCCGCTGCAGATCGAAGTCGGCCCGCTGAAGAAGACCCACGGTTCGGCCCTGTTCACCCGCGGCGAAACCCAGGCCCTGGTCACCGCGACCCTGGGCACCGCCCGTGACTCGCAGCTGCTGGACACCCTGGAAGGCGAGCGTCGTGACAGCTTCATGCTGCACTACAACTTCCCGCCCTTCTCGGTCGGCGAGTGCGGCCGCATGGGCAGCCCGGGCCGTCGCGAGATCGGTCACGGCCGTCTGGCCCGTCGTGGCATCCAGGCCATGCTGCCGACCCAGGACGCCTTCCCCTACAGCATCCGCGTGGTCTCCGAGATCACCGAGTCCAACGGCTCCAGCTCCATGGCCTCGGTCTGCGGTGCCTCTCTGGCGCTGATGGATGCCGGTGTGCCGGTCAAGGCCCCGGTTGCCGGTATCGCCATGGGTCTGGTCAAGGAAGGCGAGAAGTTCGCCGTCCTGACCGACATCCTGGGTGACGAAGATCACCTGGGCGACATGGACTTCAAGGTGGCCGGTACTGCCAAAGGCGTCACCGCCCTGCAGATGGACATCAAGATCAACGGCATCACCGAAGAGATCATGGAAATCGCTCTGGAGCAGGCGCTGGAAGCGCGTCTGAACATCCTGGGTCAGATGAACCAGGTGATCTCCGAGTCGCGTGCCGAGCTGTCCGAAAATGCCCCGACCATGCTGGCGATGAAGATCGACCAGGACAAGATCCGCGATGTGATCGGCAAGGGTGGCGCCACCATCCGTGGTATCTGCGAAGAGACCAAGGCGTCGATCGACATCGAAGACGACGGCACCATCAAGATCTACGGCGAGACTCGCGAAGCCGCTGAAGCGGCCAAGCAGCGCGTCCTGGGCATCACTGCCGAGGCCGAGATCGGCAAGATCTACGTCGGCAAGGTGGAGCGCATCGTCGACTTCGGCGCCTTCGTCAGCATCCTGCCTGGCAAGGATGGCCTGGTGCACATCTCGCAGCTGAGCGATCAGCGCATCGAGAAGGTCACCGACGTGCTGAAAGAAGGTCAGGAAGTGAAGGTGCTGGTGCTGGACGTGGACAACCGCGGTCGCATCAAGCTGTCGATCAAGGATGTGGCGGCGGCGGAAGCCTCCGGCGTCTAAGACGACCCTGAATAAAAAACCCGGCCTCGGCCGGGTTTTTCGTTTCTGGTGCGGGATGAAGTTCGCGGTGGATATCCTCATCGCGGCCGTGGCGGTCCGCCGATGCGGCCGCTCCTACAGAGAGTGATGTTTTGTAGGAGCGGCCCATGGCCACGATCGGCAAACGGCAAGCGGTCGCACCTGCGAACCGCCATGGTCGCGATTGGCCAGTGCATCAAGCCTTCTCGCGAATCCATTCGATAAAGCTGCGCACCTTGGGCACCTCGGCCATCTGTTCCGGATAGGCCAGCCAGTAGGCATGGGGGCTGGCCAGGCGATGGGGCCAGGCGAGCACCAGGCGACCGGAAGCCAGTTCTTCGGCGACCAGGAATTCCGGGAGCAGGGCCACCCCGCAGCCTTCCTGGGCGGCGCGGGCGCAGAGGGTGAAGGTGTCGAAGCGCGGGCCGTGGTGGCTGTGCACCTCGTCGCGCCCGAGGCTGGCGTACCAGTCGTGCCAGGATTCCGGGCGGGTGGTGTTCTGCAGCAGGACGAAGTCCACCAGTTGCTCCGGTCCGGCGATACCCTCGGCGGGCAGCAGGTCCGGCGCGCAGACCGCGACCATGTGCTCGTGCAGCAGCAATTCGCACTCGGCACCCGGCCAGCTGCCGTGGCCGTAGAACAGCGCCACGTCATGGCGGGGGTCGCGGAAGTCCACCGGTTCCAGCGCACTGGAGACATCCAGGTGGATGTTGGGAAAGCGCAGGCGCCAGCCCTTGAGCCGCGGCACCAGCCAGCGCTCGCCAAAGGTCGGCGGGGTGGCCACGCGCAGCACCTCGGTCTCGCCGCCATAGGACCTCAGATAGCGCGCCGACATCTCCAGCTGGTTGAGGATCTTGTCCACCTCGGCGAGGTAGAGCGCGCCCGCCGGGGTGAGCTGCAGGCGGCGGCGGACCCGGCGAAACAGACTGTGCTGCAGCAGGTCCTCGAGCTGGGCGACCTGTTTGCTGACGGCGCTCTGGGTCAGCGCCAGTTCGTCGGCCGCGCGGGTGAAGCTCAGATGACGCGCGACCGCCTCGAAGCACTGCATGGCGGTGATGGACGGCAGGTGGCGGCGTTGCATGAGCGGACTCGCGGCATGAAAAAAGGGAATGATATGCCGAGCAAAGGTCGGTTGTCCGGCGCCGCTGGGCTGACCATACTCAGGGACGATTCCCTTTCCGCGGAGACCTCAGCATGAGCAAGGCCCTGTTGGAACGCCTCGGCGTTTCTGCCCAGCACTACACCCAAGGCGAGCACCGGGTGCATTCCCCCATCGATGGCAGCCAACTGGGCAGCGTCGCCCTGGAAAGCGCCGCCGAAGTGGAGCAGAAGATCTCCCGTGCCGAGCGCGCCTTCCAGGCCTGGCGCGCGGTGCCGGCGCCGCGCCGGGGCGAACTGGTGCGGCTGCTGGGTGAAGAACTGCGCGCGCACAAGGCCGATCTCGGCGAGCTGGTGTCCTGGGAAGCCGGCAAGATCACCCAGGAGGGCCTGGGTGAAGTCCAGGAGATGATCGACATCTGCGACTTCGCCGTTGGCCTGTCGCGCCAGCTCTATGGTCTGACCATCGCCTCCGAGCGGCCCGGTCACCACATGCGCGAATCCTGGCAGCCGCTGGGCGTGGTGGGCATCATCAGTGCCTTCAACTTCCCGGTGGCGGTCTGGTCGTGGAACGCCGCCCTGGCCCTGGTCTGCGGCAATCCGGTGATCTGGAAGCCTTCGGAAAAGACCCCGCTGACCGCCCTGGCCTGCCAGGCGCTGTTCGAGAAGGCCCTGGCGCGCTTTGGCGATGCCCCGGCCGATCTGAGTCAGGTCATCGTCGGTGATCGCGCCGCCGGTGAGGCTCTGGTGGACGATCCGCGGGTGGCGCTGGTGAGCGCCACGGGTAGCACCCGCATGGGTCGCGAGGTAGGACCGCGGGTTGCAGCGCGCTTCGGCCGCAGCATCCTCGAGCTGGGTGGCAACAATGCCATGATCCTCGCGCCGAGCGCCGATCTGGACATGGCGGTACGCGCCATCCTGTTCAGCGCCGTCGGTACCGCCGGCCAGCGCTGCACCACCCTGCGCCGGCTGATCGCCCACCGTTCGGTGAAGGACGAGATCGTCGCCCGGCTGAAGACCGCCTATGCCAAAGTCCGCATCGGCCATCCGCTGGAAGGCAACCTGATCGGTCCGCTGATCGATGCGGCCAGTTTCCAGGCCATGCAGGGTGCACTGGAACAGGCGCGTGGCGAGGGCGGCGTGGTCTACGGCGGCGAGCGTCAGCTGGCTGAGCAGTATCCCGAGGCCTACTACGTGGCGCCGGCCATCGTCGAGATGCCCGAGCAGAGCGAGGCGGTGCGCCACGAGACCTTCGCCCCCATCCTCTATGTGCTGACCTATGACGATTTCGACGAGGCGGTGGCGCTGAACAACGCCGTGCCCCAGGGCCTGTCGTCCTGCATCTTCACCACCGACGTGCGCGAGGCCGAGGCCTTCATGTCGGCGACCGGCAGCGACTGCGGCATCGCCAACGTCAACATCGGACCGAGCGGTGCCGAGATCGGTGGCGCCTTCGGTGGCGAGAAGGAAACCGGTGGCGGTCGCGAATCCGGCTCCGACGCCTGGAAGGCCTACATGCGCCGCCAGACCAACACCGTCAACTATTCCCGCGAACTGCCGCTGGCCCAGGGCATCGTCTTCGACTAAGTGGGTCCGCCAGGAGCGCAGAGAATGCAGTTGCGTGAAGAGTGCCTGTGGGAGCGGCTGTATCCGGCGGTGCCGGGGGCGTCGTTGCAGGGCGAGCGTGACACCGAGGTCTGCGTTATCGGCGGTGGCTATACCGGCCTGTCCACCGGCCTGCACCTGGCGCAGGCCGGGCGGCGGGTGGTGGTGCTGGAAGCCCATGGCGTCGGCCATGGCGGCTCCGGACGCAATGTCGGGCTGGTCAATGCCGGCATGTGGATCCCGCCGGACGAAGCCGTGGCGACCCTGGGGCCGGAGGTCGGAGAGCGCCTGCTGGGCGTGATGGGCGATGCGCCGAGTCAGGTATTCGGTCTCATCGAGCGCTATGGCATCGATTGCCAGCCGCGCCGCGCCGGCACTCTGCACATGGCGCACAGCGCCAAGGGCCTGGCCGATCTGGGGCAGCGTGCCGAGCAATGGCAGCGGCGCGGTGCCCGGGTCGAGCTGCTGGAAGGGGAGGCCTGTTACAGCGCCTGCGGCACGCGCGACATCAGTGGCGCGCTGCTCGATCATCGCGCCGGCACCCTGGTGCCCATGGGTTATGCCCTGGGCCTGGCCAGGGCGCTGCGTCAGGAAGGCGGCGAGCTGTTCGAGCGGAGCGCGGTACAGCGCCTGCAGCGGGTCGGCGAACGCTGGCAGGTGGAAACCCCACAGGGACGAGTCACCGCCGACCAGGTGGTGATCGCTTCCAATGCCTACACCGAAGGCGAGTGGACCACCCTGCGGACGCAATTCTTCCCGGGCTACTACTACCAGGTGGCCTCGCGGCCGCTCGGTCCGGAAGCGGATTTCATCCTGCCCCAGGGCCGTGGTTCCTGGGATACCCGCACGGTGCTCAGCAGCATCCGCCGCGATGCCGATGGCCGTCTGCTGCTGGGCAGTCTCGGCAACATGGCGGGGCGGCCGGCCGGCTTCATCCGCGCCTGGGCCGATCGTATCCAGCGGCACTATTTCCCGGCGCTCGGGAAGGTCGAGTGGGAGTGCAGCTGGACGGGCCGTATCGGCTTCACGCCCGATCATCTGATGCGACTGTTCGAGCCGGCGCCGGGGTTGCTGGCGGTGTCCGGCTACAACGGTCGCGGGGTGACCACGGGCACGGTGGTGGGGCAGGCCTTTGCCCGCTATCTGTGCAGCGGCGATCGCCACGACCTGCCGCTGCCCCTGGCGTCGCTGGAGACCAATCCGGTCGGCCAGTGGCGCAGTCTGATGTACGAAGCCGGCTTCACCCTCTATCACGCGGGGCAGTGCCTGCGCGTGGTGCTCTAGCGGCCCCGCCATACCCGCTGTCACCGGCCCTCGGGCCAGGCGATAACGCCCCGAAGCGGCCGATTTGCGCATCTAGACCTGTGCAAGTCGGCCGCTTTTTCATGGCTGTTCATAACCGCCAGCAGGCTGAGAGAACGGCGGATTTCCCAGGGGCCTGAGGCCGCAGGATCATGGTTACTTTGGTGGCACAGTGTGGGGACGGTGTTACGTTTTGGTGCGAAACAGGTGCAACCGGGTTGCTATCTGGTAACAAACCGCTGCCTTTTGCCTGTTTCTCTGCTACCGCTTTTTAGAATTATCCAGACTAATGAGCCAGTTAAGACAAAAGTCTAAGGCGCAGTCGAGTCCACTGGCAGCAGCCCTCGCCGCCCGCAAACGAAGGTTTTGGCTCATCGCGGTGGCGGCAAATGGCCTTTGCGCCCGATACACAGCTGGGTGATGGCACAGGCTTTGCTCCGGCGAACAGGCCAACCACCCTCTGGAGCACACCTCCCATGTCGAAGATTTACAGAAAAGGCATTCTGGCTCTCGCTATCGGTTCTGCGTTCACTCTCTCCTCCCTGGCGCATGCCGACATCGTGATCGGTGTCGCCGGTCCCTACACCGGGGCCAGTGCCGCCTATGGCGAGCAGTTCTGGAAGGGGGCTACCCAGGCCGCGGCGGACATCAACGCCGCCGGTGGCATCAATGGCGAGAAGATCAAGCTGGTGCAGGGTGACGACGCCTGCGAGCCCAAGCAGGCCGTGGCCGTGGCCAACCGCCTGGTGGACTCCGAGAAGGTCAAGGCCGTCATCGGCCACTTCTGCTCCTCCAACACCATGCCCGCCTCGGAGATCTACGACGAAGCCGGCATCATCTCCATTACCCCGGCGTCCACCAACCCCAAGATCACCGAGCGTGGCCTGACCGGGGTGTTCCGCATGTGCGGACGTGACGACCAGCAGGGCATCGTGGCCGGCGATTACATCGTCGATACCCTCAAGGCCAAGAAGGTCGCCATCATCCACGACAAGGACACCTACGGTCAGGGCCTGGCCGACGCCACCAAGGCGCAGCTCAACAAGCGCGGCGTGAAGGAGGTGCTCTACGAGGGCCTGACCCGCGGCGAGAAGGACTTCAACTCCCTGGTCACCAAGATCCGCGCCTCCGGTGCCGACGTGGTGTACTTCGGCGGCCTGCACCCCGAAGCCGGTCCGCTGGTCCGCCAGATGCGCGAACAGGGCGTGACCGCCAAGTTCGTCTCCGGCGACGGCATCGTCTCCGCCGACCTGGTCACCACCGCCGGTGGTCCCCAGTACACCAAGGGCGTGCTGATGACCTTTGGCGCCGATCCGCTGCTGAACCCGGCCGGCAAGACCGTGGTGGAAGCCCTGCGCAAGTCCGGCTACGAGCCCGAGGGCTACACCCTCTACTCCTATGCCTCGCTGCAGGCCGTGGCCGCTGCCTTCAACGGCATCAAGGGCACCGACGGCGCCAAGGCCGCCGAGTGGCTGAAGTCCCACAGCGTCAACACCGTGCTGGGCGAGAAGAGCTGGGACAGCAAGGGCGACCTCAAGGTCTCCGACTACGTGATGTACGAATGGGACGACAAGGGCAAGTACAACCAGCTGCCCTGATCCTCGCGTGAATCCGCTGGCCGCCTTCTCGTCTCCGCCCCAGGACGAGAGGGCGGCCGGCGGCCCTCGTCATCCATCCAGCGCGAGACTGCAAACGTGGACGGTATATTCCTGCAACAACTGGTCAACGGCCTGACCCTGGGTTCGGTCTACGGACTCATCGCCATCGGCTACACCATGGTCTACGGCATCATCGGCATGATCAACTTCGCCCATGGCGACGTGTACATGGTGTCGGCCTATCTCGCCGCCATCGGCATCGCCTTGCTGAGCGTGTTCGGCCTGCATTCCTTTCCCGTGCTGATCCTCGGCACCCTGATCTTCACCGTGGTGGTCACTTCCGTGTACGGCTGGGCCATCGAACGCATCGCCTACAAGCCACTGCGCAACTCCACGCGCCTGGCCCCGCTGATCTCGGCCATCGGCATGTCGCTGATCCTGCAGAACTACGTGCAGCTCGCCCAGGGCGCGCGCCAGCAGGGCGTACCGACGCTGCTCGACGGCGCCCTGCGCCTGCATATCGGCGAAGGCTTCGTGATCATCACCTACACCAAGATCTTCATCATCGTGGCGTCCATCATCGGCATGGGCCTGCTCACCTACGTGATCCAGAAGACCACCCTCGGCCGCATGTGCCGCGCCACCCAGCAGGATCGCAAGATGGCGCAGATCCTCGGCATCAACACCGACCGGGTGATCTCCTACGTCTTCATCATCGGCGCGGCCATGGCGGCACTGGCCGGGGTGCTCATCACCCTCAACTACGGCACCTTCGACTTCTATGCCGGCTTCATCATCGGCATCAAGGCCTTTACCGCGGCGGTGCTCGGCGGCATCGGCTCGCTGCCCGGCGCGATGCTCGGCGGCATCATCCTCGGCATCTCAGAAGCCCAGTTCGCCAGCCTGGTGAACTCGGACTACAAGGACGTCTTCAGCTTCTCGCTGCTGGTGGCGATCCTGATCTTTAGGCCCCAGGGGCTGCTCGGCAAACCCCAGGTCACGAAGGTGTGAATCCATGAGTCAGACGTCTTCCTCCTTCGATCTCAAGGTCGTGCTGCGCGACACCCTCATGGTCGGCCTGGTCTCGCTGATCCTGTTCGGCCCCATCGTCGGCATCGTGCTCGACGGCTATGGCTACAACGTCGAGCCCGGCCGCGTCGGCATCATGGTCGCGGTGGTCATGGCCGGCCGCTTCCTGCTCAGCCTGTTCGGCCAGACCGCCAAGGGGCGCGACTGGATCGAGTCCTTCAAGCGCAACGACGGCGGCGTCCATGTGCTGCCGCCGGGGCACAGGTCCAACCTCAGATTCATCCTGCCCATCATCATCCTGGTCGCCATCGCCTTTCCCTTCCTGGCCACCAAGTACTGGCTGACGGTGATCATCCTCTGCCTGATCTATGTGCTGCTGGGCCTGGGGCTGAACATCGTGGTGGGCCTGGCCGGTCTGCTCGACCTCGGCTACGTCGGCTTCTATGCCATAGGCGCCTATGGCCTGGCGCTGGGTTACCAGTATCTGGGGCTGGGCTTCTGGACCATGCTGCCGCTCGCCGCGATCCTGGCCGCGGTGGCGGGGGCGATACTGGGGTTCCCGGTCTTGCGCATGCACGGGGACTACCTGGCCATCGTCACTCTTGGCTTCGGCGAGATCATCCGTCTGGTGCTCAACAACTGGCTGGAGGTGACCAAGGGCCCCAACGGCATCGCCGCGCCGTCGCCGACCTTCTTCGGCATCGAATTCGGTCGGCGCGCGAAGGAGGGCGGGGTACCCATCCATGAGTTGCTGGGCATCAGCTACAACCCCAACGCGACCATGATCTTCATCTACACCGTGCTGTTCCTGGTGGTGCTGCTGGTGCTCTACATCAAGCATCGCCTGACCCGCATGCCGGTCGGCCGGGCCTGGGAAGCCCTGCGCGAAGACGAGATCGCCTGCCGCGCCATGGGTCTGAACCACGTGCTGGTCAAGCTCTCGGCCTTCATGATCGGTGCTTCCACCGCCGGCCTGGCCGGGGTGTTCTTCGCCACCTACCAGGGCTTCATCAACCCGGCCTCGTTCAATTTCTTCGAGTCGGTGCTGGTGCTGGCCATCGTGGTACTGGGCGGTCTGGGCTCCACCGTCGGGGTGGTGGTCTCGGCCTTCGTCATGACCCTGCTGTTCGAACTGCTGCGCGAATTCGGCGACATCCGCATGCTGGTGTTCGGCGTGCTCATGGTGGTGATGATGATGTGGCGGCCGCGCGGCCTGATCCGTATCGCCCGCAGTGGCTTCGCGATTCGCAAGGGAGTGGCGCCGTGAGCGACAACATTCTGACCGTAAAGGGTCTCGGCATGAGATTCGGGGGCATCAAGGCCCTCTCGGACGTGAGCTTCGAGATCCAGCGCCAGTCCATCACCGCGCTGATCGGCCCAAACGGTGCTGGCAAGACCACGGTGTTCAACTGCCTGACCGGCTTCTACAAGGCCACCGATGGCGAGATCCGCCTGGACACCGCCGATGGTCGCTCGACCCGCGTCGGCAAGATCATGGGCGAGCGCTTCCAGGCCACCGACTTCGTCAACCCGGTGCAGTTCGGCAGCCGGCTCTGGTACAAGATGTTCGGCGGCACCCACCTGGTGAATCGCGCCGGTCTCGCCCGCACCTTCCAGAACATCCGCCTGTTCAAGGAGATGTCGGTGGTGGAGAACCTGCTGGTGGCGCAGCACATGCAGTGCAACCGCAACCTCATCACCGGCATCCTCAACACCCCCGGCTATCGCCGAGCCGAGGAAAAGGCGCTGGACACGGCCTTCTACTGGCTGGAGGTGGTGGACCTGGTGGACCACGCCAACCGTCTGGCCGGCGAACTCTCCTACGGCCAGCAGCGCCGCCTGGAAATCGCCCGGGCCATGTGCACCCGCCCGGAGATCGTCTGCCTGGACGAACCCGCCGCCGGCCTCAACCCGGCCGAGACCGAGGCCCTGGCCGGCATGATCCGGCTCCTGCGCGACCAGCACCGCATCACCGTGGTGCTGATCGAGCACGACATGGGCATGGTGATGAACATCTCCGACCACATCGTGGTGCTGGACCATGGCCAAGTCATCGCCCGCGGCCTGCCGGCCGACATTCGCAACGATCCCAAGGTCATCGCCGCCTACCTCGGCGCCGAAGAAGAGGAGGTGGCATGACCACGCCGATCCTGGAGTTTCGCAACGTCGATGTCTTCTACGGGCCGATCCAGGCCCTGAAAGGCGTCTCCCTGAGCATTAACGAAGGCGAGACGGTGAGCCTGATCGGCGCCAACGGTGCCGGCAAGTCCACCCTGCTGATGTCCATCTTCAGCCAGCCCCAGGCGCGCAACGGGCAGATCCTCTACCGCGGCGAGGACATCACTCGCAAGAACGCCCACTACGTGGCCTCCAATGGCATCGCCCAGTCACCGGAGGGGCGCCATGTATTCCCCGACATGACGGTCGAGGAGAATCTGTTGATGGGCACCATCCCCATAGGTACCCGTTGGGTGGACGAGGACATGCAGCGCATGTTCGAGCTCTTCCCACGGCTCAAGGAACGCCGTAACCAGCGCGCCATGACCATGTCCGGTGGCGAACAGCAGATGCTGGCCATCGCCCGGGCGCTGATGGCGCGACCCAAGCTGCTCTTGCTCGACGAACCCAGCCTGGGCCTGGCGCCCATCGTGG
Organism: Pseudomonas sp. MS15a(2019); assembly: GCF_013277805.1. Taxonomy (NCBI): domain Bacteria; kingdom Pseudomonadati; phylum Pseudomonadota; class Gammaproteobacteria; order Pseudomonadales; family Pseudomonadaceae; genus Pseudomonas; species Pseudomonas sp. MS15a(2019). The sequence continues at coordinate 49,228 of NZ_VBTN01000006.1, forward strand.
TGAAGCAGATCTTCCAGATCCTGCGCGAGCTGGCCCAGAGCGGCATGACCATCTTCCTGGTGGAGCAGAACGCCAACCATGCCCTGCGCCTGTCCGACCGTGCCTATGTGATGGTCACCGGCGAGATCCGCATGAGCGGCAGTGGCCAGGAATTGCTGGCCAATCCCCAGGTGCGCGAAGCCTACCTGGGCGGCCACTAGCGGTGGCGGCGGTCCGCGGTCGCTGTCTGGTCGCGGGCCATGCCCGGGGACGCCTGGCCTGGGCGCCCCTGGGCCTGAGTTTATGGGGTGGCGTCGATCCGGCCAGCGGTCGGGTGATCGATCGCCACCATCCCCTGCACGGCCTGGAACTGGCCGGTCGCATCCTGGCCATCCCCAGCGGACGCGGCTCCTGTACCGGCAGCGCCGTGCTCCTGGAGCTGTTGCTGGCAGGACGCGGACCGGCAGCGCTGGTACTGTCCGAGCCGGACGAGATCCTCAGCCTGGGTGCCATCGTCGCGGAAGAACTCTTCGGTCGCTCCCTGCCAGTGGTCAGCCTGGGCGCCGCAGCCTTCGCGGCCCTGGCCGAGTGCGACGAGATCGCGGTAGCCGACGGTTGGGTCGGCGCACCTGAAGACCCTTTCCCCGCTACTCCGGTCGATACCCCAAAAGAGTTGCAGCTGAGCGCGACCGATCGGGCCAAGCTGGCAGGCGCCGAGGGCCAGGCCGTCCAGGCAGCGATGAAGATCCTGGTACGCATGGCGCGGCTGCAGGGCGCCGGCGAATTGCTCGACATCACCCAGGCCCATATCGACGGCTGTATCTATACCGGTCCGGCCAGCCTGGCCTTTGCCCAGCGGCTGGTGGCGTGGGGCGGTCGGGTACGGGTACCCACCAGTCTCAATGCGGTGTCGGTGGATCAACGGCGCTGGCGCGAGCAGGGCGTCGACCCGGCGCTGGGTGAGCCGGCCAGTGCCCTGAGCGAGGCCTATGTGGCCCTGGGCTGTCGCCCCACCTTCACCTGCGCGCCCTATCTACTGGATAGCGCCCCGACCTTGGGCGAGCAGGTGGTCTGGGCCGAATCCAATGCCGTGGTCTTCGCCAACAGCGTGCTGGGCGCGCGCACCCAGAAGTACGCCGACTTTCTCGATATCTGCACCGCCCTGACCGGTCGGGCCCCTCGGGCCGGCTGCCATCTGGACAGCGGTCGCCGCGCGGCCAGGGTGTTGCGGGTCAGCGTACCCGCGGGCCATGACGACGCCTTCTATCCGCTGCTCGGCTACTGGATCGGCCTGCGCTCGCCCACCCGGATTCCCGCGGTGCTGGGGCTGGAACACGCCCAGCCCAGCCGCGACGATCTCAAGGCCTTTGGCGCCGCCTTCGCCACCACCTCGGCGGCGCCGCTGTTTCATCTGGTCGGGGTGACGCCCGAGGCGCCGACCCTGGCTGCGGTCGCCGCGCCTGAGCTGGAGGTCGAGGACATAGAGCTGGCCGATCTGCGTCGGGCCTGGGCCGAACTGGACAGCGCCACTTCCCGCGAGGTCCAGCTGGTAGCCTTGGGTAATCCGCATTTCTCTGCCGAGGAATGCCAGCGGCTGGCCGAACTATGCCGGGGCCGGTACAAGCATCCCGGGGTAGCTCTGGTGATTACCCTCGGGCGGGACGTGCGCGAAGCGGCCGGGCGGAACGGTAGCCTGGCCGAACTGGAAGCCTTCGGTGCCCAGCTGGTGGGGGACACCTGCTGGTGCATGCTCGGCGAACCCCTTGTGCCGCCTCAGGCCCTTACCCTGCTGACCAACTCCGGCAAGTTCGCCCACTATGGCCCGGGCCTCACCGGTCGCGAGCTGCGCTTCGCCGGTCTGGCCGCCTGCGTGGAAGCGGCCTGCACCGGACTGGCGCCGGCCGGACCGCCCGCCTGGCTCGCATCGGCGGACTTATCCCGCTGATAGTGGGCTCGGGTTCTGTACAGGAGTTCCGTGGATCGTCCTGTGGATAAGCTTGGCATAGCCGGACGCGAAGTCCAGGGCGCCTGGTCTGGCGGGAACTGTTCAAAAAATCGCCAGTGCACGAAAAACCTCGAGATACCAAGGCGTTATAACTGATCCGCTGGATTCCCAGCGATCTGAGTATTCGCCTGACCAACGTCCCTGAGCTATCGTTGGCCTCGGCCAAACTCCCTCGCAGAAGGAATCTTTCATGTCTTCGATCTTCATCACCGGCGCTACCTCCGGCTTCGGCGCCGCCACCGCTCGCCGCTTCGCCAAGGACGGCTGGTCGATCGTCATCACCGGCCGCCGCGAGGATCGCCTGCACGCCCTGGCCGAGGAATTGTCCGGGCAGGCCAAGGTGCTGCCGCTGGTGCTGGACGTCCAGGATCGCGCCGCTGTGGAAGCCGCGGTCGCCGGCCTGCCGGAGGAATTCAACCAGCTGCGCGCCCTGGTCAACAACGCCGGTCTGGCGCTGGGCAACACCCCTGCCCAGAGCTGCGACCTGGACGACTGGGACACCATGGTCGATACCAACATCAAGGGCATGCTCTATTGCACCCGCCTGCTGTTGCCGCGACTGATCGCCCATGGCGCCGGCGCCGGCATCGTCAACCTGGGCTCGGTGGCGGGCGACTATCCCTATCCGGGCAGCCACGTCTATGGCGCCACCAAGGCCTTCCTCAAGCAATTCAGCCTGAGCCTGAGATCGGACCTGCTGGGCACCGGGGTGCGGGTGACCAACATCGAGCCGGGCCTGTCGGAAAGCGAGTTCTCGGTGGTTCGCTTCGGTGGCGACAAGGCCAAGGCCGATGCGGTCTATGCCGGTACCGAACCCCTGACCCCGGACGACATCGCCGAATCCATCCACTGGACCCTCAACCAACCCAAGCACGTCAACATCAACCGCATCCAGCTGATGGCGACCTGCCAGGCGTTCAGCAACTTCAACATCCATCGCCAGAGCTGAGGGCGCTCGCTAGAGCACCTTGACCGCCCGGCCGATGAACTGGATCGGTCCGGTGGGTCGGCCGGTGGGCGACCCGCCCTGGTCTTCCAGGGTGAGTTCGAACAGCTGATTGGCTTCCAGCGGCGGCAGCTGGTCCAGCGGCACCTGCAGGGTACGCCCCGGCTCGACCAAGCCCAGCGACACCGGGCCCTGCCAGGCATCGGCCTTGGTCCAGAATTGCAGCGCCTTGCCGCTCGGCACGGCGTCGCGCCCCAGGGGAATCAGCTGCAGGTCATGGGCGCTGGCGGTCTGGATCACCCAGCCGGGCGTCCGATCGCTGGGCGCGGCCAGTACCACCAGGTAGCTTGGCGTGGGGACCGGACGCATCAGCAACAGCACGCCAAGCACCAAGCTGGCGGCCAGCCCTGCCGCGCTCAGGCCCTGCCAGAGCGCCAGGCGCTGCCACAGCGACTCGCGCCGGGGGGTGACCTTGGCGTCGGCCTCACCCAGACTACGCTCGATGCGCGGCCACAGATTCGCGCCGGGCTCGACGGGTGGCACCCGCTCGGCCAGCGGCTGCAGACGCGCCTCCCAACGCGCCACGGCAGCGGCCAGCAGGGCGTCCGTCGCCAGCGCACCTTCCACCCGACGACGCTCCTCGGCGTCCAGGGTGCCGAGCACGTATTCGCCGGCCAGGCGTTCGCGCTCCTCGTCCGGGGGCAGGGTGGTGTCGCCGTTCATGTCATGCACTCCCTGAGCGCCTTGAGGCCGCGCGTGATCCAGCTCTTCACCGTGCCCAGCGGCGCCTGCAGGCGCTGGGCGATCTCGCCATGGGAGCAGCCGTCCAGGTAGGCGGCCAGGATGGCCTCCCGCCGCGGCGCCTCCAGGTTCTGCAGGCAGCCCTCCAGGCGGCGGCCGTCGGCCTCTCGCGCCGGATCGGCCGACTTGGCCAGGGGTTCCCACCCGTCCGCCAGGGGCACCAGCCACTGGCGATCGCGCAGGGCGTTGAGCGCCAGGTTGCGCGCGATGCTGCACATCCAGCCACGCGCCGAACCACGCTCCGGGGCGAACCCGGCGGCGCCGCGCCAGATGCGCAGAAAGGCGTCGTGGAGGATGTCCTCGGCCAGCCCGCGATCGCGCACCAGGCGCAGGACGATGCCCAGCAGCAGCGGCGCCTCGGTCTGGTAGAGCCGCTGCAGGGCGGCGCGCTCGCCCCGAGCGCAGGCGGCGAGCAGGGCCTCAGGGTCATGGGGACGGTCGGTCACTAGGTCACGCCAGGCTCGGGGGCGCCAGGGGTGGCGACCGGATCAGCCGAGCCTAGCCGATCCGGTCGTGGCTGTCCCCCTGGACCTCAGCCCTTCTTCCAGAACAAATAGTCCGCCTGGTAGTTCACGATCTGCTGTTCGCCCTTGTTGGCCGCAGTACAGGCCTTGGCCGGCGCGACGCCACCCTTGAGCGCGGTGCGCTGGATGTAGGTGGTGCCCTGGAAGGCGCCCTTGCCCTCGGCAGGCGCGGCCTCCACCAGTTGATAGGGCAGGTTGCCGGCGCCGGCGGGGGCGACGGCCAGTTGCTTGCCGACCACCTTGGAGCCGTCGCTGGCTTCCCAGGTCGCCGGCGGACCGTAGTAGCGCCCCACCTGCTTGCCCTGGCGATCATGCAAGTCGGCCTTGGGGCCCACGAAGAACCACTCGGTCTGGCCGGGCATGTCCTTCTTGTCACGGCACTCGTAGACGATGGTGCCCTTGCCCACGGTTTCCAGCATCAGGCTGTTGCCGGCGGGGACACGGACGGCCTCGGGCAGCTCGCCCTGGGCCAGCAGCGGGGTGCTCAACAGGGCGGTCAGGGCCAGGATGCTGCAACGGCTGGAGATATTGTTCATGCACTTGCTCCGGATTGAGAGGGGGCACAGTCGGCTGGACTGTAGGGGCTATACCCGGCAGCCGGGGCCTTGGATGCAGCTGTCATAAAAAATTTTCAATTCAGCGGCATAGTCGCCACCGCCTCACGGCCGAACCGCTCTGTCCCGCGGTTTCTGTCAGCCTGCCGTCAGCCTGGTTTCAGCGATCCCTAAGGTTGTTCAGCGATAGTGGCGGCGGGTCGCGAGCCCGTTTTTCCCAGCCTGCCGGAGTCCTGCCGCGTGTCGTCCATCCCGAGTCCGGCGCGCCTGCGCCTCGAAAGTCTGGCGCTGTGCCTGCTGGCGGTGCTGCTGTTCACCCTCGGACTGTGGGAGCAGCCTTTCATCGGCTTCGACGGCCGCTTCGCGCTGTTCGCCCAGGAGATGTTTCGCCACGGGGCCAGTGCCTTCCCGACCAGTTACGGACAGCCCTATCCGGACTATCCCGTCACCTCGACGCTGCTGATCGACGTCTTCGCCCAGCTATTCGGCGAGGTCAATCGCCTGGCCACGGTGATTCCCACCGCGCTGGCCTCGGCGGCCATCGTCGGTCTGCTCTATCGCCTGCTGGCCGAGCGGTCCCGCGCCTGGGGCCTGCTGGCGGTACTGGTGCTGCTGCTCACCAACGGCTTTCTGGCCAAGGCCCGCTCCATCTGCCTCGATCAGTTCGTTACCCTGGCGGCGCTGGGCTGCTTCTATCTGCTGTGGAGCGCCGACCAGCGCGGCCTGCCCCGGCGGCGCGCCCTGGTGTTCCTGTGCCTGGCCGCCGGCTTCGCCGTGCGCGGCCCCCTGGGCTTGATCGAGCCCTGTGGTGTGGTCTGCGTCTACTGGCTGCTGCAGGGCGACTGGCGGCGCAGCTTCGGCTACGGGCTGGTGGGCGCCGTGGTGCTGGCGCTGTGCTGCGCCCTGTTGTTTGGCCTGGCCTGGCGTACTGGCGGCCCGGTCTTTGTCGAAGACGTGCTGCGCATGCAGGTCTCCGGGCGGCTGGACGACACCGACGGTGCCGGCTATCCCTGGTGGTACTTCCTGCAACTGGGGCTCTATCGCTATGCGCCGGCCTTTCCCCTGGCACTGCTGGCCTTGCCGACACTGAGGCGGCACTGGGGGCTGCGCCATGAGCAGGCGGACAGCCGCCTGCTGCTCCAGCTGGCCGGCTTCGCCACGCTGATCGTGGTGGCCCTGTCGATACCCACCTTCAAGAAGCCCTATTACATCCTGCCGGCCATCCCGGCCTGCGCCGCCCTCGGCGCCTGGGTGCTGCTGCAGGGGCCGGGTGCCCTGGCCTGGGTACGGCGCCTGTTCCTGCCGCTGCTGGTGATCTTTCCGCTGGTGCTCGGGGTGCTGGTCAAGCTGCAGCAGCCCCGGCTGCAGGCCGCGGGCTGGTGGCCTGAACTTGATCTGCGCTTCCTGCTGGGCGCCTTTGCCATCCTGACGCTGTTGGCCCTGGTGGCCGCCTGGCGCGAGCGCGGCGCCTTCCGCCTGGGCATGCCCCTGGCCGCGGCAGCCTTGGCGCAATGGCTGCTGGTGGTGCTGGCGCTGGATCCGATGCAGGCGCTGCGCTACGACACCCGGGCCTTTGTCACCCGCCTGGAAAGCCTACGCCAGGGGGAGCCCGGGCAACTGGTGTTCCTTGGCCTGGGCCAGGACACCAAGGCCTTTCGCTACCTGATGAATCTGGACTACGACGTGCCCCTGCCGACCTTCCTCGACATCGGCCAGGCGGCGCAGCTCGCCCAGGTCACCCGACCCGCCTATGTGCTGCTCGACGCCGACAGCCAGCCCGCTCTGGCCGGCACCCCGCTGGCCAACCGCCGACCGGTGCTGGAAGGGCGCTTCAACGACAACCGCTGGCAGGCCTACTACCTGCCTTGAGGCCGCTGTGATGACCGATTTGCCCGATTTCAAACGTCGCCGGCTGTGCCTGGCGCTAGCCGGTTTGCCGTTGCTGGCCGCCTGCAAGCCGACCCAGCGCTACGGCCTGCCGGAACACCGCGCACTCTGGTTCGAACGGCATGCCTTCGAACCCCTGGCGCCGCTGCCGTCGCGCAGCAGCTTCCTGCTCGGCGTGCTGCCCGATACCCAGTACTACAGCGAGAACAATCACGAGATGCTGCCCAATGGCCGGCGGGTGAAGCGCTATGGTCACCTGGGCTATTCGCCGGCGTTGGCCTTTCATGCTCAGACCCATTGGCTGGCGCACAACGCCGCGGCCCTGAACCTGCCCTTCGTGGTGCACCTGGGCGATCTGGTGGAAAACGCCGAGCAGCGCGGCGAGTGGGCCCTGGCCAGTCATGCCATGGCACGTCTGGAGCAGGCTGGCGTGCTCTACAGCGTCATGACCGGCGACCATGATGTCGTCGACCTCTACACCGAGGATCGCCTGCGCGACGGTCGCGAACTTTTCACCCAGTACTTCGGCCGCGAGCGAGCGGCGCGCCAGGCTACCTTCATCGAACGCGATGTCACCGGCCTCAACGAGGCCCATCGTTTTTCGGCCCTGGGGCAGGGCTTCCTGCTGCTGACCCTGGACTGGTGCCCCTCGGACCAGAGTCTGGACTGGGCCCAGGGGATGCTGGATCGCTATCCGCACCTGCCGACCATCCTGGCCTCGCACAACATCGTCGACCTGGTGAACGGCCAGGCCGTGCTTTCCACCCGCCGCAACGACACTGGGGTGCGGCTATGGCATCGGCTGATACGCCGCAACGATCAGATCTTTCTGACCCTTAACGGCCACAACCACGGCAGCGGTCATCTGCGGCTGACCAATGACCTGGGCCATCCGGTGGATCTGCTACTGATCAACTACCAGACCGAATACGCCGGCGGCAACGGCCTGCTGCGGCTGCTGGAACTGGACCTGGCGCGGGGCCGGCTGGAGGCCTTCACCTATTCGCCCTGGGTCGCCTATCGCCAGCAGAGCGGCGACCTGCCGGTGCGGCTGGGCAGCGATCCGCGCGACACCTATTCCGCCGAGGTGCTGGCGCCCCTGGCCTCGCCGCAGTTCGACAACAGATTCGTGCTCGAGGTGAATTTCGCCACACGCTTCGCCGGCTTTGGCGGCTATACCGCGCAGTTGCCGGCGGTGGCGGAAGAGGGCGTGCTGGCGCGGCTGCGCCAGCAGTTGGGGATCACCTAGGAGCCTGCTCAAAGGCTGCTGCGCGTCGGCCAAACGGCGTTGAAAATGGCTTCGGGATGCTCATTTACTATTTGTAAATTCCGCTTCCTCAGCCATTTTCGCCTTGTTTGTCTCTAGCTCGCGAGCCTTTGAGCAGGCTCTGAAAGGTCAGGCGGCTAACAGCCAGCCACCGGCCACGGCAGTGGCGACGCCGGCGAGTCGCACCAGCGGCGTGGCCGCCTGGGGCAGGTAGCGCACCACGGCATAGCCCAGGCCATGCAGGGTGGCGGTAGCGGCGACGAAGCCCAGGGCATAGGCCCAGGGATTGCCCATTTCCGGCAATTCCAGACCATGGGCCACGCCGTGGAACAGGGCGAAGGCGGCGGTCAGGCCGACGGCTGCGGCCACCGGCGGACGGGCGGCCAGGGCCACCAGCAGGCCCAGGGCCAGCACCGAGGCGGCGATGCCGGTCTCCAGCAAGGGCAGCTCCAACCCGGCAAAGCCCAGCAGACCGCCGATCAGCATGGTGCCGACAAAGGCGCAGGGCAGCGCCAGGCGCGCTTTGCCCTGCTGCTGGGCGGCCCAGAGGCCCACGGCCAGCATGGCCAGCAGGTGGTCGAGACCGGTCAGGGGGTGCAGCACCCCGGCGGCCAGGCCGTTCTCGGCGTGACCCGGATGGGCGAAAGCCAGGGCCGGGGCGAGCAGCAGGGCGGCGGTGGCGAGGATCTTAGCGTGTCTCATGGGAGCTCCTTGGGGGGTGAAATCCTGGGTTCAGGCAGCGGTCAGCAGACCCTGCTTCTCGATGAAGGCGATGATCTCTTCCAGGCCCAGACCGGTCTTCTGGTTGCTGAAGACGAAGGGCTTGTCGCCACGCATCTTGCGGGTGTCGCGGTCCATCACCTCCAGGGAGGCGCCGACCTGCTCGGCCAGATCGATCTTGTTGATCACCAGCAGATCCGACTTGCAGATGCCAGGGCCGCCCTTGCGCGGCAGCTTGTCGCCGGCCGAGACGTCGATGACGTAGAGGGTCAGGTCGGACAGCTCGGGGCTGAAGGTGGCGGAGAGGTTGTCGCCCCCAGATTCCACCAGGATCAGGTCCAGACCGGGGAAGCGGCGATTGAGCTGGTCAACTGCCTCCAGATTGATGGAGGCGTCTTCGCGGATGGCGGTGTGCGGACAGCCGCCGGTCTCCACGCCGAGGATGCGTTCGGGCGCCAGGGCTTCGTTGCGCACCAGGAAATCGGCGTCCTCGCGGGTGTAGATGTCGTTGGTCACCACCGCCAGGTTATAGCGCTCGCGCAGGGCGCGGCAGAGGGCCAGGGTGAGGGCGGTCTTGCCGGAGCCGACCGGACCGCCGATACCGACGCGCAGGGGTTGGGTAGTCATCAGGGGATCTCCTAGGAACGGAACAGGCGGCTGTACTGCCGCTCGTGGGCCATGCTGCTGAGGGCCAGGCCGAAGGGGGCGCCGCCCCAGGTCGCTTCGGGCAGCTCGGCGGCCTGCTCGGCCGTGGCGGCCAGGGTCGGCAGCAGAAGGGAGGTGAGGCGCTGGGCGGCTTGCTGGCCCAGCGGCAGGGTTTTCATCAGTACCGCCAGCTGATTCTCCAGCCAGGTCCACAGCCAGGCGTCCAGGGCGGCCCGGGGGGCGATCGCCCAGGCCCGGGCGGCCAGCGCCCAACCCAGGGCGAAGGTCGGGGTCAGCTCGGCGAGCAGGCGGCGGCTGGCGTCATCCAGCTCCGGCAGACCGAGCAGCAGCTGCGCCAGGGAATAGCCGGTCTGGCGACTTTCCAGCTGGAATTCCGCGGTCTCGCGACTAGCGCGGTGACGCTCGGCCAGTTCGCCCAGGCGCATCCAGTCGCCGGCCGCCGCAGCTTCGCAGTGGGCCAGCAGCAGCGGCGCCTCGAAGCGCGCCAGATTGAGTTCGAGACTGTCACGCAGCCAGACCTCGGCCTCCGCCGCGCTGCGGATCAGGCCGCTGTCGATGGCCAGTTCCAGTCCCTGGGAATAGCTGTAGCCGCCAATGGGCAACTGGGGACTGGCCAGGCGCAGCAGCGCGAACGGCGCATTCACGTGCGCACGCCGAAGTGGTGCAGCTTGGGCGCGTAGTTGAAGCCTTCCTCGCCATGGTGCGAGTGATGGTGGCCGCCACCGTAGGCGCCATGCTCGGGCTGGAAGCCGGCTTCGATCTCGCTGACCTGGGCGCCGAGCTGCTCCAGCATGGCCTTGAGCACATAGTCGTCCAGCAGCCGCAGCCAGCCATCACCGATCTGCAGGGCGACGTGGCGATTGCCCAGGTGGTAGGCGGCGCGGGTCAGCTCGAAGGCACTGGCGCAGGTCACGTGCAGCAGTTTTTCCGGCCGGGCTACGACCCGCACGATGCGGCCGTCGCGGGCTTCGAGGCAGTCGCCATCGGCCAGCGGCGGTTGCCCGCGTTCGAGAAACAGGCCGATGTCTTCGCCGGCACTGGTGGTGGCTCTGAGGCGACTCTTGCTGCGGGCGTCGTAGGTGAGGTGGAGTTCGGCGTCCCAGGTATCCCGGGGCGCGCAGCGGCGTTGGACGACCAGCATGGCAGGACTCTTGGCAGTTTTGCCCAGCTCTACAGCAAGGGGCCTGCCAAGGCGCGCAAGTCGCCTGGTTATGGGGCGCCGGAAGTTGACCTGGCGTTCAGGTTGCTCTTATTTGGTGCGCCATTGCGTCGGCCAGCAAGGCAACGCCCTCTTTTGGGGCGTTGATGCGTTCGCCGCGTCGCCAGTGCTTGCTGCCGATCAGGATCAGCTTGAGCTGCTGCACCATCTTCGCCGCCGGCCACAGCGGCGGCGGTGTGGTCAGCGGCGGCGGATCGATCAACTCCGGCAGGGTGGCGAACACCGTCTTCACCACCAGGTCGGCCAGGACATCGATCTGCGACGGACTCAGGTGGGGCAGCCGACCCAGGGCGAGCAGGTCCCGGGCCAGGTCCTGGGTGATGCGCTGGCGCAACTCGGCGATGGCCTGGCGCACGGCCTGGGAGCCGCCGTATTGCTCGCGGGCGAGAAAGAGGAACTGATCGCGGTTGTCGCCCACGGCGCCGAGAAAGATCTCCACCGAGGCCTCGATCATGCCGCGCTGCTGCAATTCGTGATGACGCACCTGGCGCAGGGCGTCGCGAAAGGTATCGCCCACCTCGGCCACCAGGGCCAGGCCGAAGGTTTCCATGTCGCTGAAGTGGCGATAGAAGCCCGCCGGGACGATGCCGGCCTGGCGACTCACCTCGCGCAGGCTGAGACTGCCGAAGCCGCGGCCGCTGTTCATCAGCAGGCGCGCCGATTCCAGCAGCGCCTGGCGCGTTTGCAGCTTCTGCTGGGCACGGATCGACATGGAGAGATTCCGGAAGAGAAGGCGGCACTGTAGCAAAGGATGCCCCTGCTGACTCCAAGGGTTTTCCACGACCGCCGGGTGGTAGTCTCTGGCCCGAGCCTTGCCTTGAGAGCGTCATGAATCTCGACAACCGCATCAAATTCCGGCATCTGCTGTGTTTCCTGGAGATCGCCCAGCAGCGCAGCTTTGCCAAGGCCGCCGATGCCATCGCCGTGTCCCAGCCGGCCATTTCCAAGACCATCCGCGAACTCGAGGAGATTCTCGAGGTGCGCCTGTTCGAGCGCGGCAAGGGCGAGGTGACCCTGACCGAAGCAGGCCTGCTGTTCCTGCGCCATGCCGGTCCCTGCGTCCAGGCCCTGCGCGAGGGAATGCAACTGGTGCGCGGCGGCGAGGCCGGCGGCTTGGTGCGGGTCGGAGTGCTGTCGACGGTGGAAAGCCAGGTGCTGCCCGAGGTCCTGGCGCGGCTGCACGAGCGGCACCGGCAATTGATCGTCAACGTCGCCACCGGCCCCAGTGCCTATCTGCTGGGCCAGCTGCGTGTCGGCGATCTGGATCTGGTGGTCGGGCGCATGACCGACAGCCCCGACATCCACGGCCTCGACTTCGAGCACCTCTATACCGAGGCCTTGACCCTGGTGGTCCGACCGGGGCATTCGCTGAGTCAGGCCCTGCCGGCGGACCTGGCGACCCTGGCGCGCTATCCCCTGGTGCTGCCCTTGCCCGGTACCACCATCCGCCGCCACGCCGAGAGTCTCTTCGTCCAGTGCGGCATCCCGCTCAGCCCCCAGCGCCTGGAAACCCTGTCGCCGACCCTCAGCCGCCAGTATGTCCGTCAGAGCGAGGCCCTGTGGATCGCTCCGCGGGATGCGGTACGCCGCGACCTGGCCAGCGGCGAGCTGGTCGAGGTGGAGCTTGGCGTCCGCGAAGCCGGCGGCTCGGTTGGTATCTGCCGTAATGGCAGTGTGGCCCTGTCGCTGGCCACCCAGAGATTCTGCGACGTCTTGCGCGAGGTGGCCGGCGAGTTGACCCTTAACCATTAGGTTATGGGTCAGGGCGCAGCTTTCAATTCAGCCAGGTGGCGACCTGGGCCACACTGGGATCAGCCAGTCCTTGGCCCCGATCCTTCCGTGGAGCATTCCAATGCATAACAAGCCCCACGACGTTCGCTACGTCGCCCGTGATCGCACCTGGCATCCCCAGGCCTATACGCCCGCCTACAAATCCTCGATTCCCCGCTCACCGCGCCAGGCGCTGGTCAGTCTGCAGCACCAGACCGCGTCCGAGCGCAGCGGCCCGGACTTCTCGCGGCTGCCCCTGGGGCCCCACGACAACGATCTGCTGCTCAACTTCGGCACCGGTCAGTTGCCCCAGGGCGAACGCATCATCCTGTTCGGCACCCTGCGTGACCAGTTCGGCAAGCCGGTGCCCAATTCCCTGGTGGAGATCTGGCAGGCCAACGCCGGCGGCCGCTACCGGCACAAGAACGACGTCTACCTGGCGCCGCTCGATCCCAACTTCGGTGGCGTCGGCCGCACCCGTACCGACAGCCAGGGCAACTATGTCTTCCGCACCGTCCGCCCGGGTCCCTATCCCTGGCGCAACGGGAGCAACGACTGGCGTCCGGCGCACATCCACGTCTCGGTCATGGGCCCGGCCATCGCCACCCGGCTGATCACCCAGCTCTATTTCGAGGGCGATCCGCTGATCCCGCTGTGCCCCATCGTCAAGTCCATCGCCGATCCCGATGCCGTGCAGACCCTCATCGCCCGCCTGGACATGAGCATGGCCAATCCCATGGACTGCCTGGCCTATCGCTTCGACATCGTCACCCGCGGCGCGCGGCAGACGTTCTTCGAACACCACTGAGGACGCCGACATGATCCCCAACCGCCACGACCTGCTGCCGGAAACGCCCTCCCAGACCGCCGGCCCCTACGTGCACATCGGCCTGGCCCTGGCCGCCGCCGGCAACCCCACCCGCGAGGTCGAAATCTGGAACCAGCTGGCCAAGCCCGGCGCCCCGGGCGAGCACATCCTGCTCACCGGCCAGGTGTTCGACGGCAATGGCAACCTGGTGCGCGACTCCTTCCTGGAGTTCTGGCAGGCCGATCACCAGGGTCAGTACGATCCGATCTACGACGTGGAGAAGGCCTTCAACGGCTTCGGCCGCACCGCCACCACCTTCGATGCCGGTGACTGGACGCTGCACACCATCAAGCCCGGCCAGGTCGCCGACCAGCGTGGCCAGACCATGGCGCCGCACATCAACGTCACCCTGTTCGCCCGCGGCATCAACATCCACCTGCAGACGCGCCTCTACTTCGACGACGAAGCCGAGGCCAATGCCCGCTGCCCGGTCTACAACCTGCCGGAACCGGAGCGCCGACCGACTCTGCTGGCGCGCCGTTGCGAGATCGATGGCCGCTTGGCCTATCGCTTCGACATCCACCTGCAGGGTCCGCAGGAAACCGTCTTCTTCGATATGTAGCGTGCAGACAGCAAAAAGCCCTGCCAAGGCAGGGCTTTTTCATGGGCGCGATCCGCAGGTCAGATGCGGTAGGTGGTCTTGGTCATCACCTTGGACACCAGACTCATGCCGTATTTGACCGGTGTGGGAAAGCGCCAGCCACCAGCCGCCAGGGCGTGCTCGGCGTGCTGCTCTTCATCGATGCGCATCTGTTCCAGCACCGCGCGGGACTTGGCGTCGGCCGCCGGCAGCTTGTCCAGGTGCTCGTCCAGATGGCGGCAGACCTGATCCTCGGTGGCGGCGACGAAGCCCAGGCTCAGGCGATCGCTGATCAGCCCGGCACCGGCGCCGATCCCGAAGGACAGGCCATAGAACAGCGGATTGAGCAGGCTGGGACGCTCACCCAGGGCGCGGATGCGCTGCTCGCACCAGGCCAGGTGGTCGATCTCCTCGTCCGCCGCGCGCTCCATCTCTTCCCGGACTTCTGGCAACTTGGCGGTCAGCGCCTGGCCCTGGTACAGGGCCTGGGCGCAGACCTCGCCGGTGTGGTTGATGCGCATGAGACCGGCCGCATGACGCCGCTCCTCGTCGCTCAGCTCGGCATCCTTGAGCGGAATGGCCGGCGAGCTGCGGGTGGGAGCGCCACTGAAGGGCGTCAGGGTACGCAAGGCGGTATCCGCCTGGATCAGCAGTCGATCGAGGGGGGAGTAGAGGCGCTTGGATCTCAAGGTGATCTCCTTGGCGGGCGAAGGGAGGACAGAATGTGGCTCAGCCCGGAGGCCAGGTCATCTGCCGCTTGCCCAGCACATGCATATGGATGTGATAGACCGTCTGACCACCCAAGGCGTTGCAATTCATCGCCACGCGGAAGCCTTCCTCGCAGCCCTGCTCCTGCGCCAGGCGCTGGGCGGTGAAGAGGATATGGCCGGCGAGCTGCTTGTCGTCGGCCTCGCTGAGGTCGTGCAGGGTCGCGATGTGCTTCTTGGGGATGACCAGAAAGTGCACGGGCGCTTGCGGGGCGATGTCATGGAAGGCCATGACCAGATCGTCCTCGTAGAGCACCTTGGCCGGAATGTCTCCGGCGACGATCTTGCAGAACAGACAATCCACGTCGATCTCCTCCTGGCTGAATAGCGTCCAAGTGTACCAGCGGCTGTGCCCTGGGGTCAGGTGCCGCCGGCGGGATCACCCTTACGCGGGTTGAAAGAGTTTGCCGATCCGCACCGCGGCCGCACGCACCAGGGCGCGGGGCAAGAGGCGCGGCAACAGGCTGCCCAGGCGATTGCGCCAGCCCGGCACAATCACCGCCTGGCGCCGCTCCAGTCCACGCACCGCGGCCAGGGCCACCTCCTCGGCGGACATCAGCAGCTTGCCCTGCTCCATGCGCCCGGTGTGCAGCCCGGCATTCTTGAAGAAGGCGGTACGGGTCGGCCCAGGGCAGAGCACCGACACCGACACCCCGCGCTTCTTGAGTTCTTCGCGCAGGCCCTCGGAAAAGTGCAGGACATAGGCCTTGGTCGCCGCATAGCTGCTCATGTAGGGAATCGGCTGGAAAGCCGCGGTCGAGGCGACGTTGAGGATCTGGCCGCCGCCCTGGATCGCCATGTGCTGGCCCAGGGCATGGCACAGCCGGGTGAGCGCCAGGATGTTCAGCTCCAGCTGCTCCTGCACCCGCGGCCAGTCGGCGGCGAGAAAGTCACCGCCGCTGCCGATCCCGGCGCAGTTGACCAGCAGGCCGATGGCTCTCTCGCTCTGCTCCAGTTCGTGCAGCAGACCGGTCAGGTGCAGCGGCTCCGCCAGGTCGCAGACCCGGTACAGCACTTCCACGTCGAAGCGCTGGGCCAGTTCGGCGGCGATGCTCTCCAGCTTGTCCTTGCGCCGCGCCAGCAGGATCAGCGGCTGGCCCCGCCGCGCCAGGGCCTCGGCCAGGGCCAGACCGATCCCGCACGAGGCACCGGTTACCAGGGCATAACGCTGCATACTGCTTTCTCCAGGAAAACGCCGGTCGCCGGCGGATTCGCCATGGACCTAGTAGGGTTTGACCACCACCAGGATGACGATGGCGATGAGCACCAGTACCGGCACCTCGTTGAACCAGCGATAGAACACATGGCTGCGCTTGTTCTCGCCGCGCTCGAAACGCTTGCGCATGGCGCCGCAGACATGGTGATAACCGATCAGCACCACCACCAGCGCCAGCTTGGTGTGCATCCAGCCCTGGGTCATCCAGCTCGGATTGATCAGCAGCAGGCCGATGCCGAACACCAGCGTGAGGATCATCGCCGGCAGCATGATGCCGCGGTACAGCTTGCGCTCCATCAGGCAGAAGCGCTCGTGGCTTACAGTGTCGCTGCTCTGGGCGTGATAGACGAACAGGCGCGGTAGATAGAACAGGCCGGCGAACCAGCAGACCAGGGCAATCAGGTGGAAGGCTTTCAACCAAAGATAGAGCATCGGGGCGTTCTCCTTATCAGGCGGCGCGATATTAGAGTGGCGCCGGCGGCAAGTCATTCACTCCAGTCATCTCGGCCAGCCTCCCGTGGTCGCCCAATAGTTGACCCTTTTGCTCGGGCAAGAGGATAATTTCCTGACTGAATTGTGTTCGGCGCAAGCCGGGAGACTACGGCAATGACCATTGAAACCTTCACCCCGACCCCCCTGCAGTTCACCCTGGGCGCGGCCAGCAAGGTGAAGAACCTGATCGAGGAAGAGGGCAATCCCCGCCTGAAGCTGCGCGTCTTCGTCACCGGTGGCGGCTGCTCGGGCTTCCAGTACGGCTTCACCTTCGATGAAGATTCCGCCGACGACGACACCGTCATCGAGCGCGATGGCGTGCACCTGGTGGTGGATCCCATGAGCTTCCAGTACCTGGCCGGCGCCGAGGTGGACTACCAGGAGGGCCTGGAAGGCTCGCGCTTCGTCATCAAGAACCCCAATGCCGCCACCACCTGTGGCTGCGGTCAGTCCTTCTCCATCTGACCTGAGCCGCGCCCGGCCTAGTGTGGGTAGAGTGCACCCAGGACCCGGAGCCCGCTGGCTCCGGTGACCTCGGGGCAATTGCCAGGTAGCCGTTCGCAGAAGCGCTGGGCCAGCCAGGCAAAGGCCATGGCTTCCAGCCAGTCTGGCGAGACGTCATAGGCCGCAGTGCTCTGCACCCTGGCTGGCGCCAGTTGCCGCGCCAGACGCGCCATCAGATCCTGATTGTGCGCCCCGCCGCCACAGACCAGCACCTCGTCCACTGCCTGGGCGGCCAGGATGCTGTCGGCTATGCTGCGGGCGCTCAGCTCGGCCAAGGTGGCCTGGACATCCGCCGGATCCAGCGCCTCATGCTCGGCGAGCTGTCCCTGTAGCCAGGGCAGATTGAAGTGCTCGCGCCCGGTGCTCTTTGGTCCGCTCTTCATGAAGAAGGGATCGCTCAGCAGCCGTTGCAGCAGCGCCGGCACGACCTGTCCCTGCGCCGCCCAGGCGCCATCAGCATCGAAGAGCTGCCCCTGGCTATGGTGGATCCAGGCATCCAGCAGCACGTTGCCCGGTCCGCAATCGAAGCCCCGTACCGGCAGCCCCGGCGCCAGCAGGGTCACGTTGCTGAAGCCACCGATGTTGAGCACCGCGCGTGGGCGATCCAGGCCGAAGAGATCTGCATGAAAGGCCGGGACCAGCGGCGCGCCTTGACCACCGGCGGCCAGGTCGCGGCGGCGGAAGTCGGCGACCACATCGATACCGCTCAACTCGGCCAGCAGGGCGGCATCGCCGATCTGCAGGGTGTAGCCCTGTGCCGGCAGATGGCGGATGGTCTGGCCGTGGCTGCCCACGGCGCGGATATCCGCGGAGGTCAGTCCCTGCTGGGCCAGCAGCTCGGCGATACCCTGGGCGGCCAGCCTGACCCAGGCCTGTTCGGCCCGGGCGATGCGCTCGATCTCGTTGTCGCCGGGCGCACAGAGCGCCAGCAGCTCGCGGCGTAGCGTGTCCGGCATGGGCATGCCTACGGCGGCGACGAAACGGGTCCGCTCGTCCTGTTCGATCAGGGCAATATCCAGTCCATCCAGACTGGTGCCGGACATCACCCCCAGGTAGCGCTCCATCTCAGCGCTTGTTCATCGCGAGCAGAGAGGCGCGCTCCTGGTCCATGCGGGCCATGAGCGGCTGGCTCTGGGCCAGGAAGCGCGAGATCTCGTTCTTGGCGATGGGATCGGCCATGGGCAGCTTCACCCCGAGCGGATCAACGTGGTTGCCGTTGATGCGGAATTCATAGTGCAGATGCGGGCCGGTCGCCAGCCCCGTCATGCCCACGTAGCCGATCACCTGGCCCTGCTTGACCGAGGCGCCGGCCTGCATGCCCTTGGCGATCCGGCTCATGTGCCCATAGACCGTGGTGTAGGTCTTGCCGTGCTGGATCATCACCACGTTGCCGTAGCCATTCTCGCGACCGGCCTTGGCGATCTTGCCATCGCCGGTGGCATGAATCGGCGTGCCCGTGGGCGCGGCATAGTCGACGCCCTTGTGCGCGCGCATCTTGTTCAGCACCGGGTGGAAGCGGCCCATGGTGAAGCGCGAGCTGATCCGCGAGAACTCCACCGGGGTACGGATGAAGGCCTTGCGCATGCTGCCGCCTTCCGCCGTGTAGTAATTAGTGGTGCCGTTCTTGGCGGTGTAGCGCACGGCCGTATAGGCCTTGCCCTTGTTGACGAAGCGCGCGGCCAGGATGTTGCCGTAGCCGACGTGCTTGCCGTTGACCACCTTGTCCTCGTACACCACCTCGAATTCGTCGCCTTCCTGGATGTCCAGCGCGAAGTCGATGTCGTAGCCGAAGATGGTTGCCAGCGCCATGGTCATGTCGTGGGACAGCCCGGCCTTCTGCGCCGAAGCGAACAACGAGCTGCTGATCCGGCCCTGGGCATAGGCCCGGCGGATGTCCGGGGTGACGGTCTTGTGCTCGACCTCGTAGCCCTGGTCGGACTTGACCAGCGACAGGGTCTGCAGCGCGGTGAGCTTGGTGCGTACCGCCAGCAGGTCGCCGGCGTGATCACGCTGGAATTCGATCTTCTGACCCACCCGCAGGCGGGTCAGCTTCTTGGCTTCCTTGCTGCTGGCCAGTACCTCGTGCACCACGGCGGCGGCCAGGCCGGCCCGCTCGAACAGCGTCGAAAGGGTATCGCCCTT
Organism: Pseudomonas sp. MS15a(2019); assembly: GCF_013277805.1. Classification (NCBI taxonomy): domain Bacteria; kingdom Pseudomonadati; phylum Pseudomonadota; class Gammaproteobacteria; order Pseudomonadales; family Pseudomonadaceae; genus Pseudomonas; species Pseudomonas sp. MS15a(2019). Next base: position 68,135 of record NZ_VBTN01000006.1, read on the forward strand.
GCGCACGGTTTCGGTCTTCCACTGCGGCTCGACGCTTTCGGTGGCGGCGACCTCTTCTTCTTCGGCAGGGGCTTCCTCGGCAGTCTGCGCCTCCGCCTGATCCGCAGAGACCTGGGCGAAGGGGGAGGTGGTCTGGGTGTCCGCGACCTGAGTATCTGCGAGCACTTGCTCCTTCAGGTCATCCTGACCCTGCACGACGCGCTGGGCGTCCTGTTCAACATCCAAGCTGATGGAAGTACGTTTCGCCTCGACCTGCTGAGAGGGAAACACGAGCAAGGCCAGACTCAAGAGCGCGGCCACCCCGCTGGCGGCCACGAGGTGGCTTTTGGGGTAGAACGGGCTTTTGGTAATTGGCTTCGTCATTTAGCTAAAGTGATGATCTGACGTTAAAAGAAGTGAATAACTGCCTAAAATATAATCAAAAGCTGGCTGTCACAACCCTTTGGGGTGGTCGATCCGACGTGTTGGCTGGCGGCTGCTAGGGGCATCTTGATAAGGTTCACGCTTTCGAAATTCAGAGGCGAAGCCCCCATGAAAACGGTCCAGGAGCAGCTGGCGGTCATCAAGCGTGGAGCAGATGAGCTGCTCGTCGAGTCAGAGCTTGTAACAAAACTGGAGCGCGGCACCCCGTTGCGCATCAAGGCAGGCTTCGATCCGACCGCTCCGGATCTGCACCTTGGCCACACCGTGCTGATCAACAAGCTGCGCCAGTTCCAGGAGTTGGGCCATCAGGTTATCTTCCTGATCGGCGACTTCACCGGCATGATCGGCGATCCCAGTGGCAAGAGCGCCACCCGCCCGCCGCTGACCCGGGAACAGGTGCTGGAGAATGCCGAGACCTACAAGGCCCAGGTATTCAAGATCCTCGACCCGGCGCGTACCGAAGTGGCCTTCAACGCCACCTGGATGGATCAGCTGTCGCCGGCCGACTTCATTCGCCTCTCTTCCCAGTACACCGTGGCGCGCATGCTCGAGCGCGACGACTTCAGCAAGCGTTACGCCGGCAATCAGCCCATCGCCATCCACGAGTTCCTCTATCCCCTGGTCCAGGGCTATGACTCCGTCGCCCTGCGCGCCGATGTCGAGCTGGGCGGTACCGACCAGAAGTTCAACCTGCTCATGGGGCGCGAACTGCAGCGCGCCTACGGCCAGGAAGCCCAGTGCATCCTGACCATGCCGCTGCTCGAAGGCCTGGATGGCGTCAAGAAGATGTCCAAGTCCCTGGGCAACTATGTAGGTATCCAGGAAGCGCCGGGGGTCATGTACAACAAGCTGGTGTCCATTCCCGACACCCTCATGTGGCGCTACTTCGAACTGCTCAGCTTCCGCAGCCTGGAGGAAATCGCCCAGTTCCGCAGCGATGTGGAGCAGGGCGCCAATCCCCGCGACATCAAGATCAAGCTGGCCGAAGAGATCGTGGCCCGCTTCCATGGGGAAGAAGCCGCCCAGACGGCCCATCGCTCCGCAGGCAACCGCATGAAGGATGGCGAGCTGCCGGAAGACCTGCCGGACGTCGAGCTGGAAACCGATGCCGCCTTGCCGGTCGCGGCCGTCCTCAACAAGGCCGGGCTGGTGAAGAACGCTGCGGCAGCCCGCGACCTGCTGGCCGCAGGTAGCGTCAAGGTGGATGGCGAGGTGGTCGATCGCGGCTTCCTGTTCGAGATCGGCCGTACCTATATATGTCAGGCCGGCAAGAAGGCTTTTGCCCGCATCAGCGTCCGTCAGCAATAAAATCGAAATAACCTGTTGACGCCCTCCAGAAGTCGCCTATAATGCGCCCCACTTCCGGCGCAGACGCTGAAGCGGCTTGAAAATCAAGCACTTAGGTCTGAGTCGGGCGAGGGGTCCACGGATTCTTCGCCATTTGGCTCTCACCTCCGGGTGATGACGAAATGAAGCGGAGGGGTTGACAGCGTCTTGGGATGCTGTAGGATTCGCCTCC
>NZ_VBTN01000007.1:0-290339 GCF_013277805.1 Pseudomonas sp. MS15a(2019)
GATGGGAGAGATGGTATCTACGAGGGTGCAGGGGCAGGCCGGATAGCCCCCTCTCCCTTGGGGAGAGGGTTGGGGTGAGGGTCGCTTTCCAGCCAACCTAAGAAGCCTCCACCGGCGGCACGACCAGGGGCGGGAAATGGATGGCCACGCGCAGGCCGTGGCCGCCGGTGGCGGTGGCCAGTTCGATGCCGGCGTCGTGGGCGGTGGCGATGTCGCGGACGATGGCCAGCCCCAGACCGGTGCCGTGGATGCCGCTGTCGAGGCGATAGAAGCGCTCGAAGATGCGTTCGCGCTCCGCCTCGGGAATGCCCGGGCCGTCGTCTTCCACCTCCAGTACCGTCGCTCCGGCCTGGCCACGCAGCCGCACCGTGACCTGGCCGCCGCGCGGGGTGTATCTGAGGGCGTTGTCGACCAGGTTGTCGAGCAGGTCGCGCAGCTGAAAGGCGTTGCCCTGCACGGTCTGCGGCTCCAGTTCGTAGCCCAGGTCGATGCCGTGGCCATCGGCCTGGGACAGCTGGCTGGGCATGGCTGCGCCGATCAGCTCGTCCAGCCGCAAGGGTTCGCGTGGCGGACTTTCCAGGCGTGCGGTGGCGGCGCGGGCCAGGGTCAGCAACTGGTTGGTCTGGCGGGTCATGCGCTCGGTGGCGGCCTGGAGCTGCGCCAGGGCCGCGGCGCTTTCGGCATCGCCGGCATGGCGCTGGCGCAGCCACTGGGTCAGGGTGCTGATGCCGGCCAGCGGGGTGCGCAACTGGTGCGCCATGTCATCGAGAAAGGCGCGCTGGTTGCGTGCGCCCTCGCGGATGCGCAGCAGCAGGCCGTTGAGCGCGGTGACGAAGGTGCCCAGTTCGCGCGGCGCACCCTCTTCGCGCAGTGGCGCCAGGTCATCGTAGTGGCGGCTGTCGAGCTGGCGCTCCAGCCGTTCCAGGGGCTTGAGGCCCCGGCGCACCGCCCAGAGCAACTGGGCGGCGATCAGCAGGGCGACCAGGATCTGCACCGCCACCAGGGTCAGTACCATGCGCTGCAGGGCGGCGGTGTGGCGACTCAGGGTCTGGGCCACGCTGGCCACCACCGGTTGCCCGGCTACCGCGCCGAGGCGGCCGACCATGAACACCGAGCGGTCGTTGATGCGGGTGCGCAGGGCGGTGGTATGGCCGTCGCGCATCTCGTCGGTGATCTCCTGGACGGGCATGGCCTCATCGCCGAACAGCAGCTGGCCATCGAGGGTGCGGACCGCCAGCCAGACGTGGTCGTGGCTGTTGTGGCGCAGCAGGTAGTCGGCTTCCGTCGGCAGCCACAGGCGGCCGTTGCCATCCACCTCCAGTTGTTCGAGCAGCAGGATCACCGCATCGGTGAGATCGCCGTCCAGGGCGCTGAACGCCGGTTTGCGGGCGAACTGATAGCTGACCACCGCGCCGGCGAGGTTTACCAGGAGCACCGGCAGCACCAGCCACTTGAGCAGCCGCCGGCGCAGGCTGGGCGCGGTGGCGGTCATGGCGCGGCTTCTTCCAGGCGATAGCCGAAGCCGCGCACGGTACGGATGCCGACCCCGGAGTCGGCCAGTTTCAGCCGTAGCCGCGAGACATAGACCTCCACGGCGTTGTGGGTCAGGTCCTCGCTGCCCCAGGGGGCCAGGGCGTCGATGATCTGCTGCTTGGAGACCACCTTGCCGGCCTGGCGCAGCAGGTGTTCGAGCACCGCCCACTCGCGGGCCGAGAGATCCAGTGAGGTGTCGCCAAGGCGCGCCTGGTGGGCGGCGGTGTCCAGGCGCAAGACGCCAAGGGTGAGGTCGGCGCTGTTCTGGCCACCGGCGCGACGGACCAGCGCCTTGATCCGCGCCACCAGCTCGGGCACGGCGAAGGGCTTGACCAGGTAGTCGTCGGCGCCCACCTCGAAGCCATGTACCCGGTCGTCGATGGCGTCGCGGGCGGTGAGCAGCAGCACCGGCTGATCGCTGCCACGCTGGCGCAGACGGCGGACCACCTCGAAGCCGTCCAGGCCACCGGGCAGGCCGATGTCCAGCACCACCACGGCGAAGCGGGTGGTGCGCAGCCAGGCGTCGGCCTCGGCGCCGGTGCGCAGGAGGTCGACCTGCATGCCATGGCCTTCCAGGACGCGGCGGATACCGTCGGCCAGGGTGGCGTCATCTTCGACGAGCAGGATGTGCATGTAGGGTCCTTGGATTCAACGCGGTTCGGTCGCCGTGCCGCCGATTATGCACAGGCTCTCAGCGCGGCAGGGTGCAGAAATCGCCTAGCGCTCGCACCAGGGCCAGGCGGTGGAGATCATCGGGGCGCGCGGCGGCGAGATGGGCGGCGAGGGCGCGATCCAGCTGCGCCGGGCAGTCCGCGGCGGCGCGCAATTCGCCGGTGGCGGCGAGACCGCCGAGCAGCCTGGCCTGGAGCTCGTTCAGCTGGGTCCTGAGTGCCGTGAGGTCCGTCGTGCTGGCGGGCAGCGGCTGTTCGTTGCGCCGCCATGCCTGCAGCAGGCCGTATTGCACCAGCTTGTTGGCTTCCATCTGGGCGGCGAAAAAGGTCTGGGCGGTGGCCGGGGAGACGCTGGCGGCGGGCGCGGCCTGGGCGACGTCCTGCAGCACCTGGCGTTCGCGGACTTCGTCCAGCACCGGCTTGCCGCTGTCGTGCTTGCTGCGGGCCACCTGATCGGCCAGCGTCAGGCGCTGGGCCATGGCGTCCAGCAGGGCCGGCAGCGGTGCCGGCGCGGCCTGGGCGCCGAGGGCGATACTCAAGAGCGGCAGGGCGAGCCAGCGAATACCGGACATGACGGACCTCCAGGGCAGGGGAAGGGCACCGAAGCTCGCACGGGGCAGCGGGGTGGTCAAGATTAGCGGGGCAGGGCGGTTGCGCGGGAATGAGGGAGTGGGGGTGGCCCTCACCCCAGCCCTCTCCCCGAGGGAGAGGGGGCGGAGCGGGTGCCGTGCCTCCTGGATGAGGCTGCGCCGTCATCCACGCTACGGAGTCGCGCACAGGCGGAACCTGTGGCTTTCGTAGGTTGGGTTGAGACGGCCCCATCGTCGAAGCCCAACAGGGCGGCGTCGAGCGCAGGTCGGGTTCGAGCGGAGCGGCGCCCTCACCCCACCCCTCTCCCCAGGGGAGAGGGGGCAGAGCGGCGTGGGTGCCGTGCCTCTTGGATGAGACTAGGCCTCCTGCGTCGCCCGTACCTCGGTGGTCAGGGCCTGGAGGCGGGCGTCGAGGGCGCTCAGGGCGCCGGCGTCGGCGGCGGTGTCCAGGCTCAGGCGCAGGGCGGCCAGCACCAGCAGCTCGATGGCATCACCGCGGCGGCGATCGCCCTGGATGGCGACCAGTTCGTCGCGCAGGCGGGCGGCGGCCTGTTGCAGGGCGGCGCGGTCGCCTTCGGCCACCTTGAAGCGGTAGCGGCGACCGAGCACCTCCACCTCGTCGTCGGCGCCCGCGTTAGCGGTCTTCACTCGACGCTGGCCGCGTGGCGCTGCTCGGCGTCGGCGGCTACGGTCTGCTCCACCGACTGCGCGGAGAGCAGGGCCAGCAGGCCTTCCACGCGCTGGCGGGTGCTGGCGCCGTGTTCTTCCTGCTCCAGCAGACTCAGTTGCAGGGTGTCGTTTTCCTCGCGCGCGGCCAGCAGGGCCTGCTCCAGTTCCTGGGTGCGGGCGGTCAGGCGCTGGTTGCGCTGCAGCAGGTCGCGGATGGCGGTTTCCAGTTCGCTCAGGGTGTTGTCCAGCATGGGCGCGGTCGTCTCTCGTGTCAGGTTCGGGACTGCCAAGGGGGCAGGGATCAGCATTCTAGGCCTCTCACCGACCACCGGCACCCCATTCGTAGCAGGCTAAGCCCTTGTTTTGCCAAGGGGTTCACGGGGGTGGCCGGCGAGCTGACCGGCTGTCAGGCAGTTGTCAGGTTGCGCTAAGGGGGCCGTAAGGCAAGACGCCTTAGCCTGGGCTCATCGCGTCGGCTGTCCTGTCCCGGCGCCCCTCGCTTCGGATGAGCCGCCATGACCGATCTGTCCCAGAGCACCGCCCCGCGTCAGCTGGACGAGCCTTTCCTGCCGTTCTCCCGACCCAGCATCGGCGCCGAGGAAGTGGCCGCGGTTAGCCGGGTGCTGACCTCGGGCTGGATCACCACCGGGCCCCAGGCCAACCTGCTGGAAGAGCGCTTCGCCGATTCGGTGGGCGCCGCCCACGCCGTGGCCCTGTGCTCGGCCACCGCCGCCATGCACGTGACCCTGCTGGCGCTGGACATCGGCCCGGGCGACGAGGTGATCACCCCCTCGCTGACCTGGGTCTCCACCGCCAACATGATCACCCTGATCGGTGCCACCCCGGTGTTCGTCGATGTCGACCGCGACACCCTGATGGTCTCCGCCGAGCAGGTGGCCGCCGCCATCACCCCGCGCACCAAGGCCATCGTGCCGGTGCACTATGCCGGCGCCAGCTGTGACCTGACCCCGCTGCGCGCCCTGGCCCGTGAGCATGGCGTGGCGCTGATCGAAGACGCCGCCCACGCCGCCGGCACCCGCTACCAGGGTGAGTCCATCGGCCAGCGCGGCACCGCCATCTTCAGCTTTCACGCCATCAAGAACCTGACCTGCGCCGAAGGCGGCATGCTGGTGACCGACGACGCCACCCTGGCCGAGCGGGTGCGCCGGTTGAAATTCCACGGTCTGGCGGTGGATGCCTTCGACCGTCACGCCCTGGGCCGCAAGCCCCAGGCCCAGGTGCAGGAGCCCGGCTTCAAATACAACCTCTCGGACATCCACGCCGCCCTGGCCCTGGTGCAGCTGGATCGCCTGGGCGACATCAACAGCCGCCGGCGGCTGCTGGCCCAGGCCTACACCCAGCGCCTGGCGCATCTGCCGGTCGCCCCGCTGGCGCTGCCCGACTACGCCCAGACCCACGCCTGGCACCTCTACATCCTGCGTATCTGCCCCGAGCGTTGCGGGCTGGAGCGCGAAGCCTTCATGGCCGGCCTCAAGGCGCGCGGCATCGGCACCGGCATCCATTTCACCGCCACCCATCTGCATCCCTGGTACCGCGAGCGCTGGCCGGCGCTGGCGCTGCCCAACAGCGAATGGAATTCGGCACGGCTGTGCTCCATCCCGCTGTTTCCCGACATGACCCTCGCCGACGTCGACCGCGTGGTCGGCGCCATCGAAGACCTGCTGGAGAAAGGCGCATGAAGCCCTATGCGATCGACCGGGTATCCGTGGTGATCCCCGTCTACAACGAAGAAGCCAGCCTGCCGGAGCTGCTGCGCCGCACCCGCGCCGCCTGCCGCCTGCTGGATTGCCAGGTGGAGATCATCCTGGTCGACGACGGCAGCCGCGACCGCAGCGCCGAACTGCTGCAGCAGGCCGCCAGCGAGCCGGACAGTCCCGTCGTGGCGGTGCTGCTCAATCGCAACTACGGCCAGCACTCGGCGATCCTCGCCGGCTTCGAGCAGGCCCGGGGCGATCTGATCATCACCCTGGACGCCGATCTGCAGAATCCGCCGGAAGAGATCCCGCGCCTGGTGCACACCGCCGCCCAGGGTTATGACGTGGTCGGCACCGTGCGCCAGCAGCGCCAGGACTCCTACCTGCGCACCCTGCCGTCGCGGCTGATCAATCGCGCCGTGCAGCGTTCCACCGGCGTCGCCATGCGCGACTACGGCTGCATGCTGCGCGCCTATCGTCGCCAGGTGGTGCAGTCGATGCTGGCCTGCCACGAGCGCAGCACCTTCATCCCGATCCTGGCCAACAGCTTCGCCCGCCACACCACCGAGATCGAGGTGGCCCACGCCGAGCGCGAACACGGGGATTCCAAGTACGGCTTCCTCAAGCTGATCAACCTGATGTTCGACCTGCTGACCTGCATGACCACCACCCCGCTGCGCATGCTCAGCCTGTTCGGCGGTGGCCTGGCCATCTTCGGTTTCCTCTTCGCCGCGCTGCTGCTGGTGCTGCGCGTCACCCACGGCGCCGAGTGGGCGGCCGATGGCGTGTTCTCGCTGTTCGCCGTGCTGTTCATCTTTACCGGCGCCCAGTTCGTCGGCCTCGGTCTGCTCGGCGAGTACCTCGGCCGGGTGTACCACGACGTCCGTGCCCGGCCCCGGTTCCACGTGGAACAAGTGATCCGCGCCGCCACCCTTTCTCCTTCGCCGGCGCCGCTGCGCCAGGTCCAGTAACAGGAAAGCCCCTGATGAAAACCGCCATCGTCTTCGCCTACCACGACATCGGCTGCGCCGGCCTCGCCGCGCTGATCCAGGCCGGCTATCCCATCGCCGCCGTCTTCACCCACCCGGATGACCCGAGCGAGAACCGCTTCTTCGGTTCGGTGGCCCAGCTCTGCGCCCGCCACGGCATCCCGGTGCACGCCCCGGAAGACGTCAACCACCCGATCTGGGTCGAGCGCATCCGCGCCCTGGAGCCGGATTTCATCTTCTCCTTCTATTACCGCAACCTGCTGTCCAACGACGTCCTGGCCTGCGCCAAGCGCAGCGCCTACAACCTGCACGGGTCGCTGCTGCCGCGCTATCGCGGTCGCGCCCCGGCCAACTGGGTGCTGGTCAACGGCGAGACCGAGACCGGCGTGACCCTGCACCGCATGGTTCAGCGCGCCGACGCCGGCGCCATCGTCGCCCAGCAACGCGTCGCCATCGCCGCCGACGACACCGCTCTGACCCTGCACGCCAAGCTGCGCGAAGCCAGCCAGACGCTCCTGCGCGACAGCCTGCCGGCCCTGGCCGAAGGCCGCCTGACCGAGCGCGAGCAGGACGAGAGCCAGGCCACCACCTTTGGCCGCCGCAGCGCCGCCGATGGCGAGCTGGAGTGGAGCCGTCCGGCCGTGGAGCTGAACAACCTGGTGCGCGCCGTGACCCAACCCTATCCGGGCGCCTTTGGCTGGATCGGTGATCGCAAGCTGATCGTTTGGAGCGCTCAGGCGCGTCAGGAAAGCCATGGCCAGGCCCCCGGCAGCGTGCTGAGCCTGGAACCCCTGCGCATCGCCTGTGGCGAGGGCGTCCTGGAAATCCAGGCCGGCCAGCTGGGCGACAACGGCCTCTATCTGTCCGGTCCGCAACTGGCCCGCGAAGCCGGCCTGGTGGCCGGTGCCCGCCTGCACCGCCAGGATCGCCGCGCCAAGCGCCGTACCCGGGTGCTGATCCTCGGCGTCAACGGTTTCATCGGCAACCACCTCTCCGAGCGCCTGCTGGCCGACGGCGAGTACGAGGTCTATGGCCTGGACATCGGCTCCGACGCCATCGAGCGCCTCAAGGCCAATCCGAATTTCCACTATGTGGAAGGCGACATCTCCATCCACACCGAGTGGCTGGAATACCACATCAAGAAGTGCGACGTGGTGCTGCCGCTGGTGGCCATCGCCACCCCCATCGAATACACCCGCAATCCGCTGCGCGTGTTCGAACTGGACTTCGAGGAAAACCTCAAGATCGTTCGCCACTGCGTGAAATACGGCAAGCGCGTGATCTTCCCGTCCACCTCCGAGGTGTACGGCATGTGCCAGGACGAGCGCTTCGACGAAGACCGCTCCAACCTGGTGGTCGGCCCGATCAACAAGCAGCGCTGGATCTACTCGGTCTCCAAGCAGCTGCTCGACCGGGTCATCTGGGCCTACGGCGCCAAGGGTCTGAAATTCACCCTGTTCCGTCCGTTCAACTGGATGGGCCCGCGCCTGGATCGCCTGGACTCCGCGCGCATCGGCAGCTCCCGCGCCATCACCCAGCTGATCCTCAACCTGGTGGAAGGCACCCCGATCAAGCTGGTCGACGGCGGCGCCCAGAAGCGCTGCTTCACCGACGTCGACGACGGCATTGAGGCGCTGTTCCGCATCATCGAGAACCAGGGCGGTCGCTGCGACAGCCAGATCGTCAACATCGGCAACCCGGACAACGAAGCGAGCATTCGCGAGCTGGCCGAGGAGCTGCTGGCCCAGTTCGAGGCCCATCCGCTGCGCCACGAATTCCCGCCCTTCGCTGGCTTCCGCGAGGTGGAGAGCAAGAGCTTCTATGGCGATGGCTACCAGGACGTGGCCCACCGCAAGCCCAGCGTGGAAAACGCCCGCCGCCTGATCGACTGGCAGCCGAGCACCGCCATGGCCGCCACCGTCGGCAAGACGCTGGACTTCTTCCTGCGCGAAGCCATGGCGCAGCGGGAGGCCTGATGAAAGCCCTGATCCCGGCCAGCCTGCGCATCGACGTGGACACCTATCGCGGCACCCGCGAAGGGGTACCGCGGCTGCTCGACCTGCTGGACGAAGCCGGGGTCAAGGCCAGCTTCTTCTTCAGCGTCGGACCGGACAACATGGGGCGCCACCTGTGGCGCCTGGTGAAGCCCACCTTCCTGTGGAAGATGCTCAGATCCAAGGCCGCCAGCCTCTATGGCTGGGACATCCTGCTGGCCGGCACCGCCTGGCCGGGCCGGCCCATCGGCCGCGACCTCGGTCACCTGATGCGCGAGACCCGCGCCCGTGGCCACGAGGTCGGGCTGCACGCCTGGGATCACCATGCCTGGCAGGCCCACACCGGCAGCTGGAGCCTGGAGCGCCTGGGCGCGGAATTCGGCCGTGGCCTGCAGGCCCTGGAAGACATTCTCGGCGCCCGGGTCGACTGCTCCGCCGCCGCCGGCTGGCGCGCCGATCCGCGGGTGGTGCTGGCCAAGGAAGCCTTCGGCCTCAGGTACAACAGCGATTGCCGCGGCAGTGCGCTGTTCCGCCCGCGGCTGGGCAACGGCAGCCACGGCACCCCCCAGGTGCCGGTGGACATGCCGACCTTCGACGAGGTGGTTGGCCCGGAGCTGGCCGCCGGTGACTGGAACGACTATCTGCTCAAGCGCTTCCGTCCGGGTGCGCTCAACGTCTACACCCTGCACGCCGAGGTGGAAGGCATCGCCTTCGCCGAGGACTTTCGCGCCCTGCTCAAGGCGGCGCGGGAAGAGGGTGTCCTCTTCCTGACCCTGGGCGACCGTCTGCCGGCCGATCCGCGCCAGTTGCCCGCGGGCAATCTGGTGCGGGGCAGCCTGGCCGGACGCCAGGGCTGGCTGGGCGTGCAGGCATGAGTCGGCGACGCCTGTGGATGCTGCTGCCGCTGGCGCTGCTGGCCTATGCCTTGCCGCTGGCCTGGCGTGGCCTGTGGATCCCGGACGAGTCGCGCTATGCGCAGATCGCCCAGGAACTCTGGCGGCGTGGCGACTGGGTGGTGCCGCACTTCCTCGGCTTGCCCTATTTCGAGAAACCCATCGGCGGCTACTGGACCCAGGCCATCGCCCAGGCCTGGCTCGGTGATTCGCTGTTCAGCGTACGCCTGGTGCCGCTGCTGGCCAGTCTCGCCACCGCCGCCCTGGTGGCGCGCCTGACCCGGCTGATCTGGCAGGACCGCCCGCTGGCGCTGCTTGCCGGGGTGGTCTATCTCTCCTGCGTGGCCGTGGCGGGTCTGGCCACCTACGTCACCCTCGACGCCCAGTTCGCCTTCTGGATGGCCCTGGCGCTGCTCGCCCTCTGGCAGGCCCAGGCCGCCGCGACCCGCGGCGCGGCCCTGGCCCAGTGGGCGCTGCTGGGACTGGCCTGTGGCTGCGGCCTGCTGACCAAGGGCTTTCTCGCCCTGGTGCTGCCGGTGCTGGTGGCCGTGCCCTTCTTCCTCCTGCAGCGGCGCCTGGGCGAGTTGCTCTGCCGCGGTCCGCTGGCGGTGCTGGTGGCGATCCTGGTGGTCGCCCCCTGGGCGCTGCTGGTGGCCCAGCGCGATGCGGATTTCTGGAATTTCTTCTTCTGGCACGAGCACATCCAGCGTTTCGCCGGCCAGGATGCCCAGCACGAGCGCCCGTTCTGGTTCTATGGCCCGGTGCTGCTACTGGCCATCCTGCCCTGGGCCGGCCTGCTACCGCGTACCCTGGGCCGGACCTGGCAGGAGCGCCGCCATGCCGGTACCGCCTTCCTCGGCATTGCCGTGGTCGGCCAGCTGCTGTTCTTCAGCTTCAGCCGCGGCAAGCTGCCCACCTACCTGCTGCCGACCCTGGCCGCCTTGGTGCCGCTGCTGGCGCGCACCCTGCTGGAGGCGGGCCGCCGCGGCGCCACCGGCGCCCTGCGCCTGAACGGCCTGTGCAATCTGTTGCTGGGCCTGGCCGGCGTTGCCGCCCTGCTGATCTATGGCGGTCGCCTCTATGAAAGCGGCGAAGGCCTGACCCGTGCCCTGGCCCTGCTGGCGCCCCTGGCGCTACTGCTGGCCGGTCTGGCCGCCCTGGTCTGGCCGCGGCGCACCCTGCTGGCGCCGGCCCTGGCGCTCTGGGTGCTGCTGCCGCTGCTGTCCATCGCCCTGCCCAACAGCCTGGTCGACAACAAGCTGCCGAGCAGCTTCATCCAGGCCCAGCTCGGCCACTTCAAGAATGCCGGCCTGCTGGTCAGCAACGACCTCGGCGTGGCCGCCAGCCTGGCCTGGGCCACCCACCGCGACGACGTGGTGCTGGTGGGCGGTCCGGGCGAGCTCAAGTACGGCTTCGCCCGCGAGCCGGCCAGTGGTCGCCTGATCGAAGAGCGCGACCTGGCCGCCTGGCTCGCCGCCCATCACGACCAGGGTCCGGTGGCCATCCTCTTGCGGGTCGACGGTCCCAGCGATCGCCAGCTGCTCGACAGCCTGCCCGAACCCGGCGAGAGCATCGCCAGCGAGCGCCTGGTGCTGCTGGTCTATCCGAGGCCGACACCGTGACCGCCCTCGACGGCCTGCTGATCGCCGTGGTGATCGGCCTCACCTGCGCCGGCCAACTGGGCCAGAAGCGCGCGGTGACTGCCGGCAATGCCCTGGCCGCACGACTGCGCTCGCCCTGGCTGTGGGGCGCCCTGGTCTGCCTGGGCCTGGCCCTGCTGGTCTGGTGCGCGGTGCTGCAGCGGGTGCCGGTGGGCGTCGCCTATCCCTTGCTCTCGCTCAACACCCTGGCAGTGACCCTGCTGGCCCGCCTGGTGTTCGGCGAGCGGGTGGATGCCCGCGCCTGGTGCGGCTGCCTGTGCATCGTCGCCGGCGCCGCCCTGCTGGGAGGCCAGCTATGAACGGCCTGTTGCCGCTCGGCCTGAGCATCCTGCTCACCACCCTCGCGCAACTGTCTCTGCGCGCCGCCCTGGTGCGGCTGCCGGCGATGGCCACCTGGCTGAGCACGCCGTCGGCGCTGTTCGGCGCGGCCGGTCTGCTGCTGGCCCTGGGCATCCTCTGCTACGGCCTGTCGCTGCTGGCCTGGCTGGCAGCCCTGGCACGCCTGCCGCTGGGTCGCGCCTATGCGGCGCTCGGCCTCTCCTACGTCTTCGTCCACCTCGGCGCGGCCTGGCTGCCGGGCGCCGCCGAATCCTTCACCCCCTGGAAAACCCTGGGCGTCGCGCTGGTCGTGGCCGGCGTCGCCCTCGTCGGCGGGCCCCGCGCCAGCGCCGCTCCCACCCTGAGGAATACCCTATGAACATCAGCGTTTTCGGCATCGGCTACGTGGGTCTGGTGCAGGCCGCCGTGCTGGCGGAAGTCGGCCACCAGGTGGTGTGCATGGACATCGATCGCGCCAAGATCGACAAGCTCAAGCGCGGCGAGGTGACCCTCTATGAGCCGGGTCTGGAAGAGCTGGTGCGCAGCAACCTGGCTGCCGGGCGCCTGGTGTTCACCCACGAGGCCGCCGAGGCCGTGGCCCATGGCGCCGTGCAGTTCATCGCCGTCGGCACCCCGCCGGCCGCCGATGGCTCGGCCGATCTGTCCGCCGTCTTCGCCGTGGCCGAGACCATCGCCCGCCTGCGCCGCGAGCCGCTGATCGGCCAGCCGGTCTCCCGCGATCCGCTCTTGGTGGTGAACAAGTCCACCGTGCCGGTGGGCACCGGCGACCGCGTCCGCGCGCTGATCCACGAGGTGCTCGCCGAAGAGGGTCGCACCCTGCACGTGGAGGTGGTCTCCAACCCGGAATTCCTCAAGGAAGGCGCCGCCATCGCCGACTGCAAGAAGCCCGATCGCATCGTGGTGGGCACCGATTCGCCGGTGGCCCGCGACCTGATGCGCGAACTTTATGCGCCCTTCAACCGCAACCATGACCGCATCCAGTGCATGGACCTGCGCAGCGCCGAGCTGGCCAAGTACGCCGCCAACAGCCTCTTGGCGGTCAAGATCAGCTTCATCAACCAGATCGCCGAACTGGCCGAGCACGTCGGCGCCGACATCGAGGCGGTGCGCCAGGCCATCGGTGCCGATCCGCGCATCGGCCACCACTTCATCTACCCAGGCTGCGGCTACGGCGGCTCCTGCTTCCCCAAGGACCTGCAGGCACTGATCCGCACCGGCGAGGAAAACGCCGTGGAGCTGGATCTGCTGCGCGCCGTGGAAGCCATCAACGTGCGCCAGAAGACCAAGCTGTTCGAGCGCATCAATACCTACTTCGACGGTGACCTGCGCGGCCGTACCTTCGCCCTCTGGGGGCTGGCCTTCAAGCCCAACACCGACGACATGCGCGATGCGCCCAGCCGGGTGCTGATGGAGGCCCTCTGGGCGGCCGGCGCCAAGGTGCGCGCCTTCGATCCGGTGGCCATGGCCGAGGCCCAGCGCCTCTATGGTCATGACGAACGCCTGGCGCTGATGGGTACCCCCGAGGCCGCCCTGGCCGGGGCCGATGCCCTGGTCATCTGCACCGAGTGGCAACAGTTCAAGGCGCCGGACTTCGACCTCATCGCCCGCCAGCTCAACCAGCCGCTGATCTTCGACGGTCGCAACCTGTTCGATCCCGAGCGCATGGAGCGCCGTGGCATCGAATACTTCGCCATCGGTCGTGGCGCCGCCCTGGGCGGTCCCCAGGTCGCCCGCCGCGTGGATGCCGCCTGATGGTCTCGCCCATGCCCCTGACCCCACGCAGCGCGCCCCTCTACGCGCTGCCGGCGGCCAGTCGCCTGCGCCGTGAAAGCCTGCTGCTCGGGGTGGTCGCCACCCTGATGTTCACCCTCGGCATCTGGAACCAGGCGCCCCAGGGCTTCGACGGTCGCTGGGCGGTCTTCCTCGGCGAGATGTTTCGCCATGGCCCGTCCTTTTTCGCCACCACCTACGGCCAGCCCTATCCGGATTATCCCGGCACCGCCACCTGGCTGAGCTGGTTGGCCGCGCGGGTGATCGGCGCGCCCAATCACCTGGCCAACGTGCTGCCCACCGCCCTGGCCTCGGCCGCGGTGCTGGCGCTGACCTATCGGCTGCTGGCCGACACCCGCCGTGCCTGGGCACTGCTCACGGTGCTGCTGGTGGCCCTGACCCCGCAATGGCTGGAAAAGGCCCGCGCGGTCTGCCTGGACCAGCTGGTCGCCCTGGTGGTGGTGCTCTGCTTCTACCTGCTCCATAGCGCCGACCGCGACGGCCGCCCGCTGCGCCGCCTGCTGGTGTTGCCGCTGTTCGCCCTGGGCTTCGCCATCCGCGGCCCGTTGGGGCTGATCGAGCCCTGTGGCGTGGTCTGCCTCTACTGGCTGGTGGTCGCCTGGGGCGAGCCGGCGCGCCGCACCTTCGCCCTGCAGCGCCTCTTTGGCTATGGCCTGGCCGGTCTCGCCTTGCTCGCCCTGGGCTGGTGGACGCTGATCCAGCTGGCCCATCACGAGGGCGGGGCGGCTTTCGCCGCCGAGGTCTGGCACATGCAGGTCACCGGCCGGCTGGACGAGAGCGGCAAGCCCTTCTGGTTCTATCTGCAACTAGGTCTGTATCGCTATCTGCCGGTGCTGCCCCTGGCGCTGCTGGTGCTGATCGCCGAGCGCCGCCGCCTGCTGGCCTGGCCGCACACCGCCCAGCGCCGGCTGCTGCTGGGCCTGGCCGGCAGCGGTCTGCTGATCCTGGTCGGACTGTCCATCCCGCACTTCAAGCGCGCCTACTATGTGGTGCCCATGGTGCCTTTCCTGGCCGCCATCGCCGCCCATGGCCTGCTGCGTGCGGAGAGCTGGTTCCGCCGGGTCGCGCCGCTCTACACGGCGCTGGTACTGGCCCTGCCGGGGCTCGCCCTGATCGCCATGCTGGTCTGCCGTCACCTCTGGCAGCGCCACGGCTACTGGCCGGACGTCTCCCTGGCGCTGCTGGTGCCGGCCTTCGTCCTGCTGCAGATCGCCGCCCTGGTCGGCTGGCGGCGCCTGACCGGCAGTCGCCGGCTGCTTGCCCTGAGCGCCCTGGCGCTGGCCGCCCAGTGGCTGATGCTGGTCACGGTGGTGGAGCCAGCCCAGGACCTGCAGTACGACACCCGCGGCTTCGTCCAGCAGGTGGAGGGTCTGCGTCAGCAGCAGCCGGGTCCGCTGGTGTTCTTTGGTCTCGGCCAGGACAGTTGGGCGATCCGCTACATGATGAACCTGGACCATGACGAGCAGCCGATCTTCATCGCCCGACCCCAGGTCGCGGACCTGGCGCACCTGCCGTCCGGCGCCTGGATCATCCTGGCCCGCGACGACCGCGGCCTGCTGGCCGGCACCCCCTTGGCCGACCTGACCCCGGTGCTGGGGCGCCATCTCAACGGCAATCCCTGCCTGGTGTATCGCCTGCCCTGAGACCCCCCGGAGCCGACTTTAGAGCCTGTTCATAATCTCGCGAGCTAGAGCCAAACAAGGCGAAAAGGCTTGAGGAAGCGGAGTTTACAGATCGTAAATGAGCATTCCGAAAGCCTTTTCAACGTCGACGCGCAGCAGATTATGAGCAGACTCTTAGCGAGCGGCTCCGGCTTCTCGCGACAATTCCAGGATGCGGTTGCGCCCCTGCTCGGCGACCAGATAATGGCCGTCGCCGCGAGGGATCAGGGTCTGCGCCGAGCGTAGGTGCGAGAGCACCGTGACCAGTCGGCCGTCGGGCTGCACCAGCAGCACCCGGGCGCCGTGGGTGGCGTCTTCGGTGATCCACAGGCCGTCGGCCGAGCACTGCACGAAGCCCGGCGCGTCGAGACCCGCGGCGACCAGGGTATCGGTACCCCCGGGTTGCCACTGCTTGACCCAGCCCTTGGCCTTTTCGGTATAGAACAGCCGGCCATCCGGGCAGCGCGCCACCCCTTCGCCTTCTTCCAGGCCCTCGCGCAGCACCGCCAGGCGGCGTTGCAGCGGGTCGTAGCTGAGCAGGCGACCGCGCGGCAGGTCCTCGATGGCATAGAGGGTCCGGCCATCGGTGGCGATGCCCTCGACATCGTTACCGTCGAACAGGGCGTCGCGGTGCCCGTCGCGCAGGAGAAACACCGGCAGCGGCCCGCCTTCCTGGCTGACCACCAGACCGCCCTGGAACATGACCAGACCATCGGGCTTGGACAGCTCGCCCAGCACCGGCTGGCGCTCGCCCGTGGGCAGCAGCCGCAGCAGACTGCCGCGGCGACTGGAAAATTCCTGGGTCACGAACAGGCTGCCATCGGCATCCAGGGCCAGGGCGCTGACCATGGGGATGTCGGCGGCGAATTCCCGATAGCGCCAGCCCTCGGCCGCACTGACCGGATGGAAATGCCGCCAGGCCGGATAGGCGAAGCCTGCGGCCAGCACGGCGACGCCCAGCGCAGACCCTGGCGCCAGCCCAGGCGCGGAACACGACGCATGGCGATCTCTCTGTGGCTGAAGGATGACCGGGCAGTCTAGCGGCCCGTGCGTGAAGATTCCGTCGCCGGCGCCCCGGGTGAGGGTGCCGGCGGGGCGGCGCCTCAGGCGGTGAGGAAGGCCTCGGTCAGCTTGACCCAGTAGCGCGCGCCCACTGGCAGCAGGGCATCGTTGAAGTCATAGGCCGGGTTGTGCAGGTTGGCACTGGGGCCGTTGCCGACGAACAGGTAGCAACCGGGTACCTGCTGCAGCATGTAGGCGAAGTCCTCGCTGGCCGGGATGGGCGCGAAGGGATGCAGGGCGTCGGCGCCGAAATGGTCCACGGCCACCTGGCGGGCGAAGGCAGTGGGGCCGTCGTGGTTGACCAGCACCGGATAGCCGCGCTGGTAGTCCAGTTCGGCGGTGGCGCCAAAGCTTTCCGCCTGGGCGCGCACCAGGGCGCCGATGCGCTGCTCCAGCAGGTCGCGGGTGCTGTCCTGGAAGGCGCGGATGGTCAGCTTCATCTCCACGGCGTCGGGGATGACGTTGGAGGCCTCGCCGCCGTGGATGCTGCCCACGGTGACCACCGCCGTATCCAGCGGCGCCACGTTGCGCGAGACCACCGTCTGCAGCGCCATCACCGTGGCCGCGCTGGCGACGATGGGGTCGACGGCCTTGTCCGGCACCGCGCCGTGGCCGCCCTGGCCGCGGATGCGCAGGAGGGCGGTGTCGGAGGAGGCCATGGCGGCGCCGTCGACGAAGCAGAACTTGCCGGTGGGCACGCCGGGCATGTTGTGCAGGCCGAACACCTGGTCGCAGGGAAACAGCTCGAACAGGCCGTCCTGCATCATCTTCAGGGCGCCGCCCAGGCCTTCCTCGGCCGGCTGGAAGATCAGGTGCAGGGTGCCGTCGAAGGCGCGGGTCTCGGCCAGGCAGCGGGCGGCGGTGAGTAGGGTGGTGGTGTGGCCGTCGTGACCGCAGGCGTGCATGCGCCCCGGGTGCTGGCTGGCGTAGTCGAGGCCGGTGGTCTCCAGGATCGGCAGGGCGTCCATGTCGGCGCGGATGCCCAGCACCTTGCTGCCGCTGCCGGCGCGCAGGGTGCCGACCACCCCGGTGCCGCCCAGGCCGCGATGGACTTCGTAGCCCCAGCCCGAGAGGGCGGCGGCCACCAGGTCGCTGGTGCGCTGTTCCTGGTAACCCAGTTCGGGATGGCGGTGGATGTCGCGGCGCAGGGCGACCATGTCCGGCAGGTAGCCGGCGATATGACGGGCGGTGGCGTCTTGATCCGCAGCAGTGGCAAGGCTCATGGCGATCTCTCTCAATCCAGGTGGCGTTCGGGATAGCTCAGCAGTGCCAGCCATCCTATCAGCAGCATGACGATCAGGTACCAGGCCGGGGCGAGCGGGCTGCCGGTGGCCTCGATCAGCCAGGTGGCGATGAACTGGGCGGTGCCGCCGAACAGGGTCACCGCCAGGGCGTAGGTCATGGCCAGTCCCGTGGCGCGCACCGGCCGCGGCAGGCCGGCGAGGATCAGCAGCAGCCCGGCGGTCATGTTGACGCTCATGGCGGTGATCACCACGAAGCGGGCGGCGAAGGCCAGGCCCTGGGTGGGGGGTCGTTCAGCCAGACGAAGGCCGGGTAGATGCCCAGCAGGGCCACCGCCAGGCTGACCAGGGCCACCGGCTTGTAGCGCCCGAAGCGATCCAGCAGCAGCCCGGCGGCCAGGGCGGCGGCCATCTGCACGGCGCTGGACGCTACCCCGGCCAGGTAGGCGCTGGTGGCCGGCAGGCCGACGATGCGGGTCATGTAGGTGGGCATGTAGAACTGCATCAGGTAGGTCAGCAGGGTCGCCGACATCACGATCAACAGGCCCAGGCCGAAGCGCCGCGGATGCTCGCGCAGGAAGGCGCGCACCGGGCCGCCCTCGACCGTGCCGGCGCCGCTCCAGGTCTCGTCCACCTGACGGCGGATATAGAGGCCGACCGGAATGATCAGCAGGCCGACCAGGAAGGGGATGCGCCAGCCCCAGGCATGCAGCTCGGCCTCTGACAGGCTGCGGGTGAGCAGGGCGCCCAGACCGGCGCCGAGCAGGGCACTGCCGCCCTGGCTGATCACCTGCCAGCTGACATGGAAGCCGCGCCGGCCGGGGCTGGCCGACTCCAGCAGCAGGGTGGTGGCGGCGCCGATCTCGCCGCCCGCGGAAAAGCCCTGCAACAGCCGTCCCAACAGCAGGATCAGCGGCGCGGCGAGGCCGATCTGGGCATGGGTCGGGGTAAAGGCGATCAGGGCGCTGCCCAGGCCCATCAGCGAGATGGTCAGCAGCATGGCCTGCTTGCGCCCGTGGCGATCGGCATAGGCGCCCAGCACCATGCTGCCCAGCGGCCGCATGACGAAGCCGACGCCAAAGACCCCGACCGCCATCAGCAAGGAGCCGTAGGGGGTATCCGAGGGGAAATAGAGCTGGCCGATGATGGCGGCGAAAAAGCTGAACACCGTGAAGTCGAACATCTCCAGGCCGTTGCCGAGACTGGCCGCGGCGATCAGCTTGGCGCGCGAGGGCGGGGCGGTGGTTGCCTGAGCGGCCGGGGTGGAGGACGTCGGAAGAGCCTGGGCCATGGTGCGTTCCTCTGCACTGAGATGAATGCTTAGCTGTGCAAATGTTGGTCCGGTCCATCAAGGCCGCCAGCGAGAGCGATCAGGGCAGGTCCGAAGGCCAGGCCTGCGCCAGGGTGGTGCAGCGCAGGTCCTCTTGCAGCCTAGTCGAACCCGCCACCACGGCTGGCGGTCTCTCATAAATCCGTCACAATGCCCCGCTAAAGTGCCAGGTCGCGTCTGAGCGTCGCCGGCCCAGGCCCGTCTCCCATCCCCGCGAGGAATCCGGTATGGACATCAAAGGTCCGCTGACCGCTGTGGCGCTCGCCCTGGCGCTAGGTGGCACGACCGCTCGGGCCGAGGGCGTCGACCCGGCCATCCCCGACTACCAGAAGGTGAGCGGAATCTCCGGCAATCTGTCGAGCGTGGGCTCCGACACCCTGGCCAACCTGGTGACGCTCTGGGCCGAGAGCTACAAGCGCCAGTATCCCAATCTCAATATCCAGATCCAGGCGGCCGGCTCGTCCACCGCGCCGCCAGCGCTCACCGAAGGCACCGCCAGCATCGGCCCCATGAGTCGCAAGATGAAGGACGCCGAACTCCAGGCCTTCGAGCAGCGCTTCGGCTACCAGCCCACCGCGGTGCCGGTGGCCATCGATGCCCTGGCGATCTTCGTCAACAAGGACAATCCCCTGCGGCAGCTGACCCTGGAGCAGGTCGATGCGATCTTTTCCAGCACCCGGCTGTGCGGCGGTCCGCACGAGATCAAGACCTGGGGCGACCTGGGCCTGACCGGTGACTGGGCCAAGCGCCCGATCCAGAGATTCGGCCGCAATGCGGTATCGGGCACCTACGGCTACTTCAAGGAAGCGGCGCTGTGCCGTGGCGACTTCCGTGCCAACGTCAACGAGCAGCCCGGCTCGGCCTCGGTGGTCCAGGCCATCAGCCAGTCGCTGGGTGGCATCGGCTACTCCGGTATCGGCTACCAGACTGCCAGTGTCCACACCCTGGCGCTGGCCCGGCAAGGCACCACCGACTACGTCGAGGACAACCAGGAAAACACCCTGTCCGGGCGCTATCCGCTGGCGCGTTATCTCTACGTCTATGTCAACAAGGCGCCCAACCGCCCGCTCAATCCCCTGGAAGGGGAATTCCTGCGCCTGATCCTCTCGCGCAACGGTCAGGAGGCCGTGCTCAAGGACGGCTATATTCCCCTACCGGCCCCCGTGGTGCAGCAGGCGCTGAAGACGCTGGGTTACTGAGCGGCCGGCGCTCAACGCCCGCACTGGGCGGGGCGCCCCTGGCCGCCCATTCGCTGTAACCTTTCTGTCACACGACGTGATTAGGCTCTGCGCCATGATATCCCCGGTACCCCCGTCCCCGCCCGATCCTCGCGGCCCCGCTCGGCTGGACTTCAACACGCCTGCACTGCGCCGGCGGCGACGTTGGCGGGCGCTGCAGGATCGACTGGTACGGGGCTCGGTGCTGGCCGGCGGCCTGGCCGTGCTGGCCACCATCACCCTGATCTTCTTCTATCTGGCCTATGTGGTGCTGCCGTTGCTGCGCGGTGCCAGTCTCGAAGCCGAGCCGCTGCCGCAACCCGCTTGGCTGGCAACGGCCGGGGCGCCGCTGCTGTTGGGTGTCGACGAACAGAATCGCCTCGGCCTGCACCTCTCCCAGGGTGGCGAAGCGACGTTCTTTACCCTGGCCGACGGCCAGCCGGTCATCCGCGAGCGCCTGCCGTTGCCGCCTGGCGTCACCATCAGCAGCCAGGCCCAGGATGCCCCCCGTGGGCTGATCGCCCTGGGTCTGTCCGATGGTCGCGTGCTGGTGGCGCACAAGCGCTATGTTTCCCGCTATCCCCAGGGCGAGCGGGTCATCACCCCTGAACTGGACTTCCCCTACGGGCGCGAGCCCCTGGACCTGGGCGCGCCGCGCGCGGCCCTGGAGCGGGTCGCCATCGCTGGCGACGAGGACCTGCTGGTGCTGGCCGGGGCCCAGGGCAACCGGGTGACGGCCCTGCGCCTGGCCGGCCTGGCCGCGCCGGTGACCGGTGGCGCGGCCGTTCCCGTGCGTACCTCGCTCACCCTCGGGCCGCTCAACGCCGCGGCCAAGGCGCTCTACCTCGATCCCCGCGGTCGCTGGCTCTATGCCCTCAATGGCCGCGCCCAGGCGGATGTCTTCGACCTGCATGACGGCAGTCTCAACGGCCACTACAAGCTGCTCGATGCCGCCGACAACGAGGTCACCGCCAGCGCCCAGCTGCTGGGCGGCGTATCGCTGCTGGTGGGTACCGCCAAGGGTGGCGTCAGTCAGTGGTTCATGGTCCGCGGCCAGGATGGCGAACCGGTGCTGAGGCATATCCGCGATTTCCAACTAGGCACGGCGCCCATCGTCCAGCTGGTGCCCGAGCAGCGGCGCAAGGGCTTCGTCGCGCTGGATGCCGCCGGTGAACTCGGGGTCTTCCACAGCACCGCCGGGCGCACCCTGCTGCGTGAGCAGCTCGCCCCCGCCGCCGGGGTGCTGGCGCTGTCGCCGCGCGCCGACCGGCTGCTGCTGGAAGAGAACGGTCGGCTGCTCGGCTTCCGCCTGGATAATCCGCACCCGGAAGTCTCCTGGTCGGCGCTCTGGGGCAAGGTCTGGTACGAGAATTACGATGCACCGGCGCGGGTCTGGCAGTCCAGCGCCGCCACCGCGGACTTCGAACCCAAGCTGAGCCTGGCGCCGCTGACCTTCGGCACCCTCAAGGCGGCCTTCTACGCCATGCTGTTCGCCGCGCCCCTGGCCATCGCCGCGGCGATCTACACCGCCTACTTCATGGCGCCGCGCATGAGGCGCACGGTCAAGCCGGTCATCGAGCTGATGGAGGCCCTGCCCACGGTGATCCTCGGCTTTTTCGCCGGGTTGTTCCTGGCGCCCTTCGTGGAAAACCACCTGCCCGGGCTGTTCAGCCTGCTGTTGCTCCTGCCGCTGGCCATCCTCGCCGCGGGCTTTGGCTGGTCGCGCCTGCCGCTCACGCTGCGCGAGCGGATCCCGGAAGGCTGGGAAAGCCTGCTGCTGTTGCCGGTGGTGCTGCTGACCACCGCCCTGGCGCTATGGCTCAGCCCCTCGCTGGAAGGGCTGCTGTTCGCCGGCGACCTGCGCCTCTGGCTGAGCCAGGAGCTGGGCATCGCCTATGACCAGCGCAACGCCCTGATCATCGGGCTGGCCATGGGCTTCGCCGTCATCCCCAACATCTTCTCCATCGCCGAGGATGCCATCTACAGCGTGCCGCGCAGCCTGACCCTGGGCTCCCTGGCGCTGGGCGCCACCCCCTGGCAGACCCTGACGCGGGTGGTGCTGCTCACCGCCAGCCCGGGCATCTTCTCGGCGCTGATGATCGGCCTGGGCCGCGCCGTCGGCGAGACCATGATCGTGCTCATGGCCACCGGCAACACCCCGATCATGGATGCCAACCTGTTCGAGGGCATGCGCGCCCTGGCGGCCAACATCGCCGTGGAGATGCCGGAATCCGAGGTGGGCGGCACCCATTACCGGTTGCTGTTCCTGGCCGCGCTGGTGCTGCTCAGCTTCACCTTCCTGATGAATACCCTGGCCGAGTTGATCCGCCAGCGGCTGAGGAAAAACTATGCGGCCCTCTAGCACCGGCGCGCCGCAGCGGCAGGGCGTTGGACGGCGGCGCTCCCTGGGCGTCTGGCTGCGTGGCGGTGCGCCCGGGGTCTGGCTCAGCGCCGGCGCCGTGGCCATCGCCGTGCTCATGACCCTGGGGCTGATCGGCATCCTCGCCGTGCGCGGCCTGGCGCATTTCTGGCCGGCCGAGGTGGTGCAGGCGCGCTACACGCCGCCGGGCCTGGAAGCGCGCCTGGTGCTCGGCCAGGTGGTGGAACAGGAGACGATCCCGGCCGAGCGGCTGCGCAGTGCCGGGGTGACCCTGCCGCCGGACAGCGGCGAAACCCTGACTCGCGAACTCTTCAAGCTGGGCAATCGCGACCTCTATGGCAGCGACTTCGTCTGGCTGGTCGGCGACTGGCTGCGCGATCGCCAGACCCCGGCCGACGCCCTGGTGCTGGAGCGCCGCGAATGGGGCAACTTCTACGGCTATGCACTGGAGGTGCGCGAAGCGGGACGCCAGGTGGCCAAGGGCGCCGCGGCGGTGCCCGAACTGCAGCGCCGCCTGCTGCGCACCCGCGACCTGAGCGAGCGCCTGGAGCGGCTGGAAAAGCTGGACATCGGCGGCGTCAATCATGCCCTGGAGCGGCTGCGCCTGGAGGGCCGCGGCCTGGAGCTGGACGGGCGTCTCGACGCCGTCGCCCAGGCCGACCTCGCCGCCCGCCGCGCCGAGCTCGAAGCCCGTTACGGCGAGCTGGAAGACCAGTTGGCCAGCCTGCGCCAGGAGCGCCGCCGCGACAGCGTGGTGCTGCGCGACGTCGAGGGCCGCACCCTGGAACTCAATCTCGCCCGCATCGTGCGCGCCTATCAGCCCAACGCCATGGGCCTGGGCGCCAAGCTCGGCTTCTATGGCAGCAAGCTGTGGGAATTCCTCAGCGCTGATCCGCGCGAGGCCAATACCGAGGGCGGGGTCTTCCCGGCCATCTTCGGCACCGTGATGATGACCCTGCTGATGGCGGTGATCGTCACCCCCTTTGGCGTCATCGCCGCCATCTACCTACGCGAGTACGCCCGCCAGGGCCCGCTGACCCGTACCATCCGCATCGCGGTCAACAACCTCGCCGGGGTGCCGGCCATCGTCTATGGCGTCTTCGGCCTGGGCTTCTTCGTCTATGTGCTGGGCGGTTCGCTGGACCAGCTGTTCTTCCAGGCCAGCCTGCCCACGCCGACCTTTGGCACCCCGGGGCTGCTGTGGGCCTCGCTGACCCTGGCGATCCTCGCCGTGCCGGTGGTGATCGTCGCCACCGAAGAGGGCCTGGCGCGCATTCCCCGCAGCATCCGCGAGGGCTCCCTGGCGCTGGGCGCGACCCAGGCCGAGACCCTGTGGAAGGTGGTGCTGCCGCTGGCCAGCCCGGCGCTGATGACCGGGCTCATCCTCGCCGTGGCCCGCGCCGCCGGCGAGGTGGCGCCGCTGATGCTGGTGGGGGTGGTCAAGCTGGCGCCTTCGCTGCCGCTGGACGGCAACTATCCCTATCTGCACCTGGATCAGAAGATCATGCACCTGGGCTTCCACATCTATGACGTCGGCTTCCAGAGCCCCAACGTGGAAGCCGCCCGCCCGCTGGTCTACGCCACCGCCCTGCTGCTGGTGCTGGTGATCGCCGGGCTGAACCTGTCCGCCGTGTTCCTGCGCAACCGGCTGCGCGAAAAGTACCGGCTGCTGGAAGACTAGCGCCCGCGGCCGAGGAGACCCCATGCCTTCCGATTCCTCCATCTTCAGAACCGCCGCCGCCTACGCGGCCAGCGCCCAGCCTGCGGCGAGCGAAGGTGGCGTGGCCCTGTCGGTGCCGCGGCTCAATCTGTTCTACGGCAAGAAGCAGGTCTTGCAGGACATCGCCCTGGAGATCCCGCGCCAGTGCGTCACCGCCTTCATCGGTCCCAGCGGCTGCGGCAAGTCGACCCTGCTGCGCTGCTTCAATCGCCTGAACGACCTGGTGGAAGACTGCCGCATTGACGGCGAGATCCTGCTCGACGGCCAGAACATCTATGCCCGCGGCACCGAGATCGCCGAGCTGCGGCGGCGGGTGGGCATGGTGTTCCAGAAGCCCAATCCCTTTCCCAAGAGCATCTACGAGAACGTGGTCTACGGCCTGCGCATCCAGGGCATCAAGCAGAAGCGGGTGCTCGACGAAGCGGTGGAGTGGGCGCTGCACGGCGCGGCGCTGTGGGACGAGGTCAAGGATCGCCTGCACGAGTCGGCCCTGGGCCTCTCGGGTGGCCAGCAGCAGCGCCTGGTGATCGCCCGCACCATCGCCGTGCAACCCGATGTGCTCCTGCTCGACGAACCCTGCTCGGCGCTGGATCCCATCTCCACCCTCAAGGTGGAAGAGCTGATCCACGAACTGAAACAGCGCTACACCATCGTCATCGTCACCCACAACATGCAGCAGGCGGCGCGGGTGTCCGACTACACCGCCTTCATGTACTTGGGCCAGTTGGTCGAGCACGGCGACACCGACACCCTCTTCACCAATCCCGCGAAGCGGCAGACCGAAGACTACATCACCGGCCGCTACGGCTAGTTCCAGGCAGGCCGGTGCCCCACCCGGCGACTCGATCCTCTCAGGCAGGACTGACAGCATGATCAACAAAGAAGGCCACACGCAGCACATCTCCCAGCAATACAACGTCGAACTGGAAGAGGTCCGCAGTCACCTGCTGGCCATGGGCGGTCTGGTGGAAAAGCAGGTCAGCGACGCCGTGCGCGCGGTGATCGACGCCGATGCCGGCCTAGCGCGTCAGGTACGCACCATCGATGACCAGATCGACATCATGGAACGTGGCATCGACGAGGAATGCCTGCGCATCCTCGCTCGCCGTCAACCCGCGGCCTCCGATCTGCGCCTGATCATCAGCATCTCCAAGTCGGTGATCGATCTGGAGCGCATCGGCGACGAGGCTTCCAAGATCGCCCGTCGCGCCATCGAGCTGACCGAGGACGGCGAGGCCCCGCGCGGCTACGTCGAGGTCCGCCACATCGGCGAGCAGGTGCGCAAGATGGTCCACCAGGCGCTGGACGCCTTTGCCCGCTTCGACGCCGAACTGGCCCTCTCGGTGGCCCAGTACGACAAGCTGATCGACCGCGAATACAAGTCCGCCCTGCGCGAACTGGCCACCTACATGATGGAAGACCCGCGCTCGATCTCGCGGGTGCTGAGCATCATCTGGGTGCTGCGCTCCCTGGAGCGGGTCGGCGACCATGCGCGCAACATCGCCGAACTGGTGATCTACCTGGTGCAGGGTACCGACGTACGGCACATGGGCCTCAAGCGCATGGCCGAAGAGGTCAATCGGTCGCGCGAATGATCCGTCCGGTCACTCCCCGGGTGGCGTGCCGAACCCGCCTGCTATGCTGGAAGACTTGGCATGGAGTGACCGATGAGCAAGTTGAACGTACTGGTGGTGGATGACGCGCCCTTCATTCGCGATCTGATCAAGAAGGGCCTGCGCAACCTGTTTCCCGGGCTGACGGTGGACGAGGCGGCCGATGGTCGCCGCGCCCAGACGATGCTCGGCAAGCAGCGCTTCGACCTCATCCTCTGCGACTGGGAAATGCCCGGCATGACCGGTCTGGAACTGCTGAGCTGGTTTCGCGCCCAGCCGGACCACCAGGGCGTGCCCTTCATCATGGTCACCAGCCGCGGCGACAAGGAAAACGTCGTCCAGGCCATCCAGGCCGGCGTGTCCGACTACATGGGCAAGCCGTTCTCCAACGAACAGCTGGCGGCCAAGGTCAAGAAGGCCCTGCAGCGCACCGGCAAGCTCGCCGAGCTGCAGGCCGGCGCCCAGCCGCGCCCGGCTACCGGCTTCGCCAATGATTCCCTCGGTGCCCTGACCGCCGGCCGCAGCGACGTGGTCCAGCCCACCGCCGCACCGGTCGCGGCGCCGGCCGCCGCCTCCAGTGCCGCCCTGCTCACCGGCAGCGCGCCGCCGGCACCTGCCCGCGGCAAGGCGGCCGCCAATTTCGGCCAGGGTCAGCTGCGCCTGCCCAACGCCAGCATGGCCTGCCTGATCAAGGCCATCAGCCTCAAGGAAGCCCTGCTGGTGGTCCGCCGCGGCGATCCACTGCCGCAGATCCTGGAAACCGCCGTGCTCGACCTGGAGCAGGGCGAAGACGGCAACGACGTGGCGCGCCTCAACGGCTATCTGCATTCCCTCGCCGCGCTGGAAGCGACGCCGGCCAGCGAGTGGGTGCAGGTCAACTTCCGCTTCATCGACCGGGACCCGGCCAAGCTCGACTACCTGTCGCGGCTGATCGCCAAGGGCACCGCCCAGCGGCACTACGTGCCGGGCGCCTGAAGAGGGCGACGCCATGAGGGGGCTGGCACGGAGACTGCTTCGCGCTCAGGTATCGCGGATTTCTGACGCCCTGCCCATGCCCCTTGCCCGTCACCTGCTGCTGCTGTCGTTGACCCTTGCGGGTCCCGCCCTGGCGGCGCCCATCTACAAGTACGTCGATGCCAATGGCGTGGTCACCTACACCGACAAGGCGCAGAAGGGCGCCAAGGTGATGACCTTCAGCGACGACCCCATCGAGCGGCTGGACCAGCGGGTCAAGTTGCAGCCGCGGCACTATGCCGGCGGTACGGTGCTGGAGGTGCGCAACGACAGCTTTCTGCCAGTGACCGTAACCCTGCGCCTCTCGGCGCTGCAGAACGTCAGCGGGGTGGGCGAGGCGCCGATCCGCAAGGTCCTGCCGGCGCGCAGCCTGACCCGCCTGGCGACCCTGATCGCGCCGGATCCCAGTCGTCCGCAGCGCTACACCCCCCAGCTCACCACCCTGATGGGCAGTGTCACCCCGGTCTTCGCCTCCGGTTTCGCCTATCCGCTGCCCTGGCTGGGCGGGCCCTTCAACGTCAGCCAGGGCGCCGGCGGTGGTTTCAGCCACAACACGCCCAAGAGTCGCTATGCGGTGGACATCGCCATGCCCGAGGGGACGCCCATCGTGGTCTCGCGCGCCGGCCAGGTGGTGGAGGTGGAGAACGCTCAGGACGGTCGCGGCAACCACCCCTCCGGCAACTTCGTGCGCATCCTCCACGACGACGGCACCATGAGCGTCTACCTGCACTTGCAGCGCGGTTCGATCAAGGTCACCGAGGGTCAGTGGGTACGCACCGGCCAGGCCCTGGCCGCTTCAGGCAACACCGGGCGCAGCACCGGGCCGCACCTGCACTTCGTGGTCCAGCGCAACACCGGCGAGGCGGTCGAATCCATTCCCTTCCGCTTCGCCCAGGCAGTGGACAGCTTGCCGAATTTCGCCGTCGGCGGACCTTGAGAGCCTGTTCAAAGGCTGCTGCGCGTCGGTCAAACGGCGTTGAAAAGCCCCTGGAAGGCCAGCCCCGCCTGGGCGGCCCCGTCGCCATGCTCATTTACCATCGGTAAACCCGAGCGCGGGTCCGATCCGCTTCCTCAGGGCTTTTCGTGGGGCCGCCTAGGCCTTGTTTGGCTCTGGCTCGCCAGCCTTTGAGCAGGCTCTTACCCTCGTCCAGTTTCAGCCCTGGGCGTCGAGGTACTCGCTCGGCGACACTCCCAGCACCCGGCGAAACATCCGGGTAAAGGCCGAGGGCGAGGCGTAGCCGAGATCCAGGGCCACCCGGGTGACCGGCTCGCCGGCGGCCAGCCGCGGCAGGGCCAGCATCAGCCGGGTGTGCTGGCGCCAGGTGGAAAAGCTGGTGCCGGTTTCCTTGAGGAACAGTCGGGCCAGGCTGCGCGAGCAGAGGTGCAACTGCTGCGCCCAGGTCGCCAGGGCCGTATCGTTGGCCGGATCGGCATGCAGCGTGGTCTGGATGGTCTGCAGCCGGCGATCGGCCAGCGCCGGCAG
Organism: Pseudomonas sp. MS15a(2019); assembly: GCF_013277805.1. Taxonomy (NCBI): domain Bacteria; kingdom Pseudomonadati; phylum Pseudomonadota; class Gammaproteobacteria; order Pseudomonadales; family Pseudomonadaceae; genus Pseudomonas; species Pseudomonas sp. MS15a(2019). The sequence continues at coordinate 27,567 of NZ_VBTN01000007.1, forward strand.
GTGCAGGGCCGTCTCTTCGAGAAACACCAGTTCCGCCAGCATCAGCGCCCGCACATGGCTGCCCAGCTCGGCCTCGCCATAGGAGGTACCGCCGCGTCGCAGGCAACGCAGCAATTCGCGCAGCAGCGGCGAGATGAGCACCATGCGGGTGGCCGCCTCGGGGCAGGGCAGGCCGCTCGGCAATTCGATGATCACCACCTGCAGGGTGGCCTCGCCGTTGGCCCGCGCCTGGTGCTCGACGCGGGGCGGAATCCAGATCGCCTGCTTGGGCGGAACGTACCAGACCCCTTCGTGGGTGGTGACCTCCAGCACGCCGTTGACCGTGTACATCAGGTGCGCCTGATCGTGCACATGCGGCGGCCACGCCTGGCCGTGGGCGAAGGTGCCAAGCTGGGATACCAGCGGCCCGGCGGGCGGGATAGGCGCATCCGCAGCCACGCTTCGCGTCGGGTCGATTGTCTGTTCCTGCATAGCGGCTGTCCGTTTCGGTTGGGCAGGGTCAAGGTGCCAGGACCTAACCTGCAGCACTATGGCCGGAGCATTGGGCGCGCCCAAGGGGCGATCCCCCTGCACGCCGAAAACCTGCCTCTTGCGGGAGTGTCGCACAGAACACCCGCCGCTTGGCTGACCTGCCTGAACCATCAGGCCTGTATTTGAACTACCGTCCGATCGGTGGCAGCGTGGCACAGGGATTTGAGTGCCACGCTTTTTTATTCGCGACGATGCTTTGCCAGCGGCTTCACAAAGCCGCGGTTTGACCATCGCCCGCCTCGCGCGGCTTTGTTAGGTTCTGTCCTTGCCCATCATGGTGGCCCTATGCCATGGACCGACGCCTGACCGCCCTGATCACCTGCCTGACCCTCGCCCTGGCCGTGCCTGCCGTTGCGCCGGCTGCCGAAAAGGCGACCCTGACCAAGACCTCCGCCAAGAGCCCGGCCCGCAAGGGGCAGGTCAAGCTCAAGGTCCGCAACGGCAGCGAAGGTCGCATCTTCGAAGTCCGCAACGATTTCGACGTGCCCGTGCGCGTCGAACTGCGCCTGCAACGCACCGTCAACGTGGCCGGTGCCGAGCGCCCGATCCGCCAGGTCATCGAGCCGCGCTCCACGGTGCAGCTGGCGGTGATCCGCAAGCGCCAGCAGGGCTTTCCCATGCACTTCGACCAGGCCTTCAGCTACAGTCCGCAGCTGCCGGTCGGCACCCTGCCGTCGCTGGCGACGAATGTCGCGGGTGGTGCCGACAACGGCATCGGCTATGGTTACGCCTGGCCCTGGCGGCAAGGGGTCTACTACGTGACCCAGGGCGCCGGGGGCGATTTCAGCCACAACACGCCCAAGGGGCGCTATGCGGTGGACATCGCCATGCCCGAGGGCACGCCGATCAGCGCCGCTCGCGCCGGCACGGTGATCGACGTCGAAAACGGCCAGTTCGGCCATGGTCCCAACCCCTCCGGCAACTTCGTGCGCATCGCCCACGAGGACGGCAGCCAGAGCGCCTACCTGCACCTGCGCCGCGGTTCGGTCAAGGTGCGACCCGGGGAGCGGGTGGAGATCGGCACGCCCCTGGCGGAGTCGGGCAACACCGGTCGCAGCACCGGTCCCCATCTGCATTTCGTCGTCCAGGCCCACACGGGCGGTGAAATGGTCTCCATTCCCTTCCGTTTCGTGCGGCCGCTGGCGGCCCTGCCCAACATGGCGCTGGGCGACCGCTGAGTCCGCGCTTCAGGGCGTTCCAGACAGGCTGACGCCACCGGGCCCATCCAGGGCCCAGGCACCCTGTCGCCTGTAGAAATCCCTTGGCAGGATCAGGCTTGGTGGCGTTATGCTATCACCACGCTATTTCCTCCAGCCGCGGGCTCTACCGCGGCCTTTTCTTCCTTCAGGCTCTGGATGCCGCCCTATGAAAGGATTCCTGGCCGTCCTGTGCGCCGGTGGGCGCAATCGGGCTTTGCATCTGCTGGTCCTGTTGCTGATCGCCCTCGACGGCCAGGCGCAGGTGCTGCGCCTCGACGATCCGGCGCGCAGTTACGATCCCCGACCGGCACTGGAGATTCTCAAGGCGCACGCCAGTCTGACCTTTGCCGAGGCCGCCGCGCGTCCAAGCGGTGGCGAAAACGGCTGGCATGCGCCCGATGAACTGGAAATGCTGCTCCATGACGGCCGCCAGGGCCTCTGGCTGCGCTTTGCCATCCAGAGTCGCGACGACCAGGCCTGGTGGCTGATTCCGACCTGGCCGGTGCTGGATCGTCTGGACCTGCGCACCCGCGGAGCCGATGGTCGCTGGAGCCCGCTGCAGCGCAGCGGCCTGGCGCTGCCGGCGACGCAACGGGCGCTGCCCGGGCGCCAGCTGATGTTCGCCCTGGCGCCGACCGCCGGCGCCGTGGAGGAGGTCTACCTGCGGCTGGATTCGCGGGAGACCTTTATCCTGCCGCTGCGCCTGGTGACCCCGGCCATCTATCTGCGCGAGGCCCAGCAGGATGCCTGGCTGGTCGGCAGCTTCTTTGGCTGCCTGATCACCATCCTGCTGCTGACCCTCACGCTGTGGGGGTTCGGCCGCCGCTCGGGCTTTGGCTGGTATGCCCTCTATCTGCTCAGCGTCATCGGCTATCAGGCGGTCACCAGCGGCTATGGCGCCTGGCAACTCTGGCCGGAGAGCCCGGCCTTCGCCCTGCGTGCGCACCTGGCCTTCGCCGCCCTGTGCTTTCTGAGCGGCGGGTTGTTCGTGCGCTATCTGCTCAGTCTCTATCACGGCGGCCGGTGGATCGACTTTGGCAATCGTCTGCTGATCGGCTACTGGAATGTGACGCTGGTCGTCACGCTGATCTGGCCGCACCTGCTGAGCTTCCAGGAAATGCTCGGCATGATGGCGCTGAGTTGCCTGGGCCTGCTGGGCACCACCACCTACCTGGCGCTGCGCGGTAGCCGCATGGCGTTGTGGTTCAGCGCCGCCTGGGCCCTGCTGTTGCTGGGCAGCGCGATCCAGCTGCTGGCTGTGGCCGGCTGGCTGGCCGCCGACAGTCCGGCTTTCCATGGGCAGATAGCCGGTTTCACCCTGGGCTTCGTGATGCTGTCGCTGGGGCTCACCGAGGGCCTGAGTCTGCAGCGGCGGGCGCGAATCGAAGCCCAACGGCAGGCCCTGGAAGCCTCCAACGCCCTGGCCCGCGAGCGCGAAGCCTCCTTTGTCGAGCTGGAATTGCGGGTGGCGCTGCGCACCGTGGAGTTGCAGCAGGCCAAGGCCAGCCTCGAGCGGCTGAATCGCGAACTCTTGCACCAGAGCCAGACCGATTCCCTGACCGGGCTCGGCAATCGCCGGCATTTCGAGCGGGTCTTCCAACAGGAGATCCGCCGCGCCATCCGTGCCGAACTGCCGCTGGCGGTGCTGCTGGTGGACCTCGATCACTTCAAGGCGGTCAACGACACCCATGGCCACACCCTGGGCGACGAGTGCCTGAGGTGCGTGGCCGAGGTGTTGCGCCAGCACGTCCAGCGCGCGGGGGAGGTGGCGGCGCGCTATGGCGGCGAGGAATTCGTCATTGCCTTGCCCGGCAGCGACCGGGCGGCGGCCGAGCTCCTGGCCGAGCGTATCCGCCAGGAGGTAGCGGGGCTGGAGTTGCAGACCGAGCAGGGGCGCTTGCGTCCGTCGGTCAGCATCGGTGTCGCGGTGACCGTGCCGAGCAATCTCGAGCACGGCCTGGGCCTGCTGGAAGACGCCGACCGGGCGCTCTATGCAGCCAAGCGCGGTGGGCGCAATCGCGTCTGCCTGAGCGACGGTCTGCCGGAACTGGGCAGCGGACGCGGCTGAGGCCGCGTCGCCTCAGCGCTCCTCCGGCTGGCGCCGGCGGACGTCCTTGGGGTCCAGCTTGATGACCTTGGCCAGGACGATCTTGGGACCCTTCATCTTCTTGACGATGATGCGCAGGCCTTCGGCCTCCAGCACCGTCTCCTCTTCGGGAACGCGCTTGAGGCTATCGTAGATCAGGCCGGCCAGGGTCTCGGCCTCGACGTGGTCCAGGTCGATGCCCAGCAGGCGCTCGACCTTGAACAGCGGGGTGTCGCCACGCACCAGCAACTTGCCCGGCTGATAGGCGACCACGCCGCGTTCGGTCTTGCGGTGTTCGTCCTGGATGTCGCCCACCAGCACCTCGAGCACGTCCTCCATGGTCAGGAAGCCGATGACCTTGTGGTCGGCTTCCTCCACCAGCACGAAGTGCGCACCACCGCGGCGGAACTGCTCCAGCAGGTCCGACAGCGGCATGTGCTTGGTCACCCGCTCCAGCGGATGCACCAGGTCGTCGAGGTCGAAGGAGGCGGCTTCGCTGTCCAGGCCGGCGATGGCCAGGAGCAGGTCCTTGATGTGCAGCACCCCGGTAAAGGTCTGGCTATCTTCGTCATAGACCGGGTAGCGACTGTACTTGGAGCGGCGGATCTGGGTGAGGATCTCCTCCAGGCTGGCCTTGCTGTCCAGGTAGATGAGGTCTTCGCGGGAATTGGCCCAGTCCACCACCTCCAGCTCGCCCAACTCCACGGCCGAGGCCAGCACCCGGGCGTCCGGGTCGGTGGCGCGGTTGGAGTGCAGGATCAGCTTGAGCTCGTCGCGGCTGTAGTGGTGTTCGTGGTGCGCGCCCGGCTCGCCCTGGCCGGCGATGCGCAGGATGCCATTGGCACTGGCGTTGAGCAGCCAGATGGCCGGGTACATCAGCCAGTAGAAGAGGTACAGCGGCACCGCCGTCCACAGCGACAGCAGATCGGGCTTGCGGATCGCCCAGGACTTGGGCGCCAACTCGCCGACCACGATGTGCAGGTAGGAGATGATGAAGAAGGCCGAGAAGAAGGCGACGCCGTGGATCACCTCGGGGCTGCGAACGCCGGCGGCGCCGAGCAGGGGTTCGAGCAATTCGGCGAAGGCCGGCTCGCCGACCCAGCCCAGGCCCAGGGAGGCCAGGGTGATGCCGAGCTGGCAGGCGGAAAGGTAGGCGTCGAGCTGGTTATGCACCTTCTTGAGGATGCGCCCGCGCCAGCCGTGCTTCTTGGCGATGGCCTCCACACGCGTGGCGCGCAGCTTGACCATGGCGAACTCGGCGGCGACGAAGAAGCCGTTGAGCAGCACGAGGAAGAAGGCGAAGAACACGAGGCCGAGATCGGCGAACAACGTCGAGGCGAGACTGGTGGAAGGGTCCATTAGGGCCGGGAGCTGGAAAAAGGTCGGCTAAGCATGGGGGCGGGGCAGGGCAGTTGCAAGATGTTACGCCCGCCGAGGGGACGGGGGCATGCTGCGGGCTGACGGACAGCGGCTCTGGCACTGACCTTTGCCGGCGGGACCTTTTATCTAGGTCCAGCCTTCCAGACGCATGGTCGCCCGCACCAGCCGCTGCTCTTCCTGCTCGATCTCGCGCAGGCTGTCCCTCACGCTGTGGATATGGTCGCGGGCGGCGGCGTGGGCCTCGTCGGGCAGGCGTCCACTCACCGCGGCATAGAGGCGGGCGTGCTGGGCATCGATCTCGCGGCGTTGCGGCGGGCGATGGTAGAGATTGGCGATGCAGGCGAACACCGAGCCCAGCAGCAACTCGTTGAGCGACTGCAGGGTGTGCACCAGCACCGGGTTGTGCGAGGCCTCGCTGATCGCCAGGTGGAAGGCGTGGTCGAGGCGGGCATGGGTTTCCGCGGGCAGGCTGGCCGGATCCTGGCAGGCGGCGCAGAGCTCCTCGTATCGTCGCCCGATCAGTACCAGGTCGGCGGTGGTGGCGCGCAACGCGGCCAGGCGCGCGGCTTCGCCCTCCAGCAGGGCGCGTACCTCCAGCAGGTCGTAGAGGGTACGCGGCTGGCTGCTGAACAGGTGCAGCAGGGGATTCTCCGCCGCCGGCGCCGCCAGGCGGGCGACGAAGCTGCCCTGGCCGTGGCGCGTTTCTATGATGCCGCGGGCGCGCAGCAGGCCCAGGCCCTCGCGCAGGGCGGTGCGGGAGACGCCGAGCTTGTCGCACAGGCGCCGCTCGGACGGCAGCGGCTGGCCGACCTTGAGCACCCCGTCCACCACCAGACGTTCGATCTGCTGACTGACGTTCTCGGCGACGGGAAGGCGGGGGGCGGGTGCAGACATGGAGGTTCCTGCTGGTATGACCACTAGATTCAGCCCTAGTGAGCCACCGGCCGGATTCGCCGTCAAGCAGGCTGAAAGCGGGTGATCCTTTGGTCGAAGAGTATGAAAAAACTGGTATGACCAGTGGTTTGGGCGATGGACTCGCCGTCAAGTCTCGGGGTACAACGAAGCCTCTCCAGCCAGAACAACAACAACGGCGGTTACCCGATGAGCCTGGTCTACGACGAACGTCTCGACGGCGCCTTGCCCCGCCCGGACAAGGCGCAACTGCTGCAGCGGCTGCGCGTTGCGCTGCCCGAGCACTGCCTGCTGCACGACAGGGAAGACCTCAAACCCTATGAGTGCGATGGCCTCGCGGCCTATCGCACCACGCCGCTGCTGGTGGTGCTGCCAGAAACGGTAGAGCAGGTGCAGGCGACCCTGCGCCTCTGCCATGAGCTGAACGTACCCCTGGTGGCGCGCGGTGCCGGCACCGGGCTCTCCGGCGGCGCCCTGCCACTGGAGCAAGGCGTGCTGCTGGTGATGGCGCGCTTCAATCGCATCCTCGACGTGGACCCCGATGGCCGCCGTGCCCGGGTCCAGCCCGGGGTGCGCAACCTGGCCATCTCCCAGGCCGCGGCGCCCCATGATCTCTACTACGCTCCCGATCCTTCATCGCAGATCGCCTGCTCCATCGGCGGCAACGTGGCCGAGAACGCCGGCGGCGTGCACTGCCTGAAATACGGCCTGACCGTGCACAACGTGCTGGCGGTGGAGATCGTTACCCTGGAGGGCGAGCGCCTGACCCTGGGCAGCGCCGCCCTGGACAGTCCCGGCTTCGACCTGTTGGCGCTGTTCACCGGCTCCGAGGGCTTGCTCGGCGTCGTGGTGGAGGTGACCGTCAAGCTCTTGCCCAAGCCGCCCTGTGCCCGGGTGGTGATGGCCAGCTTCGCCGACATCGAGCGCGCCGGGGCGGCGGTGGCCGACATCATCGCCGCCGGCATCATCCCCGGTGGACTGGAGATGATGGACAACCTGACCCTGAGAGCCGCCGAGGACTTCATCCACGCCGGCTACCCGGTGGATGCCGCCGCCATCCTGCTCTGCGAGCTGGACGGGGTGGAAGCCGACGTAGCCGCCGACATCGAGCGCGTCAGCAGCCTGCTGGCGGCCGCCGGTGCCACCGAGATCCGCCTGGCCCGCGACGAGGCCGAGCGGCAGAAATTCTGGGCCGGGCGCAAGAATGCCTTTCCCGCCGTGGGGCGGCTGTCGCCCGACTACTACTGCATGGACGGCACCATCCCGCGTCGCGCCCTGCCCGAGGTGCTGCGCGGCATCGAGGCCTTGTCGGCGGAATACGGCCTGGCGGTGGGCAACGTCTTCCACGCCGGCGACGGCAACCTGCATCCGCTGATCCTCTTCGATGCCAACCGGCCCGGCGAACTGGAGCAGGCCGAGGCTCTGGGCGGGCGCATCCTCGACCTCTGCGTGGCGGTGGGGGGCACCATCACCGGCGAACACGGGGTGGGTCGCGAGAAGATCAACGCCATGTGCACCCAGTTCCAGTCGGCCGAGCTGACCTTCTTCCATGCGGTGAAGGCAGCCTTCGACGCCCCCGGGCTGCTCAACCCCGGCAAGAACGTGCCGACCCTGCACCGCTGCGCCGAATTCGGTGGCCTGCACGTGCATCACGGCCAGTTGCCCCACCCCGAACTGGAGCGCTTCTGATGGACAGCCTGGAACTGCTCCTCGATCAGGTCCGCGAGGCCCTGGTCCGTCGCCAGCCGCTGCGCATCCATGGCGGCGATACCAAGGCTCATCTGGGTCGCCCGGTGGACGGCGAGCCGCTGGACGTCAGCGGCCATCGCGGTCTGGTGCACTACGACCCCACCGAGCTGGTGGCCACGGTGCGCACCGGTACGCCGCTGGCCGAACTCAATGCCGCCCTGGCCGAGCAGGGGCAGATGCTGCCCTGCGAACCGCCGCGGCTGGGGGAGGGCGCCACGGTCGGCGGCACCCTGGCCTGCGGCCTTTCCGGTCCGCGGCGGCCCTGGGCCGGCAGCCTGAGGGATTTCGTCCTGGGCACCCGGTTGATCACCGGCACTGGCGAACACCTGAGATTCGGCGGCGAGGTGATGAAGAACGTCGCCGGCTACGACGTCTCCCGGTTGCTGGCCGGCAGCCAGGGGTGTTTGGGGGTGGTCACCGAGGTGTCCTTCAAGGTCCTGCCCAGGCCGCGCTGCACCCAGAGCCTGAGTCTGGAACTGGACGCCGAACGCGCCCTGCAGCGCCTCGCCGTCTGGGGCCGTGAAGCCCTGCCGATCTCGGCGGCCTGCTATGACGGCCAGCACCTGCACCTGCGCCTGGAAGGTGGCGAGGGTTCGGTACGCTCGGCGGTCGATCGCCTTGGCGGTGACAGCTTGGCCGAGGCTTTCTGGGAAGAGCTCAACGAGCAGCGCCTGGCCTTCTTCGCCGGTCCCGCGCCGCTGTGGCGACTGTCGGTACCGGTCAATACGCCATTGCTGGAGCTGCCCGGCACCCGGCTGCTGGACTGGGGCGGTGCCCAGTACTGGCTCAAGAGCGATGCCCCGGCCACAGTCCTGCGCGAGATCGCCGAGCGCGCCGGTGGCCATGCGCTGTGCTACACGCCGGACGCCGAGCGCGAGGCCCAGCATCCGCTGCCGGCCGCGCTGCTGGACTACCACCGCCGCCTCAAGGCCCGCCTGGACCCCCAGGGGATCTTCAATCCGGGTCGGCTGTACGCCGGGCTCTAAGGGAGCGACCTATGCAAACCAATCTGAGTCCCGCTGCTCGTAAATTGCCCCGCGCCACCGATGCCGAGCGGGTGCTGCGCAGCTGCGTGCATTGCGGCTTCTGCAACGCCACCTGCCCGACCTACCAGCTGCTCGGCGACGAGCTGGACGGGCCCCGCGGGCGCATCTACCTGATCAAGGGCATGCTCGAAGGCGGCGAGGTCAGCGAGAAGACCCGCGAGCACCTCGACCGCTGCCTGACCTGCCGCAATTGCGAGACCACCTGCCCTTCGGGCGTCTCCTACCACGAATTGCTCGACATCGGCCGCGCCGAGGTGGAGCGCCGGGTGCCGCGGCCACTAGGCCAGCGCCTGTTGCGCGCCGGCTTGCGCCAGGTATTGCCGCAGCCGCGGCTGTTCGGCGCCCTGCTCAAGGGCGGCCAGACCCTCAAGCCGCTGTTGCCGGCCAGCGTCCAGGCCAAGCTGCCAGCGCGCATCGCCGCCCCGGGTGTGCGCCCGGCACCGCGCCATGCCCGGCGCATGCTGATCCTCGAAGGCTGCGTGCAGCCAGGGCTGTCGCCCAATACCAATGCCGCCACCGCGCGGGTGCTGGATCGCCTCGGCATCAGCCTGGACGCCGCGCCCCGCGCCGGGTGCTGCGGCGCGGTGGACTATCACCTCAATGCCCAGGAGGCTGGCCTCGATCGTGCCCGGCGCAATATCGACGCCTGGTGGCCGGCCTTGCAGGGCGGCGCCGAGGCCATCATCCAGACCGCCAGCGGCTGCGGCGCCTTCGTCAAGGAGTACGCCAGCCTGCTCAAGGACGACCCGGTCTATGCCGCCAAGGCCCGCGAGGTCTCGGCGCGCACCCGCGACCTGGTGGAGGTGCTGCGCGAGCTCCCGCTGGAAGAGCTGCAGCTGAAGGACACCCCGCGGCTGGCCTTCCATTGCCCCTGCACCCTGCAGCACGCCCAGCGCCTCGGCGGCGCCGTGGAAGGCGTCCTGCAGCGCCTCGGCTTTCCGCTGGCGCCGGTGCCGGACGGTCACCTCTGCTGCGGTTCGGCCGGCACCTATTCGCTGACCCAGCCGGACTTGTCGCGGCGGCTGCGTGACGCCAAGCTCGATGCCCTGGAAAGTGGTCACCCCGAGCTGATCGCCACCGCCAACATCGGTTGCCAGAGCCATCTCGACGGCGCTGGGAGAACTCCCGTGCGCCACTGGATCGAAATCCTCGACGCGGCCCTGGCCGCTCCGACTCAACCCTGAACCCTGGAGGCCCCATGAAGACCAAAGCCGTGCTCACCCTTGCCGAGATCGACACCCTGCTGGCCGCCGGGCGTGCCGAAGCGGAGCGCCAGGGCTGGGCCGTGTGCATCGCCGTGGCCGACGACGGCGGTCATCCGCTGGCCCTGCTGCGTCTCGACGGCGCCGCGCCCAACAGCGCCTACATCGCCCCGGAAAAGGCCCGCAGCGCCGCCCTGGCGCGCAAGGAGTCCAAGGTGCTGGAAGAGATGATCAACAACGGCCGCACCGCCTTTCTCAGCGCGCCGCTGATGCAGGGCATGCTCGAAGGCGGGGTGCCCATCCTGGTGGACGGCCAGGTGGTGGGCGCGGTCGGCGTCTCCGGCGTCAAGGCCCCGGAAGATGCGCAGGTCGCCAAAGCCGCCATCGCCGCCCTCGGCTGATCGCCTGCCCACGATCTGCTGCGCGTCGGCCAGGCTGTGTTGAAAACCGCCTCGGAATGCTCATTTACCTTTCGTAAACTCCGCTTCCTCGGCTGTTTTCGCCTTGCCTGGCTCTAGCTCGCGAGATCGTGGACAGGCTTCCATTTAATTTTCATGTCTCAAGGAAAGCCATCATGACCGACCGCACTACCCTGGGCCGCCTGCAGGTGGCCACCGAGCTGCAGCGCTTCATCGACGAGGAAGTACTGCCCGGCACCGGCCTCGACACCGCCGCCTTCTGGTCGGGCGTGGACGCGCTGGTGCACGAGCTGGCACTGCGCAATCGGGAACTGCTGGCCGAGCGTGATCGCCTGCAGGTGGAGCTGGACAGCTGGCACAGCGCCCATCCCGGTCCGGTCACCGATCTGCCCGCCTACCAGAGCTTTCTGGAAAGCATCGGCTATCTGCAGCCGGTGCCCGGTCAGGTGCAGGCCTCAACCTCCGGCGTCGATCGTGAAATCGCCGAGCAGGCCGGTCCGCAGCTGGTGGTGCCGGTGCTCAACGCCCGCTACGCCCTGAACGCCGCCAATGCCCGCTGGGGTTCGCTGTACGACGCCCTCTATGGCACCGACGCCCTGCCCGAGAGCGACGGCGCCGAGCGCGGCAAGGGCTACAACCCCACCCGCGGTGCCAAGGTAGTGGCCTTCGCCCGTCAGGTGCTGGATGGCGTGGCGCCCCTGGCCAGTGGCTCGCACAGGGACGCCACCGCCTACCGCATCCAGGACGGTCGCCTGGTGGTGGACCTCAAGAGCGGCACCAGCGAACTGGCCGATCCGGCCGCTTTCGTCGGCTATCAGGGCGATGCCGCCGCGCCGTCCGCGGTGCTCTTGCGCCACAACGGCCTGCACCTGGAGATCCAGATCGACCGCGCCAGCACCATCGGCAAGACCGACGCCGCCGGGGTCAAGGACCTGCTCATGGAAGCCGCGGTCAGCACCATCATGGACCTGGAAGACTCCATCGCCGCGGTGGACGCCGCCGACAAGGTGCTGGCCTATCGCAACTGGCTGGGCCTGATGAAGGGCGATCTGGCCGAAGAGGTGAGCAAGGGTGGTGAGACCTTTACCCGTCGCCTCAACCCCGATCGCGAGTATCAGGGCGCCGACGGCCAGCCGCTGAGCCTGCACGGGCGCTCGCTGCTGTTCATCCGCAACGTCGGCCACCTGATGACCAATCCGGCGGTGCTGCTGGAGGACGGTCGCGAGATCCCCGAAGGCATCCTCGACGCCCTGGTCACCGTGACCATCGCCATGCACGACCTCAAGCGCCAGGGCAACTCCCGCAGCGGCTCGGTGTACATCGTCAAACCCAAGATGCACGGCCCGGCCGAGGTGGCCTTCGCCGTGCAGCTGTTCGACCGCGTCGAGGCCCTGCTGGGGCTGCCGGCCAACACCGTCAAGCTGGGCATCATGGACGAGGAGCGCCGCACCAGCGTCAACCTCAAGGCCTGCATCGCCGCCGCCGCCGCGCGGGTCGCCTTCATCAACACCGGCTTCCTCGACCGCACCGGCGACGAGATGCACACCGCCATGCTGGCCGGGCCCATGTTGCGCAAGGGCGACATGAAGACCTCGAAGTGGATCACCGCCTACGAGCGCAACAATGTGCTGGTCGGCCTGGCCTGTGGCCTGCGCGGTAAGGCGCAGATCGGCAAGGGCATGTGGGCCATGCCCGACCTGATGGCGGCCATGCTGGAACAGAAGATCGGCCATCCCAAGGCCGGCGCCAACACCGCCTGGGTACCGTCGCCCACCGCCGCTGTCCTGCACGCCCTGCATTACCACCAGGTCAACGTCCAGCAGGTGCAGCAGGAACTGGAGCGCAGCGACGTCGACGCTGCCCGCGGCGAATTGCTCGCCGGGCTGCTCAGCGTACCGGTGGCCGAATCGCCCGACTGGTCCGCCGAGGCCATCCAGCAGGAGCTGGACAACAACTGCCAGGGCATCCTCGGCTACGTGGTGCGCTGGGTCGACCAGGGCGTGGGCTGCTCCAAGGTGCCCGACATCCATGACGTCGGCCTGATGGAAGACCGCGCCACCCTGCGCATCTCCAGCCAGCACATCGCCAACTGGCTGCACCACGGCGTGGTCAGCGCCGAACAGGTGGACGAGACGCTGCAGCGCATGGCCAAGGTGGTGGACGGCCAGAACGCCGGCGATGCGCTCTACGAACCCATGGCCGGCCACTTCGACAGCTCCTACGCCTATCGCGCCGCCCGTGACCTCATCTTCAAGGGCCGCGAACAGCCCAGCGGCTACACCGAGCCGCTGCTGCACGCCTGGCGGTTGAAGAAGAAAGCCGGGGTCTGATCCGGCTAGGGCTCCCATCCGGCGCGGGTGGGAGCCGCTTCTGCAGGGAGCGCTGCCGGTGGTCCTCCGACCACCGCCTCTTCCCTTGCCACTGGCGAATTTTTATACTATCAGGTCCCCCGTTCCCGGGATCATCATCGCCACGAGGAAGACCATGGCCCGCGTTACTGTCGAAGACTGCCTGGACAACGTAGACAACCGATTCGAGCTGGTCATGCTCGCCACCAAGCGCTCGCGCCAGCTGGCCACCGGCGGCAAGGAGCCCAAGGTACCGTGGGACAACGACAAGCCCACCGTCGTCGCCCTGCGCGAGATCGCCGAAGGCCTGGTCGACGAGGAAGTCATCCGTCTGGACGACATCGTTGAAGAAGAGCCGCTGTTCGCCGCCTTCGAAGTCAACGACGAAGCGGACGGCGAGGCCCTCTAAGCCATGGCCGCCGAGCCTGCCTATGGTGACGTCCGCCCGACCGGCATCGACCTGCTGGCCGAGCGTCTGGCGGACTACCTGACCCCCGACCAGGTCAATCTGGTCCGGCGGGCCTATTACTACGCCGAGCAGGCTCACGACGGGCAGCGCCGCCGTAGCGGCGAGCCCTATGTCACCCATCCGCTGGCCGTCGCCAACATCCTCGCCGACATGCACATGGACCATCAGAGCCTGATGGCGGCCATGCTGCACGACGTGATCGAGGACACCGGCATCGCCAAGGAAGCCCTCGCCGGCCAGTTCGGCGAGACGGTGGCGGAGCTGGTGGACGGGGTCAGCAAGCTGACCCAGATGAAGTTCGAGACCAAGGCCGAGGCCCAGGCGGAGAACTTCCAGAAGATGACCATGGCGATGTCCAAGGACATCCGCGTCATCCTGGTCAAGCTGGCCGACCGGCTGCACAACATGCGCACCCTGGACGCCATGCCGCCGGACAAGAGCCGGCGCATCGCCAAGGAAACCCTGGAAATCTACGCGCCCATCGCCAACCGGCTGGGCATGCACGATTTCTACGTGGAATTCGAGGACCTGGGTTTCCGCGCCATGCACCCGATGCGCGCCGAGCGCATCCAGCGGGCGGTCAAGACCGCGCGGGGCAATCGCCGCGAGATCCTCGGCAAGATCCAGGAATCCCTGGCCAACTGCCTGGCCCGCGACGGTCTGGACGGCGAGGTGGTCGGGCGCGAAAAGCACCTGCACAGCATCTACCAGAAGATGCGCGGCAAGCGGAAGTCGTTCAACGAGATCATGGACGTCTACGGCTTCCGCATCATCGTCGACAAGGTCGACACCTGCTATCGGGTGCTCGGCGCGGTGCACAATCTCTACAAGCCGTTCCCGGGACGCTTCAAGGACTACATCGCCATCCCCAAGGCGAACGGCTACCAGTCCCTGCACACCACCCTGTTCGGCATGCACGGTGTGCCCATCGAGATCCAGATCCGCACCCGCGAGATGGAAGAGATGGCCAACAACGGCATCGCCGCCCATGGCCTGTACAAGGCCGGGGGCGACGAGCCGCGCGCCAGCCACCTGCGCGCGCGCCAGTGGGTGAAGGGCATCCTCGAGTTGCAGCAACGTGCGGGCAACTCCCTGGAATTCATCGAGAACGTGAAGATCGACCTCTTTCCCGACGAGGTCTACGTCTTCACCCCCAAGGGTCGCATCATGGAGCTGCCCAAGGGCTCCACGGCCGTGGACTTCGCCTATGCGGTGCACACCGACGTGGGCAACAGCTGCATCGCCTGCCGCATCAATCGTCGCCTGGCGCCGCTGTCGCAGCCGCTGGGCAGTGGTGAAACGGTGGAGATCGTTACCGCGCCCGGTGCCCGGCCCAATCCGGCCTGGCTCAACTTCGTGGTCACCGGCAAGGCGCGCACCAATATCCGCCATGCGCTCAAGCAGCAGCGTCGCTCCGAGTCCATCAGCCTCGGCGAGCGGCTGCTGAACAAGGCGCTGTCCGGCTTTGGCACCCAGCTGTCGAAGATCTCGCCGATGCGCATCCTCTCGGTACTCGGCGAGTACAAGGGCGTGGTGCTGGAAGACCTGCTCGAAGAGATCGGCCTGGGCAATCGCATGGCCTATGTGGTGGCGCGGCGCCTGGTGTCCGGCAGCGAGCAGGAAGAACCGCTGGAACCCCAGGCCAGTACCACGCCCCAAGGGCCGCTGGCCATCCGCGGTACCGAAGGCCTGGTGATCAGCTACGCCAAGTGTTGTACGCCGATTCCGGGCGACCCCATCGTTGGCCACCTGTCGGCCGGCAAGGGCATGGTGATCCACCTGGAAAACTGTCGGAACATCGCCGAATTCCGCCACAACAGCGAAAAATGCATCGTGCTCAACTGGGCCAAGGACGTCACCGGCGAATTCAGCGTCGAGTTGCGCGTCCAGCTGGAGCACCAGCGCGGCCTGATCGCCATGCTGGCCAACAACGTCACCGCCGCGGACGCCAACGTCGAGAAGATCGGCATGAACGAGCGCGACGGCCGAGTCAGCGTGGTTCAGCTGGTGGTCAGCGTGCGCGACCGTGTCCATCTGGCACGGGTGATCAAGAAGCTGCGGACGCTCAAGGGCGTGGCCGGTATCACTCGGGTTCGTAGCTGAGGTTGCAGTGGGTCGCCACGGGCTTGCAGAATCGAGCCTTTCCCGCACAGGAGCGACCCATGAGCAAGCAAGTGATCCACACCGACAAGGCGCCTGCCGCCATTGGTACCTATTCCCAGGCGATCAAGGTCGGTGACACCGTCTATCTCTCCGGGCAGATCCCGCTCAATCCCACCAGCATGGAGCTGGTAGACGGCTTCGAGGCCCAGGTGGTCCAGGTGTTCGAGAACCTCAAGTCCGTGGCCGAAGCCGCCGGTGGTTCCCTGGCTGACATCGTCAAGCTGAACATCTTCCTGATCGACCTTTCGCACTTCGCCACCGTCAACGAGATCATGGGTCGCTACTTCCAGCAGCCGTATCCGGCTCGTGCCGCCATCGGCGTGGCGGCGCTGCCCAAGGGCTCCCAGGTGGAAATGGACGGGGTGTTGGTGCTGGGCTGATCCCGATACAGGATCCGTAGGTTGGGCTGAGCGCAGCGAAGCCCAACAACGGAGCACGCTATCAGCCGCGCGTTGTTGGGCTTCGACGATGGAGCCGTCTCAACCCAACCTACGGGACCGATCCCAACGCAGGATCCGTAGGTTGGGTTGAGCGCAGCGAAGCCCAACAACGGAGCACGCTGTCAGCCGCGGGTTGTTGGGCTTCGACGATGGAGCCGTCTCAACCCAACCTACGAAGGTAGGGACGCATTGCGGCCGTGCCGGTGCGCCGTAACGACCGCTCCTACAGCAGCATCAATCTTCTGTAGGAGCGGCCCATGGCCGCGATGGCCTAAACGGGCAACGATCGCGATAGCCCCAAAAGAAAAAAGCCGACCGTCTCGCGACGGTCGGCTTTTTCATACCTGCCTGAATCAGGCCGGGATGGACTTGATCTTCGGCATCCGCGCCCAGCAACGGTGCTTGGCGATGGCGGCGAAGAAATCCTGCTGCACCGCCTTGAAGTGGCTGCCGGTGAGCAGTGCCTCGTCGGGGCTCAGGTAGACCGCCTTGAGCAGCTGCTCGGCTTCGCCGGTGAGGGCGATGGCCTTGAGGTGCTTGTAGGCTTCCAGCAGGTAGTGCTTGATCACGCCGTCGTCGAGCATGGCCTTGACGCTCTCGGCGCCGCCCGGCACATAGACCGCGTCCAGGGCTACCGAAGGCATGCCCTCGGCCGAGCCGTCCACGGCCACTTCACTGCCATCGGCGGCCTTGACCGGGCCGGCGGTAGGGCCGAGCACCTTCACATGGGCGCCTTCGGCCTTGAGTGCCTGCTTGATGGCGTCCACTTCGCTGGCGATGACGCCGTCACCGACCAGTACCGCCACCTTGAAGCCCTTGATGTTGCCGGACAGCAGGTTGAGCTGGCTCAGTGCCGGCGACTTGTCGATGGAGATCTGGCGCGGTTGCACGGTGGGTGCGGTGGGCGGCGTCACGCCGATCTTCTTGGCGACCTTCTGCGCCAGGTCCAGATCGATGTTGGCGAGGATCTCGTTGACCTGACGCTCACGGATCCACATGCGCTCGACCTTGCCCAGCTCGAAGCTGTAGGCATCGGCGACGTGGGCCTGCTCGGCTTCCGACAGGCTGTTGTAGAACAGCGTGGCCTGGGAGAAGTGGTCGCCGAAGGACTCGCTGCGCTCGCGCACCTTGTAACCGTCGATGCGCTCGTAATAGCTCTCGAAGCCGCCATCCTGGGGTGCTGGCGGCGTTTCCTTGGGCCAGCCACCGTCGATGGAATTGGGCTCATAGGAGGCACGGCCTTTGTCGATGGTCATGCGGTATTTGGCGTCACGCTGGCCGTTGTGGTTCGGCACCACCGGACGGTTGACCGGCAGCTCATGGAAGTTCGGGCCACCGAGGCGGCTGATCTGGGTGTCGGTGTAGGAGAACAGCCGGCCTTGCAGCAGGGGATCGTTGCTGAAGTCGATGCCGGGCACGACGTGCCCGGGGCAGAAGGCCACCTGCTCGGTTTCGGCGAAGTAGTTGTCCGGGTTGCGGTTGAGCACCAGCTTGCCCAGGGGCGTGATGGGTACCAGCTCTTCGGGAATGATCTTGGTGGCGTCGAGGATGTCCCAGTCGAACTTGTGCTCGTCTTCCTCGGGGATGATTTGCACGCCGAACTCCCACTCGGGATAGTCACCGGCCTCGATGGCTTCCCAGAGGTCGCGGCGGTGGGCATCGGTGTCCTTGCCCGCCAGCTTCTGGGCTTCGTCCCACACCAGGGAACGCACGCCACCGGCGGGTTTCAGGTGGATCTTGACGAAGACGCCCTTGCCGGCGGTATTGATCATGCGGAAGGTGTGGATGCCAAAGCCCTGCATGCTGCGCAGGTTCACCGGGATGGCACGGTCGGTCATGGTCCAGAGCACCATGTGCGCCGACTCGGGCACCAGGGAGACGAAGTCCCAGAAGGTGTCGTGGGCGCTGCCGCCGGTGGGGATCTCGTTGTGCGGCTCGGGCTTCACCGCATGGACGAAGTCGGGAAACTTGATGGCGTCCTGGATGAAGAAGACCGGCATGTTGTTGCCGACCATGTCCCAGTTGCCTTCCTCGGTGTAGAACTTGATGGCGAAGCCGCGCACGTCACGCACGGTATCGCCCGAGCCACGCGGGCCCTGCACGGTGGAGAAGCGCACGAACACCGGGGTCTGGTGGTTGGGGTCGCGGAAGAGGGCGGCCTTGGTCAGGTCGGACCAGTCCTGGTAGGGCTGGAAATAGCCATAGGCGCCGGTGCCGCGGGCATGGACGATGCGCTCCGGGATGCGCTCGTGGTCGAAGTGGGTGATCTTCTCCCGCATGATGAAGTCTTCGAGCAGGGAGGGTCCGCGGGTGCCGGCGCGCAGCGAATTCTGGTTGTCGGCGATCTTCACGCCGTGGTTGGTGCGCAGTGCCTGGCCGGTGGCATCGGAGCGGAACTGCTCCAGTTGCTCGAGTTTCTTCGAGGTGTTCTGGCGATCCAGGGTATCGGTACCGGCGAGTTCACTCTTGGGGGGCGTAGCCATGGAAAGTCCTCATCAGGCGCCTGTAGGGCGCTCTTTGCGTCCCCTACGGAATGTGGGGCGAATTCAGGCAGTCCTCTAGTGACTCGCGGTCCAGAGCCGGTGTTCCGTTTGGCTGATGCGAAGCGACGGGCTGTGCGCCTGGCGCTTGGTCATTGTCTGGGCTGGCCATATGCCTTTATTGGCGTAATACCCGACAACAAGTGCTAAGCAGATATAAGCGCGCACGTTAAACTGCACGGCTGGATCACCATCCTGTTGTCTGACGTTACCCACAAGGTTTTTCCATTGATCGAATTCCACGCTGTCCACAAGACGTACCGCACGCGCGGTCGCGAGGTCGCGGCGCTCCAGCCGGTCGACCTGAGGATCGAAGCCGGCGAGATCTTCGGCCTGATCGGCCATTCGGGGGCCGGCAAGAGCACCCTGCTGCGCCTGATCAACCGCCTCGAAGCCCCCAGTGGCGGTCGCCTGCAGGTCGATGGCGCCGAGGTCACCACCCTTGGCGCGAGCGAGCTGCGCGATTTCCGCCGCCGCATCGGCATGATCTTCCAGCATTTCAACCTGCTCTCGTCCAAGACCGTGGCGGCCAACGTGGCCATGCCGCTGGAACTGGCCGGCGGCCGTTCGCGGGCGCAGATCGCCCAGCGGGTCGAGGAGCTGCTGGCGCGGGTCGGGCTGTCCGACCAGGCGCGCAAGTACCCGGCGCAACTGTCCGGCGGCCAGAAGCAGCGCGTCGGCATCGCCCGCGCCCTGGCCACCGAGCCGAAGATCCTGCTCTGCGACGAGGCCACCAGCGCCCTCGATCCCCAGACCACCGCCCAGGTGCTGCAACTGCTGGCCGAGCTCAATCGCGAACTGGGCCTGACCATCGTGTTGATCACCCACGAGATGGACGTGATCCGCCGCGTCTGCGACCGCGTCGCCGTGCTCGACGGCGGCGCCGTGGTGGAGCAGGGCACCGTGGCCGATGTCTTCCTGCATCCGCAGCACCCCACCACCCGCCGCTTCGTGTTCGAAGCCGAGCACCAGGACGAGGCCGAACTGGCCGACGCCTATGCCCATGTCGAAGGGCGCATCCTGCGCCTGACCTTCCGCGGCGAAGCCACCTATGCACCGCTGCTGGGCCATGTTGCCCGGGAGACCGGTGTGGACTACAGCATTCTCGGCGGTCGCATCGACCGCATCCGGGACGAGCCCTATGGCCAGCTCACCATCGCCCTGGTGGGCGGTGACCTGGACGCCGCCCTGGCTCGCTTCCAGGCCGCCGACGTCACCGTGGAGGTCCTGCGCTGATGGACGAACTATTCAGCAACATCGACTGGGCCGAGATCTGGCAGGCGACCCAGGACACCCTGGCCATGCTCGGCTGGTCCATGCTCTTCACCCTGATCCTCGGGCTGCCGCTGGGCGTGCTGCTGTTTCTCACCAGCCGCCGCCAGTTGCTGGAGCAGCCGCTGGTCTACGGCATCCTCTCCTTCGTGGTCAATGTGCTGCGCTCGGTGCCCTTCATCATCCTGCTGATCCTGATGATCCCCATCACGGTCTGGCTGATCGGCACCTCCCTGGGCGTCGAGGGCGCCATCCCGCCGCTGGTGGTGGGCGCCGCGCCCTTCTTCGCCCGGCTGGTGGAAACCGCCCTGCGCGAGGTCGACCGCGGCATCATCGAGGCGACCCAGGCCATGGGCGCCAGTCTCTGGCAGATCGTCACCCGCACCCTGTTGCCCGAGGCCCTGCCCGGGCTGATCGCGGCCACCACCGTTACCGCCATCGCCCTGGTGTCCTACACCGCCATGGCCGGGGTGATCGGCGGCGGCGGCCTCGGCGATCTGGCCATCCGTTTCGGCTACCAGCGCTTCCAGACCGACGTCATGGTGGTCACGGTGCTCTTGCTGCTGGTGCTGGTCCAGGTACTGCAGATGGTCGGCGATCGCCTCGTCGCCCATTTCAGTCGTCGTTGATTCAGGCTTCATCCACTCGAAGGTTTTGCACAAGGAAAATCCAGATGTCGCTGAAACGTACCCTGCTGTCCCTGGCCTTCGGCCTGGGTGTCGCCACCGCCGCCCAGGCCGCCCAGGCCGCCGAGACCCTGACCGTCGCGGTCAATCCGGTTCCCCATGCGGAGATCCTGGAATTCATCAAGCCGCAGCTGGCCAAGGAAGGCGTGGACCTGAAGATCAAGGTCTTCACCGACTACATCCAGCCCGATCGCCAGACCGATCAGAAGCAGGTGGATGCCAACTACTTCCAGACCAAGCCCTATTACGCCAGCTACCAGAAGAGCAACCCGAGCAGCGACCAGGTGCCGGTGGTGGCGGTGCACGTCGAGCCCTTCGGTGCCTATTCGCAGAAGATCAAGGACATCAAGGAGCTCAAGGACGGCGCCACCGTGGCCATCCCCAACGATCCGAGCAACTCCGGTCGCGCGCTGCTGCTGATCGCCAAGCAGGGCCTGATCACCCTCAAGGATCCGAGCAACGTCACCGCCACCCCGCGTGACGTCGTCGAGAATCCCAAGCACCTGAAGTTCAAGGAGCTGGAAGCCGCGACCCTGCCGCGGGTGCTGAACCAGGTCGACCTGGCGCTGATCAACGCCAACTATGCCCTGGAAGCCAAGCTGGTGCCGACCAAGGACGCCCTCTTCATCGAGAGCGGCGAGTCGCCCTACGCCAACCTGCTCTATACCCGCGCCGACAAGGCCAATGATCCGGCCATCCAGAAGCTGGCCAAGGCCCTGACCACCCCCGAGGTGAAGCAATTCATCGAGAAGAAGTACCAGGGCGCCGTCGTGCCCGCCTTCTGAGCCTTAGCTCCACCGCCGTCGACGCCCGCAGAGGCGCCGACGGTTCCACCCCGCTTTAGGAAACTGCCATGAAGAAATTGCTCGCCACCGCCGCCCTGCTGGCCGCCAGCCTGACCGCCCACGCCGCCGAGACCCTCAGCGTCGCCGCCACCCCGGTGCCCCACGCCGAGATCCTCGAATTCGTCAAACCCCAGCTGGCCAAGGAAGGGGTGGACCTGCAGATCAAGGTCTTCACCGACTATGTGCAGCCCAACCTGCAGGTGGCCCAGAAGCGCCTGGACGCCAATTTCTTCCAGCACCAGCCCTACCTGGATGAATTCAACAAGAGCCGTGGCACCGACCTGGTGACCGTCGCCCAGGTGCACGTCGAGCCTTTCGGCATCTACTCGCAGAAGATCAAGAAGCTCGACGAAGTCCGCGAAGGCGCCATCGTGGCCATCCCCAGCGACGCCACCAACGGCGGTCGCGCCCTGCTGCTGCTGGAGAAGGCTGGGCTGATCACGCTCAAGGACAGCGCCAACATCCTCGCCACGCCCAAGGACATCGCCGAGAATCCCAAGAAGCTCAAGTTCAAGGAGCTGGAAGCCGCGACCCTGCCGCGCGTGCTGAATCAGGTCGACCTGGCGCTGATCAACACCAACTACGCCCTGGAAGCCAAGCTCAACCCGACCCAGGACGCCCTGCTGCTGGAAGGCAAGGAATCGCCCTACGCCAATATCCTGGTCGCCCGTCCGGACAACAAGGACAGCGACGCCGTGCAGAAGCTGGCCAAGGCGCTGAACACCCCGGCGGTGAAGCAGTTCATCGAAGAGAAGTACAAGGGTGCCGTGGTGCCCGCGTTCTGATCGTGGTTTGAGATGAAAAACGCCGGCCCAGTGCCGGCGTTTTTCATGGGCTCAATGGCGTTTCAAGGGTACGACACCCATCCCCAGGCCAAAGGGCCGAAAAACCGCCTGTAGCGTCGCCAGCGTGGGATTGCCTTCGTCCTGCTCCAGTTGCCGTAGGGTGCGCAGCGAGATACGGGCCATGCGCGCGAAGTCGGTCTGGGTAAGGCCGGTGATCTCGCGCCGCAGACGTCGGATGCCAGTGCCCAGGCTCAGGCGTCCAGTCTGTAATCCCTCACGGATATTATCCAGCGTACGTTGCCGCCGTTCTTGATCATCAAGACTCATAGCAGCCCTGCCTCGCGCAGATGGCTATCCAGGCGCCGCAGCGGAATTCGCGGATGCTCCCAGGTGGCCTGCGGCAATACCGGCTGCAGCAGGTCCGGCAGAGCACGGAGCACCTCGGCGCTCTTCTTGAGGGCATCCCACAGCCGCTCCGGATCGTCCCATTCGGCCAGTAGCCGACAGGCGGCGTGCCAATCGACAACGCCCGCCTGCTCGACGGGCAGGGGCCATTTGCTGGTTCGGGTGATGCCCTGTTCGTCCATGACCATGGGTGCAAGGTCGTACAGGGGGGTCAGACGAACACCACGCTCATCACGCAGGATGGCGGTATTGCGACCGTGGTTGTCACTGTTGCCCAGCAGTTGATTGAGCAGGTCACGCCGCAGGTAATCATCCAGCAGCGCCGGTATCCCCTGGTCCTGATCGGCTGCACGCCAAACCCTGGTCAGGGCACCGATGGCGTCGAGATGATTCAGATAGCTACCGGGTACCAGGGTGTGAGTCAGCGAATAGAGAGATTCAACGGCCAGACGCTCCACCCCTTGGGGGCTGGTGCGGCGGTCGAAGCGTGGCATCCAGAGGCTGGGGCGTCGGCCTTCTTCCAGGGCGAGTCCGTTTGCGGAAACGGTCTCCAGTCCTAGGGCGTTCAGGGCTTGATAGTAGCAGTGCTCGCTGCGCAGGATGTCCTGGTCCGTGGCGCTGGCTTTGTTGCGTGGAAACTTCACCAGCCAATGTCGGCAGACCAGGTCATCGGGCAGGGTGGCATCTGGATGGAGCAGGCCCTGAGGATCTTCGGTCAGCAGCAGCTTGGGTGCGTCACCACCCGCGCCGGTTGCACCGCCAAGGGCGGCACCTTGCTCATAGGCATATTCCAGAAAGCCTTGATCGCGAGCGACGACCTGCTCACGGGTAAAGCCCACGGAGGGTGTCTGCGCACGCTCATCTAGCGACTCACGAATCCGCAAATGGCCGATGGGCGCTGGCGTGCAGCGTGATAACAACCGAAAGTCGGTCTGAGTGGCTTCCGCTGCGCTCAGCCCAAGGCGAGGTAGCAGAAAACGGCGAGCGGCGCCGGCCGGGAGAATGTCATGGAGAAACGCCGGCCAATGGGACAGTCGCTCGACTTCCCAGCTCAAAGGCAGATTAGCGCTCACTGCGGCAGCTGTGGGCTTGCCGAAATCGTCGAGATGATCGCTCAGGTAGGCAGCCAGATAGCTGAGGGTGCAGGCGCCTTGTTGGGGACCTTGCCTCGGATCATCAAAAACCAAGCGTAAGGCATCCTGCCAACGCCCGGTCAGATAGGTTTGAACCACCAGCGCACTCACGGACGACCTCCGGCAATATACTGCCGGTAGTATGGGTCCTTGGCGCACTATCGGCAATATAATGCCAAAATCGCGACTCTAAGAACTGCGTTTGGGCATTAAATTGCCGTTTCTGCTGTGACCGGCGCGCTACCTCGGCGCCCAACGATCACCAGCAATACCGCGGCGCCGGCCGCCATCAGCAGCGGCAGGGCATGGCCGGTGAGCCATTGGCTGGCAGCGCCGGTGACCAGCGGACCGACCAGGCAACCGAGGCCCCAGAGTTGGGCGATGCAGGCGTTGGCGCTGACCAGCTCGGCGTCACGGTAGCGCTCGCCCACCAGGATCAGTGCCAGGGTGAAGAGGCCGCCGGCGGTGGCGCCGAACAGCACCAGCAGCGGCCAGACGCCCGGGGTGTGCAGCAGCAGTGGCAAGGCCAGGCTGACCGCCAGCAGCCCCAGGGTGCAGCCTAGGAACAGGCCCTGGCGCGAGAGGCGGTCGGCGAGCAGGCCCAGGGGCAGCTGCAGCAGAGCATCGCCCACCACCACGGCGCTGACCATGTACAGCGCCAGTTGCTGGCCGAAGCCCTGGTTGAGGGCATAGACCGGCAGCAGGGTAAGGATCATCGCCTCGAAGCAGGCGAACAGCGCTACCGCCCAGGCGATGGCCGGAGCGCCGCGGCAGAAATCCAGCAGCGCCTGCCAGGCGGCGGTGTGGCCGCCGGCGGCTGGTGCGCCCTGGCGGCCGAGCAGCAGGGTGGCGCCACCGAGCATGAGCAGGGCGCCCAGCCAGAAGCCCTGGTCACCCTCGGTACCGAGCGCGCCCAGCAGCAGCGGACCGGCCAGTTGGCTCAGGGCGTAGCTGCTGCCGTAGAGGGCCACCAGGCGACCCCGCCAGCGATCGGTGATGACCTGGTTCATCCAGCTTTCGCCCAGCACGAAGATCAGGGTGAGGATGGCGCCGAGCGCCAGGCGCAGAAGCAGCCACAGGGGGTAGCTGGGCAGCAGCGACAGCAGAATCAGCGAGGCGGCACCCGTCACCAGGCATAGCTGCATCAGTCGTGGCGTGCCGACTCGTGAAGCGAGGCGCCCGGCCAGGCTGGCGCCGGTCAGGATGCCAATGGCCGGCGAGGCGGCCATGACACCGATGGCGAAGCTGCCATAGCCCCAGCCCTCCAGGCGCAGCGAGACCAGCGGCATCGACAGGCCGATGGCCAGGCCCACGCTGATGACACTGCCCAGTACGGCGAAATAGATGGCCCAGGGCATGGGGGAGGGTGAGGAAGTCATGGGCTTAGCCTAGCTGATGAACGCGGACGACGGACAGTCGCCAAGAGCCGCTATAGAGCCACCGGCAGCGGCTTGGGTTCTGGCACGGTTGGCCTTTGCCAGGCTTTCGCGTAGCGTGCGCGCTACCTGAAGCCGGTTGAGAGATAACAGAACATGCGGAAATGGCAGTGCATCGTGTGCGGCTATATCTATGACGAAGCCCTGGGCTGGCCGGACGACGGCATCGCTCCCGGAACGCGCTGGGAAGATGTGCCCGAGGATTGGTTGTGCCCGGATTGCGGCGTGGGCAAGGGTGACTTCGAGATGATCGCCATCGGCTGATCGGCTCCGCGTGCGCCACGCGGACACAAAAAAGGCATCGCACGAGCGATGCCTTTTGGCTGCAGCGGCCATCCCTGCCGCCTCATCCTCAGCCTTCGATGCTGTCCTTCAGTGCCTTGCCCGGCTTGAACGCCACCGTGTTGCTCGCACGAATCTTGACCGGCTCGCCGGTCTGGGGATTCTTCCCCATGCGAGCACCGCGATGACGCGGCAGGAAGGTACCGAAGCCGACCAGCGTCACGCTGTCCTTGCGGTGCAGCGCATTCGCGATCTCGTCCAGCAGCGTGTTGAGCACGACGTTGGCTTGTTCCTTAGGAAGTCCGACTTTTTCTGCAATCACAGTCGCCAATTCAGGCTTGCGCATAGCTACCTCTCGTGGAGTCATTTTTAGCCGTGTGGGCGTCGCATGGCTTTCCTGGCAAAGCGATTACCCCCGGGATAGAGGGTGGCCCGACACAAAGATCGTTGGTGCGACAAAAGTCGAACCAGATAGCGTTATAAGGCAAAGCCGAGAAGAGCGAAAGTTAATTAGCAGACTATTAGCTGTTGGTAGGATGACTGACCCCGGCTTCGGCCTTTATCCGCTGATTTGCGCACTATTTGTGGACAGATTGTCCACAATATGACCAATGGCGAGGCCGTCCAGATTTTAGCGAGATGCTCTGGCAAGCCACTGTCGGGTCGAATGGAGCGTCTTGATGTCAAGGCGTCTTTGCATCATTTCGTTACCAAAACGACCGGATGGCGGAGCGGCCAGAAGGCTCCGCCATCGCTAGCAAACCGGCGCCTAGGTCGACATCACCGTTTGCCCGGCGGAGGCCTGACCTTCCAGGCGCCGTTCCAGCGCCTTGGGCTCGATCACCAGGCGCATGCCATTGCTGGCCTGAGTGCGGCCCCAGTCTTCCAGCAGCTCCATGCAGGCGTGGTCGATATAGGAGACGCGTTCCAGGGGCACGTGCAGGGTGGTGCCCGGCTTGACCTGCTCCAGCACCTTGGTCAGCTGGGGCACGCGCAGGAAGGTCGCGGCGCCCACCAGGCGCAGGTCGGCCTGGTCCGGCTGGTCTTCGCGATAGGTCAGGCTGACCTTGAGCTGTGCCGCCTTGACCGCCAGGAAGGCGATCGACAGACCGAAGCCCACCAGCACCCCGGTCAGCAGATCGGTGGCGACGATCATCAGCGCGGTCAGGGCATAGATGGCCATGGGCGCGCGGCCATAGCGCTTGAGTCCGGTCAGCGACTTGGGATCGGCCAGCTTGACGCCGGTGAACACCAGTACGCCGGCCAGGCTCGCCACCGGTACCAGCTTGAGCACGAAGGGCAGGGCGGCGACGAAGGCCAGCAGCCATAGGCCGTGGAAGATGGTGGAGGCGCGACTGGTGGCGCCGGCCTGGACATTGGCCGAGCTGCGCACGATGACGCCGGTCATGGGCAGCGCCCCGACGGCGCCGCAGAGCAGGTTACCGATGCCCTGGGCACCCAGTTCGCGGTCGAAGTGCGAGCGCGGCCCGTTGTGCATGCGGTCCACCGCGGCGGCCGAGAGCAGGGTCTCGGCACTGGCGATGAAGGCCAGGGCGAGGGCGGCTACCACCAGCTCGGCGTTGGCCAGCATGCCAAGATCGGCGAAGGTCACCCAGTCGATGGCATCGGCCAGGTTGTTGGGCACTTCGACCCGGCGGATGTCCAGCGCCAGCCAGAGACTGGCCAGGGTCGCCAGGGTCACGCCGATCAGCGCGCCGGGCAGGAAGCGTAGCGGCTGTGGGCGGAATTTCTCCCACAGCCACATGCTGGCGATGGTCAGCAGGCCGATCAGCGCCGCCTGGGCGCCGCTGCCACTGCCGTTCCACTGGCCGGCCGCGGTGAGGGCGGCGCCCGGGAAGGCCAGCAGATTGGACAGGCCCGACGCCGCTGGTTTGGCGTCCAGCATGACGTGCAGCTGCGAGAGCACGATGAGGATGCCGATGCCCGCGAGCATGCCGTAGACCACCGCTGGCGAGGTGACGCGGAACCAGGCACCCAGCCGGGTGAGACCGGCGACGAGCTGCATGAGACCGGCCAGTAGCAGTACCGGGCCCAGGGCCTCGAGGCCGTGCCGGTTGATCAGGTCGAACACCAGCACCACCAGGCCGGCGGCCGGACCACTGACCTGCAGCGGCGAGCCGGCGAGAAAGCCGACCACCAGGCCACCGATGATGCCGGTGATGATGCCCTTGGCCGGTGGCATGCCGGAGGCGATGGCGATCCCCATGCACAGCGGCAGGGCGACCAGAAACACTACGAGTGAGGCCAGGGCGTCGCGCGACAGGTTGCGCCCCGGGGTCTGTTGATTGCCAAGCATGGTCCTGGTCCTCCAGCGACTAGGAAAAAGGTGCCCGCGCGTCATATCACGTCATATGACACGGTGCGGGATTTAGGCGGCTAGCGGAAAGGGTGGGCGATCCCGATGGAGCCCCAGGTGGGATCGTCCGGCGCGGTGCGCTGTTATAGGGACGGGTCCAGGGACCCGTCTCCGGGCGGCCAGCCGGCGAACCGGATGACCGCGGTGGATCAGGCCTGCTGCAGGCGCGGACGCGGGGTGGCGACTGGCATGTTTTCGCCATCCAGGGGCAGGAAGCGTTCCTGCTGGGCGTCGTAGGCCTTGATCTCGCTGGTCTCGATGGAATAGACCCAGCCGTGGATCTGCAGCTGACCACTGGCCAGGCGCGAAGCCACCGAGGGGTGGGTGCGCAGGTGTACCAGCTGGGCCACTACGTTTTCCTCGGTCAGGAAACCCAGGGTGCCGCCGTGGCCGCAGTCGCAATGGCTATGGTCTTCGACTACGGTACGGGCGACCTCGGCATGGCGCAGCCAGACCTTTACCGTCGGCATCTTTTCCAGCGGATCGGGATTGAGTACGGCTTTCATGGCGCCACAGTCGGAGTGGCCGCAGATGATGATGTGCTTCACGCCCAGGGCTACGACCGCGTATTCGATGGCGGTGGAGACGCCGCCGTTCATCTGGCCGTAGGGGGGGACCACGTTGCCGACGTTACGGGTCACGAACAGATCGCCTGGCGAACTCTGGGTGATCAGTTCCGGGACGATGCGCGAGTCGGCGCAGGTGATGAACATGGCCTTGGGCGACTGTGCACTGGCGAGTTTCTTGAACAGCGCTTCCTGTTCGGGAAAGACATCCTGGCGGAAACGCTTGAAACCATCGACCAGCTGCAGGAGGGCCTCGTCGGGTGCGCCGAAGGTATCCGTGTTGTCGCTCATCTGTTTCTGACCTCTCTCAAGTACGCAATGGCAGCGGCAAGCGCTGGTTAGTGGCTAGACGCCCCCTGGCATCGCTTCGATACGCCCCGGCCATCTCGGGCTCTGGTGGCTTCATTTTCCGGCAATCCATCGCGTAGTCGGGCGGTGTCCTGGCACCCGGTGTCGCATCTTGGTGAACACAACCTTAATCCACGCTGAAACAATAGCTCGTGACCGACAACGCAGAAGATATTTCAAACTAATACTGAGATCATCCCGCCATTATCGCGACATGATCAGTGCATTTAGCCCTTTTATCGACACGAACCCTGCATTTCGCCACCGGATCACGCTTTTCCCCGTGAAGAAAATGTAAATCGCGATAGCCGAACAGATTTCCTTGATGATCAGTGGCTTGCGAAAGATGTGCAAAAATGTGAACACAATGCCGCTGGTGGAGATTGCTCGCCTTTCTCCCGCTTTGCATCCAGCCTGTGATCTGCGGCACAGTGCCGCAGCCTAGACCTTTCGCCAGCCTTTCAATAGCTCCAATGCCCTATGAGACAAGGGTTTGGTGGCTTTGCTCGACGCATGCTCCTGCAAGCCGTCCGCATCCAGGTCGATAATTGGCCTCAGGATCTGCCGCCAGCGGTCGATAGGGGAACTTTCCAGGCTCAACGGAAACTCTCCATGTCCTTTCGCAACCTCTCCATCGCGCGGCGCGCCACGCTCGGTTTCGCCTTTATCGGTCTGCTCCTGCTGCTGCTCGGCGGCACCGCCCTGGTCAAGATGAACGATATCCGCGCCTCGGGCCTGGCCATCGAAGAACGCGCCATGCCGCGCGTGGCCGCCCTCGACGAGCTGACCGCCCTGACCCTGCGCCTGCGGGTGCTCTCCTATCGTCTGCTGCTCAATCGCGAGCCGGAGATCATCGCCAAGACCCAGGCCTTGTTCCAGCAGCGCAACGGCCAGATGCGCGCCGCCCAGCAGCGCTACGAGGCCTTGATCCAGTCCGCCGAAGAACGCACCGCCTACGGTCGCTACGGCCAGTTGATCGCCCAGTACGACGGTCTGCAGCAGCGCATGCTGGCGTTTTCCGCCGCCGATCAGCTGGAGCCCCTGCGCCGGCTGCTCAACGAAGACCTGCTGGCCAACTCCGATGCGGTCAATGGCGTGCTCAAGCAACTCACCGACCTGGTGGATCAGCAGACCGCCGCCGCCAACGCCCAGTCCGCTGCCGACTATAGCCATGCCATCCAGTGGCTGGTGCTGCTGCTGGCGGCCACTGCGCTGCTGACCGTGGTCTTCGCCTGGCTGCTGATCCGCAGCATCACCCAGCCCATCGCCCGGGCCGTGCGGGCGGCCGAGGTGATCGCCACCGGCGACCTCAGCGAAGAGATCCACAGCGAAGGCCGCGACGAGGCCGCGCGCCTGCTGCAGGCCATGAAAACCATGCAGGGCCAGCTGCGCCAGACCCTGCAGGGCATCCTTGGCTCGGCCACCCAGCTCGCCTCGGCAGCGGAAGAACTCAATGCGGTGACCGATGAATCCAGTCGCGGTCTGCAACGCCAGAACGCCGAGATCGAACAGGCCGCCACCGCGGTGAACCAGATGTCATCGGCGGTGGACGAGGTGGCGCGCAACGCCGTCAACACCTCCCAGGCGTCCCAGGAGTCGGCCGGTGTGGCCCGTGATGGCCGCGATCTGGTGCAGGAAACCGTGGGCGCCATCGCCACCATGAGCGAGGATGTCCAACACGGCGCCACCCTGGTGGGCGATCTGGCGGTCCAGGTCAACGACATCGGCAAGGTGCTGGATGTGATCCGCAGCGTGGCCGAACAGACCAACCTGCTGGCGCTCAACGCCGCCATCGAGGCGGCGCGCGCCGGCGAGGCCGGTCGTGGCTTCGCAGTGGTGGCCGACGAGGTGCGGGCGCTGGCCCATCGCACCCAGGAATCGACCCGCGAGATCGAGACCTCCATCGGCACCATCCAGCAGGGTACCGATCAGGCGGTGGCGGCGATGCGCAGCAGCACCGAGCGCGCCCAGTCCACTCTGGAAGTGGCGCGCGGTGCCGGCCATGCCCTGGAGCGCATCCATGGCGCCATCGGCGGCATCAACGAACGTAACCTGGTCATCGCCAGCGCGGCGGAAGAGCAGGCCCAGGTCGCCCGCGAGGTGGATCGCAACCTGGTGAACATTCGCGAGTTGTCGGTCCAGACCGCGGCGGGTGCCGAGCAGTCCAGCGCCGCCAGCGCCGAGCTGTCGCGCCTGGCCGTGGACCTCAATGGGCTGGTGACGCGCTTCCGCCTGTGACCCTGGCGCGTCCGGTCGCTGTGGTGACCGGACGCTGCGGCACTAGCCGGGACCGAGCAGCTGCAGCACGCCGGTCAGCAGCACCAGCAGGCCCAGGGGCGAGGCGAGAACGGACAGCAGCAGGCACCTCAGGCGAGGGCCGCGCGGGGTAGGGCAGGTCGTCATGACGTCAGGCAGCTCCGTAGCGAAAACCGGCGCCACGCTGGGCGCCCGGGGCCAATTTTCGCCTGTACCGGCAGCGACGTCATGCCAAGAAAAGGTAAAGATGGGTAAAGCCACCGCTGCCCCGGGATGACTCTTCCCGGGAGCGACGGCGCGCCGGGCTAGACGCGGAAGCGCGCGGCCAGGCTGTGGATCTCGCGGGTCAGCTCGGCGAGCTGGCGACTGGAGGTCTCGATCTGGTCGGCGCCACGCTTGGACACGCCTGCCAATTCGCGGATGTTGATCAGGTTGCGATCCACCTCGCGGGCGACCTGGGCCTGCTCCTCGGCGGCGCTGGCGATGACCAGGTTGCGCTCGTTGATATCGCCGATGGCGACAAAGATGTGCTCCAGGCTCTGGCCGGTGCGCTCGGTGGTCTCGAGGGTGGTACCGGCCAGGGTGTTGCTGCGCTGGATGGCGGTTACCGCCTGGCCGGTGCCGGCCTGGATGTTGCCGATCATCTGCTCGATCTCCAGGGTCGACTGGCGGGTGCGCTGGGCCAGGCTGCGCACCTCGTCGGCCACCACGGCGAAGCCACGCCCGGCATCGCCGGCACGGGCGGCTTCGATGGCGGCGTTGAGCGCCAGCAGATTGGTCTGCTCGGAGACCGCGCGGATCACGTCCAGCACCTTGCCGATCTGGTTGGCCTGCTGCGCCAGACTGGCGATCACGGCTTCGCTTTCGTTGACCGTGGTCTGCATGCTCTGCAATTCGCTGAGGACCTGGGCCACCTGGCCACGACTGCCGGTGGCCAGGCGATCGGATTCGCGGGCGGTATCCGAGGTGGAGGCGGCATTGCGTGCCACCTCTTCCACGGCTGTGGTCATCTCGGTCACCGCGGTCACGGCCTGTTCCAGTTCCTGTTGCTGCTGGTTCAGGGTGCGATTGCTCTGGGCGGTGACCTGGCCCAGTTCCTGGGCGGCGCCGTCGAGTTGCTCGGCGGTGCGATTGAGCTGGGCCAGGGTGTCGCGCTGGCGGCGTTGCAGGGTGGCGAGGCCGGCGAACAGCTGGCCGATCTCGTCATGGCTGCGCACCTCGATGCGGCGGGTCAGATCGCCTTCGCTCATGGCGGCGAAGTGCTCGCCGGCTTCGTTCAACGGGGCCAGCACCCGGCGGGCGATGAACCAGCCGGAGAGCACCGCCAGCAGCAGGGTCAGACCGACCAGTACCAGGGTGCCGATCTCGGCCTGCAGCACGCGGCTGTCGGAGGCGGCCAGGGTGGCGTCGATGCGCCCGGTGATCTCGTCGGTAAAGACCTTGCGGGTGTCGGCGAAGGCGGTGCTGGCGTCCTTGGCGCCATCGCTGATGCGGATGTAGCCCGGCAGATCACCGGCGCGGCAGGCCTTGATCTGATTTTCCACGATGACCTTGTAGGCATCGAAGGCCTTGAGCATGGCATCGATCTGGCCGCGCAACTTGGGCTCGGTGGTGCTGGCCAGCATCTCGGTGATCAGCGTGCGGGCGATGTTCAGGCGTTCCAGCGCCAGCACCGTGCCTTTTTCGGCCTTGGCCGCATCGCCATTGACCCGATCGAGCATGGCGGTATGGGAGTTGGCACTGGCGCGGCTGATCCAGGTGGCGGCGTTGTTGACCTTGTCCAGCTGCTCCATGGTCAGACTATCCAGGTCGCGGATCTGCTGGGCACTGGTACGGGCGCTGAGCCACCCATACAGGCAAGCCAGCAGCAGGCAGGCGACGAACAGGCTGAGGACGCTGTACATCCCCGTCCGAATTCTTGTTGTTTTTTTCATGATGGGCTCTTTGAAGACGTCGCTGGCTGGGGTCGCAATACGACTTTGGTAAGGCTATTCGCCAGCAGTACGCCAAAGGCATGAGCAGGCGTCGATGGCTTGGAGCCAGTCGGTATCAGTTAAGCGCCGAAAAGTCGTCGGATGTCTTCAGAAGGGCAGGCAGGGTGGGCCCGACGGACGCCGGGCCCGGAGGGATCAGGACAGCGGGGTGAACTGGATGACTTCGACCCAGTAGCCGTCGGGGTCCTTGATGAAGGCGATTTCCTTCATGCTGCCGTCGGTCAGGCGCTTCTGGAAAGCCACGCCCAGTTGCTCGAAACGTTCGCAGGCGGCGCGGATGTCCGGGACCGCCACGCAGGTATGGCCGAAGCCACGCGGATCGCTGTTGCCGTTGTGGTAGCTGAAGGCGGCATCGTTCTCGGTGCCATGGTTGTGGGTCAGCTCGAGAATGCCCGGCGTGGATTTGCGCCAGCGCTGGCGGGCTTCCGGGTCTGTCGGCACCTGGTTGCGATCGACCAGGGCGAGGAAGGTCAGGCTGAATTTGGCGTCCGGAAAGTCCTTGTGATCGACCACGGTGAAACCCAGTACGCGGGTATAGAAGTCCAGCGAGGTCTCCAGGTTCTTGACCCGCAGCATGGTGTGGTTGAAGACGAACTCGCGGGTGGCGGCGTCGGGCTGGGCGGTCACGCCCGGCAGGTTGTCGAATTGGCTCAGCGACATCAAAAGTCTCCATTGAAGGGGTGTGGAATTTGGAGAGGCGGCCCTGCGCAACGTTCCCGCCAAGGGGCGGCGGCTGGGCAATCGCTCACGAAAAAGGGCGGGAAGTCTAAAGGCTTCCAGGGCCGCTGCCCAAAGCTTCCTGAGGCTCCTGGCCGCTACGCTGGGCGACGAGTGGTCGAAACCACCCGGTTAGAGCCGTAGTCGGATTTTACAAGCGCACTGCCTGTGCGATCCCAAGGAGACTGATATGAGCAGCACCAGCGACAAGATCAAGGGTACCGCCAAAGAAGTGGCCGGCAAGGTCAAGCAAGGCGTCGGCGATGCCACCGACAACTCGCGCATGAAAGGCGAGGGTCGTGCCCAGGAAGCCGAAGGCAAACTGCAAAAGAACGTGGGCAAGGGTAAGGAAGCGGTCAAGAACACCATCGACCGCGCCTGAATCCAGCCACAGTGAAAAGGCCGCCCCCGGGCGGCCTTTTCTTTGCCCGTCAGGCCGGATACAGCTCCGGATAGTGACGGAAGATGCCGTTCTCGCTGAACGGCAGGCGGCGCGACGAGGCCAGGTAGGCGGCGATGTTGGGCAGGGCCGCCACCCGTTCGGCCACGGCCAGGACCTGCGGGATCTCCGGGGCGAGACGATGCATGGCGTTGGGGAAGGCATAGGTCAGGCCGGCCACCACCTGGAACAGCGACAGGTCGACATAGGAGCGCCGCTCGCCCACCAGCCAGGTATCACCCGCCGGGTTGTAACCCAGCACCCGTTCGAAATAGCTCAGATAGGTACGGATTCGCTCGCCGGCAAAGGCCTTGGCCCGGCGCCGGGCTTCGTCCTGCTGCTCTTCATAGGTCAGGGAGATGGCCACCGGATGGTGGACATCGTGGGCCTCGGCGGTGAGGTCGGTGATGGTCAGTTGCAGGCCATGTACCCAGAAGCGTGACTCCTCGTCCGGCGGCACCAGGTCCAGCTGCGGCCCCAGGTACTGGAGGATGTTGGCGACATGGGAAACGACCTCGTCGCCGGCCTTGAGAAAGGGCGGGGCGAAGGGTGGGCGGTGGGTCTGCTTGCCTTGCAGGTAGTCCTCCATGGCGGGTATGCCCAGGCCTTCGTCCTCCGGGGCGTTGCCCACATCCAGGTAGTCCGCGCCGGCTTCTTCGAGCGCCAGGCGGACGAATTCGCCGCGGCCCTGGATGCTGGGCCAGTAGTGCAGTTCATAATGCATGGAAACCTCCGTCGTCTGCTGGGAATACGGGTCCAGGAAGGCTGACTCCCTGCGGGGTTCGGAGGTTTTCCCGCCGTGCGGCTTTCACGACGAAGCGCACAACCAATTCCCATCGCTGAGACTCCTATCAACCAGCGGCTAGCAATGAGGACGGTGGGATGACGGTCAACAGCAAGCGGACGGCTCCATGCGCATAGGCATTCTCACCCACGTGAAACACCCGGTACGCCAGCCGTTCGCCGGTGGTCTCGAGGCCTTCACCTACGACATCACCCTGCAACTGCGCGAGCGTGGCCATGGGGTGACTCTGTTCGCCAGTTCGGCTTCGGCGCCGGAGCTGGAGGTGGTACCCATCCTCGACGACGGCAACTACGGGACGGATGGTTGCCGGCGCAAGCGCAACGTACTCAGCTCCGAGTACCTCGACGAGCACCACGGCTATCTCGACTGCATGCAGCGCATCGACAGCCATGGCTTCGACGTCATTTTCAACAATGCCCTGCACTATGTGCCGGTGACCATGTCCGGGCTGATCCGCACGCCCATGCTCACGGTGCTGCATACCCCGCCGTTCTTCGAGTTGATCAACGCCATCGGCGAATTGCACAAGCGCGGTGGCGGTCATTACTGCACCGTGTCCCAGGCCAATGCCGACAACTGGGCGCACCTGGCGCCGGCCTGCCACGTGATTCCCAACGGCATCGATCTCGACGCCTGGCGGCCACGCGGTACCCCAATCGGCGACCATGCGCTCTGGTTCGGTCGCCTGGTGCCCGACAAGGGGCCGCACCTAGCGCTGGACGCCGCACGGGCGGCCGGTGTGCCCCTGCGCCTGGCTGGCCAGGCCACCGACGAGCGTTACTTTCGCCAGGAGATCGCGCCGCGTCTGGGTGACCAGGCCGTTTACCTCGGTCACCTGGACCGCACCGCCCTGGCCGTCGAAGTCGCCCAGGCCCGCGCTTGCCTGGTGACCCCTTGCTGGGACGAACCCTTCGGCCTGATCGTCGCCGAGGCGCTGGCCTGTGGTACGCCGGTGGCGGCCTTCGCCCGCGGTGCCCTGCCGGAACTCCTCACCGCCGAGACCGGCGCCCTGGCCCCGCCGGGTGATGTCCCGGCCCTGGCCGCAGCCCTGCGCGAGGCCCTGTCGTTGTCCCGCGAGGCCTGCCGAGCGCGGGCCGAGGCCCAGTGGAGCCATCGCCTGATGATCGATCGCTACGAGCGCCTGCTCGCCGATGTCGCCGCCGGTCGGGTGGCCCGTGGCTAGACCGCCCGTGGCTGAGCTGAACATCGGCTACTACGCCCACCATCACGGCGCCGGCCATGTGACCCGAGCCCTGGCCATCGCCGCCGCCTTCGATGGCCCCCTGACCCTGTTCGGCAGTCGCCTGCCCGAACAGGTGGAGCTGCCCAACGTCCAGCTCTGCCCGCTGCCGCCCGACGTGGCCCCGGGTGTCGAGGGCGAAGCCTTCGCCTGCCTGCACTATGCGCCGCTGGGAGTGGCAGGGCTGCGCGAGCGCATGGGCCTGCTGGTGGACTGGTTTCGCCGCGCCTGGCCCTGTCTGCTGGTGGTCGACGTCTCGGTGGAGGTGGCACTGCTGGCCAGGCTGTGTGGCGTGCCGACGATCTATCTGCGTCAGCGCGGCAGCCGCTTCGATGCCGCCCATGAACTGGCCTATGCCAGTGCCAGCCGGTTGTTGGCACCCTATCCGGAACATCTGGAAGAACCCGCCACTCCAGCCATCTGGCGAGCCAAGACCTGCTATGCCGGCAGCCTGTCGCGCTATGCCGGGCAACGACGCGACAGCCTGCGCGAGCCCGGCACGGTCACCGTCATCGCCGGCCATGGCGGCACCGCCTTCAGCCGCGCGCGACTGGTCGCCGCGGCGCGCGCCTGTCCCGCCTGGCGCTGGACGGTGCTGGGTCCGGTGGCGGAGGACGCCACCGTGGCGCCGGCCAATCTGAGTTTCCTCGGCAGCGTCGCCAATCCCGCGCCCTGGCTGACCCGCGCCGAGCTGGTGGTCGGCTCGGCGGGTGACAGCCTGGTGGCGGAGCTGGCCGATCTGCGCTGTCGCTTCATCTGCCTGCCGGATGCCCGGCCCTTCGACGAGCAACTGTCCACCGGGCGCCTGCTGGCCATGCAGGGCCTGGCGCTCACCGGCGAAACCTGGCCCGCTGACGATGACTGGCCGGAGCTGCTGGCCAGGGCACGCGGGCTCGATCCCGAGCGCTGGGCGGCGGTAGGCGATGGCGAGGGCGCCCGGCGCGCCGCAGCCTGTATTCGAGAAGTCGCCCAGGAGGTGCTGACATGATCGTCCTGACCCTGGTCCATGGCCGCGAGCGGCAACTGGCCAACCTGATCCGCGGCCTGGAGCTGGCGCCGACCCCGCCCGCCGCCCTGGTGGTGGTGCAGATGAACGAGGCACCACGCGCACTGCACAGCTCGCGCTTTCCGATCCAGGTACAGGCGGTCGAAGGCGACGGCATCCTGCCCCTGGCCGCCGCGCGCAATGCCGCCGTGGCCGCTGCACCCGGCGAGGCGCTGGTGTTTCTCGATGTGGACTGCATCCCCGCACCAGACCTGCTCGATGCCTATCGCCGGGCGCTGGCCGCGCGCCCCGACGCCCTGCACCAGGGCTTCGTCCACTACCTGCCGGCCGGCGTCGCGGAAGGTGACTGGACGCCGGAGGCGCTGCTCGCCTCGGGCGTCGTCCATCCCCTGCACCGGGATCGACCGAGCGGGGAGATGATTCCCCATCCGCTGTTCTGGTCGCTGAACTTCGCCTGCACGCGCGCCACCTTCAGCCGCATCGGCGGTTTCGACGAGGGCTATCGTGGCTATGGCGGCGAGGACACCGATTTCGCCTTTCGTGCCCGTGACGCGGGGGTCCCCGTCTATCAGGCCGAGGCGCGCGCCTTCCACCAGTACCACCCGACCTATCACCCGCCGCTCAACCACTTCGCCAGTATCCTGGAGAATGCCCGGCGCTTTCAGGCGCGCTGGGGGCTCTGGCCCATGGAGGGCTGGTTGCGCGAATTCGCCGCCGCCGGCTTCATCCATTTCGATGAACGTCGCGGGATAGAGGAGCTCCGGGTGCCCACGGCCGCCGAGATCGCCGCCTGCCGGGATGCCTCCGGTTCCGGCTTCTGACGACGGCGCGCAACCAACCCGGCTGCCGCCACTCTGAAGGTAGGGCGGTCTGCAAAAGCCGCCGGGCGCAGGCCGTGCAGGCCCGCTCCAGGAATCCTTCGTGAGGAATGTTCGTCAGGAGCCGTTATGTCCTTGTTTGCCTTCAACCTGCGCGGCATTGCGCCGTTCACCCTCATCAAGCGTGCCGTCCAGGAGTTCGTTGCTGACGACATGCCCACCTATGCGGCAGCCCTGGCCTACCAGATGCTGTTTTCGCTGTTTCCCTTCCTGCTGTTCCTGATCGCCCTGATCGGCTTCCTGCACCTGCCGGATTTCTTCACCTTCCTGCGCGAACAGGCTGCCTACCTGTTGCCGCCCACTGCGCTGGATACGGTCAATCCCATCATCGACCAGCTGCAGACGCAGCAGGGTGGTCTGCTGTCCTTCAGTATCATCATCGCGCTTTGGTCCGCCTCAGGTGGCTTCCGCTCGCTGATGACCGCCATGAACAGTGCCTACGACGTAGTGGAAAGCCGCCCGGCCTGGAAGCGCATCCCGCTGTCGGTACTGCACACCGTAGGTCTCGCCGGGCTGCTGCTCAGCGCTGCGGCGTTGATGGTGCTGGGTCCCCAGGTGATGAACTGGCTGGCCGCCTATGTAGGGCTGGAAGATTATATGGTGACCCTCTGGGCGCTGATCCGCTGGCCGCTGGCGGTGTTCCTGCTGATGATCGCCGTCGCGGCGCTCTATTACGTCACCCCAGACGTGAAGCAGAGCTTTCGCTTCATCACACCCGGCTCGATGCTGGCGGTGGTGGTCTGGATCCTGGCATCGCTGGGCTTTGGCTACTACGTGCAGAATTTCGCCAACTACAACGCCACCTACGGCAGCATCGGCGCCATCATCGTGCTGTTGCTGTACTTCTATCTGTCTTCAGCCGTGCTGCTGTTCGGCGCGGAAATCAATGCGGTGATCGAGCACCACAGTGACGAAGGCAAGGAGAAGGGCGAGAAGACGCCCGGCGACGGTGGTGTGGAGGCCGACGAAGAGATTCAGGCGGGGCAGGACGAAGGCGTGGTGAGTGAGGCGCGGTTGGTAAAGCGCCCGAACGGTCATGCCTAAAGGCGTAGGGCGGATAACGGCGCCGGCCTTATCCACCGTACACCGACAGACTTTGAGGGTGGAAAACGCTACGCGGTTTTCCACCCTACGGATCCAGGGGTTCGGCTTGTAACGGCTTTGTGCGGACGACCGCGCAGATCGTAGGTTGGGCTGAGACGGCTTCACCGTCGAAGCCCGACATGGCCAGCACCTTGAGGCGAGACCTGTTGAGCTTCGCTGCGCTCAACCTAACCTACGGCGACCCGTGACCGCGATAAGTCAGCAGGCCGTGGGGTGGATAACGGCGCCCACCTTATCCACCGTCTACCGGCGACCATTATTGTGGAAAACGCCAAGCGGTTTGCCACGCTGTGGGTCTGGGCGTATCGCTCATCGCGGCCATAGCGGTCCGCCGATGCGGCCGCTCCTACGGTTGCCTTGAAGCCTGTAGGAGCGGCCCATGGCCGCGAACAAGCGCCTTACTTCGCCTTGCCCTGATTGGCCACCGCAGCCATCTTGGCGGCGACCTCGTCCGGGTCGGCCAGGTAGCAGTGCTTGGTGGGCTTGAGGTCTTCGTTGAACTCGTACACCAGCGGCACGCCGTTGGGGATATTGAGGCTGACGATGTCGCTGTCGGAAATGTTGTCCAGGTACTTGATCAGGGCGCGCATGGAGTTGCCATGGGCGACTACCAGCACGCGTTGGCCACTGCGAATGGCCGGGGCCAGGACTTCGTTCCAGTAGGGCAGGACGCGTTCGACGCAATCCTTGAGGCACTCGGTGCGCGGCACCTGATCCAGCGACAGACCGGCATAGCGCGGATCAGCGGCCAGGGCCTGCTGCTCCTCGACGCTCTGCTCGGGCGGCGGTACGTCGTAGCTGCGGCGCCAGACCAAGACCTGCTCTTCACCGAACTTGGCAGCGGTCTCGGACTTGTTCAGACCGGTCAGGCCACCGTAGTGACGTTCGTTGAGGCGCCAGTCGCTCACCACTGGCAGCCACATCTGGTCCATGCCTTCCTGCACGTGCCACAGGGTGCGCACGGCGCGCTTGAGCACCGAGACGTGGGCCACGTCGAAAAGGAAGCCGGCGTCCTTGAGTGCCTTGCCGCCCTCGTGGGCCTCGCGGATCCCCTGTTCGGTCAGATCCACATCCGCCCAGCCACTGAAGCGGTTTTCCAGGTTCCACGCCGACTGGCCATGGCGGATGAATACGACTTGCGACATGCGACCTCCATCTTGGGATTCATTGTTTGGCTCACGCCTACGCGAAGCTGTGCCAAACATACCGCAGATGGAGGCTGCCGGCATGGGCATCACGGAAACCGTGATGCGTCCGGCACTCGCAGGGAGCCTTAGGCCACCAGGGCGCGACGGGTACGGGCGATGACCCGCTCCAGGCCGTCGGCAGCGTTGTACTGCTCGGGGTAGAGGCGCTCGCTACGACAGGCGACACCGCGCTCGTCGATCACGGTGAAACTGAAGCCGCCCTTGCGCGAAGCCGGGGTGGTGATGCATTGAAACGGCGCGAAGGCCGCTTGGAGGTGTTGCATGGCCGCAATGGCCTGATTTTGAATGTTCATCTAACTATCCTTGGGATCCACGCTCAGTCGGCGCGGTGAAATAACTCCAGCAACCTCGTACCCATAACGGCCGACGGCTGAATCTCTGGCTGGAGGAAGGCAGCGTGTGGGCGAGACGCCCAGGCATGCAGGTAAGTACTTGGGAAGGCAGGCAACCGGCCGGGCACGAGATTCAGAGGCCAGGGCGGCAGATCCTGAGCAATCGAGGGATCGATTCGATCCGGATGACGCTTATTTCGCGCTGCTACAACGAGCGGAAAGGCGTCCAGCGATTGGGGTCAGCTTGGTACTAACCCGATCAAGCTAGCAGGATCGATGCCAGCCGCGCAAGCCCGCTGGTCGGCGATGGGCTTGATGGTCTTCAGGTCTGTACGAAAGGTCGCTGGGCGAAATCAGATGGCGTAACGACCACTAAGAGTGGAGACCTCGCAGAAGTGCGCGCCTGGGTCGAATGGCTGGACGAGGTGTTCGCCGCCGTCGCGCCGGCTTGGCTAAGGCGGTGAGATCATTCCGCGAGAAAGGCTGTAGCCGGGTAGTGTCC
Source organism: Pseudomonas sp. MS15a(2019) (assembly GCF_013277805.1). Lineage (NCBI taxonomy): Bacteria > Pseudomonadati > Pseudomonadota > Gammaproteobacteria > Pseudomonadales > Pseudomonadaceae > Pseudomonas > Pseudomonas sp. MS15a(2019). The sequence continues at coordinate 68,667 of NZ_VBTN01000007.1, forward strand.
GCAGGCGGCGGCCGTCAGGCCATGACGTTGCAGATAACGATCGACTCGCCAGCGACCCAGCGCATAGCCGAGATGGCGAGGCAGGTCGCCACTGCCGAAGAACCAGCGGGCGTGATCGTACGGTTGGCCCAGTTCAGCATCTAGTGCTTCCCAGTGTGCCGCCATTTCCTGGGGTGCGGCCTGGGCATAGAACGGCAGCCGGCCAGTCAGCTCGCGCTCGAATTGGCAGGCGAGGCCTTCACTGACCAAGACCTCGCCCAGTGTGGATCCGTAACCAGGACCGGCATGCCGCAGGCAGTGGTGCAATTCGTGGCCGAGCAGGGCGGTGAAGCTGTCAGGGAAGGCTTGCTGCAGGTGCGGGCTGTCGGGGTCCAGGGTCAGAAAGACTCGCTCGGCGTCCGGGCTGTAGCCATTCAGACCCAACTCCGGGATCACCCAGGCGCCCGCCTGCACCACTACGTCTACCCGTTGCTCGGGCAGGTGCGCAGCGATACGGGTCAGGGCATCGGTGAAGGTCTCTTCCAGGATGGCGCGCCAGGGGTCCAGGCGACCGCTGGCGTTGAGCAGATGTAGTACGCAGGTCATCCAGGCATCTCCGGAGCGCGGCCTGTCTTTATAGACGAAGTCGCGCCCCTTCGTTCGCTACTTGCCCGCTTCGCGCGGCTCTGGCTGACCGTGACCAAAGGCCTGGCCCAGGTCATCGCCCGAGGTGGCGCGGGTGTCATCGGTGCGCCACTTGGCGACATCGGCGGCGCTGACCGGGGCAGCGTCGTTGCCCCAGCTGGCGCGGATGAAGCTGACCACGTCGGCCACCTGGGCATCGTTCAGCCGCCAGCCGAACGGCGGCATGACGATCATCGAAGGTGCGCTGTGCAGGCCGGGCAGGGTGCCGCCCTTAAGCACGATGTTGATCAGCGAGCTGGCGTCGGCCGTGCGCAGCACCGGATTGCCGGCCAATGCAGGGAAGACCCGGTCGTAGCCCTGGCCATCGGTGCGGTGGCAAGCGGCGCAGTTGTCCACATAGACCTGGGCGCCGCGGGCGCTGTCGTCACCCTTCCAGAGCGCTGCGGCGGCACGGCCATCGGGCTGGAAGGGCGCATCGTGCGGATCCTTGGGCGGCAAGGCCTTGAGATAGCGGGCGATGGCACGCAGGTCGGCGTCGCTCAGGTATTGCAGACTGTGCTGCACCACCTCGGTCATGCCACCGAACACGGCGCTGTCGGCGGAGCGACCGGTCTTGAGGAACTGCACCAGCTGGTCTTCGCTCCAGTTGCCCAGGCCATCGCGATGATCGCCACGCAGATTCTTGGCGATCCAGCCTTCCAGGGGTGCGCTGCCGGCCAGGAAGTCCTTGCCGTCGGCGGGCGAGAGGGCCTTTTCCTGCATGGTGAAAGCCCGGGGCGTGTGGCATGCGCCACAGTGGCCGAGGCCTTCCACCAGATAGGCGCCGCGCGCCACCACCGGGTCCTGGCTCGGGGCCGGCTGGAATTGCACCACCTCGGGGGCGAACAACTGGCGCCAGATCGCCAGGGGCCAGCGCATCGACAGCGGCCAGGGGATGTCGCTGTCGCGATTGGCCTGGGCGACCGGGGTGACCCCGTGCATGAAGTAGGCATAGAGGGCGCGCATGTCCGCCTCGGTCACCCGAGAATAGGAGGGGTAGGGCATGGCTGGGTAGAGGGTATGGCCCTCCTTGGCGATGCCCTGGCGGATGGCGGCGTCGAAGTCGGCGAAGCGGTAGTCGCCGATGCCGGTCTGCCGATCCGGGGTGATGTTGGTGGAATAGAGGGTGCCGATGGGCGTTTGCATGGGCAGGCCGCCGGCGAAGGGCTGGCCGCCCGGCGCCGTGTGGCAGGCCACGCAGTCGCCGGCGCGGGCCAGGTATTCGCCTTGCTTGACCAGCGCCGGATCGGCGTCTTCGGCGGCCTGGGCCGTCATGGCCAGGCCGGCGCTCAGCAGCAGGGTCGCGAGGGTACGGAAGATCATGGGCGCGCCTCTCATGCCTGCACCAGGGGGCCGGGGTTCTTCAGGTACTGCTCGCGGATGGCCCGCGCCGACCAATAGGTCAGGGCCGCCACCAGGCCGGTGGGGTTGTAGCCCAGGCCCTGGGGAAAGGCCGAGGCGCCCGGCACGAAGACGTTGTGCACGTCCCAGCTCTGCAGGTAGCGATTGACCGCGCTGGTCTTGGGGTCGGTACCCATGATGGCGCCACCGTTGAGGTGGGTGGTCTGGTAGCTGGCGGTGTTGAAGTGCCCGCCGAAATCCTTGACCGAAACGCTGATGTGCTCGGGGCTCATGGCCTCGGCGATCTTCTTCATCTTGGCCGCCATGAAGCGGGTCATGCGGATGTCGTTGTCCTTCCAGTCGAAGGTCATGCGCAGCAGCGGCTGGCCATAGGCGTCGCGATAGGTGGGGTCCAGATCCAGGTAGTTGTCACGATAGGACTGGTGCGCGCCATGGGCGTCCATCGACAGCTGGTGGTTGTAGTAGCCAGCCTGGGCCTTTTTCCAGGCACTGCCCCACTGCGGGGTGCCGGGTGGATTGGCCGCCCCGGCGATGGGCCGGGTGCCGGCCTGGTTGACCCACATGGGCGAGCCGCCGACGAAGCCGTGGGGGCCATGGTCGAAGTTGTCGGCGTTGAAGTCGTCCACCGCCACGCCATTGCCACCGGCGCCGATGAAGGGATTGGTGTGGTGCTGATCCTGGCGGAAGAAGGCCTTGATGGTGGCCATGTTCTGATAGGCGAAGTTGCGCCCGACCACGCCCTCGCCGGTCTTGGGATCATAGGGCTGACCGATGCCCGACAGCAGCATCAGGCGTACGTTGTTGAACTGGAAGGCGGCTAGGATGACGATGTCGGCCGGCTGTTCCAGCTCCTGGCCCTGGGCGTCCAGGTAGGTCACCCCGGTGGCCTTCTTGCCGGTGCTGTCCAGGTTCACCCGCAGCACATGGGCCTGGCTGCGCAGCTCGAAGCGCGGCTCCTGCTTGAGCGCTGGCAGGATGTTGAGATTCGGCGAGGCCTTGGAATACATGTAGCAGACGTAGCCGCTGCAGTAGCCGCAGAAGTTGCAGGGGCCCATCTGGCACCCATAGGGATTGGTGTAGGGGCCCGAGGTGTTGGCCGACGGCAGGTTGTAGGGGTGATAGCCCACCTCGCGCGCGGCCTTCTCGAACAGTTGCGCCGAGACGGTGTTCTTTTGCGCCGGCAGCGGGAAGTCGCTGGAGCGATCCGCGGCATAGGGGTTGCCGCCCTTGCCGTCGCCTACGACCTGGCCCTTGACGCTCCAGGCAGTGCCCGAGGTGCCGAACACCTTTTCGGCGAAGTCGAAGTAGGGCTCCAGCTCGCCGTAGCTGACGCCGAAGTCCTGGATGGTCATGCCGTCGGGGATGAATTTCTTGCCGTAGCGTTCTTCATAGTGGCTGCGCAGGCGCAGCTCCACCGGATCGACCCGGAAGTGCACGCCCGACCAGTGCAGGCCCGCGCCACCTACGCCATCGCCGGGCAGGAAGACGCCCAGCTGGCGGTTGGGCAGGGCGACGTCGTTGACGCTGTGGCGGATGGTGACGGTTTCCTTGGACACATCGACGAACAGCTTCTTGCGGATGCTGTAGGTGAGTTCGTCGATCACCTGGGGATAGGAGCCGTCGGGATAGGTGTCACGGTAGCTGCCGCGCTCCAGGGCCACCACGTCCAGGCCGGCCTCGGTCAGTTCCTTGGCCATGATGGCCCCCGTCCAGCCGAAGCCGACGATCACCACGTTCTTGCTGGGCAGTACCTTGGCCATCAACCGCGCTCCCCGCGAATGGAGACCGGGGGCAGCGGATAGCGTTCGTCACGCTCCACCCAGTCCATGAAGTCGGCGCGGGCGCCGGGGAAATTCACCAGTTTCCAGCCGACCAGTTCCTTGTTGCCGCCGTGCAGCGGATCGCAATAGAAGCCTTCCTTGGTGTTCTGCAGCAGCTGGGCGAAGAACAATTTGGCCGGTACCCCTTCCAGGGTGGCGTCACCGCTTTCCAGGGCCTTGAGGGCCGCGTTCTGCTCGGCAGGTACCAGCTCGGCGAAGACCTTGCCGTGTTGCTGACGGGTCCAGCGGTCCACCGCGGCGATCCCCAGGCGATAGAGATCCTGGGGCACCAGGCGACTCTGATAGCCCATTTCCGGTGCGGCATCGGCGGCGAAGGGGCCCTGCATGTACCAGAGGCCACCGCGGGCATAGGCGGTCTGCATCTGCCGATCGATGAATTCCGGCGCGCCGGCTTCCAGGGCACCCGGACCCAGTTCGTCCGCCGGAATCAGCCGGGCCACCGCAGCCTGTACGAAGGCCCATTCCTCGGCGGTAAAGAACACCGGCTGGTAGTGGTCGGCGCGCGGACTGCTGCCAGGCTTGTTTTCCGCGGCGGGCGTGGCGAAGGCCAGGCCGGGGTTCGTGCCGCCCGCCAGGGCGACCACGGGGATCAGGCTCAGGGACTTGCGCAGGAAGTCGCGACGGGCCGGGACGGAATCGTCTGCGGACATGATCAGGGTCTCATCAGGTGCCCGACGTGATCCGCAGGGCTTATGGTTAGCTAGCTAATATGTTGGAATATTACCAACATCTGTCCGCCACGGTTACATTTTGTCGCAGCTGTGCAGAGGCTTGGCAGCCATTCAAGTTCCCTTCACCCGTGCGGCGATGCGCAAAAGCCTCTTTGTTGGCCTTTGAAGTCCTGATTTCGTCAGTCCGAGCAGCTGCGATGGACCTTTACCGTGGAAAGAATATTTCTTGAGGAGATCGAGCCCTTCTTGCTGCCTCGTCGGGTGGAGGCAGTAGCATCCTCGTCACATGCGGTTACCTGAGGTTCCACCTTTGTCGGCACCATGATGGTGCAAGTTGCACAAAGTGATACCTAACGAAGCAAGGTGGAAGCGCAGCGGCACACGAAAGAAATCGTTTTGCACATCAAATAGTTAGTGCAATAGCTAGGCAAAGTGCCGCTTTTTCGCGACTTTGCGCGAAGCGTTGCACCCTTTGAGTTCATTTTGTGCCGATTTCAGCGGGGGTGGCGCGCAAGTTGCACTTGGGAGGCTTTCCGTTGTCAGGTAACACCTTATGTCCAACGTAGAATGCAACCTCTCTCCGGCGCTCAAACCGCGCCATGTGACCATGTTGTCCATCGCTGGAGTGATCGGTGCCGGTCTGTTCGTCGGCTCCGGTCATGCCATCGCCGCTGCCGGCCCGGCCGTGCTGCTGGCCTACGCCCTGGCCGGCACCCTGGTGGTTCTGGTCATGCGCATGCTGGGTGAAATGGCGGTCGCCTCACCCGATACCGGCTCCTTCTCGTCCTATGCCCAACAGGGCATCGGCCGCTGGGCCGGCTTCACCATCGGCTGGCTGTACTGGTGGTTCTGGGTGCTGGTCATTCCGCTTGAAGCCGTGGCTGCGGCCGCCATCCTCAATGCTTGGTTCCCGGCCATTGCCACCTGGCAGTTCGCGCTGATCATCACCGGCATCCTGACCGTGACCAACCTGTTCAGCGTTGCCAAGTACGGCGAGTTCGAATTCTGGTTCGCCCTGCTCAAGGTCATCGCCATCGTCGCCTTCATCGCTCTGGGCGCGGCGGCGCTGGTCGGTGCTCTGCCAGGTCGTGAGGTCAGTGGCCTGAGCAATCTGATGGCCCATACCGGTGGCTTCATGCCCAATGGCTTCGGTGCGGTGCTGGGCGCCCTGCTGACCACCATGTTCAGCTTCATGGGGACCGAGATCGTCACCATCGCCGCGGCCGAGTCCAAGGATCCGTCCCGGCAGATCAGCAAGGCCACCAACTCGGTGATCTGGCGGATCGCGCTGTTCTATCTGGTCTCCATCTTCCTGGTGGTGTCCATGGTGCCCTGGAACGACGCCCAGCTGCCGCTGGTGGGGTCCTACCAGCGCGCCCTGGAAGTGCTGTCGATTCCCAATGCCAAGCTGATCGTCGACTGTGTGGTCCTGGTCGCCGTGGCCAGCTGCCTGAACTCGGCGCTCTACACCGCGTCGCGCATGCTCTACTCCCTGGCCCGCCGTGGCGATGCCCCGGCCAAGATGGGGCGTGCCTCCAGCGCTGGCGTGCCCCGTACCGCGGTGCTGGCCAGCACCGCCGTGGGTTTCCTGACCACCATCGCCAACTACACCATGCCCGAGGCGGTGTTCAGCTTCCTGCTGTCCACCTCCGGTGCCGTCGCCCTGTTGGTCTACCTGGTGATCGCCGTGACCCAGCTGCGCCTGAGACGCAAGCTGATGGCCCGGGGCGAGCGTCTGGAATTCCGTATGTGGCTGTTCCCCTGGCTGACCTGGGCGGTGATCGTCTTCATCGTCGGCGCCCTGACCGTGATGCTGTTCAGCGACGCCCACCGCTTCGAGATCCTGGCGACCGGTCTGCTGGCACTGGTGGTCGTGGCCATCGGTACCTGGGTGGGTCGGCGTCAGCCTGCCGCCCCGAGCCTGGCCGCTGCCGCGCGTTGACGGTGAGAGGCTTCCGGCGCCCACCGGGCGTCGGAAGCGCTCCTTTCTGGAGCATGACGGCGTTTCCAGGCTGGACAGTGGGTGCGGTAACAGGTAGAACAGCAGTCCTGTTTCGTTGGCCTCGGGCCAACTGTATAGCTCGAATTTCCGCGATGTTCCTTCTGGTAACCAATTTTTGCACTGCAATGGTGCAAAGCGTTACAGAATGACCCAAATTGCAGCAGTACAGTTGCAATTGTGTGCTGAGTGATCCGCGAACCTTTCCTTGTACTGTTACTGGTGGTAGCACTCGCCTGGCGAGACAATGGCGCCATTCGATGACCAGTACCCGTCACAAACGGGAAGGAAAGCCACCATGGAACGCACCTTCAGTTCCTCGCTGTACAACGCCAAGCCCAGCAACCGTGTGCCCGTTGCCCTGCGCGTTATCTCCACCCTGTCCACCTGGCAGCGTCGCATCGCCAGCCGTAACGAACTGGCTCGCCTGGACACCCGCATGCTGGCTGACGCCGGTATCACCGAGGCCCAGCGCTACCAGGAAATGCACAAGCCGTTCTGGCGCTAAGCCCGGCTGCTGCACAGTTTCCACAGACCCCGCTTCGGCGGGGTTTGTTTTGTCTGCGTTTCGAACGTCAGGCAGCAAAAAGCCCCGGCATGCCGGGGCTTTTGTTACCGCCAGAAAGCTGGGCTTACTGCATGTTGTTCTGGTTGCGCGCGTCGACCTTGTTGGGCTTCTCGCTCTTGAAGGGGACTTCGGCACCACCATCAGCACCGCCCTTGACGGTGGTCTTGCCCGGTACGGCTTCGGTAGCCGAACCATTGACGGCCGTGGCGCTCTTGGAGGTTTCGGCCGCGAAGACACCCGTGGCCATCGACAGCATCACAGCAGCGGTAGAGGTGATCAGCAGCTTTTTCATGAGTTCGGCCTCGTCGAAGTAAACCTGGGAATCTGGTTGGGCCCGTTCCAGTGGAGAGACGGGCATCAGCTGCGAACGGGCAGGTCCACAGCGCTCGTTGTAGTTGACTGCGCCCTGGAATGCCGGGTTCCAGAGCATTTGTGAACATTTGTGGGCAAGTTGCCGCTCTGGTACCGACCATTTGCGCAGGCGGCCCCGCCGTAGCGCTTCCCAAGCAGCGCCCAGCGCCGGACAATTCGTCGGACGAACCCCCCGCGCCGCCTGTGGTCAGTTCGCAGATCGCGCCTCTTCCACCGATAAGGATAATCATGAGGGCTCTCCGCCTTGCTCACCTCTGCCAGGTAACGGTCGCTCTGGCCCTGGTAACGTTGTTGCCAGGCTGTTCCCAGGAGCGACCGCCCACCGAGGAACCGGCGCGGGTGGTGGTGACGCAGCTGAGCCCGATAAAGGATGCCCAGCGCATTCCCTTCACCGGTGATATCCAAGCGCGGGTGCAGGCACCGCTCGGCTTCCGTGTGAGCGGCAAGATCAGCGAGCGGCTGGCGGACGTCGGGGATCGGGTACGCGAGGGCCAGATCCTCGCGCGGCTGGATCCCCAGGATCTGCGCAACAACCTGGCCGCCGCCCAGGCCCAGGTGGAGGCCCAGGAAGCCCGCGCCCGGCTGGCGCGGGTCGATTTCGAGCGCCAGGCCGCGCTCTTGCCCAAGGGCTATACCAGTCGCAGCCAGTACGACCAGGCCCAGGCCACCCTCGATGGCGCCCGCAGTGCGCTGCAAACCGCCGTAGCCCAGCGCGACGATGCGCGCAAGCAGCTGGGCTATACCGAGTTGCGCGCCAGCGCCGCTGGGGTGCTGACCGCCCGCCATGCCGAAGCCGGTCAGGTGGTGCAGGCCGGCGCGGCGATCTTCGACCTGGCGGTGAGCGGCGAACTCGATGCCGTCTTCGATCTCTACGAATCCTTGGCCCGCGAACTCCAGGTCGGCCAGCGGCTGCCCGTCGCCCTGCAGGCGCAACCGGCGATCGCGACCCAGGGCACCCTGCGCGAGATCGCCCCGACGGTGGCGAGCAGCGGCACGGTACGCATCAAGGTACAGCTGGACCGGCCACCCGCCGCCATGACCCTTGGCGCGGTGGTGAATGCGCAGCTGGAGGGCGTGGCCGAGCAGGGCTTCGCCCTGCCCTGGACGGCGCTGAACGGCACCACCGATCAGCCCGCCGCCTGGCGCCTGAACGAAGACGGCCGGGTCAGCCTGCAGCCACTGCGCATCGAGCGCTACACCCGCGACAGCATCATCGTCAGCGACGGCCTCAAGGCCGGCGACCGCATCGTGGTCGCCGGCGGCCAGGCCCTGAGTCCCGGCCAGAAGGTCGAGGTCGCCGAGCGCTCCGCCTTCAACGAGGTGCGCCCATGAAGCCCCTCCTGCCGCTCTGCCTGCTGCTGGTTCTCGCCGGCTGTTCCGACGACGAGGCGCCACCGCCGCCGATCCGGCCGGTAGCGACCCTGACCCTCAGCGCGCCGCAGCCCCAGCGTGAGGTGTTCGCCGGCAGCATCCAGGCGCGCTACGAGAGCGTGCTGGGCTTTCGCGTCGGTGGCCGCATGACCCGCCGCCTGCTGGACGTGGGTCAGCCGGTCCGCCGCGGCCAGTTGCTGGCCGCGCTGGACCCCACCGATCAGGACAATGCCCTACGCAGTCGCCAGGGCCAGAGCGCCGATGCCGACGCCCAGTGGCGCGATGCCCGCAACGATGCCCGGCGTCAGCAGCAGCTGTTCGACCAGGGCGTCGGCTCGCGCTCCCAGCTGGACCAGGCGCTGACCCGCCTGCATACCCTGGAGGCCGCCCGCGAACAGGCCCAGAGCGCCGAGCGGCAGGCCCGCGATCAGCGCAACTATGCCGAGCTCTACAGCGATTTCGACGGCGTGATCACCGCCTGGCAGGCCGAGGTCGGCCAGGTGGTGTCCGCCGGTCAGCCGGTGGTGCGGGTCGCCCGCCCGGACATCCGCGAGGCGGTGCTGGACCTGCCGGCCCAGGCCATCGGCCAGTTGACCCCAGGTCGTGTCCTGACCGTGCGCATGGCGCTGGATCCGAGCGTGGCGGTGCAGGGCCAGGTGCGCGAGATCGAGCCCCAGGCCGATGCCACCACCCGTACCCGGCGGGTGCGCCTGACCCTGGACGAGCCACCGGCCGCGTTGCGCATCGGCAGTCTGGTACAGGGCGAACTGGCGTCGCCACCGGCCGCGGGCCTGTCTCTGCCGGCCCAGGCGCTGCGGCGCCAGAACGGCCAGACCTCGGTCTGGGTGGTGGCAGGCCAGGGCGAGCAGGCGCAGGTGCGCCAGCGGCCGGTCGAGGTGCTGCGCGAGGCGGACGGCCTGGCATGGATCGGCAATGGTCTGAGCGCCGGTGAGCGGGTGGTGATAGCCGGGGTCAACAGTCTCGAGGAGGGACAGCGGGTGAAGGATCAGGAGGGCGCTCGGCCATGAAAGGCTTCAACCTGTCGGACTGGGCGCTGCGCCACCAATCCTTCGTCTGGTACCTGATGTTCGTCGCCCTGCTGATGGGCGTCTTCTCCTACATGAAGCTGGGCCGCGAGGAAGACCCGTCCTTCGCCATCAAGACCATGGTCATCCAGACCCGCTGGCCGGGGGCGACCACCGAGGAGACGCTGCGCCAGGTCACCGAGCGGGTGGAAAAGAAGCTCGAAGAACTGGATTCGCTGGACTACACCAAGAGCTTTACCCGGCCGGGCCAGTCCACGGTATTCGTCTATCTGCGTGACACCACGCCGGCCAAGGCGATTCCGGACATCTGGTACCAGGTGCGCAAGAAGGTCTCCGACATCCAGGGCGACTTCCCCCAGGGCATCCAGGGACCGGCCTTCAACGACGAATTCGGTGACGTCTTCGGCAGCATCTATGCCTTCACCGGCGACGGCTTCAGCATGCGCCAGCTGCGCGACCAGGTGGAGCAGGTGCGCCGCGAGATCCGTAGCGTGCCGGGCATCGGCAAGGTGCAACTGATCGGTGCGGAGAACGAGGTCATCTATCTGGACTTCTCCACCCGCAAGCTGGCCGCCCTGGGGCTGGATCAGCGCCAGGTGATGCAGAGTCTGCAGCAGCAGAACGCGGTGACGCCTTCGGGGACCATCGAATCCGGCGCCGAGCGCATCAGCGTGCGTACCAGTGGCGAATTCCGCTCCACCGCCGATCTGGCCGCGGTCAATCTGCGCATCGACGATCGCTTCTATCGCCTCACCGATCTGGCCGACATCCGCAGCGGGTATGCCGATCCGCCCAGTTCGCTGTTCCGCTACAAGGGCCAGCCGGCCATTGGCCTGGCCATCGCCATGAGCAGCGGTGGCAACATCCAGACCTTTGGCGCGGCCCTGACCGAAAAGATGCAGGAGCTGACCGGCGCCTTGCCGGTGGGCATCGGCGTGCACGTGGTCTCCAACCAGGCGCAGGTGGTGGAAAAGGCCGTCGGCGGCTTTACCCGGGCGCTGTTCGAGGCGGTCATCATCGTGCTGGTGGTGAGCTTCATCAGCCTCGGCGTGCGCGCCGGCCTGGTGGTGGCGTTGTCGATCCCCCTGACCCTGGCGCTGGTGTTCGTCTTCATGGAATACAGCGGCATCACCATGCAGCGGATTTCCCTCGGCGCCCTGATCATCGCCCTGGGCCTCTTGGTGGACGACGCCATGATCACCGTGGAGATGATGGTGACCAAGCGGGAGGAGGGCGAGTCGCTGCACCGCTCGGCGACCTTCGCCTACGAGTCCACCGCCTTTCCCATGCTCACCGGCACCCTGGTGACCGTGGCCGGTTTCGTGCCCATCGGCCTCAACTCCAGCAGCGCCGGCCAGTACACCTTTACCCTGTTCGCGGTGATCGCCGTGGCGCTGCTCTTGTCCTGGATCGTCGCGGTATTCTTTTCGCCGGTGATCGGCGTGCACATCCTGCCGAAGAAGGTGAAGCAGAAGGATCATGACCAGCCCGGTCGCCTGGCGCGCTGGTCCGACGGCCTGCTGCTGGGCGCCATGCGCCATCGCTGGCTGACCATCATCCTCACGGTGCTGCTGTTCGCCGCGGCGCTGTTCGCCATGAAGTTCGTGCAGAACCAGTTCTTCCCGTCTTCGGATCGGCCCGAGCTGCTGATCGACTTCAACCTGCCGCAGAACGCCTCCCTCGATGCCACCCGCGCGCAGATGGACAGGTTCGAAAAGACCCTGGCCGACGATCCGGACGTGGCCCACTGGAGTTCCTATGTCGGCCAGGGCGCGGTGCGCTTCTATCTGCCGCTGGACCAGCAGCTGGAGAATCCCTTCTATGGCCAGGTGATCCTGGTGGCCAAGGACCTGGAAGCCCGCAACCGGCTGCTGCCCAAGCTCAAACAGCGCCTGCGCCAGGACTTCGTCGGGCTGTCCGGCTACGTCCAGCCCCTGGAAATGGGCCCGCCGGTGGGGCGGCCGATCCAGTACCGCATCAGCGGCCCGGACGTCGCCGAGGTGCGTCGCCAGGCGCTGGCCCTGGCCAGCGTGCTGGGCAAGAGTCCGCAGCTGGGCGACTTCCTCTACGACTGGAACGAGCCGGCGCGGATGCTCAAGGTCGAGGTCAACCAGGACAAGGCGCGGCAGCTGGGTTTCTCTTCCCAGGACGTGGCGCAGATCCTCAATGGCGTGGTGACCGGCACCCCGGTGACCCAGGTGCGCGACGACATCTACCTGGTCAACGTGGTGGCGCGGGCCAGCGAGGCCGAGCGGCGCTCGGTGGAGACCCTGGAGAATCTGCAGATCATGACGCCCCAGGGCGTCGCGGTGCCGCTCAAGGCCTTCGCTCGCATCGACTACGCCCTGGAGCAGCCGCTGGTGTGGCGCCGTGACCGCCTGCCCACCATCACCCTCAAGGCGTCCATTCTCAGCGAGATCCAGGCACCGGACCTGGTCAAGCAGCTGCAGCCGGAGGTGGATGCCTTCATCGCCAAGCTGCCGCCGCGCTATCAGGTGGCGGTGGGCGGCACGGTGGAGGAGAGCAGCAAGGCCCAGGGCCCCATCGCCGAGGTGGTGCCGCTGATGCTGTTTCTCATGGCTACCTTCCTGATGATCCAGCTGCACAGCATCCGCAAGCTGTTCCTGGTGGCGAGCGTGGCGCCCCTGGGCTTGATCGGGGTGGTGCTGGGGCTGATCCCCTTCGGCCAGCCGCTGGGCTTCGTCGCCATCCTCGGGGTACTGGCGCTGATCGGCATCATCATCCGCAACTCGGTGATCCTGGTGACCCAGATTGACGCCTTCGAGCGTGACGGTCGCTCGCCCTGGGACGCCGTAGTGGAAGCCACCCGCCACCGTCGCCGGCCGATCCTGTTGACCGCCGCCGCGGCCAGCCTGGGCATGATTCCCATCGCCCGCGAGGTGTTCTGGGGACCCATGGCCTACGCCATGATCGGCGGTATCGTCGCGGCGACGCTGTTGACCCTGCTGTTCCTGCCGGCGCTCTATATCGCCAGCTACCGCATTCGCGAGCCGGAGCGGAAGGGCTGAGGCAGCGGGCCTGGCCCAAAAGCCGGGCAAAAAAAACGGCCTTCCGACCGAGGTCTCCAGAGGAGACGTCTGCCGGAAGGCCGCAAGGAGCTATCCAAGGAGCCACTGCCGGAGGGAAGGATTCGCGCGGTCAAAATGTCGAATCCACAGCAGCTCACCGCACCACTATCGGGCGTGTGACTTTTTCAATAAAGTGACAGCTTGACGAAACTCCATTGCGAAAAAGGCAATAATGGATATTTTCCAAGGCATGCGCATCTTCGTCCGGGTGGTGGATCTGGGCAGTCTCACGGCTGCCGCCCACACCCTCGCCCTGTCCACCGCCCAGGTGTCGCGCCTGCTGGCGGAACTGGAAAGCCACCTGCAGACCCGTCTGTTGCACCGCACCACCCGGCGGCTCGCACTGACCGAGGCGGGCGAGCGCTATCTCGAACGCTGCCGGCGCATCCTGCAGGATGTCGGCGAGGCCGAAGCCGAAGCCAGCGGTGCCCATCTCAAGCCCCATGGCCATCTGCGCCTGCATTCCATGACCGGCCTGGGCACCCAGCTGCTGGCGCCATTGGTGTCGCGCTTCTGCGCCCGCTATCCCCACGTAGAGATCGTCATGACGCTCTCGCAGAACCATCCGGCGCTGCTGGAGGATGGGCATGACATCGCCATCACCCTGGACACCGAGCTGGCCGATTCGGATTTCGTCGCCCAGCGTCTCGGTGGCGTCTATAGCGTGGTCTGCGCGGCGCCCAGCTACCTGGCGCTGCGTCCGGCGCCCAAGGTACCGGCCGATCTCGCCGAGCACGACTGCCTGCGGCTGCTGGATCCCAACTTCTCCGAGCGTTGGGTCTTCGCTGGTGAAGACGGCGAGCAGCAGGTCGCGCCGCGCTACGTCTTCCAGGTCAACGTCGCCGAGGCCCTGGCCAGCGTGGCGCGGCAGGGCATGGGCATCTGCCTGCTACCCAGTTACATCGCGGTCAACTACCTGCGCGATGGCAGTCTGGTACGGCTACTGCCCAACTTCCGCCTACGCGAGCGCACCATCCATGCGCTCTATCCCTCGCGGCGCTTTCTCGACGCCAAGATCAAGACCTGGATCGACTTCCTCAAGGAAGAACTTCCCGAGCGCCTGCAGGTAGAAAATCTAGTGTTGGAAGACCAACGCTACTGGGCCAAAGACTAAGCCATGGCTTGTTGCAGGTTTTGTAATAGTGAATTAGTTAGCATGCTATTTATTAGGCTGCATTCATTACCTAGAATGGTCCCGTACCCCGATGAACACGACCTTTTTAGGAGTTCGCTATGAAACGTTCTCTGTCCGCCCTGTTGCTGACCCTTGCCACCCTGACTGCCGCCCAATTCGCTGCTGCCGACGACAATCCCAGCCTGAGATACAAGCTGGTCGATCAGAATCATGCCGCCATGCAGCACTACGGGGATCAGGCTGCTCCCGCCGCCAACCTGCGTCGCTGAGCCACTCAGTTTTCGAAAGACCACCCCTCTTTGCTCCTTTGGTCTTTCTCCGCCGCACCCTTTGGGTGCGGCTTTTTTATATCTGCGGCACACTGAGCTTCTGACCTTGTCGAGGTGCTCATGACCGCCACCCCCGCTCAACGACTCGCCCACCTGCGCGCCTTCCTGGCCGAGCAGGGCGCCGATGCCTGCCTGATCCCCAGCGCCGATCCCCACCTGTCCGAGTACCTGCCCGAACACTGGCAGGGGCGGGCCTGGCTATCCGGTTTCACCGGCTCCGCCGGGCTGCTGCTGGTGACCCGCCAGGCCGCCGGCGTCTGGACCGACAGTCGCTACTGGGAGCAGGCCACCCAGGAGCTGGCGGGCAGCGGCATCGACCTGATGAAGCAGGTCGCCAGCCAGCCCCAGGCCCACCTGCAGTGGCTGGCCGACCAGGTGCCCGAAGGTGGCACGGTGCTGGTGGACGGCCAGGTGCTGTCCCTGGGCTCCGCCGCCGCCCTTCGCCGGGCACTGGAGCCCAAGGGCATCCAGTTGCGTACCGACCTCGATCCCCTGGCGGCGATCTGGAGCGATCGCCCCGCGTTACCGGCCGCGCCGCTCTATGCCCATGCCGCGCCCCATGCGCCCCAGCCGCGCAGCGCCAAGCTCGCCCAGGTGCGCCAGGCGCTGGCGGAGGCAAAGGCCGACTGGCATTTCATCTCTTCGCTGGACGACATCGCCTGGCTGCTCAACCTGCGTGGCGCCGACGTGCCCTACAACCCGGTGTTCCTCGCCCATCTGCTGCTGGGTAGGGACAGCTGCCAGCTGTTCATCGACCCGGCCAAGGTGCCAGCGGAGATCCGCGCGGCCCTGGCAGCGGATGGCGTGGCGCTGGCCGACTACGCCCAGGCCGCCACCGAGCTGGGCCTGCTGCCAGCGGACAGCACCCTGCTGGTGGACCCGGCGCGGGTCACCCTGGGCCTCGCCGAGGCCGCACCGACGAGCGTCAAGCGCCTGGAACAGATCAATCCCTCGACCCTGCTCAAGGCCTGCAAGACCGCTGAGGAAGTGGCCCAGGTACGCACCGCCATGGAGGAGGACGGTGCGGCCCTGTGTGTCTTCTTCGCCCGTTTCGAGGCCGCCCTGGCCCGCGGCGAGCGCCTCACCGAGCTGACCGTGGACGACTGGCTGAGCGAAGCCCGCGCTGCCCGGCCCCACTTCGTCTCCCTGAGCTTCGCCACCATCGCCGGCTTCAACGCTGGTGGCGCCCTGCCGCACTATCGGGCCACCGAAGAAGCCCATGCCGAACTCCAGGGTGACGGCCTGCTGCTGATCGACAGCGGCGGCCAGTACCTGGGCGGCACCACCGATATCACCCGGGTGGTGCCCATCGGCACCCCCAGCGCCGCCCAGAAGCGCGACTTCACCCTGGTGCTCAAGGGCATGCTGGCGCTGTCGCGGGCGCGCTTTCCGGCCGGGGTCGCCGCGCCCATGCTCGACGCCCTGGCGCGCGAGCCGATCTGGGCCGCCGGCATCGACTACGGCCATGGCACCGGCCACGGCGTGGGCTACTTCCTCAATGTGCACGAGGGACCGCAGTCGATTTCCTTCTATGCCACGGTCACCCCGCACCATGTCCTGCGCGAGGGCATGATCACCTCCAACGAACCGGGCATCTATCGTCCCGGCCAGTGGGGCGTGCGGCTGGAGAACCTGCTCCTGTGCACCCGCGCCGAGACCACCGAATTCGGCGACTTCCTGGCCTTCGAGACCCTGACCCTCTGTCCGCTGGATACCCGCTGCCTGGATCTTGCCTTGTTGCGCGCCGACGAGCTGGACTGGCTGGATGGCTATCACGCCGAGGTCCGCCGCCGCGTGCTGCCGCTAGTGGAAGGCGCCGCCCGTGACTGGCTGCTGGCCCGTACCGAACCCGTCGCGAGGACTGACGCATGAGCAGCAACGCCCAGCAATTCGCCAGTGACAACTATTCCGGCATCTGCCCGGAGGCCTGGGCGGCCATGGCGGCGGCCAACGTCGGTCACGAGACCGCCTATGGCAACGACACCTGGACGGCGCGCGCCGCCGATCGCTTCCGCCAGCTGTTCGAGACCGATTGCGAGGTGTTCTTCGCCTTCAACGGCACCGCGGCCAACTCCCTGGCCCTGGCGGCGCTGTGCCAGAGCTACCACAGCGTGATCTGCTCCGACACCGCCCACGTCGAGACCGACGAATGCGGGGCGCCGGAATTCTTTTCCAACGGCTCCAAGCTGCTGCTGGCACCGGCCCACCAGGGCAAGCTGACCCCGGGTGCCATTCAGCAGATCGCCACCAAGCGCGCCGATATCCACTTTCCCAAGCCGCGCGCGGTGACCGTCACCCAGGCCACCGAGGTGGGCACCCTCTATGGCCTCAACGAACTGCAGGCCATCAGCGCCACCTGCCGCGACCTCGGCCTGCACCTGCACATGGACGGCTCGCGCTTTTCCAACGCCGTGGCCGGCCTGGGCTGCACCCCGGCCGAGGTGACCTGGAAGGCTGGCGTCGACGTGCTCTGCTTTGGCGGCACCAAGAGCGGCATGGCGGTGGGGGAGGCCATCCTCTTCTTCAACCGCGAGCTGGCCGAAGACTTCGAGTACCGCTGCAAGCAGGCCGGCCAGCTGGCCTCGAAGATGAGATTCCTCTCCGCGCCCTGGCTGGGCGTGCTGGAAAACGACACCTGGCTGCGCCACGCCCGCCACGCCAACGCCATGGCCCAGCTGCTGGCCGGGCGAGTGCGCGACGTGCCCGGGGTGGACTTCATGTTCCCGGTGGAAGCCAACTCGGTGTTCCTGCAGCTGTCCGAGCCAGCGCTGGAATTCCTGCGCGGCCGTGGCTGGCGCTTCTACACCTTCATCGGCAGCGGGGGTGCGCGTTTCATGTGCTCCTGGGACACCGAAGAGGCTCGCGTGCTGGAGCTGGCGGCGGATATTCGTACGGCGATGGGGGGTTAGGTTGTACCGCCATGGCGAGGCGGCCGCTGCTGACGCGTACTCGATTCTGTAGGAGCGGCCCATGGCCGCGATCAAACCTGGCATAGGGTGTATCGCGGCCATGGGCCGCTCCTACGGGATTCGCTGCTTTCTCATCCATCGGTACCCATTCCCATACGGAAAACGCTGCGTGGTTTTCCACGCTACGGTGTTCGCCGGGGACGCCGCCCCCACCAACCGTTACCATGGCCAACCTCTCCATCATCCCTGGCGATCCATGGCCAAGAAGTCCAGCAAAGTCCTCACTGCCGCTGTCAATCCCGCTGCCCCCACGCTCATCGACGTGGCCCGGGTCGCCGGGGTGTCGCCGATCACCGTCTCGCGGGCGCTGAATCGACCGGAGATCGTCAGCGAGGCGGCGCGGGAGAAGGTGCTGGCAGCCGTGCGGGTTACCGGCTACGTACCCAATCTGCTGGCCGGTGGCCTGGCCTCCAATCGCAGTCGCCTGGTGGCGCTGTTCGTGCCGACCATCGTCCACTCCATCTTCGCCGAGACCGTTCAGGCGTTGATGGCGCGGTTGTCCCAGGCGGGCTACCAGACCTTGCTGGGCCTAACCGGCTACAGCGCCGAACAGGAAGAGCAACTCTTGGCCGCGGTGCTGGGGCGCAAACCCGATGGCATCGTGCTCACCGGTACCCTGCACACCGCGGCCAGTCGCCAGCGCCTGGCCCAGGCCGGCATCCCGGTGGTGGAGTCCTGGGACCTGGGCGAAGACCCGCTGGACATGCAGGTGGGCTTCTCCCATGAAGCGGTTGGCCGGGCCCAGGCCGAGCACCTGCACGCCCGCGGTTATCGGCGCTTCGCCGTGGTCTCGGTGGACGACCCCCGCGCCTTGCGCCGCTGCCGCAGTCTGGTCGCCCGGCTGGCCGAGTTGGGCTTGGCGGAACCGCCGCTGGAAATCCTGCCGGCGCCAGCCTTGGTGGAATCCGGGCGGGCGGGGTTGCGCCAGTTGCTGGCCCGCGACGAGGGCTTCGACGTGGTGGTCTGCAGCTCCGACACCGTCGCCCAGGGGGTGATGGCGGAAGCCGCGAGTCGCGGGCTGCGCCTGCCCGAGGATCTGGCGGTGCTGGGTTTCGGCAATCTCTCCAGCGCTGCCCAGATGCACCCGGCACTGTCGTCGGTGAGTGTCGAGGGTGATCGCATGGGCACCCTGGCGGCAGAGGCGCTGCTGCAACGGTTCAACCAGGGCGAGCGGGCCCGGGACGCCGTGCGCATCGATACCGGCTTCCACATCATCGACCGCGCCACGACCTGACCACCGGCGTCGAAGTCGTTAGACGTCATACTTGTATGGTTGCGCAATCATGGCTTAGTCTTGGACAAACGCCGGGGCTGAGTCAGGTTGTCGCATCAAGGTATGATTGCGCAATCATCCAGCAGTCCGCGCCTTCAATAAAAACAATCACGCAAGAGGGATCCCCATGGATGCCACAAGACCCACCCGGGTGCGTTACCTGATCCTGTTGATGCTGTTCGTGGTGACCACCATCAACTATGCCGATCGCGCCACCATCGCCATCGCCGGCTCCAGCCTGCAGAAAGACCTCGGCATCAGCGCCGTCACCCTCGGCTATATCTTCTCCGCCTTCGGCTGGGCCTATGTGGCCGGGCAGATTCCCGGCGGCTGGCTGCTGGATCGCTTCGGTTCGAAGAAGGTCTATGCCGGCAGCATCTTCTTCTGGTCGTTGTTCACCCTGCTGCAGGGCCTGGTCGGCGGCCTGCCGGTGGCCTGGGCGGTGACCACCCTGTTCATGCTGAGATTCCTGGTCGGCCCGGCCGAGGCGCCGTCCTTCCCGGGCAATGCACGCATCGTCGCCGCCTGGTTCCCTACCGCCGAACGCGGCACCGCCTCGGCGATCTTCAACTCGGCGCAGTATTTCGCCACCGCGCTGTTCGCGCCGATCATGGGTGGCATCGTCTTCCACTTCGGCTGGGAACACGTCTTCGTCATCATGGGCGCCCTGGGCATCCTCTTCTCCGGGGTCTGGCTGAAGTACATCCACAACCCCAAGGAGCATCCGCGCATCAATGCCGCGGAGCTGGCGCACATCCGCGACAACGGCGGCCTGGTGGACATGGACAACGGCGCCCGCCAGCAGGGCGGCGGTCCCAAGTGGCACTACATCCCCCAGCTGCTGACCAACCGCATGATGCTTGGCGTCTACCTCGGCCAGTACTGCATCAATGCCATCACCTATTTCTTCCTGACCTGGTTCCCGGTGTACCTGGTGCAGGAGCGCGGCATGACCATCCTCAAGGCCGGCTTCATCGCCTCGCTGCCGGCGATCTGCGGCTTCATCGGCGGGGTGCTCGGCGGGGTGATCTCCGACTACCTACTACGCCGCGGTCACTCCCTGACCTTCGCTCGCAAGCTGCCCATCGTCTGTGGCCTGCTGCTCTCCACCAGCATGATCTTCTGCAACTACGTCGATGCCGACTGGATGGTGGTGGGCTTCATGACCCTGGCCTTCTTCGGTAAGGGCATCGGTGCCCTGGGTTGGGCGGTGGTGGCCGACACCTCGCCCAAGCAGATCGCCGGGCTGTCCGGCGGCCTGTTCAACACCTTCGGCAACCTGGCCTCCATCACCACCCCCATCGTCATCGGCTACATCATCGCCGCCACCGGTTCCTTCAAGTGGGCGCTGGTCTACGTCGGCGCCAATGCCCTGGTGGCGGTGTTCAGCTACCTGTTCATCGTCGGTCGCATCCAGCGCGTCGAGCTGCGTACCGCCGACGGCGAGATCCTGGGCGCGACCCAGCCTGACCCGGTCCGGGCCTGAGCCCCGGCAGAGGATAAGAAAATGCACCTGATCGATCACCGTGATTCGCCGCGTTACATCAAGCTCCACCCCCAGGACAACGTCGGGGTGGTGGTCAACGAACCCGGCGTGGCCGCCGGCACCGCCTTCGCCGACGGCCTGACCACCGTCGAGGCCATTCCCCAGAGCCACAAGGTCTCCCTGGTGGACCTCAGGCAAGGCGCCGAGGTGGTGCGCTATGGCGAGGTCATCGGCTACGCCCTGCAGGACATCCCGGCCGGCAGCTGGATCACCGAAGCCCTGCTGCGCATGCCGGAGCCGCCCGCCTTGGACAACCTGCCCAAGGCCACCGCACCCGGCCAGATCGGCGAACCCCTGGACGGCTATACCTTCGAGGGCTTCCGTAATCCGGACGGCAGCGTCGGTACCCGCAACATCCTGGCGGTGACCACCACCGTGCAGTGCGTGGTGGGGGTGCTGGATCACTGCGTGGAGCGGGTGCGCAAGGAGATCCTGCCGCGCTATCCCCATGTCGACGACGTGGTGCCGCTGTCCCACAGCTATGGCTGCGGCGTGGCCATCAATGCCCCGGATGCGGTGATCCCGATCCGCACCCTGCACAACATCAGCCGCAATCCCAACTTCGGCGGCCAGGCGCTGGTCATCGGCCTGGGCTGCGAGAAGCTGCAGGCCAGTCAGCTGATGCCGGGCGACGACCTCACCGCTGGGCAGAACGAAGAGGACTGGCTGTTTCGCCTGCAGGATTCGGCCAACGGCTTCGCCGGCATGGTCGAGCAGATCATGGGTCTGATCGAGGCGCGTCTGGAGGTGCTCGATCAGCGCCGCCGCGAGACGGTGCCGGCTTCCGAGCTGGTGGTGGGCATGCAGTGCGGCGGCAGCGATGCCTTCTCCGGCATCACCGCCAACCCGGCCCTGGGCGTGGCCGCCGATCTGCTGGTGCGGGCCGGCGCCACGGTGATGTTCTCCGAGAACACCGAGGTGCGCGACGGCATCCACCTGCTGACCCCGCGCGCCGCCACCCCCGAGGTGGCCGATGCGCTGATCCGCGAGATGGACTGGTACGACCGCTATCTGGAGCGGGGCATGGCTGATCGCAGCGCCAATACCACCCCTGGCAACAAGAAGGGCGGCCTGAACAACATCGTCGAAAAGGCCATGGGGTCGATCGCCAAGTCGGGTACCAGCCCCATCGCCGGGGTCATCGCTCCGGGCGAGAAGATCAGAGGCAAGGGCCTGTATTTCGCCGCCACCCCGGCCAGCGACTTCATCTGCGGCACCCTGCAGTTGGCGGCCGGCATGAATCTGCACATCTTCACCACCGGCCGCGGCACCCCCTATGGCCTGTCCATGGTGCCGGTGATCAAGGTCTCGACCCGCACCCAGCTGGCCGAGCGCTGGCCGGATCTGATCGATATTGATGCCGGGCGCGTGGTGAGTGGGCGGTTGTCGCTGGAGGAGATGGGCTGGGAGATCTTCCAGTGCTACCTGGACGTGGCCAGCGGTCGCCGCCAGACCTGGGCGGAGCGCCATCGCCTGCACAACGACCTGGCGCTGTTCAATCCCGCTCCGGTGACCTGAGCCACAGGGCAATAAAAAAGGGCCGATCCCCCTGGGATCGGCCCTTTTTCGTGGAGCCTGGAAACTAGCGCTGGGCGGTGGCCGGCGTCAGTTGCAGGCTCGGCAGCAGATAGTGACCGACGATGAACAGTGAGCCCTTGTCGCTCAGGTGGCCATCGTCGATCTGCAGCAGGGTACGGCCATCCGCGGCCCGTACCCGGCAGGCATCCTCGACGCAGAGGTGTTGCACCAGGGAGATGTACTCCAGCCCCGCCGGGAGCTTGGCCTGGCGCATGGCCTGGTCGGTGGCGAGGACATGGCGATCCAGGGCGGAGTCGGCGATGTGGTCATCGGTGGAGCCCCAATGGCGGATGGCGATGACGCTGGGCAGTGATGGACTCCACTGGGGAACGGGGCCGAGCAGCACGATGCGCTTGACGCCATAGCTGTGCAGGCGCTCGGTGATGGCCTTCCAGTCGGTCTTTTCATGATCGGCCTTCTGTGCCATGACCACCACGTCCGGGCGCAGGCGCTGGATGGCTTCCAGGGCGGTGCGATTGGAGTAGTTGCAGGTCACCCGCGTCTCGGTCTGCCGACCCAGGTCGTCGGTAAGGCGTGGTTTGCAGCTCGCCGAGGCCACCTGGTAGTAGGGCAGGCCGGCCGGCAGCAGGCTGCGCAAGCCAAAGGACAGCGCCTGGGCATGGGAGTCGCCCCAGACGAAGAGGCCGCCCTTGCCCTGGGCATGGGTGCAGCTGGGGTCGATGGCGTCCTGATGACGCTGGGTAAAGGCCGAATAGGCGTCGCACTTGAGCCAGTAGAGATCGTGGAGATTCTTCTGGCGATCCAGGTACTCCTGCACGAATTGCGCGCGATCCGACTGGCTGATGCTGCGCAGTGGGGTGATGGCACCGTCGGTGGCGTTCACCGCGCCCGCACTGAGGAACAGGGTGGCGAGCAGGCCGGTGCCGGTGGCCAGGGCCGCACCGCTCTGGCCCTTCCGGCGCGAGGCGCGGGTTTCTACCAGGGTATAGGAGGCCCAGCCCAGCGCGAAGGAGGCGGCGATGCCCAGCAGCAGGTGCGGCGTCTGGTCGAGCAGGCCGGCATAGCTCATGAACACCACCACCGGCCAGTGCCAGAGGTAGAGCGAATAGGAGAGGGTGCCGGTCCATTGAGAGAAGCCGTTG
This sequence comes from Pseudomonas sp. MS15a(2019), assembly GCF_013277805.1. Classification (NCBI taxonomy): domain Bacteria; kingdom Pseudomonadati; phylum Pseudomonadota; class Gammaproteobacteria; order Pseudomonadales; family Pseudomonadaceae; genus Pseudomonas; species Pseudomonas sp. MS15a(2019). The sequence goes on from NZ_VBTN01000007.1 coordinate 91,582, forward strand.
CCGGTGACCAGCGAATCCTGGCGTGCGGCCAGGATGATGGCGGCGGTGCCGAGCACCGGGATCAGCGCCAAGTAGCCTGGCCAGACATCGCCTTCGGCGAGCGTCAGGAAACCCACCGCCAGGGCGATCAGCCCCGCGCCTTCCAGCAGCCGGCGCGAGCGGGCGGCGAGCTGCAGCGGGAAGAGATAGGCGGCGCCGCCCACCATCAGCTCCCAGGCGCGGGTCGGCAGCAGATAGAAGGCCGCTTCCGGCCAAAGCAGCGAGGCAGTGACGGCGAAGGCGAAGCCGACCGCGGTGGCGAGCAGGATCAGCACCCGCAGGGTCTTGAGCGATACCAGCTTGGACAGCAGCACCAGCACCAGCGGATAGATCAGGTAGAACTGCCATTCCACCGACAGCGACCAGGTGTGCAGCAGCCACTTCTCATGGGCGGCCGCGGTGAAGTAGCCGGCTTCCTTCCAGTAGACCAGGTTGGAGACGAAGCCCAGGCTGCTCGCCACGTGCTTGCCCAGTTCGCCATAGGCGTTGGGCAGCAGGAAGAACCAGCCGGCGATCAGCAGTACGGCGCAGAGCACCGCCAGCGCCGGCACGATGCGGCGGACGCGGGACAGATAGAAGGCGGACAGGCGGAAGCGCTGCTGTTCGAGGGCGCGAAAGATGATCCCGGTGATCAGGAAGCCGGAGATGACGAAGAAGACGTCGACCCCGGCGAAACCGCCCGGTAGCCAGTCGGCATTGAAATGGAAGAGGACGACGGCGATCACGGCGATCGCGCGCAGCCCATTGATGTCTTTCCTGAAGTCCATGAGCGGCATCCGGGCGGCAAGGGGAAGGCGGGAGAGGGGCGTCGGGCTAGGCGTGGGGGGCCAGGGTTTCCGGTGCCGGGCGGACCAGGTGCAGGCCGGGATCGGTCTTGGGCTTGAGCAGCAGATAGCCCAGGGTGATACCGATGAAGAGGTTAGCCACGCCGATCTCGAAGAGGTCGGTGGTCCAGCCGATCAGGCAGAGGCAGAAGGCGATGGCCAGCAGGGTGTGGCTTTCGCGATCGCGGCTCAGGTGCAGGCGGATGAACAGCGGCAGTTGCAGGCAGTAGAGGGCGATGCCGACCACGCCGAACACGCACCAGAGATAGACCACGCTGCTGTCGCAGTTGACCATCAGGTCCATGCCCGGCACGGGAAAGGCGGCCATGGTGCTGCCGAACATGCCGAAGCCGGCGCCGGTCAGGGTCCAGCCGGGCTCGCTCATGACCTCCACGACGTTGGGCCAGGTGTTGACCAGACGGTCGTAGAAGGAGGCCAGGCCGCTGTCGCTGGTGACCACGTGGGGATCGAAGTCGCGGATCAGGCTGAGGATCGGCAGCAGCAGGCCACCGACCACGCCGAGCAGCAGCAGCAGGTAGGTGGACCACTGGAAGCGACGGCCCAGCATCAGCACCAGGGTGAAGGCGAAGGCGGCGGCGGGGGCCTTGCTGGTGGTCAGCAGGATGCCGAAGAGACCGGTCAGGGCCATCAGCAGCCAGAGCGTGTAGGAGCGCGCGAAGTAGGAGAGATAGAGGCAGTAGACGGCGATCAGGGCGGCCAGCACGTTGGACACGCGGGCGAAGCCGGCGATCCGGTCGGCCTCGCCCGCCATCCAGTTGGTGTTGCCGGCGATGTCGTTGCCACCCAGGGTGTAGCTGTAGCCCTTCCAGGGGACCGAGGTGTACTTGTCCAGCAGGATGCCGATGAGCGAGGCGATCAGCAGGCCCAGGACCACCCGGCCGAGCAGGCGCCGCTGTTCCAGCAACTCACGGCCGCAGAGCAGGCCGAACAGCAGCGGGCTGTAGACGAACAGCGAGAAGAAGACGTTGTTGATACTGGCGCCGTGCAGCAGGGCCAGGGCCGCATAGGCCGGGATGCTGAGCAGGGCCACCCAGAGGATGCGCGGCAGCTTGGCGGTGGCCAGTTGCAGGGCGAAGAGCGCCAGGCAGGCGATCTTGGGGAGGTAGATCAGCGCCGAGGCGCCGGCCATGTCGAGGTAATAGCGCAGGGCGCCGGAAAAGGTCTCGACGAACAGCAGCGAGATGGCGGTCCAGACCGCGAGGGTCGAGTAGCGCCAGGACAAAGCCTGCTGGAACGCCGATTGCGGGGGGGCGACTACGGCCGACATGATCATCATCCCTGTGTTGATGCCGAAACAGCCGGCCATGGGTGGCCCGCTGCGCTGACGTGAAAAGCGCGAAAGGGGTAACCAGCAGAGGGTTCGCCACCTTGGCGTGGTCCCTGGGCTGGATGAGGTCTGCCAGCGAAAGGCAGGCACGCTACCGCCCATGGCGGTCAGAAACGGCCACGGACGACAGGTAAAGAAAGCAAGACGCGGGGGATGATAGCGGAGGGCTTCCGGCGCCTGTCAAACGACGACAGACCGACCGGAAATCCTCAACGCGGATATCAGAAGCAGGCCACAAAAAGCCCGTTAATTAACCATCCGCCAGGTCAGGGGATAGCGGTAGTCGCGGCCCTGGTTGGCCTTGATACCAGCGATCACCGTCAGCACGAAGGCCACGCAGGCCACCAGCAGCATCAGCGGAAAGCCGATCAGCACCCACACCAGCAGCCAGCAGATCATGTGCAGCAGGGTGACGGTGAGCTGGAAGTTCAGCGCCTCCTTGCCCTGGCGGTCGATGAAGGGATCGTCCTCGCGCTTGAACTGCCAGACCACCAGCGGACCTATGACGTTACCGATGAAGGGCACCACGAAGCCCAGGAAGGCGGCGTAGTGGCAGAGCATGGCCCAGCGCCGGGCTTCGGCGCTGGGGGCGGGGACGAGATCGTGCATGGCTTGACCCTTTTCGTTACTCGCCGCGCAGGGCGGCTTGCTGGAGCTCGAACAGGTCGCGCAGACCGCCCTGGGCCAGTTCGAGCATGGCGTTGAGTTCGGCCGGCTGGAAGGGCGCGCCCTCGGCGGTGCCCTGAACTTCGATGAAACCGCCGGCATCGGTCATGATCACGTTGAGATCGGTCTCGGCGGCGGAGTCTTCCAGGTAGTCCAGGTCGAGCACCGGGGTGCCCTGGTAGATGCCCACGGAGATGGCGGCCACCATCTGCTTGAGCGGATTGCCCTTGAGGTTGCCGCGGCGCTTGAGCGCGCCCAGGGCATCGACCAGGGCCACGCAGGCGCCGGTCACCGAGGCGGTGCGGGTGCCGCCATCGGCCTGGATGACGTCGCAGTCGATGTAGATGGTGTTCTCGCCCAGCTTGGACAGGTCCACGGCGGCGCGCAGCGAACGACCGATCAGCCGCTGGATTTCCAGGGTGCGACCACCCTGCTTGCCCTTGGCGGCTTCACGCTGATTCCGCTCGCCGGTGGCGCGGGGCAGCATGCCGTATTCGGCGGTGAGCCAGCCCTGGCCCTTGCCCTTGAGAAAGCGCGGCACCCCGGCCTCGACGCTGGCGGTGCAGATCACCTTGGTATCGCCGAATTCCACCAGAACCGAACCCTCGGCGTGCTTGGTGTACTGACGGGTGATGCGGATGGGGCGCAGCTGATCGGCGGCGCGGCCACTGGGACGCTTCATTGCGGGCTTCCTGTAAGGCATGGGTATCAGGTCCATAGTATAGAGAGCGTCCGGCTCATGCGACACGGATGCATTGGGTCGCTCCGATCAGGTGCGCTAGAATCGTGCGTTTTACATGCGTGGGCGCTCTGGATCGCCCCAGATCCACGCATCGTCAGACGAGGATCCTGCCATGGTGCACAGCATGACGGCGTTCGCCCGGGTCGAGCGGCCGGGGCCCCAGGGCACCCTGAGCTGGGAGCTGCGCTCGGTCAATCACCGCTACCTGGAGCCGCACCTGCGGCTGCCGGAGACCTTTCGCGAGCTCGAATCCGGTGTGCGCGAGGCGCTGCGCCGGCGGTTGTCGCGGGGCAAGGTGGAGTGCGTTTTGCGCGAGGCGCGCGACGAAGACGCGGTCCTGCGCGTAGACGCCCGCCGGGCCGCGCAACTGGTGGCGGCCGCTGAAGATGTCGCGGCGCTGATCGCCCGGCCGGCCAAGCTCGATCCCCTGGCCGTGCTGGCCTGGCCGGGGGTGCTGGCAGGCGCCGAGGTGGATGACGCCGAACTCGGGGCCCAGACCCTGGCGCTGTTCGAGGCGGCCCTGGATGAATTGCTCGAAGGCCGGCAGCGCGAGGGACGCGAACTGGCGCGCCTGATCGAGGAGCGGCTGGTCCAGGTGCTGGCGGAGGTGACGACGCTCAGGACGCTGCTGCCCGAGCTGCTGGCCCTGCAGCGCCGGCGTATCCTCGAGCGCTGCGCCGAGGCAGGCGTCGAATTCGAACCGGCACGGCTGGAGCAGGAACTGGTGCTGCTGGCGCAAAAGAGCGACGTGGCCGAGGAGCTGGATCGCCTGGAGACCCATGTGGCCGAGGTGCGGCGGGTCCTGGCGGGCAGTGGCGCGGCTGGTCGGCGGCTGGATTTCCTCATGCAGGAACTCAATCGCGAGGCCAACACCCTGGGCTCCAAGGCCATCGACGCCCGCGCCTCCCAGGCGGCCATCAATCTCAAGGTGCTCATCGAACAGATGCGTGAGCAAGTGCAGAACATCGAATAGGCGAACCTCCATGACAGCCCTTCCCGGCACCCTCTATATCGTTTCCGCGCCCTCCGGCGCCGGCAAGACCAGCCTAGTCAAGGCCCTGCTGGACGCTCTGCCCGACATCCGCGTGTCGGTCTCCCATACCACCCGTGCCATGCGCCCGGGTGAAGCCGACGGCGTGAACTACCACTTCGTCGATTGCGCGACCTTTACCAACCTGCTCGAGCACGGCGATTTCCTCGAACACGCCGAGGTGTTCGGCAACTATTACGGCACCTCCCAGGCCGCCCTGGAGCGTGACCTCGCCGAGGGTCACGACCTGATCCTGGAGATCGACTGGCAGGGCGCCCAGCAGGTCCGTCGCAAGCTGCCCCACGCCCAGTCGATCTTCATCCTGCCGCCCAGCCAGGCGGCGCTGCGCCAACGCCTGGACAATCGCGGCCAGGACAGCGCCGAGATCATCGAGCGGCGCATGCGCGAGGCGGTCAGCGAGATGAGCCACTATGTCGAGTACGACTACCTGATCATCAACGATGACTTCGCCAGTGCCTTGGAAGACCTCAAGTCGATCTTCCGCACCCGCCAGCTGCGCCTGGATCGCCAGCAGCGTCGGCATGACGACCTGCTGGTGGATCTGCTGGGTTGACACCTGCCCGCCGGCCCACGCCGTCAGTGCGTGGGCCCATCTGCCTCCAGGCGGCATCTCCGGTCACCTATTCGGAGAGCTGCCAGAGGGCTTCGAAATATCTTATTACATTTTTTGTGTGGTCTTGGATCAGGCTGCTAGCCTCTGTCGATGTTTTGACAGTCGCGTTATTTATCTGATCTTATACAAAAAATAATGACTGCTATTTGGCGATTGCCGATCTTGTTTTCCTGTAGTAACTCTTTTTATATAAGTATTTAAAACCGGTATACCAGCGGCTTGCTATGCGCGCTGAGTCTTGTCTGGCTGGATTAAAGTCGTTGCTATTTGTTAAAAGAATATTCGGCTAGTCTTTTCCTGAACGACTGTCGAAATGGCTAGTTAGCCAATAACTGGCACTTCGCTATCAAAGTCGTTGCCGCTGGATGATCGCTGGCTGTTTGAGGCCTGTTAGTAGGGCAATTATCGGAGTCACTTCCGGTAAGTGGCTTCCTGCTGCCTGTCCTTTCTGCCAGAGCCTCGTGGCTGAAGGCTGCGCGAGCTCGTTCGGCATTTTTATAGGGCTTTCATTTGTTGCATGACTGGCGTAATAGGAGCGTTCGACATGAAGTTGAAACCTATGGCTGCACTGATTTTAGTCACTTTCCTAGGTGCCACTGCCCAGGCTGCAGAGTCTTTGAACAAGGGCCCTTACCTGCGACTGAAGGTGCTGGGTAATACCGGTTTCGTCCTCAACAGATTGAAGGCGGAAGATACCAGGATAGTCAGTGAGGGCGAATATGATTATCTGGTGGTCGGGCCCAATGTTCAGGTCGATGACAACATCAAGAAAGAGATCAACAACACCCTGAGTCAGGGTGGGCGAGTGATCTTCGACAATCAACCCGGTCAGCACCTCGCCAGTGAGAACGCTGCCCTGGCGCTCGGTATGACCGTCGACGCAGACGCCCTGGTGGTGCGCAAACCCGACAACGCGACGGGCCTGCTGCTGACTCCCGTCGATCGTCCGCAGCAAGCCGATTCCCTGTCTGAGAGCAAGGTACAGAGCAACAAACAGGATCAGCAGAGCAACACCATCGAAAACGTCTTTGGACTTTGAGGGACTGAAGCCATGAACACCTTCATCAAATCCACCATAGGCGGGGCGTTCGGCTTCATGCTTTCGACCGGTCTGGTACAGGCCGGCGAATGCTTCACCGACCACAGCGAGCCGGCCATCCTGGGCGATGGCTCGCGCGCCTTCGCCACCCAGCAGGCAGCCAAGACCTGGCAGGACTGGATCTGGCGCGGGCCGGTCTTCCTGTGTTCGAGCACCGGGACCATCGACTGCACCTATGCCTGGGGCGAAACCAAGACATCCAGCTACGGCTGGTCGGTGGGGGTCAAGATCAATCCGGAGAAGCTGCCCTTCGTCGGCAAATACCTGAGCATCCTCGGTGTCGATGGCAGCTACAAGCAGGACCGCTCGCTCAGTACCTCCTTCACCTGGAGCGTACGGGTGCAGCCGGGGTACCGGGTGCAACCCGTTCAGGTGATTGAGCGGCGCTGGAAAAGTGGCCAGTTCCGCGGCGCTTGGGTACAGACTGAATATTGCTCCACCGGCATCGGCAATCGGCCCGGACCACACTGGTACGAGTGGGATTCCAGACGCGTGATCAGCAGCTGGAGTGGCAATATCGAGGTGGGCAAATTCGCCACCTACCACGTCTACCGGTAAACCCCACGTCGGGACCCAGCCGGGTCATGGCGACCCGGCTGGCCAGGGATCAGAGCTTGATCCAGGTCGCCTTGAGCTCGGTGTACTTGTCGAAGGCGTGCAGGGACTTGTCGCGACCGTTGCCGGACTGCTTGAAGCCGCCGAAGGGCGCGGTCATGTCGCCGCCGTCGTACTGGTTGACCCAGACGCTGCCGGCGCGCAGGGCGCGGGCGGTCTTGTGGGCCTTGGAGATGTCGCGGGTCCAGACCGCGGCGGCCAGGCCGTATTGGGTGTCGTTGGCGATCTGCACGGCTTCTTCGGCGGTGTCGAAGGTGATCACCGAAAGCACCGGGCCGAAGATCTCTTCGCGAGCGATTTTCATGGCGTTGCTCACGCCGTCGAAGATGGTCGGCTCGACATAGACGCCGCCGGTCTCTTCCAGGGTGCGCTTGCCACCGGCCACCAAGGTGGCGCCTTCGGCATGGCCGGTTTCGATGTAGCGCAGTACGGTTTCCAGCTGGGTGGTGTCCACCAGGGCGCCGACGTTGGTGTCCGGGTCCAGGGCATGGCCGGGCTTCCAGCCCTTGAGGGCCTCGATCACCAGCGGCAGGAACTCTTCCTTGATGGAGCGCTCCACCAGCAGGCGCGAGCCGGCGGTGCAGACCTCGCCCTGGTTGAAGGCGATGCCGCTGGCGGCGGCCGCGGCGGCGTCCTTGAGGTCGGGGGCATCGGCGAAGACGATGTTGGGGCTCTTGCCACCGGCCTCCAGCCAGACCCGCTTCATGTTGGATTCGCCGGAATAGGCCAGCAGTTGCTTGGCGACCCGGGTGGAGCCGGTGAAGACGATGGTGTCGACGTCCGCGTGCAGGCCCAGGGCCTTGCCGACCTGGTGGCCGTAGCCCGGCAACACGTTGAACACCCCGGCCGGGATGCCGGCCTGCTGCGCCAGCTGGGCGACGCGGATGGCGGTCAGCGGCGATTTCTCCGAGGGCTTGAGCACCACCGAGTTGCCGGTGGCCAGCGCCGGGCCGAGTTTCCAGCAGGCCATCATCAGCGGGAAGTTCCAGGGCACCACGGCGGCGACCACGCCCACGGCTTCGCGGGTGACCAGACCGAGCTGATCGTGGGGGGTGGGAGCGACCTCGTCGTAGAGCTTGTCGATGGCCTCGGCGCTCCAGCGAATGGCATTGGCCGAGGCGGGCACGTCGATAGTGAAGGCGTCGGCGATGGGCTTGCCCATGTCCAGGGTTTCCAGCAGCGCCAGCTCTTCGGCATTGGCCAGCAGCAGGTCGGCGAAGCGGATCAGCACCCGCTTGCGCTGGGCCGGCGCCAGGTGCGCCCAGGTGCCTTTCTGGAAGGCGGCGCGGGCGGCGGCCACGGCCAGGTCGGCATCGGCGGCGTCACAGCGGGCGACCTTAGCGAGGAAGCGTCCGTCCACCGGACTCAGGCAATCGAAGGTGGCGCCGGCGGCGGCATCGACATAGGCGCCGTCGATGAAGGCGCGACCTTCCAGGGTGAGACCTTGGAAGCGCTGCTCCCACTCGGCGCGGCTGGGCAAGCTCATGGGTGACTCCTCGCGGTTGGCGGTGAGCAGCCACCCTAAACCGGCCCGGGAGGGTTATCAATATATTTGACAGTCGGCCGCCAAAGGCGCCGAAACGTGCGTTTTATCGAACGCTACGCTGGCGTTGCCGACTCAAGGTCAGGGCCGGCCGCGCCGTGGCCAGGGCGCCGCGCCGTTGCCGTGGCTGAAAGCACTGCTGGGTGAGCGGCGCCGCGACACTGGCGTCCAGGTCGTCGAGCCAGCCGTCCACGGCGTCTTCCAGGGCGGCGACGGTGAGCTGCCCCAGCACCTGATGGGCGATGAGATTGCCCAGGCTGGGCGCGGCCGGTTCGCGGGCGGCACCCCACCAGGCGGCGAGGCGCTCCTGGAGGCCTTCGAGCAGGCGATGGAGGCGGTAGGCCGCGGCCAGCAGCGCCAGGCTGGCGGACGGCGCCTGGGCCAGGGCCGCCGGGGCGAAACCGGCCAGGGCGCGTTCCAGCACTCCGGCCAGGGGCGCCTCGAAGGCCACCGCCCGCGCCTGCAGCAGCAGGGCTTCCAGGGCGTCGGGCACCTTGTCGACATAGGCGCTGGCGAAGCGCTCCAGGGCCGGACCGCGAGTGACATCGGCGCTGGCAGTGCGCGCCGCCTGGTCGGCGAAGGTACGGCTGGCCTCGCCACTGTCCCGAGCGCGCACCTGGGTGGTCTGGATCACGAGGCGCAAGGCGGCGGTATTCATGGCAGGGTCCTGCAGGGGTGAGCTGTGTTGGACGTCTGCAGCAGGAGCGGGTCACACCGTTCGTCCGGTGCCAGCGGCACCTCAGTGCCGGAGCATGAAGGTGTCGTATTCCAGGTCGTCCAGCACCCGGTCCAGGCGGTGCAGGCCGAGCAGCACGCAGCAGGCCAGGGAGACGGTGAAGCCGTAGCCGAAGAAGCTCGGGCCCAGCTCGATGCTGAGCAGGGTCAGTGCCAGGTTGAGGCCGAGAAACAGGGTGCAGAGCATCAGCACGGTGTCGCGCCGGTCCAGGTAGAAAAAGACGTTGAGCAGCGCCATGAACACCACCTGGATGCTCACCCCCACCACGTCGATGTAGAACAGCGGCAGGTAGTAGTGCGACATGCCGAGCCAGGCCAGCAACTGCGGCGCCAGCAGGAACACCAGCACCAGGGTCAGACCCTGCACCTTGCAGATCTCCAGCAGGCCCTGGCGGATGGCCAGGATCATCTGTTCCTTGAGCTGGCTGATGTGCTGCAGGGTCTCGCCGCCGCGCACGGCGTTGAACACCCGCTCGTACCACTCGGCGAAGTCGGTCTCGATGCGCACCAGGAACACCGCCATGCCGGGGATGATGGCGAGGTAGGCGAGAAAGATCGGCAGGTCGTAGAGGATGGAGGCGCGCAGCGGGCCGATGACGGCATCGGAGGTCAGCGGATTGAACCAGAAGACGAATTTGTCGACCCAGATGCCCAGGTTGTAGAACAGCCCGGTGACCAGCAGGCTTATGAAGATCTGCTTGCGGTCGAGGAAGTCGAAGGCCACCAGGCGATCAGCCGGGTACTCGCGGATGATGTCGTAGAGAAACATGAACAGCAGCGCGGCGTGACCCAGCAGCAGGGCCATCAGCAGGCCGTCCATGCCCAGGAAGCGCAGCACGAAGGCGGCGGCGATCATGATGGCGTAGCCCAGGGTCATCACCACCAGGATGCGGTTGTAGGCCTTCATCCCGGACAGGAAGATGATCACCAGCCAGAGATCGCAGAGGGTGACGAAGTTGGCCAGCACCAGCAGCCGGTAGGCGAAGGGCTGGTCGAACAGGGTGGCCAGCAGCAGGAAGCCCAGGCCGCCGGCGACCAGGGTCACCAGCAGCAGGATGCCCACCAGATTGGGCAGGATGCTGGTCTGCTTTTCCTCGAACAGCCGATCCGAGACGAAGCGGGTGAAATACAGCTGCAGGCCGCCGGTGAGGATCAGCGAACTGGCCATGAGGTAGGTCACCGTGACCAGGAACTGGCGGATCAGCACGCTGGGGGTGACGATGCCGGTGGCCAGCACGCCGATCAGCATGACGCTGATGATCGATAGCACCCAGGGGCCGGAGCTGATCAGGCCGGCATAGACATAGGCGCGCAGGGTGGCGGTGTAGGAGTCGCGCGCGAGGATCTTGCGCAGTTCGAAGCCGATGCCGGCCATGTCAGACGACCCTCCCGATGGCGTCCTGGTAGAGCTCGCGATAGCGTTCCAGCATCAGCGGCTCGGTGTAGTAGCGATTGACCCGGGCCAGCCCGGTGCGCTGCGCGGCCTGCCAGCGCCCCGGATTGCGCAGCAGGGCGAGGATGGCGCGGGCGGTGGCCTGGGGATCGGCGATGGCGATCACGCTGCCACCGGTACCCAGGGCGCGGTCCTCGGGGATGGAGCCCTCGATCAGCTCGCGGCAGGAGCCGACGTCGCTGCTCACCACCGGCACGCCGGCGGCCCAGCCTTCGAGGATCACCAGCGGCTGGGCCTCGCTGATGGAGGTCAGCACCATGAGACCGAGCTTGGGCAGGATGTCTCCGATCTTCTGGAAACCGAGGAATTTCACCTTGCCCTCCAGGCCCAGGCTGGTGACCAGGCTGTGGCATTCGGCGGCGTATTCCTCGTCTTCGTCTTCCGGACCGACCACCCAGGCCTCGGCCTCGGGCATGGCGCTGATCACCCCGCGCATGGCGCGGATGAAGGTCTTGACGTCCTTGATCGGCACCACCCGGCCGAGCAGCCCGACCACCGGCGGCACGCCCTCGGGGCGGCGCTCCAGGGCGTCCTGCCACTGGGTGAGGCTGATGCCGTTGGGAATCACCCGGCAGCGTGCGGGATCTGCGCCGTCCTGGATCTGCCGACGGCGGTTGCCGTCATAGAGCGAGATGATCGGATCGGCGGCCTTGTAGGTGAGCAGGCCGATGCGTTCGAAGAAGCGGATCCACAGCCGGCGGATGTAGCTGACGTCCACGTCCAGCCCGGTGCGCAGGGCCTCGTCCGGGCCTTCGGCGATCCACTTGGCCTGGGCCAGGTCGATCTTGCGCTCCTTGGTGTAGATGCCGTGCTCGCTGAGCAGGAAGTTGCAGCCCCAACGGCGCTGCAGGATGGCGCCGAGCATGCCGGCATAGCCGGTGGAGATGGAGTGGATCATCCGCGGTCGCGGCAGACGCCGTGCGGCTTCCGCTAGCATCAGCAGCGGCGCCTGCATGGCGCGCAAGGTCCAGAGGTAGTCGACGAAGGAGGGATCGGTGCAATAGCGCTCGTAGCCCTCGGTGATGGCCTCCCAGCTGGCGCGGCTGTACATGAAGTCGTCCAGGGTCACCTTGCCTTCGGCGAAGGCGTCCACCAGGGCATCGCCCTGGGCGGCGCTGGGTTCGTCGGGGTGGTGCAGGAAGGCGTGCAGATCGCGCAGCAGCTGTACCGGCGCTTGGCGTCGCGGGCTGATGGGCGCTGCCTTGGGCACCCAGGAGCCGGCGAGGAAGTGCTCCTCGATGTGCACCACGTTGGGCGGGATGGCGTAGTGGCGCTTCTCGTAGTTCTCGCGCTGACCGCCGATGAAGAACACCGAGAAGGTCAGCTCCGGCAGGCCGAGGATCAGCTGGTTGACCCAGCTCGACACTCCGCCGCGCACATAGGGCCAGGTGCCCTCCAGCAGCAGGCAGACATCGGGTGTCACGGTCGCGGCGGTGGCGTCTTTCATAACCAGTACTTCACCAGGGCGGCGAACGGCGGCCGCTTCTTCAGATCCGCCGGCAGGCTGTCGAGCAGTGCCGGGATGACCGCGTAATCGCGGCGCAAAAAGGCGATTTCGGCGCGGAAGGGCGCCAGCTGGGCCAGGGGTACGCCCGCCGCTTCGGCGGCCTGGAAGAATTCCAGGGCCCGTTCCGGCTCGCCCTGTTCCAGGGCGATGCGCCCGGCCAGGATGCGCAGTTCTTCGTTTTCTTCACCGGCCAGGGCCAGCTCGATGTGTTCCCGCGCCTGACCCAGCACGTGGCGCAGGACGCTGCCCTGGGCCAGGCCCAGATAGGCCAGCTCCCAGTAGCCGCGGGCCAGGGTGCCGTGCAGCGCCGGCTGGCGCTCCGCAGCCGTGCTGGCCAGTTCGCCGAGCTGGGTCTCGATGCGCTGGTTGATCTGGCTTTCCTGCTGGTCGAGCATCGAATAGGCGAGCAGCCGGACGTCGTCGGCCGGATCGCGCAGGGCCAGTTTGAGGATGGGGATGGCATCGCGTCCGGGCATGCGCCGGGTGGCGAAGAGCGCGGTCAGGCGCTTGTCGGTGCTGGGCGCATGGCGCAATACGTCCTGCAGGCCGCCATCGCTGAACAGCATCTCCTCGCGCCGCTCCAGTGGGCGGAACGGCAGATTGGGCACGCTACGCGCCTCCCAGGCGATCTCGCGGTGCTTGCGCGGCAGATAGAGCGCCGGAAACACCGCGGCGATCACCCCGACTGCACCCAGCAGCGGAATGAAGAAGGCCAAGGCAAAGAGAAACAGCGGACTCCAGGGCAGCGGCCGTTGGTAGCGTCGCGGCAGCAACAGCCAGGCACCGCCCGCCAGCAGGGCGCTGCCGGCGGCATGGGCAGTGGCGAAGGCCAGGGCCGCCGCCGCCACCGGCAGATTGGCGAACAGCAGCGCCCAGCTGCTGGCCTCGAAGGCGAAGGCGCCGCTAAACAGCCACTTGCTGTTCATGCAGACCACACTCGTTGAACAGGAAGACGCGCAGCTCCTGAGCGCGGGTCTTGGGCAGCAGCTCGTGCTCGTGGCTGCGCACGCCCAGGCTTTCCAGGGTGCTGTCCTGGCCATGGCGCTCGGCCAGCAGCTGACGCAGCCGGCGACGGTAGCCTTCCAGGCCGTCGGAGGAGGTCAGCGGCAAGAGCACCAGCAGGCAGGGGTGGCCGGCCTGATTGGTCAGGCGCAATTGCAGGTCGAGACCGCGGCGGCTGCCTTCCAGCAGCGCCAGGGCGCGCTCGCCACCGTCGGCCTCGGTCATCTCGAAGCAGAACAGGCAGGCGGGCAGGGCGTGCTGCTGGGCATCGCGCAGCGAGCGCTTGAGGTGCTGGGAGAATTGCTGGGCGTCATCGTCGGCCAGGGCCAGCGCCTGGGGATCGCTGCCGAGCAGGTCGGCGATGTGGCCAGCGAGGATGGTCAGCAGATTGAGGGTGCGCTCGTTGAAGGAAAAGAACGGCATCTGCTCGATGGCCAGCACCGCCAGCAGGCGCTCCTCGGTATCCAGCAGCGGCACGCAGGCCTGCAGCGCCGAATGTTGGGTCTCGCCGCGCTCCAGCAGCGCCTGGCGGATGCTCAGGGTCTCGCCGCGCTCCAGGGTCAGGCGCACCAGCAGGTCGTCGGGATCGATGCCGGGCATCTCGCCCTGGCTGGCGAGGGCGCGACGATCCACCCGGCCATTGCCGTCGACCCGGTAGAGGCCCGCCACGCGCAGCGAACCGTACTGGGTCAACAGGCCGACGATGGGCTCGGCCAGGGCCTGCAGGGCATCCTGCTCGCGGGGCACCTCGCGCAGCTGGCGCCGCAGATCCAGCAGCGAGCTGCGCAGACTGAGGTCGTTGCCGGCGACGCGCTGTTCCAGGCGATCGTGGGAGATGCGCAGGAGATGGTGGGCGCGGGTGAATTCGTCCAGACGCAGCTGGCGATAGTCGTTGGCCAGGTCCAGGCGTTCCAGCCGGCGATCCCAGAGATCGCGGAATTCGCCCACCAGCATGGCGCTGAGCAGCACGCCGACGATGAAGGACGGCGGGATCTCTTCGTAGGCCGGATAGCCCTGGCGATGCAGATAGAGCAGCGCCACCACCAGCAGGCTGGCACTCACCAGGCCGCGCATGAAGCCATAGCGCACCCCCATGAGGATGGGCGCGAACACCACCCAGGGAAAGGCCAGGCCAACCATCAGGGGGTCTTCCGGCACCAGCCAGAAGCCCAGGCCCAGGGCGGCCGCCGTGACCAGCAGGGTCTCCAGCCAGGACAGGCGGCCACTGGCGCGCGGCGCCAGGGTGTAGTCCTTGTGGACGGATTGCAGGGCCATCAGCGCAACTGCAGCTCTTGCGCGGTGCCGCGCAGGACCTTTTGCGCGGTGGCCGCCAGGCTCTCGCGCGACCAGCCGGAGCGGGCGCCGCTGTTGCTCCAGACCACCCGGCCGCTGGCCGGCTCGACCACCTGCAGGGTCACGCCCACCGCCGGCTCGCCGTCCAGGCCGTTCTTGTACTGCCACTCGTCCACGCTGCCGGTGAGCACGTATTGCAGATTCTGCTGCCGCGCCCAGTCCAGGGCCGCGCGCTGGCGGGCCTTCTCGTCGTCGGTGGGATTGCCGCCCTGGCTGTCGTCGTAGACCTGCGGACGGATGCCGCGCTCGCCGAGCACGCTGACCAGGATCTGCGCCGCGCGATCGCCGGCCATGGGCGCCTGGGCATAGTTGGCCAGGGGCACCAAGCCCCAGCGGGCATCCTTGGGCAGGGCTTCGCCGCTGGGTCGGGTAAAGCTCGAGCAGCCGGCCAGCAGCACGGTGGCGACACTGGCGACGAGCAGACGCGTGATGTTCATGAGGTCTCTCCCTTGAAGCGGTCTAGCGACCGATTCGATTGCTGTATTGAATGCCCAGGGTGCTGCCGGCCTGACCGCCGCTGCCCTGGGGCGCGGACTGGTAGCCGGCGGTGAACGCCAGTTCGTCGTCGCCGAGCACTGCCATGCCCAGGCCGACATTCAAACCGTAGTTGAATTCGCGCTCGGTCCACTGCCAGCCGACCAGGGTATCCACCAACCAGCTGTACTGGGGATGGGTGCGGTTGAGCGAACCGGGAATGCCACGCCGCCAGCTGCTGCCGACATAGAGCTGGCCATAGCGATCCTGCAAGAGCTGGGTACCGCCCAGGGCCTCCAGGTCGGCCACGGTGACCTCGCCGTTCTCGCCACTGCCGGCCAGGGGCTGCAGATAACGGGTGACGCTGGCGGGCAGGGTGCTGCGCGCCTTGTTCTGCTGATAGGTGATGCCGCTGCGCACCTGCCAGGTAGGGCCTTCGAAGAAGATCATATGGCTCAGCTCCAGGTTGAAGGCGAAGCCGCTGCCCAGGGCATCGCCGTCGCGACTGGAATAGCGATTGTGCGCCGCCCGCCAGCTCAGCTGGTCGCGTGGCGTGAGGTTGTGGCGACCGGCCAGGCTGACACTGTCGCGCCGGCCCAGGGCGCGCAGATAGCCGCTTTCGTCGGGTTGCCGGTGCCAGTCCAGGGCCGCTTCGATCTCGGTGTTGCCATCGATACGCCAGGTGCGGGCGACGCCCAGGCCCAGGCGATTGCTGTCCGACCGCTGACTGGCGTCCACGGTGGTTTCCAGACCGCCGTCGGCCAGATTCTTCAGCACTTTGAGCAGCATCTGGTGCTCGTTGCCCAGGGCATCGGGCTTGAGGCCGTCGCTTTCCACGCGATTCTGCTTGAACTGGACATCGGCGTAGACGTCATCGCTGAGTCGCCGGGCGGCGCGCACCTCGCTGCCCTGCTCGATCAGACCGCCATAGTCGCGGCGTTCCCAGCCGGCCTGGACCCCATTGGGGGTGCGTTCGGCCTGCTCGGTGGCCTGGCGCAGCAACTGTCGCTGGATGACCTCCGGCGGCTCGTCGCCGGCCGCCGTCAGGGCCGCGGCCTGGGCGTCGCCGGCATGGCCGAGGCGCTGCAGCACCTCGACGCGCTGGGCCGGATCCAGATCGCCGGCTGCCAGCAACTTCTCCAGCTCGCCGCGATTCTGCCGGCGCAGGACCTCCTGCAACTGCTCGTACTGGCGCACCTTCAGGCCACGACTCTTGGCCCAGGCCAGCCATTCGCTCTTGAGGCCGTCGTCGTTGTTCTGACTGAGGGCGTCGAGCCACTGGTCGAACCAGAGCTGCAGCATGCTCGGCGAGCCGTCCTGCCAGGCGCGCGCCTGGGCCAGGGCTGCCTGGGGACCGCGCAGGCTGGAGAGCAGCCGCAGATAGGTGGCATAGCGCTCGGGGGTGGCGGGCACCTCGTCGTTGGCCAGGTGCGGCGTGACCGCCTTGCGTAGCCGCAACGCCGCGTCCTGGTGGCCGGCGGCGTCCAGGGCATCGGCATAGGCGGCCTGGACCAGCCAGTCCTGGGCATGGGCGTCCAGATAGCGGCGATACCAGCCCAGCGCCTCTTCCGCCTGGCCCAGCAGCACCAGGCCACTGCCGAAGGGCAGCCAGAGCACGTCGCTGTCGCGGGCCCGGCCCTTCCAGTCGCGCAACAGGGTGGCCAGTTCGGTCTGGCGATTCTGGTCGATGAGCAGCCACAGCAGGCGCTCGCGGAAGCGGTCGTCGTCCGGGAAGCGCTGCAGGGCCCGGCGATAGCCTTCTTCGGCCTGGGCGATGCGCCCGCGTTGGAAGTCGAGACCCGACCGCGCCAGCCAGACGGCGGGATTGTCGGCCGATGCCGGTTCGCGGGCGGCGCTGGCCAGCAGCCGCTCCAGCGCGGTGGCATCCTTGAGTTGCTCGGCCCATTGCAGGGCTTCGGTCAGGCGCCGCTGGTCCTTGCGCTTCTCCCAGCTCTGTTCCAGCAGCGCCAGCGCCTTGCGCGGCGCCGTGCGCCGGTACAACTCCAGCAGCCGATCCTCGTCGTTGGCCATCAGCCCCTTGCTGCTGGCGGCCAGGCGTTCGAAGGCCACCTGGGCGTCCGCGTCGCGCTCCAGTTCCCAGGCCAGTTCCGCGCGCTGCCGCCAGTAGTCGTCGCGCTGGCGCTGCTTGGCCGGGACCCGTTCGAGTACCGCCCAGGCCTCTTCGGGCTTGAACAGGGTCCACAGGGTGTCGGCCCAGGCCAGGTACTCCTCGGTGGTCAGCGGGAAGCGCTTGCCAAAGGCGGCCCAGCCTTCGGCTTCGGCCTCGCCCTGTTCGGTGCGGGCCAGCAACTGTTGCAACCGTTCCCACACCAGGCGCTGCTTCGGTTGGCGCTTGATGTAGCCGCGCAGCCAGCGTTCTTCCGCCTCGGGATCACCCAGGGACTCGTAGGCGAAGATCAGGGCATCCAGTTCGGTCTTGTCCAGCTGGCGCTCGTGGGACGCCCGACCGAGCAATTCGACCACGGCATCGAAGCGAAAGGCCCGGGCGGCCAGCTTCCAGGCATGATCGCGACGGGCGGGGTCATCGTGGCGGGCGAGCAGGCGCAGCCAGAGGTCGAGTGCCTCATCCACCCGTCCGGTCCATTCACCCAGCTGGGCGAGCTCCGCGAGCAGTGGCTCATCGTCAGGACGCAGCGCCAGCAGTTGATGACCTTCCTCCCAGGCGCGTTCGGTGTCACCGCGCGCCAGGGCCAGCCGGTAGGCGGCCTCCAGGGCGGCCGGATCGTCCGGTTGCCACTCGCGCCAGCGCTCGATCAGGCGCTGGGCCAGATCCAGGCGTCCGCTGCCCTGGGCCGCAGCCACCCCGGCCTGCAGCCAGGCCAGACCACGGGCATCGTGCTGCAGCCGGGGCAGTTCCTGTTCCAGCAGGGCGGCGGCTTCGGCGCCCTGGCCGGCGGCCAGCCAGGCATCGAAGGCCTGGTGCCGGTAGCCCTGACGCTGCTCGGCCGAGTCGGCGAGATCGGCCAGGCGCAGATAGAGGCGGGCGGCTTCCTGCTGACGACCGCTCGCCAGACTCCAGCGCGCCGCCTGTTCCAGCCATTGCTGGCGTCGGGGTGGATCGCGGCGCGCCAGTTCGACGAAACGCTCTGCCGCGTTGGCTGGATCGGCCAGTTGCAGGGCGCGCTCGGCCACCCGTTGCAGCTGGGGCATGCTCAGGGTCGCCACGTCGAGGGCGCTCAGCCGTTGCGCCAGGCGTTCGCGGTCGGCATCGGCCAGACCCTGCGGCTGGGCTTCCGCCTGCAGGATGTCCAGTTCCAGGGCATAGAAGGGCGTCGACGCCAGGGGCTCCGGCAGCAGTTGCAGCTGACGCCGCGCCTCGTCGATGCGCCCCAGGGCGATCAACTGGTCGATCAGCTTCATGCGCAGCCCGGTATCGTCCGGGGTCGCCTTGAGCAGCACCTGGGCGTAGCTGATGGACACCTGGTCGGCCGGCTCTTCGCCCGGCAGGAACACCTGCTTGCCGTGGAAGGTCAGCACCAGCACCAGGGCGGTGAGGAGCGCGACCCCCAGCAGCGTCCAACCACTCAGGAGCCGGGTTTTCTTAGCCGCAGACGATCTCACCGTCACTCACTCGTGTTAGCGGAAGTTTGAACGTCTGGAGTCCGGCCGCAGCCGGCTGACTCTTGTAGCGCTCGCGACCGACCCGCACCTCGCAGACCGCGGACGCGCGCACGGTCAGCTCCAGCGGGAATTGCCCGGCGAAGGCGAAGCGGATGCGCGTCGGCGACAGGTAGTCCCACTGCTGCAGCGGAATGTTGGCTTCTTCAAGGGCGGGGGTGGGGTCGCGGCTGTCACGCAATACCAGTTGAGCCTGAGCGCCGGCCAAGTGGACATAGCGCCCCTGCGGCAGGTCGCGGACCCCGGCGATCCCCTTGGAGCGTTGCAGGTCCGGCCAACCCAGGCGCGGATCCAGGCGCAGGGTGCGCAAGCCATCGAGGGCCTTGATCGACCAGCTGCCGTCGTCTTCGCGGGCGAGACTGGCGGTATAGAAGCCGTGCAGGCGGCTCAGGTAATCGCTCATCCACAGCGACAGGGGACGCTCGGCGGCCATGCCCTGGTAGATCTCCTCCATGACCTTGAGCGAGGCCTGCTTGGTGCCCGAGTAGAAGTGATAGTAGAGATGCAGCCCACGCAGACGGCGGGGGTGCTCGGTTCGCTCGAAGGTATAGAGCAGGTCGCGAAAGCCGTAGTAAGGGCCGCGCCAGAGATTGGTGTAGACGTTCTCGTTGATGATGGGCGCGTAGAACTGCAGGCCGCCGGGGGTGGGGCGGATGAAGGGATAGAGGCCACTCACCGAGGGTTGTGAACGGGTGATATGGGAGTTGCCGCCATTCACGTTGAGCAGGCCGTTGTCGTAGGCGAGCTTGAGGGTGGCCGCATCGGGCTGGGCGTCACCGGACCAGAACACCATCTTCACCGGCTTTTGCGGGGTGGTCAGGCGCTCATTGATATAGCGGGTCGAACCCACAATCTCCCGGGTGAAATCCACCTTGTCGTAACCGGGAATCTGCATCATGTAGCCGTACTGAGCTTCGAAGTTCTCGCTCTGCTCGGCCACCGCCGGTTGCCAGAAGAATGGATGGCTGAAGGTATGGGTGGCCACCTCCACCTTGGGATCGGCGAACAGCCGGCGGGCGATGGGCTCCAGCTGCGCGGTCAGTTCCGGATAGCGGCCCTTGGGCCCGACCTCGCCCTCGATGATCGACGCCGAGGTCAGAAAGGGATGCGGCTGGATGAACTGCTCCAGCACCACCTGGCCGGAAAAGGGCGCACCCGGAATCTCCGCCTTGGACACGAAGGCGTCGCCGTCGATATGCACGGTGGCAATGCGGCGGCCGTTTTCGGTGGTGGGGTCGGGTACCGGCAGGGGCGGCAGCTGCAGGGCCTTCGCCGTGAAGGCGAAGGGGTCGATGATCCAGCGACTGGCCTCGGGGCCGTCCTCCATGACGTAGGGGCTGAAGACGAAGCCGCCCCAGGGGGCCACCCCCATGGGCACGAAGCTGCCATCCTGGCCCGTGAGGCTGACCACCGGCGTCGGCCCGCCTGGCAACGTCTGCACGGCCGGCAGGCCACGGGTGCGCAACTTGACCGGCGCCTCGAAGTTGCCGGCGAGGGCGGGGTCCGCCACCTTGAGGGTCAGGTTGTCGGGTAGTGGCTTGCGACTGACGCCAAGGCCCAGTCGCTTGAGCAGGGCCTCGTTGTCCAGCGGCAGGCCGCCGAGGATCAGCAAGGGCGTCTTTTCATCCAGGCGCTGGCCGATCCAGTCGCTGAAGGCTCGCGAATTGGGTGGCGGGCCGCTGGTCATCCACACCACCACCCCGGCGTAGAGCGCGCCAGGCCAGGCCATGGGCAGCGGCTTGGAGGCATCGAAATAGTCCAGCCGATAGCCTTGGTACTCCAGGGCGCTGCCCAGGAAGCGGTGCACGGCCGACTGGCGCAAGGCGCCTTCGCGGCCATCGTAGAGCAGCGCCAGCCGTCGTGGTTGCAGGGCCACCGAGCTGATACCCAGGGTATTGAGATCGGGGGTGGTGATATAGGGCACATAGCCTTCGTCGCGCAGCCGCTTGGCCAGGCGCCGGGCTTCGTCACGCTGTTCCGGCGGCAGGTATTCGATGGCGATGACCGGGATGCCGGCACTGCGCGCCGCCTCGATCCGCGGCTTCAGCCATTCGCGATCTCCGGCGCTGACCGGTCGATAGGTTTTCTTGCCGGCATCCCAGCCCGCATAGATGGACTCCACCGCCATGGCGGCAGCCACGCCGGGCAGCTCGGGTTGCACCTCGAAGCCGCGATTGAAAAACAGTTTGAGCGATGGCTGACGACGGTGCAGTTCGGCCAGCAGGCTCTGCAGCGCCAGGCGCTGGGTTTCGCGCTGGTCTTCGGCCACCAGCTGGAAGCTGTCGAGGGTATCGAGGAAGAGTCCGGTGTAACCGGCCTTGGCCAGCTGGGCGGCGCGTTCGAGCAGATGGGCCCGCCAGACCGGCGTGGCCAGATTCATCACCTGGCTGCCCCAGGCCTTGTTGGCTACCGGGCTGGCCCCCGCGCTGAGCCCGGCCTTCTCCAGCGCCGCCGCGTCGCCGGCGAATTCGCCGATGGACAGATAGGCGAAGGGCTGGGCACCGCCGTCGCGCAGGGCGCGGACATCGGCAGCACTGGCATGGCCGGGTTCGAGCACCACCCAGTCGAACTGGGCGAGTTCGGCCACTGGCGGTTTTTCCGCGTACCAGAAGGCCACGCTGGCGGGCGCGGCCAGGGCCGTGCCCATGAAGGACAGATAGCCCAGCAGCCAGACCGTCAGCTTGCGCCACCCACCGAAGCGGGACCCTGCCCTTGTTGCCTTGCCTGACGCCACACCCAGTCCTTAAACGTACCCAACTTCGGTATCAGGTTAGCTACATTACGCAAAAGCGTGACGAAAAACTGCCCGTGCCAAGCCGAGCGGCAGCAATTACCAGGTTAATAGGTATCGAAATAATTGATGGCCGCCAGGCAAGCGCGTCTAGGCAGCGGCTTTCAAGTGTGGCGATGGGGAGAGGTGTAGCGCAGGAAGGCAGGAGGGGGTGTAGCCGAATGTCAGGAGAATTGCCGTCATGCGCGGCGGTAACCGGCATGACGGCAAGCGAGCGCTATTACTTGAAGCTGCTGTTCAGGCTGGCGCTGGAGGAGAGGACGTTGGTGGAGCCCAGCAGTTGGCTGACGAAGCGATTCCAACGGGTGATACCGGCCGGGCCGACGAAGACCACGTCCTGCGGCTGCAGATGGAAATTCTGCGCCAGCACGTAGGCGGTGGGGTTCTTGGCCGCCAGGTGGAAGACCTGGGCGGTGGCACCCGGAGCCTTCAGGTCTTCCGGGCCACGGATGACGTAGACGGCATCAGCGTTGGCGGTTTCCTGCTGGATGCCACCGGCCTGGCTCAGGGCTTCCATCAGGTTCAGGTTGGTGATCTTGTAGCTGACCGCGGACGGCGTGCGGACTTCACCGACCACGTAGACCTTGCGGGCGTCGTTGTAGGGTAGGTGGATGCTGTCACCGTCCTTGAGGTAGATGCCGTACAGCTTGGAATCCTTGCGGTTCAGGCTGTCGGTATCCAGGCGGTATTCCTTGCCGTCGCGCACCAGGGTCACGCCGGTCAGGTCGGCACCACCGGTGTTGGCCACGCCAACCTGGCCCAGGGCTTCCACCAGGGTGATGGGCTTGGTGGTCAGGGGAATGGCGTCGCCCTTGTTCACGGCGCCGGAGATGGTGACCTTCTGGCTACCGAACTTCAGCACGCTGACGTCGACCTGGGGATTGTCGATGAAGGTGGCCAGACGACGGGAAATGTCGGTACGGATCTCTTCCAGGGTCTTGCCGGCGGCGCGCACGGTGCCGACGTAGGGATAGAAGAGGGTGCCATCCGGACGTACCAGGCGACCGTTGGCTTCCAGCTGCTGCTGGGCGCCGGACGGAGCGGTCAGTTCGGGGTGATCCCAGACGGTGATGTAGAGCAGGTCGCTCGCACCGACGCGGTAAGCCTGCGGCTTGTAGTCCAGCAGGGGCTTGAGGTCGGGAGCCTTGGTCAGGGCCGCGGAATCCTGACTCATCAGCAGCGAGCTGGTGATCGGGATCAGCTGGACCTTGGTGCCCTGGATGCTTGGATCGCTCTTGAGGTCGTCCTGGTCCAGGTACTGACCCGGGGAGTAGGCACAACCCTGCAGGACGATGCCAGACAGCAAGGCCAGAGCGGTAAATTTGGTTTTCATGTCATTCGTCCTTGATTGCTGATTGAGTGTGAGCAAGAGGAATAAATCGGAAGGTAGAAGCAACGAGCCGGTTATTCATGGTGTTCCTTCGCGAGACGAGGCACTTCTCGACAGTGGACCGGTTTCCATGCGGCTAGCCTGCCCAGCGTGCGAGAGAACTCGAGGTCTCAGCTTTTAGTTGTACGAGCACCTGAGTCTGCTGGTCTAGGACTGGCCTTTAGCCATCGAGTTCAGCGCCCCCGGAGCGGAAAAAGGTGACGCCGTTCGAAATCTGTCACATCTCCCTCAACGAGGTCCTATGACTTGGCAGTCATGCCGGTTCAGGTGTTTTTCCAGCAGCGCCGTCTGGGGCTTTTCCACGCCGTTCTTCGGTTCGATGGCCAGGGGATAGTCGCCCCAGCCCGGACCGGCCGCCCAATAGGCGCTAGGTACGCACTGCTCGCCCAGATAGCTCAGCAGATTGTCCATGGCTTCCAGCCACTGTGGGTGTGCAGGTATCCCATATTCGCCAATGAAGCCGCGCAAATTGTGCTTTTTCAGCCACTCGATGAAGGGCCGGGTTCTTTCCACCCCGATCATGGGATGGACACCCTTGGTGCCGGAGGCATAGTTGCCGCTGGAGTCCTCGTCGAAGTAGATGTGGGCTTCGTAGATCAGGTTGTCCGCCGGATCCTTGATCAGCAGATCGCCGTTCGCCTGGGGCCAGCGCTGGGCGCTGGACCAGCTGTCACCGGCGATGAAGATCGGCGTCTTCATGTCGACGCTGCGGATGCTGTCCACCGCCGTCTGCGCGGCCTGAGGCCAGAGGCCTTGGGTGTCATGGGGTTCGTTCATGACGTCGTAGCCGTACAGCGCCGGATGCTTCTGGAAGGTGATGGCCAGACGCTTCCAGGCATCGGCATAGCTGGCATAGGGCACCTGCGGCGAGCCGATCAGCTGACCGCGATAGCGCGCGTAGTTGTGCATGTCCAGGATCACCCGGATGCCGTACTTGTCGGCGAAATCCAGAGTGCGCTGCAGCAGGGCGACCTGGGCCTGGTCCAGCTCACCGCCCAGCTGGGGCTGCACCCGTTCCCAGAGGAAGGGGAAGCGGATGAAGCGGAAGCCCTTGGCCGCGTAGCGGCGGAAGTAATCCTCGGTGGGATAAAAGTAGTTGGTGCCTTCCACGCCCGGCAGGACCTGACCCGCGAAGCCGGCGGCCGACATGTTGATGCCGATCAGATCCACCTTGGCTGTCGCCGGCGCTGCCTGCGCCTGGCCATAAAGCGCCGCGGACAGTAATACGGTGGCCAGCAGGCCACCACCGATACGACGTTTCACTCGTGACACGGACAGCACCTCTCGTGTATTGCGGACGTTCGTCTAAGCAGAGCGCCCTCAGGGACTCTGCTGATAGACGGGTGTGGGTTGCAGCGGCGGCGTGCGCCGAGCGAAGTATTCCAGCGCCAGGTAGTCCACGGTTACCCGGATGGTCCAGGCAATGGCGGCGCCCATGATGGAAAAATGCTGGATGCACACCACCAGCAGGCCCAGATAGGGCAACAGCTCGGCGAGATGGATCATCGCGGTGGTCCGCGAATGGCCCCGGGCCTGAATCTTGGCGAAGGGAATCTGCGCCAGGGCGTTGAAGATGAAGCCTACCACCAGAATACGCAGGATCTGCGCGGCATCGCCGCCGTACTCCGGACCCATCCACACCGTCATGATCCAGGGCGCCAGCACCAGGATCGGCAACACCATCGCCAGGCTGATCAGCAGCAGACCCCAGAACGCCTTGTTGGCCTGGCGCGCGGCGTCTTCGCCGCTCTTGCTCAGGAGTGGGAACACCACCCGGGCCACGGCATTGGGGATGATCAGCATCCGCGACACGGCCTCGGCAGGAGCGGTGTAGAAGGACACCCGGCTGGCGCCGACCATGTGCGACAGCACGAAGCGGTCGAAATAGACCATCAGCGGACTGATGATGTTGCTCACCGTCATCCAGCTGCCGAATTTCAGCAGTTCCTTGAACACCTCCACCTTGAAGGTGCGGATGCCTTCCGGGAAGTCCTTGTGCAGCGGCCAGTAGGCCAGCGCCATGGACACCACCCGGGCCAGCACCAGGCCGATCACGGTGGCGGAAAAGCTCGGTTCGATCAGCACCGCGATCAGCGGCGCGATCGCCAGCAGACTGTTGGAGAAGGTCCGCAGGATGTTGAATTCCCCAAAGCGCTCGTTGCCCTCCAGGTAGGCGAACCAGACCGTCGCCAGCAGGAAGGGTGGTACGCACAGGCTCAGCCAGCGAAAGCCGGCCACGGCATTGTCGAAATGCTCGGGCGAGACGTGCAGCAGACTCACCACCTTGCCCGCACCGAACCACAGCAGCAGCGTCGCCAGCAGGCTCAGACCGATGACGGCGCCGGTGGCCGTGCCCATGACCAGTCGATTGAGCCCCTTGTCGCCGTGGTGCATGGCGACGGCGCGGATCACCGCACGCGACAGGCCGGCATCGAACAGGGTGGCATAGCCGACGATGGCGAAGGCCAGGGTGAACAGGCCGAACTGCTCGACACCGAGCAGACGCGACAGCACGCCCATGGTGGGCAGCGCGATGGCACTGGGAATGACGACACCCAGGATGTTCCAGGTGCTGTTTTTGATCATCGACATCGTGGGGGTGAAAACTCCTTGGGGCCGCCCGGCGGACGCCGGGCGGCACGAGGGATCAGACCGAACGAGCCAGCTGGCTGCTCGGACGCGGGTAGGGGCTGCTGACGTAGGTCTCCTGGACGGGTGCGGAGCTGTAGTGATGCAGGGCGCGCAGCGCCTGGATCACCATCAGGTAGCAGATGGTGGCCTGGAGATACTCGAAGAAACCGGCCAGCGGCCAGATCACCAGCTGGGCCAGGGTGGCGGTCACCACGAAACCGGTATCGGGGTGCAGCATCTTCGCCCAGCGATAGTAGAGGAACAGCGACACCGGGATGATGATGAAGGCCAGGAAGCCAAAGCGGAACACGGTGCCGAACACGCCTACGTCGGACAGGAAGAAATACTCGCCGAAGTAGGGAATGAAGCCGTTGTTCCACATCAGCGACAGCGAGCCGCTGGGCAGCCAGTGGTTCTGGCTGAGGTGGGAGAAGATGTAACCGATGGTCTGCTCGCGCACGCCATCGGTGGGGCCGTCTTCCACCGACTGAGCGTAGAAATCCAGATTCAGCCCCAGCACCTTCATCAGGTCCGGGAAGATGAAGAAGGGCGACAGCAGCAGGGCGGAGACGCAGATCCAGACGATCGACTTGCTCTTCAGGCAGAACACGGTGAAGCAGAGTGCCAGCACGATGAGCTGCCGGGTCTGGGTGCCGAACACCAGGGTCAGCAGGAAGAACATGGCCAGCACGATGTGCACGGTCTTGCTGCGCGCCGAGCCGTCGATCGGCGAGATGCCCTTGTTCCAGGTCTGGATGCAGTAGAAGTAGGCCAGGCACAGGGCCGGCGCGCCGATGGAAGAACGGTCCGGGCGGTCGAAGGAGGACTGCTTGTCACGCAGATCCGGCAGCGCGCCGAACTTGAACATCCAGGCCATGGCCGCTGCCAGCAGCGCCGTGATCAGCAGGGCTTTCTCGAATTGCGAGGCGCTCATGTTGCGCCCGAGGAACATCAGGGTGGCGAAACCGAAGCTGAACAGGATCCGCCGCTCTTCGATCAGGCCGTAGAAGATCGGCTGACCGTAGAACAGAAAGGAAAAGATCGCCGGCAACCCGATGAACACCGCCGACGAATAGACGGCGTAGGTCATCAGGATCTTGAATTCGCGCTGCTGGGTGCCAATGCTGGTCAGCAGGTAGAAGAAGGTGAAGGCCATGCAGATGGCCAGATACAACTCGTTCAGATAGAGGATGCCGACCGGGTTGTGCGGGCTTTCGCCGAACACGTCCAGGTGCAGGATCAGCAACGGGATCAGGAGAACGAAGGAAACGGTACTTTTACGGAGAATGCTCATAGACCTACCCATCCAGACGGGACCACCGGACTGCTTGTCCGGTGGTCATCTTCCTTGCGGCTGAGAATGCTGCGGGGGCAGCGCCTCAGGTGCGGCGACTGCTGCGTTCCTTGAGATAGATGGGCAGGATGCTCAGGGCATCGTGCACGTAACGCTTGGCCAGCCGCTTGGGCTCCGAACACATCCGGTGCAGCCATTCCAGCTTGGCCTTCTGCATCCAGCGCGGGGCACGCTTGACGGTGCCGACGGCGAACAGGATGGAGGCGCCAATGCACAGGCCGACGCCGGTACGCTTGCTGCTGTCGATCTGCCGTGCGAGCTTTTCCTGGCGCGGCGC
The DNA here is from genome assembly GCF_013277805.1 of Pseudomonas sp. MS15a(2019). NCBI lineage: Bacteria > Pseudomonadati > Pseudomonadota > Gammaproteobacteria > Pseudomonadales > Pseudomonadaceae > Pseudomonas > Pseudomonas sp. MS15a(2019). Next base: position 118,728 of record NZ_VBTN01000007.1, read on the forward strand.
CCCGACGGCATAGAGGATGAACTCGGAAGGGTTCTGCATCACGAAGTCGACGCATTTCTGCGTCTCCAGCGGATCGTTGATGAAACCCATCGGCGGGTTGTAGTGCGCCAGCTGGATGTGCGGATACATCCGGCGCAGCTTGCCCACGTCATTCTCGCTCGAACCGATCAGCACCACCGACAGGCGCTCGTCGTTGGCCTTGCGCAGGATGCTCAGGGTGAGATCGCTGCCGGTGATGACCTCGGGCACGGCGACGCCCAGCGACTTGAGGATGGGCATCAGGATCCGGCTGTCGCAGATGCGTTTGCCGGCGCGCTGATAGGACTCGCGCATGTCCGGATTGCTCTGCAGCTGCACGACATGGTCGATGTTCGGCGTGACGATGTAGCTGTAGGGACGATGGATGTCCTGGCTGATCGAGCTCATCAGCTCGTCCTTGGTACCGGTGAAGAAGTCGATACCGAAGGCTTGGTTGCTTAGGTTAGACATGCATCGTCGCTCCCTTGAAGGCACCCTTGACGCCGGACCAGGCCAATTTCGGATTCTTGAATTCCTTGAGCACGGTGATGCCGGACAGGAGCACGGCGGACACCAGCGCATAGGGAGTGCCATGGAATTTACGATTGAAGCGGGTCGCCGCACGATTACGGAAGTAGTGATAGAAGGCGCTGCGACCGCCCGAGCTCATGGAGCCGTAGTGATAGAGTTGGCTCTCGCGTGAGACCTTGAGCACGACACCCTTGCGTTTGGCCTGGTGCTGCCAGTCCACTTCCTCGGAATACATGAAGTAGGCTTCGTCCATGAAGCCGATCTCGGTCAGCAGGCTGGCGCAGAAGGCCATGCTGCAACCCATGATGTAATCGGGTTCACGGTCCAGCTGGGAAATCTCGCTGACGTCGATGTCCTTGCCCAGCAGCTTGGACTTGCCCAGCAGTGGATAGAGGATGCCGCCGCCATAGCATTCCAGGCGCCCGGTCTGGGAACTCAGGATCACCGAGCCGACGATGGTCTTGGGCGCGCGTTGCAGCTCGGCCAGCAGCGGGGCGAAGGCATCGTCCTTGACGTAGGCGTCGTTGTTGACGACCCAGAAATGCTTGACCGCCAGATTGTCCAGCGCCCAGCGCATGCCGTAGTTGTTGCCGCCAGCGTAGCCGTCGTTGCGCGGGCTGGCGAGCACGGTGACCTGGCTCAGGGCGTTGTCGGCCTGCCAGCGTTGCAGGACGTCGATGGAGCCGTCCTGGGAATCGTTGTCCACCACCACCGCGTGATCGATGGACGGGCAGTGCTTGAGGATGCTCTCCACGCAACTGATGGTTTCGTTGGGGGCCTTGTAGTTGAGCACCATGACTACGTTCATTGGCGTGTTCCTATTCTTCAGAATCATCAATCCGGTACAGCGTCGAGATGCAAGGCTGCCAAGCGTGGCCGGGTTCAGGAGGAAACCCTTCGAAATCGCTGTGTGAGGTAGTTTCTTGTTCGATGCGCCTGTACGAATACTGCCGCGATCCCTGAAGGGATCGGCTGGACGGCGATCAGACCGTCCAGCCGGGGTAGTGCATCAGCTCTTGGCGTTCTGCTCGTAGGAGTAGTGGTAATTGCCATAGGAGCCGTAGTTACTGGCCTTGCGCTCCACGGCGTTGAAGATCACGCCCTTGAGCGGAATGCCGTTGAGGTCGAAGCGGCGCTTGGTCGCCTCAAGCTCCTTGACACTGTTCACGCCGAAACGTGCGACGATCAGGCTGGTACCGGCGTGGCTGCCGATGATGCCGGCCTCGGTCACCGCCAGGATCGGCGGGGTATCGATGATCACGATGTCGTACAGCTCGCTGAATTTCTTCAGCACGGTGGTGAAGCGAAGGCTCATCAGCAGTTCCGACGGATTCGGCGGGAACTGACCGCAGGAGACGAAATCCAGGCTGCCGACTTCGGTCTTCTTGATGGCGTCGTTCAGGGCGATACGACCACTCAGCAGATCGGACAGACCGTCCTGCTGCTTGGTGTTCATCAGCTTGTGCAGATAGCCCTTGCGCATGTCGCCGTCGATCAGCAGGACGCGCTGGCCGGACTCGGCGATCACCGCGGCCAGGTTCGAGGACACGAAGGACTTGCCGACGCCCGGGCTGGGACCGGAGATCATCAGGATGTTGTTCTTGGCCTCGATCATGGCGAAGTGCAGGCTGGTACGCAGGCTGCGCAGCGCCTCGGTGCTCAGATCGGTCGGGTGGGTGAGAGCGGTCAGCGAGGATTCGCCCGGCTGCTTGGTGCCCAGTACCTTGGTGGTGTCCGCCTGATTCTTGCTGTAGGGGATCGAAGCGTAGACCGGCAGACCGATCTGCTCGATGGCTTCCGGCGTCTCGACGCCGCGACGCAGGGTGTGACGGGTGTAGACGATGGCCAGGCCGACGATGCCGCCCAGGATGATGGCGACGGCGATGATCAGCGGCTTGTTGGGGGCGGACGGGTCATCGACGTTGGCGTTGGCGTTGTCGATGATGCGCACGCTACCCACGGTACCGGCGCGAATGACTTCTAGCTCCTGAGCCTTGTTCAGCATCAGCGCATAGGTCTGGCCGGTCACTTCGATGTCGCGGTTCAGGCGCAGCAGTTCCTGCTGGGTTTCCGGCAGTACTTCGACGCGCTTCTGCAGCTTGGCCCGCTCAGCTTGCAGCTGACCCAGCTGGCTCATCAGCGCCTGGTAGGCCGGGTGCTGACGGGTGAACTTGCGATCCATCTCGGTGCGCTTGAGGTTCAGCTCGGAGATCTGGTTGTCCAGCGCAACGGTCTGTTCCAGGACGCCCTTGGTCTCGCTGTCGATATCGACCGACTTCTTGTTGGTCTGGTAGTAGTTCAGCGCGGACTGGGCCTTTTCCAGATCGGATTTCACGACCGGGATCTGGGCACGCAGGAATTCCAGGCTTTGGGTGGACTCGGCGGCGTTGCGATCGATGTTCTGCTGAACATAGATGTCCGCGACTTCCTGGACGATGGCCTGGGCCTTCAGCGGATCCGCATCCTGCAGACCGACACCGATGATGCCCGACATCTTGCCGCGCTCACCGGCGACGATGCGACCCTGGTATTCCTGGATGGTCTTGGAGAAACGCTTCTTCATGATGGTGAATTCGGTGCCCGGGCGAGCCTGCAGCGTGGCGACCTTGATCTGGTAGCCCGCATTGCTCACCGGCTGGCCGAGGCCACCGTGCAGCACCACTTCGTCATCGGCATTGAAGACGGTGAAATTCTGGTTGTCCTCGACTTTCAGCTTCATCGGCTTGTCGAGGTTGCTGTCAGGCACTTCCAGCTGGTCGAGGACCAGTTTCTCACCGCCCCAGGCAAAGCTGTTCAGACCCAGCAGGGGCGAGGCCACGTCGGTCTCATTCTGCGGCTCGAAACGACGCGCGACGAAGTTGCCAATCAGCGGGAAATAGCGCGGCTTGACCTCGATATCCAGCTTGAGGTTCTCGATCGCCTTGCCGATCACGGAGCGCGACTTGAGCAGCTCGATCTCGGTCACCGCCTCGGGCATGGGCGGCGGCATGCCGCTGGTCTGATCGGTCAGTCGGGTAACGCCCTTCTTCTCCATTTCGATCTGGATCATGGCGTTGGACGAATACATGGGCGTGGCCAGGATGGCGTAGCCAATACCGAGCGCGGCGAAAATACCGATTACCGACAGGAGTTGCCATTTGTAATCGATCAACATACCGAAGAGTGCGGAAAAGTTGATATCCGACTCATTCTTAACTTCGGGAGTAAAGCGAGGCATCGTGGTCATGAAATTCCTTCTTCCCTATTTGATGTATGGAAGCCAACTGTTTACACAGCGCGTCAAAAGTATGTGGACATTTTGAAACATCTCTTTAGAAAGGCGATAAGGGTCTGGTACTTCTTGATTGCTCAACCATTTCCCGATCAGAAAAACCTTACCCCTGACTTCAGGAGCAATACTTTCGACGGAGCGTGAGTGAAACTCTTCCATGGTCAAAATCAAATCCGCCTTGCGCAGCATCTCTGCATCCGCTTGGCGAGCTTGGTGGGTGGTGAAATCTATGCCGTTTTGCCGTAGTACCTCTTGTGCGTTCTTCTCGATGCCATGGCCAACCAGTGCCCTGATGCCAGCGGAACCGACCTGGACGTCACGGCCTTCCAGCGCCTTGGCCAGTAGTGCTTCTGCGACCGGGCTGCGGCAGATGTTCCCTTCGCATACAACCAATATCGACTTGATCATTCTTCAAAACCTTCCTGTTGTCCGGACAACAGGTATCGACGGCAGATAGCCAGCGATGCCTGTCTCCAGGGATCGCTTGCTGCCGATGTAATTAGGGTCGGGAGTCCAGGCTCCAGATCGTCGTGCTGAGGGGCGGGCCAATGGCCCCGGCCGGTCTCAGTATGCGTTCTTATTGATGAAGCCTTTGAACAGCGTGAGGAAGATGATCTTGACGTCCCACCAGAAAGACCAGTGGTGGATATAGTCCAGATCGAACTCGACCCGCTTCTGCATCTTGTCCAGGGTATCGGTCTCGCCGCGCCAGCCATTGACCTGAGCCCAACCGGTAATGCCGGGCTTCATCTTGTGGCGGAGCATGTAGCCCTGCACCAGCTTGCGGTATTGCTCGTTGTGAGCGACGGCATGGGGGCGGGGACCGACGATGGACATTTCGCCGCGGAGTACATTAATGAATTGAGGCAATTCATCGAGAGACGTACGTCGTAAAAATGCACCAAACGGGGTGATGCGGGTGTCATTCTTGGTCGCCTGGGTGACCTTGGCGCCATTTTCCATGACCTTCATGCTGCGGAATTTCCACACTTCGATCGGCTTGCCATCCATGCCGTAGCGCTTCTGCTTGAAGAAGATCGGACCGGGCGAGGTGATCTTGATGCCGATGGCGATGGCCAGCATGGGCAGGGAGATCATGGCCAGGATGATGGAAGACAGCACGATGTCCTCGATCCGCTTGACGATGTGGCTGGCGCCATCCATCGGGGTATCGAAGATGCTGATGCTGGGCAGGCCATCGAGGCTTTCGCTGCGGGCATGCAGCAGGTGGAACATGAAGATGTCCGGGATGATGTAGACGGACGCCGTGGTGTCGCTCAGCTCCTGGACCAGCCAATTGATCTTGCTCTGATCGGCCATGCCGAGCGTGATGTAGACCTTGTCGACCTGGCCGGAGCGGACGTCCTGCATGAGCCGGTCGAGACCGCCATTCAGCACTGGGCTGGGCACGCCTTCTTCACCGGTATCCTGGTTGTCGCTGTAGAACCCGGCGATGCGCAGGCCCATCCAGGGCGCGGTGCTGATGGTGTGCGCCAGGCGCTGGGCGACCATGCCGTTGCCGGCGATGGCAACGTTGCGGGTGTTGATGCCGGCCTTACGCAGGGAGTGCATGATCGAGCGCAGCAGCACGCGATAGCCGCACAGCGTACCCAGCGTCAGGCCCAGCCAGCCCTGCATCACGCCAGGCGAGAGGTAGGACTGATCGAAGAAGAAGTAATCGACCATGAACACGGTCGCGAAGGTCAGCACCCAGTAGGTGGCGATCTTGAGCAGTTCATCGGTGATGCGTTCACCGCGCCAGGAACCATAGACGTGGTTCAGCTCGGTGAGGAAATGGAAGATCAGCAAGGACAGGAAGATGACGACCCAATGCTCGGGACGCATGCCGGTTTCCGACGCCCAGGTACCTGCCACGTAGGCGCTCAGCGTGATCACGGCGAGGTCGAGCAGGCGGTGTGCGAGCGAGATTGCCGAGGAATTCGTATGCAAAATGCCGCGTTCTTTCAAATTCATGGTTCCATCCTTGTGCGTATACCGTGCACGAACTTTCAACTGGGCGAGGCAGCTACCAGCGTCTGAAATGTTCACTATGGCGCTCTAGGACCGATGACTGGCCACCGATCGCTAAATGCCATGATGGCTGTAGCGACGTTAGGACTCGGCACTGATTAAGAGGTTCACACGGTAGAAAGGCGGGGAGGCGCTGTCGAGCAAGCCCAAATCAGGGCAAATAGCACGCCAGACGAGGTGCGGCAGGAGAGGGGATGTAAAGAAGGAGGGAGTGCGTCACAGTGCGGGCGGACGGCCGGCACACTTCTCTCGTCGCAGGGTGCGATGAGCGGTTTGTCCGGGCAGCAGAAGGGAGGAAAACGTTCCGTCGGACTTTAATGCGGGATACGGGATTTGTGCGCTGCTTCACCAAACAATGAGACAGCCAGACCCGTCAGGTCGGGTGTAGGCCAGTCCCTGGCCTGGAGCACGCCTCAATGGCGATGATGGGACTGAAAGCTCAAGGGGGAATTGACGGGGAGGGTGGAGATCTTGGAATGCCAGACTGAATTCCTTGCGTTGTCATGCGAGAACAGCAAGAAGGACCAGCTGACGAGGAGGGAGGCCACCGCAAGCCAGGGCAGCTGGGCTTGGGCGAAGACGAGGCAACCGGCGACGCCGGTCCAAACGGGCAGGTAGTAGCGCATTTTTGTTATTCCTGCTTTTTTTGCGAGATTGCAACCTAACTATTGTGCAGACTTTGTGAGAAGTCCATCACCAAAAGGTATTTTTTACATTCCGTCGCGCAGATTCCGACAAACGTGCAGGATAGAGCGGCTGTGAGCCTAGGCCGAGTGGGGTTTTTCCGCCGTCAGCAGCAGGTTGCGCGGTGTCAGGTGGGCTGGACAGAAGGTCCCCAGCGTCACTCTGTAACCTTGCTCCTGTAGGAACAGCGCCTGATCCAATACCAGCCAGAGCTCCAGGGGACGGCGGAACAGGCCGCGCAACAGCTCGAGATTCCGAACTTCCGCCAGCCGCTGGAAGCCTCGCCTTTCCCAGAGCGGCCAGTCGATTCCGTTCGGCAGCAGCAGATCCTTGCGTCTTGCCAGCTCTTCACCGAAGGCGGCGAAGGGTTGGCGCAGCCAGTGGCTGGGCAGTGGCGGCGTATTGAGATAGACATCGTGCCCCGTGACCTCGCGTTGCAGCAGATCGAAGCCCAGCCGTCGCGCCATGGACAGGTCTCTATCCCGGCGTACCCGTTGCCCGCCGGTGATGGTTTCACAGAGGGCCAGACGCAGGGCTTCCCGGTCCAGCCGCAGTGCCGAGGCCTTCGCCGGCGCGGACAAGGGGCCATACACTTCGGCGGAGATGCGGTCATAGCAACAGGGCGCTAGGGCCAGTTGCTGACAGCCGCGCGCTGCCGTCACCCTGAGCAGCTGGGTGTGGAGGTCGCCGCAGGCATGCAGGGCGACGGGTGTGTCGCGGCTGCCAAGCTGGTCGCCTGCCAGCCTTTGGAGCACATCGGCCTGATAATGGTGCACGGAGGCCCGGGCCCGGTGGCTGAGCCTTGCGCCTTCCGCGACGAGAGCCGCATCGACCTCCAGGCAGACCGCTGGTGCACCCTGATAGGTCAGGTGCCTGGCGAGATGGCCCTTGCCCGCGCACCAATCGACCCAGCGCCGCACTGGTCGCTGGAAGTCCAGCTTGCGGCTGAAGGCCTCGATCTGCAGCCACTTGCGCCCCGGTACGTCGACGTCTTGCCTGCCGGACAGATTGCGGCCAGGAGCGTCTTGGTATTCGGGGACCTGAGTGAGCGCCAGCGAGGTCTTGGCCAGGGAGTGGAAGGGTTCGGGTGCAGCCAGGAGCTGAGGGGTATTATGGGCCGCCTCCGCCGCTTCCAGGCTGCGGGCGCGCAACCAATCGGCCAGTTCCGGGCAGCTCGACTCCCAGGGCAGCTCACGCTCGACGAAGGGTCTAGGCCGCCACAGGTGCTGATGCCGGGTCAGGAAAAGATCCAGGGCGGTGAAGCGGTCTAGAAAGTCGGCAGCAAGCATGATGGCATTGGGCAATGACGGGATTGGCAGAAAGGCTGAGCCTGGCCACTATTGTCACTTTGCCCGGGCATGCTTGGGTATCGAAATCTCCAGCGTCTGGCCAGGCGGCGGGTTACCCGGGCTGATCCGTTCTCCGCGAGTTTCGACCTGTGGCTTGCGGCGCCTGAGCGGCGAGGCCGAACGGCGACCGTGGGTCAGTTGGATGAATCGATTTATCTCAAAGCCGGACATCTGGTCGTGTGACCACTACTTGTCGCGCTAACATTGTCTGTTCGGTTTATCCCAGAAGGAAAATTCTATGAAGCCAACCTCCCCGCACAAGCTGCGCTTAGCGTTCAGAGCCCTGCTGAAATCGGACAGCTGCTACCACACGGCGTCCGTCTTCGATCCCATGTCGGCGCGCATCGCCAACGACCTCGGTTTCGAAATGGGCATCCTCGGCGGGTCGGTGGCTTCCCTGCAGGTGCTCGCCGCTCCGGACTTCGCCCTGATCACCCTGAGCGAATTCGTCGAACAGGCCACACGCATCGGCCGGGTCGCCCGGCTGCCCATCATCGCCGACGCCGATCACGGCTACGGCAATGCCCTGAACGTCATGCGTACCATCACCGAGCTCGAGCGCGCCGGGGTGGCTGCCCTGACCATCGAGGACACCGTGCTACCGGCCGGCTATGGCCGCAAGTCCACCGACCTGGTGAGCGTCGAGGAGGGCATCGGCAAGATCAAGGGTGCGCTGGAAGCCCGTATCGACGAAGCCCTGAGCATCTTTGCCCGCACCAACGCCACCGAACTGAGCACCGCAGAGGTCATCTCCCGTACCAAGGCCTATGAGGCGGCGGGCGCGGACGGCATCTGCATGGTCGGGATTCGTGACTTCGATCATCTGGAAGAGATCACCCAGCACCTGAGCGTGCCGGTGATGCTGGTGACCTACGGCAATCCCCAGCTGCGCGACAACGCCCGCCTGTCCAAGGCCGGGGTGCGGGTGGTGGTGAATGGTCATGCCGCCTACTTCGCGGCGATCAAGGCAACCTACGATTGCCTGAGAGAGCAGCGCGACATCACCGCGTCCGACCTGTCCGCGTCCGAACTGTCCACCAAGTACTCGACACTGCAGGAGTATCGAGTCTGGGCGCGGGAATTCATGGACGTAAAGGAGTAACGATCAGGCGGTGCTCAGCGAACTCGGCTGCAGACCCTTGCTGGGAAAGGGCGTGACGATCTCCAGATCCAGGTCGGCGGGCAGATGCAGCGCGGCAACCCGGGCTTCGACGAAGGCACGCATTTCCTGACGGAAACGCTTGGTGGCGAAGCGCTCGGCATTCTGCCGGCACGCCTGCTGGCTGATCGGCGTCTCCAGGGCTTCGAACTGGCGCACGGCGGCGCACAGCGAGGCGACGCTCTGCTCCGGATAGAAGACGCCGGTGGGATGGGGCGCATCCAGGCCGCGTACGGTTTCCAGCACGCCACCCCGGCCATAGGCGATGACGGGGGTCCCGCAGGCCTGGGCTTCGATGGGGGTGATGCCGAAGTCTTCCTCGGCGGCGAAGACGAAGGCCCGCGCTCGGCGCATGTGGTCTAGCAGGCAGTCGAAGTCCTGGTAACCGAGCAGGGTGACGTTGGGACCGGCGACCTCCTTGGCCTTCTCGAATTCGGGGCCGGCGCCGATCACCACCAGTTTCTTGTCGGGCATCGAGCTGAAGGCTTCGACGATCATGGGCATACGCTTGTAGGGCACCATGCGCGAGGCCGTCAGGTAGAAGTCGTCCTTGCCGCCGCTGGGCGTGAAGCGACTGATGTCGACCGGCGGATAGATGACCTTGGCTTCGCGGCGATAGGCCTTGCTGATGCGCCGGGCGATGAAGTGGGAGTTGGCGACGAAGGCATCCACGCCGGCGGCGGTGCGCTGATCCCAGATGCGCACATAGTGCAGGATGACGCGTGCCAGCTTGCCCTTCAGGCCGCGATCGAGCCCTGCTTCCTTGAGGTACTGGTGCTGCAGGTCCCAGGCGTAGCGGATGGGCGAGTGGACATAGCTGATGTGCAGCTGGTCCGGACCGGTCAGGACGCCCTTGGCCACCGCATGGCTGCTGGAGATGATCAGGTCGTAGCCGGACAGATCCAGCTGCTCGATGGCGTGCGGCATCAGCGGCAGATAGGTCTGATAGCGCTTCTTGGCCTGCGGCAGGCGCTGGATGAAGGTGGTCGTCGCCTGCTTGCCCTGCAGCTGCGCTCGATCTTCGTCCGAAAGGAAGTCGATCACGCTGAACAGGTCCGCCTCCGGCCAGATGTCGAGCAGTTCGGCGAGCACGCGTTCGGCGCCAGCAAAGGTTACCAACCAATCGTGAACGATGGCGATTTTCATGTCGTCTTCCTTAAGCGTGAAATGAAATCAAGTGCTGGTGCTGATTCATGGAGTGCTGGTCTTTCTGGTCACTGCATATCCCCAGGGCAGCCGGGTGATCTCGATGCTGTCCGAAGGGCTGTCGAGCTCGTGCAACTTGATGGTTGGGCTTTGTGCAAAGACGGTGTCTGTTGCAGGCGTTTCGCAAGCATCGGCGTTAGCCGGACATTCCGCGGTCTCTGCCGCGGTGCCGTCCGAGCCTTCTTGCAGAAGGTGGCAATCAGCGACCTGAAGGACGCGCCCGGACACGTTCGATTCGTCGAGCGTCAGGGGTACAGAGGAACGGCGCTGGCCAGCCATGGCTTTGCTTGTCTCTTCCATGAGTTCTTGATCGCTGAATTGTTGTTGTGGGGTCGTTTCAGGCGGCCCTGGCCGCGGACTTCGTGGTGGTCGCAAGGGCGCTGTCCAGCAGGTCGGAGACCTTTCTCGCGGAGGTCTGCCAGTTGAAGCGCTGGATGTTGGCCAGGCCCTTGGCGCGGAGCGCCTCCCTGAGCGGTGCGTCCTGCAGGATGGTGCGCATCGCCTGGGTGATGCTGGCCGTCTCGTAGGGGGCGAAATAGAGGACGCTGTCCTGCAGCACTTCCGGCATGGAGGCGGTATTGGCCGAGATCACCGGGCAGCCGCAGGCCTGGGCTTCCAGGGGCGGGATGCCGAACCCCTCGTAGAGCGACGGAAAGACGAAGGCGGTGGCCTGGCGATACTGGCGCGCCAGTTCGCCATCGTCGATGCGGCCGAGCAGCTTGACCCGCGGATCCCTGGCCGCCAGGGTCGCCAGATCGCTCTGGCCGAACACGGCGTGGCTGTCGCCGACGATGCGCAATTCGACCTTGAGGTCCCGCGGCAGGGCGGCGAAGGCTTCCAGCATCCGTGAGAAGTTCTTGTGGTAGCTGGGCGAGGACACCGCCAGCAGATAGGGGGTGTCGACGCTGTCGATCCGCGGCGCCAGGGTGAAGGCGTCGGCCACGGCGTTGGGCACGACCGTGATCGAGTCGCTCGGGTAGCGATAGAAGCGCGAGATCTCGTCGCGGGAGAATTCACTCACGGTGATCAGGGCGTTCGAGCGCTTGAGCAGCATGGGAATCAGGCAGCGGTACGAGGTGCGGAATTTCCACGAGTAACTCTCGGGAAAGCGCACGTAGTTGATGTCGTGGTGGGTGGCGATCTGGTTGCTGTAGAGCAGCGGCGCCGTGCTGCACAGTGACAGCAGTAGCGGGCTGCCCTGGCTCTTCAGCCAGTTCGGCAGGTCCCATTGCTCCCAGCGCTGGCCCTGGCGGGTGCCGATGACTTCGATGCCCAGCCGTTTGGCCACCTCGGGCCTGACGGCGCCAGGCGGCGCGACGAAGCGCAGGTCGGATCTCAGCTTCGCCAGCTCCAGCGAGATGCATTCCGCGAAGCGCTGGACGCCGCGAAGATCCTGGGTGATGAAGCGGGAATTGACGATGATCATGATTCTGCCCGTTGCCGTGACCTGGGTGGATCAGTTGGAAAGCTGTGTGTGAGGGACGTGAAGCTGCTTGGCGGCGCCGTGCTGCGCCTTGCCCAGCACGTCCTCGAAGAGCGCCTGATACTGGTCGAGCATGGTGTCCATGCTCAGCAGATCGGCCACCGCGGTGCGGCTCAGCAGACTCAGCCGCTGGCGCAGCTCGGCATCGTCATGCAGGCATTGCAGGGCGCGGCCCAGGGAGTCGCGGTCGTCGGCGTTGCAGAGCAGGCCGTTGACACCATCCCGGACGATCTCCGGCAGGCCGCCCATGCGGGTGGCGATGACCGGCTTCTGGAAGGCGCAGGCCTCGACGGCGACCATGCCGAAGGGCTCGGCCCACAGCGACGGCGCCACGAAGACGTCGATGTTCCGGTAGAAGTCCTCGGGCTTCTGATAGCCGACGAAGCTGACCTTGTGCGGATCGGCCATGGCCTTGAGCTGGGTTTCGTAGTCCAGCTGGCCCTTGCCGGCGATGGTCAGGGTCGCGTTGAGCGACAGCCGCTGGAATTGCTCGATCAGCCAGCCCACCCCCTTGTTTTCCGACAGGGTGCCCATGTAGCCGAAGCGGACGACGCCCTCGGGACTGGGCGTCGAGGTTTCGCCATTGCTGCCGGCGATCAGGCTGGCGTTGTGGATGACCTGGCGCGGCACGCCGCCGAAGTAGCCCTTGTTGACGATGGTGTCCAGCAGATAGCGGCTGACGCCGACGACGGCATCCACCTTGGCGGACTGCTCGGCGTGGGGCCGGCGCAGGGCCGCGCAGCTGCCACAGAGTTTCTGGCAGCTCTGGCCCTTCTTGAACAGGGTGTTCTTCGGGCACAGCAGATACATGTCGTGCAGCACCTGCACGATGGGGACGCCGCTGGCGCGGATCTCGTCCCAGGCCGCTACCGACCAGCCGGACAGGTTGTGGCACACCACCAGATCCGGCTTTTCCCGTTGCAGGACCTGGCGCAAGGGTGCCCGCATCGCGCTGTTGTACTGGTCGCGAAAGTGCCAGCCGAAGCGCGCCAGCGGACCGGGGCGCTGCTGGGTCAGGGGCCAGTAGAAGTTCTTCAGCCCGGCGCGATAGACGCGGACGTCGTTCACCGTCTCCTCATGCACACCCTGCTCGGGACCGGTCACCAGCACGGCGACGTCGTGGCCACGCTGCTGGAAGCCTTCCACGCTGCGTTGCAGGATGAGCTCTGCACCACCGCCCACATGGGGCGGATAGAAGCTGTTGAGAAAGAGCAGTTTCATAGCGGATAGCTGCGGTTTATCCCCAGCGCGCCGGTTTCGCCGTCCTGGACCGCCTGCCGGATCAGCGCCAGGCGCTGGCGACTCTTGTCGTCACGGGCGAACCACTTGAGCAGGGTGTGGAAGACGTAGCGGTTGAGGTTGTACATCGGCCGCGAGCTGGCCCAGACGTTCTTGTCGAACCAGGCCTGGTTGCGCGCGGCGTAGTAGGCGCGGAAGTCCGAGCCGGCCTGCAGGTAGTTCTGGTAGACGTTGCTGGTGCCTTCCTTGATGTTCCAGGAGTGCTCCAGCTCTTCGAGTTCCGCCTCGGTGACCATGAACAGCTTTCCGCCGGCCTGGGTGATGCGGTAGGTGTACTCGGTGTCGTCGGAATAGAGCACCAGCTCGCGCAGGGGCAGGCCGATGCGCTCATAGAGGCTGCGGTGGGCGAGCATGCCGCCATAGGGGGCGAAGGGCAGCTCGACCAGGGCTTCCGGCTGGCCACCGCGCGGACGGCCCCAGGGCAGGCGGCGCCAGATCTTGTAGGGAATGCGCGCCACGTGGAAGCCGAAGTAGCTCGAACGCGGCTGGGTGATCATCTTGGTCGGGATGCACTGGGCGATGTCGGCCTGCTGGGTCGGCCGATAGCCGAGCACGGCGACCTTGTCGCGGCCATGGACGGCGCCGAGTTCGTCGAGGCGGCGGTGCAGCACGTCGAGGGCATCGCCCAGGGGGGCGTTGTCGTCGTCCATCATCCAGATATGGGTGGTGTCGCTGGCCAGAGCGGCTTCCAGGGCCACGGCGTAACCGTTGGCGGAGCCGGTGTTCTCGCTCAGGGCGATCACCTTGACCTGACCGGGCCAGCGGGTTTCGAGGCTATCCAGCGATACCGTCGCCGCATTGCTCACCACGACGACCTGGTGAATGGTGCGTTCGGCCAGAGCGCGGGTGACCAGCTGCTCCAGATAGCCGAGGCGATTGCCGTAGGTGACGGTCACGACCGTGGTCTTGCATTGCATGAACAGATTCCTCCAAAGGGCCTTACAGTTCTTGGTCAGGCGCGCAGCCGCTGGTTGACGGTGGCGACTGCCGACAGTTGATCAAGAGCGACGCTGACCCGTTGTTCGCGTTGCAGGATGCGCAGCAGGATGATGGCCCGCTCGTTGCCATCGGCACTCAGGAACACGGCGTCCATTTCCAGCTCCTGGCTGTACTGCACCCGCACGGTCGCGCCGGGCTGGTGGGCGGGCGCAGGTTCCGCCAGGGCGGCGAGTCGCTGGCGGATGTCGTCGATGATGCCTTCGCTCACCGCCGTCGGCTGGGTGCCGAAGCTGACGATCCGATTGACGCCGCGCGTCGAGCGGATGGGGTACCAGTTGTCGTTCACGTCATTGAGCTGAATGAACAGATACCCCGGGAACAGCGACTCGCTGCCAACCGCACGACTTCTGCCGGACGCCTTGCGCTCGCGCTGGGGCCGGAAGCAGACATAGCCCTGTCTGCTCAGGTTTTCTTCGGCCCTGGCTTCCTGATTGGGCTTGGTCTGCACCAGATACCAGTGACCGGTGGGAGGGGCGAGCGTCATGGGCGAGTTCCTTCTCTAGGGGCGATCGGTTGCGGCGTATCAGGTACGGGGGCCGTATTCGTAGTAGCCGTAGACGCCATCGTCTTCCATGGACGTCGAGGCCTTGCGCTGCACGCCGTTGAGGATGGCGCCCTTGATGGTGATGCCGTTCTGGGCGAAGCGCCGGCGGGAGTTCTCCACCGCCTTGAGGGTGCTCTGGCCGAAACGGGTGACCAGCAGCGTGGTGCCGGCGAGACGACCCACCAGGGCGGCATCGGTCACCGCCAGGATCGGCGGGGTATCGATGATCACCAGGTCATAGAGGCCGCCCACTTCGTCCAGCAGACGGGAGAAGTTGGCGTGCATCAGCAGCTCCGAAGGATTCGGCGCGGACTGACCACAGCTGATGATGTCCAGTTGGGCGATACCGCTCGGCACGATGGCTTCACGCAGCTTGCTGCGACCGGTCAGTAGCTCGGACAGGCCGGCTTGCGGCTGCAGGCCGAACACGCGGTGCAGATAGCCCTTGCGCATGTCGGCGTCGATCAGCAGCACGCGCTGACCCGACTGGGCGACCACCGCGGCGAGGTTGCTGGAGACGAAGGATTTGCCGACGCCCGGGGTCGGGCTGGAAATCATGATCACCCGGTTCTTGGCTTCCAGCATGGCGAAGTGCAGGCTGGATCTCAGGCTGCGCAGGGACTCCACCGCCAGGTTGGCCGGCTGCACCACGCTCAGCAGATTGGGTTCGCCGGTACGGGTCTTTTTCTTCAGGCGACGGTTCAGGCGCTCCTGGTCCTTGGTGAAGGGCAGGGTGGAATAGACCGGCAGGCCGATCTGCTCGACGGTGTCGGGATTCTCGATGCCCTTCTGGAAGGCCTGGCGGACAAAGACCACCACCACGGAGGTCACCAGACCCAGCAGCAGCGACAGGATCAGCGCGATCTTGCGGTTGGTGGCCGGCTCGTCGAGGTTGACGTCGGCGTTGTCGACCAGGCGCACGTTGCCGATGGTGCCGGCGCGGATGATGTCCTGTTCCTGGGCCTGGTTGAGCAGCAGCTGATAGGTCTGGTTGGTGACCTTCATGTCGCGATTCAGGCGCAGCAGTTCCTGCTGGGTGCTGGGCAGGGCTTCCACCTTGCGCTGCAGGCTGCGCTTTTCCACTTCCAGCTGGGCGAGCTGGTTCAGCAGGGTCTTGTAGCTGGGGTGATCGCGGGTATAGAGGCGATCGTATTCGGCCTGCTTGAGCTTGAGCTGGGAGATGTTGGTGTCGAGGGTGACGATCTTGTCCAGGACCGCCTTGGTTTCCAGGCTGATGTCCACGGAGCGGCTGTTGGTCTGATAGCTGTTCAGGGCCGCTTCGGCGCTTTCCAGGTCCTTGCGCACCGCCGGCAGCTGACCACGCAGGAAGTCCAGGCGCTGGGCCGCTTCGGCCGAGCTACGCTCGACGTTCTGCAGCACGTACAGGCGGCTGATCTCGGACAGCACGCTCTTGGCCAGATCGGGATTCTCGTCCGCCAGGGACAGATAGATGATGCCTGATTCCTTGCCCGCTTCGCTGGTCTTGATGCGGTTCTGATAGAGCTGCGCGGTGGTGATGACGCGGTTGCGGGTCACCTTGAATTCGGTGCCGGGGCGCGCGGTCAGGGTCTTGATCTGCATGCGGTAGCCGTTACCGCTGGCCATCTGGCCGACCTGGCCATCCAGCAGCGGCTGCTTGTCCTTGTCCAGCAGGCGATAGCGACCGTTGCTGCCGGCGACCACCGTCAGGGTCTCGCCGTACATGTCGTCCGGGACATCGAACTGGAAGACGTCGATCTTTTCGCCGCCCCAGGCGAAGCCGCGCAGTTGCGGCCAGCTGTCCGCCAGCTGACCCGGCTTGTCGGCTTCGTAGGTGCGCCACAGGTAGTGGCCGATCAGCGGGAAGAAGCGTGGCTTGGCCTCGATGTCCAGGCGCAGGTTCTCCACGGTCTTGGCCAGCACCGCGCGGGATTTCAGCAGCTCGATCTCGGCCACGGCCGGCGAGGCCGAGTTGGGGCGCACCACGGTCTCGGCGACCGCCGTGAGCGCATTCTTCTTGGGTTCGATCTGGATCATCGCCCCGGCGATGTACTGCGGGGTGGACAGCACGGCATAGGTGATGCCCACGGCGAGAAAGCCCGCGGTGATACCCGCGATCAGCTTCTTGTGATCAAGAAGCGTGAGGGCCATCGTCTTGAGGTCCAGGTGTTGTTCTTCGTGTTGTTCGAACGAAGAGCGCTGCATGACGGTCATTGGGGTCCCTTCCTTTTAGCTGGATACAGCGCAGCCGGAAAACTGCTCTGTGTACGTTCAGTAGGTGACGCGTTTGGGGGCGAAGCGTCGGCCGATGTTGAGGGTGATGTTGCTTACCGCCCGCAAGAGCGCCTTGACCTTCTGGGTCGGCGGAATCGAGGACAGCGAAAGACTCAGGACCTGGCGCAGGAAGAAGACATGCAGGTCACGCTCGCCCAGCCGGTAGTAGTAGTTGGCGAGGCAGTACTGGGTGTGGAGATCCATCTGCAGGCGCTTCTGGCTGGCGCGCATGGAAAAGATCCCGTTCTCGTGCACGCGGTAGGCGGCGGGGCGGATCTCGTCCATGAACTTGCCCTTGCCGTGGGCACCCAGCAGCGACCACCAGACGATGTCCATGAGCGCAGCGGTTTCCAGCTCCGGCGGCAGTTCCCGCAGGACATTGCGGAAGCAGGCGGTCAGGGTGGACAGCGGCAGGGCCTTCTTCAGCTCGGTTTCGCTGCGGTCGTAGTGATCCTGGCCACTGAAACGCTGCGGATTGACGATCCCCTTGCTGTTGAAGGCATAGGAGGCGTGGAAGGTCAGGGCGTAGTCCCGATTGCGCTCCAGGAAATCCACCTGCAGCTGCAACTTGCGCGGGTCGTTCCAGTAGTCGTCGCCTTCGCAATAGGCGATGTAGTCGCCGCGGGCGTGCTGGAACACCGGCATGCCATAGGGCTTGCCCTGGCTATACTGGTTTTCCTTCTGCAGGATCAGGCGGATCAGCCGGGGATAGCGGCGCTCGTAGTCCTTGAGGATGTCCCGGGTACCATCGGTCGAAGCGTCATCGTTGATGATGATCTCGAAGGGAAAATCGGTCTGCTGGCGCAGAAAGCCATCGATGGCCTGGCCGATGTAGTCGCGATGGTTGAAGGTCAGGCAGACGATGCTGGCGACCGGCCGACTGCAATCCGTCGGCCAGTTCTTCATGATCTCTGCTTCGGTCCGAGCGTCCATGTCAGATACCTGCTTTGTAGAGTTGGGAAAACAGGCGCGAGCGGGTCTGTTTCGGAGAACAGAGCACATAGCTCAGCGCCATCAACACCAGGGTCAGGCCACCGCTCAGGGCGAGGGTGGCGAGAATGGCAAACCGCTCCTGCGGTTGAATCTCTTGGTACAGCAGCTTGCTCAGGCCCACGCCGATGGCGGTCACCACCACGGCCACCAGCAGGTCCTGGTTCCAGTAGCGCTGCAGATTCGGCGCGAAGCGGCCGTGGACGATCATCGGCCAGATCACGAAGGGGATCAGGCGCATGAAGAACCAGGCCAGCGCCGCGCCGTAGGCGCCGTAATGCAGGACCACCAGGATCACGATGGGCACCGAAATGGCTGCGGACACCAGGCTGTACCAGACGTGCAGGCGCAACTTGCCGTAGGCGTACTGCAGATAGAACTGGAACTGACTGAGGGCCAGCAGCGCCGAGCCCAGGGCGTACCAGAACAGGATCGGCTCGCTCCAGTGGGCGGAGACCTTGTCGCCGGTCCAGGCGAAGATCAGTGCCTCGCCATGGAAGGCCACCATGGCCGCCAGCGGCAGTAGGATGGCGAAGGCGAAGCGCGCCGCGTTGCGATAGAGGCGTTCCAGTTCGAGCGGTTTGTCCTGGGACACCAGCACCGTCATGCGCGGCAGCAGCGCCTGCACCAGTGGATTGGTCAGGGTGACGATGCCGGTGGAGATCAGCGCCACCAGGCTGAAGTAGCCGTACTCGGCCAGGGGCAGCGCCTTGGACAGCACCAGCTTGTCGAGCTGGGTCAGGGCGATCCACAGGATCGAGGTAAAGGACATGCTCAGGGCGAAGGGCACGATGGGCTTGACCCGCTGCCAGTCGAAGCCGCTCCACCAGGTGGGATTGGGCAGCAGGCGATAGGCCTTGAGCGCATAGACCAGCATCTCGAACACGGCGACGAAGGCCTGGAACACGAAGAAGTCCAGCGGCTCCTGGGAAATCCACATCACCAGGATCAGGCCGCCGAAATAGCGCACCGTGGCGATCAGTACGTTGACCAGATTCAGCCAGCCGTGCAGCTCGACGCCCTGGACGCCGCTCTTGTACAGCGTCGACAGCAGGCGGAAGGCGATCATCAGCCCCATCAGGCCGATGCAGTGGGCCACGGTCTCCGTGGACAGGCCCTGGACGTTGAGCCAGTGGCCCGCCATCCATTCCGAATTCAGCTCGATGGCGACGAAGGCCAGGGTCGCCAGGGGGATGAAGATGAATTCCAGCGAGCGCAGCAGCTGGCCACGGGTACGCCCCGCGCCGATCTGGCCACGGCCATGGGCGACGTCACGCACCAGCGAGGCGGAAATGCCGACGTCGAGGAGTTGCAGCCAGGTCTGCAGCACGGCGAAGAAGCCGATCAGACCATAGGTTTCGGCACCCAGATGACCGAGATACATCGGCTGGATCAAGATGCCGATCAGCAGCGCATAGGCTTGGCCGGCATAATTGATCAGGGTGTTGCGCAACACCGACACTTTCGCGGGACTGGTCATGGGAGATAGCGGGCCAGGATCAAGTTAGAACAGGAGAGGAGTCGCCGGGAAAATCCCAGCTCGGCAGCAGCTGTGCCGGGGTGATGAGTGCCCGCAGGGATTCCATGCTGGTCTTTTTCTGTTGTGCCAACAGCAGGGTGTCGATCAGCAGGTCCTGGGTCGCCTGCGGCAGGTCCGGATAGAGCGGCACGCAGAGGATGCGGTGACTCAGCTTGCGCGAGACCGGCTTGATCGCCTGGGGCTGCAGGTAGTCCAGGGTTTCCAGCGACGGATAGAAGTAGCGGCGCGGATTGATGCCGACGGCGTTCAGGGCCCTCTTGGTGTCCAGCAGACTCGGCTCGTCGCGCAGGCCCACCGGGAAGTAGCTGTAGTTCAGCTGGCTGCCGTAGGTGGGGCGCTGCAGGTCGAAGGCGCCCTGCAGGCGTCGCTCATAGTGCTGACCGATGACGGCGCGGCGGGCCAGGATGTCTTCCAGCTCGTCGAGGATGCACAGCCCCATGGCCGCGGATACCTCGTTGAGCTTGGCGTTGATGCCCACGCCTTCGATGCGCTCGGCATCGACGATGCCGAAATTGATCATGCGGCGGACGCGCTCGGCGAGCTCGTCGTCTTCGGTGATGATCGCGCCGCCTTCGATGGTGTGGAACAGCTTGGTGGCGTGGAAGCTGACGGTGGTGATGTCGCCCCACTGCAGCACCGAGCGGCCTTCGAAGCGGGTGCCGAAGGCATGGGCGCCGTCGTAGACGACCTTGAGGCCGTGGCGGTTGGCGACCTGCTGCAGGCCACGGACATCGCAGGGATTGCCGAACACGTGGGTGGCGACGATGGCCGAGGTGTCAGGCTCGATGGCGGCTTCGACGTTGGCCGGATCCAGGTTCCAGGTTTCCGGGTGGATGTCGGCGAAGACCGGGCGGATCCCTTCCCAGTGCAGGGTGCTGGTGGTGGCGACGAAGCTGAACGGCGTGGTGATGGCGCTGCCGGACAGGCCCAGGGCGCGATAGGCGACCTGCAGGGCCAGGGTACCGTTGTTGACCAGGATGATGTTTCTGACACCCAGATAATCGCGCAGGCGCTCTTCGAGCTGAGCGTGCAGCGGGCCTTGATTGGTGATCCAGTTGTTGGCGTAGATCTTGTCGATATACGCCTTGAAGCGTTCCTTGTCGCCCAGGTAGGGCTTGGTCACATTGATCATGATCCGGTACCTGCTTATCGAGTCCTTGATACGTGTCGGTTCGGTCAAGCGTGTTCGGCGACGGGGCTGGCCATCGGCCGGAAGGGGACGCCGGGCTTGTCCAGCCGCTCCAGAACCGATTCGAGGGCCTCGCGACTGGCATCGTTGTGGAACTGCCAGACCCCATAGATGCGTCCGGAAAAGGACGCTTCGCTGCCCAGTCGGGGGTCGACCGCTAACCCCGAACCCAGGCCGAACAGGTGCAGGCCCTTGAGGCGCTGGCCGTGCTGGTCCAGCGGGCTGCCGGCCGCGTCGGAATCCAGACCGCCGCGCAGGGTGCGCAGGGTCAGCGGACGACCGTCCTGGCAGCGCAGCTCGGGCACTATGGGTTGGTAACCCATGCCCTGAACCAGCAGGGCGGCGCTGTCGAACAGCGTCTGGGCGCTGGCGAGGCGCTCGGCGCTGCCATCCAGTTGCAGCGTCTTCACCTTGACCGGAGTGCCGCCGATGGCCTGACCGGCCAGGACCTGGCGACCGATCTCGTGGGCTCGGTAGCGCAACCCGCCCGAGCGGTTGACCCGCTTGGAAATGGGGCAGATGTCCTGCAGCGGGTCGAAGTCATAGCCGGCGGCCAGGGCTTCGGCAGCGGTCTCGTAGAACAGTCGGATCGGCGAGCGATGGACCAGGGTCAGTTCGCGCAGGCCGTCGTGGTGCAGGGCACTGGCCAGGTTGTCCAGGGCGGAAAAGGCGCTGTGGGACCCGCCCACCACGCAGATCGGACCGCCATCCTTAAGACGGGCACGATAGCGCTGGCGCAGGGCCTCGGGTTGCAGGCGCAGCAGGCTGTCGGAGCTGTCGATCGAGGCGCTCTGGGGCAGCTGCAGACCCATGGCCTGGCTGCTTTCCTCGAAGCTGGAGCGGGTCTGCTTGCCGCCCAGGTTCAGCACCAGGCTGGAGGTGCGCACGCGGCGGATGGCGCCGGCCTGTTCCAGCCAGACGACATAGCTCGAACCTTCGCAGGTGACCTCGGTGATACGGGTCTGGCGCCAGGTGGGGATACCGTACTGGCGTTCCAGCCAGGGCAGGATCAGGCCGGCGGCCTGCTGGAAGAGCTGGCCGACGATGGGCAGCGCCGGCGCTTCCTGGGCATTCAACTTGAGGTGGCGAAAGGTCGGCGAGGCCTGCAGCGGCGCCAGGATGGGCGCCAACAGGGGGTCGCGCAGACAGTCCAGGAAGACGTCGCTCACCGAGTTGGCAATGATCTGATAGTCACCCAGCTTGCCGGCACCGAGTTCGGTCCCGGCGTCGACGATGATGGTGCCCGCCTGGGCCAACTGCTCCAGGGCGCCACGCTTGATGGCATTGAACAGGAATCCCAGGCCCGCTGGACCAGCGCCGCCAATTAGACATCCTAATGTCGCTTCCGATAGATCATTCCTTGCCATCGGGGCATCCTCTCCGTGCGCCATCAGGGCGCAATTAACGTGGTTGAAACTGGCTTTCGCCGTGCCCGGCAGTCAGCAAAAAATGCAGCAGAGCTTTTTAATCTTTATTGAGTAAATGACCGTCTGATGAACGTCGGTCAGGACCCGCGACAGCCAATGCGGATAACTAATGCTTGGTTGTCAGTGCCAGGACTTCGCCAACTTGCTCGAGACTGTCTAGCGAGCGCTTTCCACTTTTTTCGAACTGATCCGAACCAGCACGCAGGGCGCTGAAGCCCGCGGTAGCTTGTTTGCCCGCACCGCCATTCGCTTGCCTGTTTCAGGCAAGACCGAAGTTGCGTGAGCAAAGAGAATTAAGTCCAGTTCAGATGACATCCATGTAGTCCTGCAGGTGCTCGCTGGCACGGTGATCGTCCCGCTCTGTCCAGCGCCTGGGCATGGCTACCGCACAGGTTTACCGCGTCTTGGCTGGTAACCGGTCCGGTTCGGACATGGCTACCGCACGGGTTTGCACCTGGACGGAATGAGCAGAGGGTTTAGTTACCGATATCAAGGCCTGACAACGCAACGTCCAGAAACTTGAGAAACCATCGGCGAGACGCAGAGGAGGGGGAGGTAATGCTGTCTTCCCTGACCTGTACGGCAGCAGATTCAGCGCGCAATCCCAGCGCTACTTCGAATCTGCGGCAATGATTGTCAAAAGGGTTTGGACTGTCAACGCGAGGTCCGGCAGAGGAAGTTGGTCAGCGAGACGGCCATTACTGCTGTTGTTCTTAGGGAATAGACGGCCAAATGAGGTGTGCTTGGCAAAAAACCGTCGGCTCCCGAAGTTTTTGGTGAAGAGAGTCGCAAAGCAACTGCTAATGCGGGCTGCAAGTGTGACGAATATTTTGACGATTGGTTAACAGAATCGAAGGAGCAAGCAGACGGCTGGCAAGCGCGAAAAACTCAGCCTTTCATTATTTAGTATTACTATTTTTCGGTCTGCCTGACCATCCCTCCAGCACGGCGGGAAGCTCGCTCAGGCTGCGGACCTCCGCATCCGGTTTGCCGGGGCCCTGCCAGGGATGCTGCAAGGGGTTGAACCAGACCGCGCGGATACCGGCGCGCTGGGCGCCCTCGACATCATCCACGGGGTTGTCCCCGACGTGCACGGTGGCCTCGGCGGGAATGCCGGTGAGGCGCAGGGCTTCGCGAAAGGGCGTAGGGTCGGGCTTGCCGACACCCAGTTGCTCGGCATTCAGGGCGAAGCGGAAGTAGTCGGCCAGGCCGATGGTCTGGACGTCCGCATTGCCATTGGTAAGCACGCCCAGAGTGTAGCGATCGGCCAGTTGCTCCAGGGTGGGGTGGACGTCGTTGAACAGGGTGACCTGCTGGCGGGCGGCCAGGTAGACCGCGAAGCCCGCTTCGGCCAGCTGGGCGGCCTCGGGTTCGTCATAGCCGGCATCGAGCAGTGCCTGGTGGATGACCCGGCGGCGCATCTCGCTGACCCGGTGCTTGAGCCCGGCGTCCTGCTGCAGCAGGCGATCACGGATCGCCCAGAGGTGCTCCACCGGAACGCTGCCCAGCCGCGGAGCGGCATCGGCGAACCAGTCGCGCAGCAGGGCCTCCGCGGAATGAATGACGGGAGCGATTTCCCAGAGGGTGTCGTCGAGGTCGAAGGTCACGAGGCGAATCGTCATCGGCTGGCCTTGCGCTTGGCGCGGGGGTGCGCCTTGTCATAGACCTCGGCGAGCTGGCCGAAGTCCAGGTGGGTGTAGATCTGGGTGGTGGCGATGTCGGCGTGGCCGAGTAGCTCCTGCACCGCGCGCAGATCGCCGGAGGCGCTGAGCATGTGGCTGGCGAAGCTGTGCCTGAGCATGTGCGGATGCAGGTGCTGGCCCAGTTCGCGGACGCCGGCCTCGCGCACCCGCAGCTGCACCGCGCGGGGCGTCAGCCGCAGACCGCGCTGGCCGATGAACAGGGCATCGTTGCGCGGTGCGGCCTGGAGCCGGACCTTGAGCCAGGCCTCCAGGGCGTCGCGAGCCTTGCTGCCGATGGGCAGCACCCGTTCCTTGTTGCCCTTGCCGCGCACCTGAACCAGGCCCTGGGCCAGGTCCACATCCGCCAGGTCCAGACCCACCAGTTCGGACAGCCGCAGCCCGGAGCTGTAGAAGAGCTCCAGCAGGGCCTGGTCGCGCAGGGCAAGAAAGTCGTCTTCCACGGCGCCGTCGAGCAGCTGCATGGAGCGGTCGACGTCGAGCACCTTGGGCAGGGCCTTCTGGGCTTTGGGCGGCGAGAGCCCGTGGGCCGGGTCCTGGCTGCAGTGGCCTTCGCGAATCAGGTAGAGATAGAAGCCGCGACAGGCCGAGAGCAGCCGCGCCAGGCTGCGGCTGGAGGCGCCGGCCCGGTGCAGCTGGGCGATCAGGGCGCGCAGGCGGCGACTGTCCAGGCCGCCCCAGTCGCTCAGCCCCTCGGCTTCGACGAAGGTCAGCAGCTTGCGCAAATCGCGGCGGTAGCCGTCGAGGGTGTGGGGCGAAACCTGGCGTTCCAGGCGCAGATGGTCGAGATAGGCATCGAGCTGGATCTGCATGCTCCGCTCCCGGGCTCAGCGCACCGTGCGCAAGGGGACGGGGAAGCGGGGCAGTACCCGCGCCAGGACTTCCGCCACATGGCTCAGAAACAGCGTGCCCAGGCTGCTGCGATAGTGCTGGGGGTCGGGGCTGCCAATCGCCAGGACACCATGCAGGCCCTGGTGGGAGAGGGCGGCGACGGCAGCCGAGCCGACTTCTTCCTTGGCCGAGTCACCGAACAGGAAGGCCAGTTCGTGGGCGCGCAGGACGCCACTGGTGGTCTTCTCACCACCCAGCAGGCCGCCGATCACCTTTTGCGCTTCGGCGGGGGTGACGCTGCGGCCGACCGGCAGCGGGTGCTCGTGGAACAGGATGAGGCCGACGTAGGGCACCTTGAACTCATGGCGCAGGCTGTCCTCGACGGTGCCGATCACCTCTTCGAGGCTGTTGGCGTCCAGCAGGCCGATGATCAGCCGGCGGGTCTTGTCGAACAGCCGGTCGTTGTCCCGGGCCACGTCCATCAGGTGGGCCAGGCGATGGCGCATCTCGCCGTTGCGATCGCGCAGCAGGCCGAGTTGCCGCTCGACCAGGGAGATGGCGGTCCCCCGCTGGTGGGGGACACGCATCTCCGCCAGCAGCTCTTCGCGATCGGCGAAGAAGTGCGGATGGTCCAGCAGCCAGTCGGCGACCTGGTCCGCGGTCAGTTCGGGGGTATCGCTCATACTCTTACCTGGCCTTCGTAGACACGGGTGGCCGGACCGGTCATGAGCACCGGTTGGCCGACGCCGTCCCACTCGATGTTGAGCAGACCGCCCGGCAACTCGATGCTGACCGGCGATTTCAGCCAGCCCTGGCGAATCCCGGCCACGGCGGCGGCGCAGGCGCCGGTACCGCAGGCGCGGGTTTCGCCGACACCGCGCTCCCAGACCCGCAGGCGGGCGCGCTGGGCATCGATGATCTGCAGGAAGCCGATGTTGGCCTTTTGCGGAAAGCGCGGATGGCACTCCAGCTTGGGTCCGAGGGTGAGCACCGGCGCCTGGTCGACGTCGGCGACCCGCAGCACGCCGTGGGGATTGCCCATGGAGACCACTGCCAGCTCGACCGTCTCGCCGTCGACCTGGACGGCATGACTCAGGGTCTCCGCCTCGGCGATGAAGGGGATCTCGGCGGCCTGCAGGCGCGGTGCGCCCATGTCGACGCGTACCTGGCCATCGCCCTTGAGGTGCAATTCGATGATGCCGCTCTTGGTTTCGACGCGGATCTGCTTCTTGACCGTGAGGCGCTTGTCGAAGACGAAGCGGGCGAAGCAGCGGGCGCCATTGCCGCACTGTTCGACCTCGGAGCCATCGGCGTTGAAGATGCGATAGCGAAAGTCCACGTCCGGGGTGGTCGGGGTCTCGACGATCAGCAACTGGTCGAAGCCAACCCCGGTATTTCTATCTCCCCACAGACGGACGTGCTTGGGCTGGATGTGGGCGTGCTGGCTGATCAGGTCGAGGACCATGAAATCGTTGCCCAGACCGTGCATCTTGGTGAAGCGCAGTTGCATGGAACTCCCCTCAGGCCGGCAGCCGGCTCTCGCCTGCGAAGAGTTCTTCCAGCGTCTCGCGCCGACGGACCAGGTGCGCCTGGTCGCCATCCACCATCACCTCGGCCGCACGGCCGCGGGTGTTGTAGTTGGAACTCATGGTGAAGCCATAGGCCCCAGCGGAGCGGATGGCCAGCAGATCGCCCTCGGCCAGCACCAGCTCGCGGTCCTTGGCGAGGAAGTCGCCGGTCTCGCAGATGGGACCGACCAGGTCGTAGCGGCGGGCGTCGCCCTGGCGCGCGACCACCGGCTCCACCGCCATCCAGGCCTGGTACAGCGCCGGACGGATGAGATCGTTCATCGCTGCGTCGACGATGGCGAAATCCTTGTGGGTGGTGTGCTTGAGGTATTCCACGCGAGTCAGCAGGACGCCGGCATTGGCCACGATGAAGCGGCCCGGTTCGAACACCAGGGTCAGGCTGCGCCCGGCGATGCGCTCGCGGATGGCCTGGATGTAGTCGCCGGCCAGCGGCGGTTGCTCGTCGCGATAGCGCACGCCCAGGCCGCCGCCGAGATCCAGGTGGCGCAGGACGATGCCGCGCTCGGCGAGGCGATCGATCAGCGCCAGGAGGCGGTCGAGGGCGTCGAGGAAGGGCGGCAGGGTGGTGAGCTGGGAACCGATATGGCAGTCCACGCCGAGGATTTCCAGGTTCGGCAACGCGGCGGCGCGGGCGTAGACCGCCTCGGCGTCGGCGATGTCGATGCCGAACTTGTTTTCCTTGAGACCGGTGGAGATGTAGGGATGGGTGCCGGCGTCGACATCGGGATTGACCCGCAGCGAGATCGGCGCGACCACGTTCAGTTCGGCGGCCACCTGCTGCAGCCGTTCCAGCTCGTCGGTGGATTCGACGTTGAAGCAGTGCACGCCCACTTCCAGGGCGCGGCGCATATCGTCACGGGTCTTGCCGACCCCGGAGAACACCACCCGGTGCGGATCGCCACCAGCGGCCAGGACGCGCTCCAGTTCGCCGCGGGAAACGATGTCGAAGCCGGCGCCGAGGCGGGCCAGGACATTGAGCACACCGAGGTTGGAGTTGGCCTTGACGGCGAAACAGACCAGGTGCGGCAGACCGGCCAGCGCATCGGTATAGGCGCGGTACTGCCCCTCGATGTGCGCTCGCGAGTAGACGTAGGCGGGGGTGCCGAATTCCTGCGCCACGGCGCTCAGGGCTACCCCTTCCGCATGCAGTTCACCTGCACGGACAGCAAAGACTTCCATGGTGGCTCCTTAGAACACGTCGTGGCGGTGTTCTTTGGCGGCTTTCTGGTCGTCGGGCAGGTACAGCGGGCCTTTCTGACCGCAGCCGGCCAGCAGGCAGGCGCAGGCGATGAAGAGGAGAGACAGGCGCTTCATGACGCTAAACCTTTATTCAGGCGAATATTGCCCGGAGTATAACGGGGTTGAGCGACTCTTTGACACGCCCGGATGGCTGAAGCGCAGCTGCCGACAGCCGCCGCGACTGGACGTCATCTGGGCAGCCCGCTACCGTGCGGCGATTCTTTCTCTTCTTTCGAGGATCGTCATGAGCCGGCTCAGCGAAGCGCAATTCCATCACCTCGTCGACCAGACCCAGCGTCAGGTCGAAGACGCCTATGACGACAGCGGTCTGGACCTCGATCTGGAAAATGCCGGCGGCGTGCTGACGATCAAGTTCGACAACGGCAGCCAGGTGATTCTCAGCCGCCAGCCCCCGCTGGTGCAGCTCTGGGTCGCCGCGCGTTCGGGTGGCTATCACTTCGACTGGGACGGCCAGAACTGGATCTGCGACAGCTCGTCCGAGACCCTCGGCGCGCTGCTGGTACGGGTGACCCTGGAGCAGACCGGCGAGAGTGTGGCCTTGCCCGGGCTGTAATGACCTGCGGTCGGTGCAGCTTGACCCGAGCCTTGAGCCCTGTGCTAGCGTGACCTGACGGCGCCTTTCGAGCGCCGTTTTCTTTTGCCGCCCTTGTGCGGCTTCTCGCTGGGCGCCGGTCGCCCGTCATCCCGGTGGTCCGCCGCACCGCGCGGTTGGGCCGCATCGTCTCGTCTTCCAGGAGTCCGCCATGCGTCATGCATCGCCCATCACCGTTTCCGCCGTCGATCTGCCCCGTCTCGAACGGCTGCTCGACGCCCTGCCCGAATTCGGGCCCGTGGCCGAGGCCCTGGACGAGGAACTGGCTCAGGCGCGAGTGGTGGCGCCCGAGGAGATCGGCGCGGTGGTCACCATGAATTCGCGGGTACGCTGCCGTGAGACCGACACCGGCAAGGAGTACCAGGTGGTGCTGGTCTATCCGGAGGACGCCGGCGCGGAGGGCCGGATTTCGGTGCTGGCGCCGGCCGGCAGCGCGCTGCTCGGCGCGACCCCCGGCGAGCGCCTCAGCTGGCCGGTGCCCGGCGGCAAGGAGCAGCAGGTGGAGCTGCTGGCGCTGGAGCCGGTCGAGGCCTAGTCGTCCGCGACCTCGGGCAGTTCCGGCAGGGCCCGTAGCAGGCGCTCGTAGTGGGCGCCGTCGAAGGGGCGATCGGCGGCGAGCATGGCGGCGATCTCGTAGGACAGCGCCTGGGCCATCAGCAGCACGGCCTCTTCGCGCTCGTAGCCGACCAGGGTCAGCTTGTTGAGCACGGCCTGGACATAGGCCGGCTCGCCAGCGGCAAGCTGGTTCTCCACCGCTTCGATCAGATGGGAGGAGACAAAGGATTCTTCGTCATCGGCGTGGTCAATCATGTTCGGATACCTTTTGTTACAGTGCGACCCCTGATGCTGGCCTGGAGTCTTCTCGATGATCACCTGCTATCGCCTGTCCGCCAACGAGCTGGTGGCCCAGCCGCTGTCGCCGGGAGACGCGCTGCCGGACGATTTGCTCTGGGTCGATCTGCTCGACCCCAGCGAGGCGGAGGAGCGCTATCTGGAGCAGGCACTGGCGATGGACATCCCCACCCGGGAAGAGATCGCCGAGATCGAGGAATCCTCGCGACTCTACCAGACCGACCAGGCTCTGCACCTGACCACCACCGTCGTCAGTGGCTTCAGCGAGCATCAGCCGCAGGCCTCGGTGGTCAATTTCGTGCTGACGCCCGAGTGGCTGGTAACGGTGCGCTACGCCGAACTGGCGGCCTTCAAGACCTTTCTCGGCAAGGCCCAGCAGCAGGCGAGCCAGCACTGTCGCAGCGATGTCATCTTCGCCTCGCTGCTGGATAGCCTGGTGGACCGGGTGGCCGACATCCTCGAATCGGTGCAGGCGCATCTCAATCGCCTGGCCAAGGCGGTGTTTCGCGAACCCCTGGATTCACCGCAGGAAAAGCAGCAGCCCAAGACCGACCTGCAATCCATCGTCAAGCAGCTGGGGCGCAGCAATCAGCTGCTGGCCCAGCTCAGCGAGAGTCTGCTGGGCATCAATCGCATCGTCTCCTACCTGCGCCGGGCGGGCGCCACCTGGATCTCCGGCACGGCCAAGACCTGGTTCAAGACCTTGGAGCGCGACGTCCGCTCGCTGAGCGACTACCAGGCCAAGATGAACGGCGAGATCGGCTTTCTGCTCGACGCCACCCTTGGGCTGATCAGCGTGGAGCAGAACAACATCGTCAAGGTGTTCACCATCGCCTCGGTGCTGTTCCTGCCGCCGACCCTGGTGGGCACCGTCTACGGCATGAACTTCAAGGTCATGCCGGAGCTGGACTGGCACTTCGGCTATCCGCTGGCGCTGGGCGCCATGGTGGTCTCGGCGTTGATTCCCTATGCCTGGTTCAAGTTTCGCCGCTGGCTGTAGCCGGCGGCATCCATCGCACCTCAAGGAGGCAACACTATGCGTATCGGATTCATTGGCCTGGGTGGCATGGGCCAGGGCATGGCCGCCAATCTGCTCAAGGCCGGTCATGAGGTCGTGGTCTGGAATCGCTCCCAGGCGCCGGTCCAGGTGCTGGTCGAGCAGGGTGCCCGCGCGGCGGCGACGCCGGCGGAGGCCTTCGACGTGGAGGTGGTCTTCAGCATCCTGGCCAATGACGCCGCCACCCGCGAGGTGATCCTCGACAGCGGCGCCCTTGAGCAGGCACGGGTCGGGCTGATCCACGTCAGCATGGCCACCCTGTCGGTGGCCCTGGTGGACGAACTGGTCGCGCGCCATGCCGAGGCCGGCCTGGGCTATGTGGCGGCACCCGTCTTCGGCCGCACCGACGTAGCTGCCAGTGGCCAGCTCAACATCGTGGTGGCCGGCGAGCCCGAGGCGATCCAGCGCGTCCAGCCGCTGCTCGACGTGCTGGGACGCAAGACCTGGCCGGTGGGCGCGGAGCCGCGCCAGGCCAACGTGGTGAAAATCGCTGGCAACTTCATGATCGCCAGCGCCATCGAGACCATGGGCGAGAGCACCGCCCTGGCCCGCAGCTATGGCGTGGAGCCGGCAGCGCTGCTGGAAATCCTCACCAGCACCCTGTTCGCCGCCCCGGTGTACCAAAACTACGGACGCCTGCTGACCGAGCGACGATTCTCGCCGGCGGCCTTCAAGCTCAGCCTGGGGCTCAAGGACGTCGGCCTGGCCCTGGCGGCCGGGCAGGAAAAGGCGGTGCCGCTACCCTTCGCCAGCGTCCTGAGAGACAACCTGCTGGAAGCGGTCGCCCAGGGCGAGGGCGATCTGGACTGGATCGCGCTGGGGCAGAGATCGCACAAGAAGGCCGGCCTCGACTGAGAACCTGTTTACGATCTCCTGGCCGTCGGCCATACGGCGTTAGAAACAGCTTCGGAATGCTCATTTACAACTTGTAAACTGCGCTTCCTCAGCTGTTTTTGCCTTGTCTGGCTCTAGTCCAAAAGATCGTAAACAAGTTCTGAGCGCCTGCTCAAAATCCGCTGCGCGTCGGCCAAGCCACGTTGGGCGTGGCTCGCGCGACCTGACCCAGATCCCGCGCCATGGCTACTTGCAGGCGGTGCCCAGTGCCGCCAGCGACAGCGGGTAGAACTGCAGGTTGTAGCCCGAGGTCTTGGCCTGGCTGCAGCGCTTGGTGCTGTAGAGACCGTAGTCGATGATCATCACCGGCTTCTTCTGGGTGCGGAAGTAGCTGTAGGCGTTGCACTCGGCGTAGTCGTAGCAGCTCTCGTTGAGGGCGAAGTCGAACTTGGTGTAGAGGCTCGGCACCAGGTCCACGGCATTCTTCAGACCCACCAGCAGACTGCGCCTGTGCGCCTCGTCGGCCAGCCAGTTGAGGAAGTCCAGCTGCTGGGCTTTGGTCAGCTTGAGGCCGTTGGGGTTGGAGTAGCCGTCGACGTTGTCCGGGTCCACCCCTTGGCAGCCCTTCTGTACCGCCAGGTCCAGGCGCTTGGCCAGCAGCACGCGGACGTCGGCGCGACGGATGTCCAGCCAGCGCTCGCCCGGCCAGGCGTCCAACGCCTTGCCCAGGGCCGCCTTGGGATAGAGAGCGGCATCGGGCCGCCAGTCTTCCCAGGTGCCAGCGCTGAAATAGCAGATCACCGTCTTCCCATTGCCCTTCAGATTGGCGATCACCGCCTTACTGGTGTCATAGAGATCGATGTCATAGAGGGTGCGATTGGGCTTTTGCAGCACGCCGTTCAGCTGGACATGCCAGGTGAGCGTCTGTGGCAGCGGCGGCGGCAGGGCGGCCTGGCTGGAAGCCGCGGCGAACATTCCGCAAAGCAGGATGGAGCAGGCTGAAAGGCGCATGAGACTTGACTCGAACGGCTGGTCAAGTCTCCAGTATCGGCCGCCTGGTCACTGTCCTGAGTGCCGGTGGTCGTACCTATCGACGGCTGGTCGGCGGCCGCTTAGCGGCCTGCCAAGGCCTTCAGCCAGAGAGCCCTGTCGTAGACGGATTGCAGGCGGGCACAGTGCTACCAAGGCCATACGGCCTGGCTCTCCATCAGGCAAGCCGTCCGATGGACGGCTTGCCTGCTCCCGGGCAACCACCGCTGAGAGGTGGTGGGAGCGCAAGACAGCTTTCAGCGCTTGGCCAGCAGCTCGCGGCCGCGCTTCACGGCGGCGCGGACCTGGGCCGGTGCGGTGCCACCGATGTGGTCGCGGGCATTGACCGAGCCTTCCAGGGTCAGGACGGCGAAGACGTCCTGCTCGATCTGATCGCTGAAGCGACGCAGTTCGTCCAGGCTCATCTCGGCCAGGTCCTTGCCGCTATCCACACCGTACTTCACCGCATGGCCGACGATCTCGTGGCAATCGCGGAACGGCAGGCCCTTGCGCACCAGATAGTCGGCAAGGTCGGTGGCGGTGGAGAAGCCGCGACGCGCTGCCTCGCGCATGATCTCGCGCTTGGGCTTGATGGCCGGGACCATGTCGGCGAAGGCACGCAGGGAGTCTCGTAGGGTATCGGCGGCGTCGAACAGGGGTTCCTTGTCTTCCTGGTTGTCCTTGTTGTAGGCCAGCGGCTGCCCCTTCATCAGGGTCAGCAGGCCGGTAAGGGCGCCAAACACCCGGCCAGTCTTGCCGCGTACCAGTTCGGGAACGTCGGGATTCTTCTTCTGCGGCATGATCGAGGAGCCGGTGCAGAAGCGATCGGGCAGGTCGATGAACTGGAACTGGGCGCTGGTCCAGAGCACCAGCTCTTCGGAAAAGCGCGACAGGTGCATCATCGCCAGGGAGGCGGCGGCGCAGAATTCGATGGCGAAGTCGCGATCCGAGACGCCATCCAGGGAGTTGCCACCGATGGCCTCGAAGCCCAGCAGCTCGCAGGTGACCTGGCGCTGGATGGGGTAGGTAGTGCCGGCCAGGGCCGCGCTGCCCAGGGGCATGCGATTGACGCGCTTGCGGCAGTCGACCAGGCGCTCGTGGTCGCGGGAAAGCATCTCGAACCAGGCCAGCAGGTGGTGGCCGAAGGTCACCGGCTGGGCGGTCTGCAGGTGGGTGAAACCGGGCATGATGGTGTCGGCTTCGGTCTCGGCCAGTTGCAGCAGGCCGGCCTGCAGGCGATTCAGCTCGACGAGGATGGCGTCGATCTCGTCGCGCAGCCAGAGGCGGATGTCGGTGGCCACCTGGTCATTACGGCTGCGGCCGGTGTGCAGCTTCTTGCCGACCACGCCCAGGCGCTCGGTCAGGCGTGCCTCGATGTTCATGTGCACGTCTTCCAGATCGACGCGCCACTCGAAGGTGCCGGCCTCGATCTCGCGGCGGATCTCGTCCAGCCCCGCGACGATGGCGTCGCGCTCGGCTTCGCTGAGCACGCCGGCCTGGGTCAGCATGCGCGCATGGGCCTGGCTGCCGAGGATGTCGTGGCGGTAGAGGCGCTTGTCGAAGTCCACCGAAGCGGTGAAGCGGGCGACGAAGGCGTCGACGGGTTCGCTGAAGCGTCCGCCCCAGGACTGGTTGGTTTTTTCGCTGCTCATGGATCGGCCTGCTGCTGGGCTTGTCGGTGGAAGTGAGAGGGGGCCGATGATAGCAGTCCTGAGCGGGTTCCGGCCCGATTCAACGGAGCCGACTTGCCGACGAGTGGTATCTGACCCACACTGGCTCCATGATACTCGAACGCCGCAAAACCCCTCGGCCGGTCAAGGTCGACGACTTCTTCGTCCCGGCGCTCTGCGAACCGGAAGCCCTGCTCGTGCTGGTGGTGCTGGCCGAGCTGCTGGTGCTGGTCCTGGTCCTGGCGGAGCCCTTCACCCTGCAGTTCAACTGGATCCGGCTGGCGCTGGTGTCGCTGTTCGTGCAATGGATCGTGCTGCTGTCGGCGGCGCTGCTCTGTCGCCTGCGGCCCTGGCTCGCGCGGCATCGCCCGGTGGTGGCGGGCGGCTTCTGCTGCGCCATCGTGGTGGCCCTGACCCTGCTCTGCACCCTGGTGGCCGACTGGCTGCAACTGGCCGGTCCGCTGCAGCGGACCGGCGAGGTGCGGCTGTACATGCGCCATGCACTGATCGCCCTGATCATGTCCATGCTGCTGCTGCGCTACTTCTGGCTGCAGAGCCAGTGGCGCCGCCAGCAGCAGGCCGAACTGCACGCGCGTATCGAGTCCCTGCAGGCGCGCATCCGTCCGCACTTCCTGTTCAACAGCCTGAACAGCATCGCCAGTCTCATCGCTCTGGATGCGGACAAGGCCGAGCGCGCGGTGCTGGACCTCTCGGCCCTGTTCCGTGCCAGCCTGGCCCAGCCCGGCACCAAGGTGCGCTGGTCCCAGGAACTGGAGCTGTCGCGCCGCTACCTGGAGATCGAACGCCTGCGCCTGGGTGATCGCCTGCAACTGCAGTGGGACGTGGACGGAGTGCCGGCGGATCTGCCGATTCCCCAATTGACTCTGCAGCCGCTGCTGGAAAACGCCCTGATCTACGGCGTCGCGCCGCGTATCGAAGGCGGTTTGGTAACCATCTTCGCCACCTACCGAGAAGGGGTGTTCGAACTGGTGATCAGTAACCCCTACGATCCCGAGGTGGAGCAGCAGCCCCGCCCACCAAAGGGTACTCGTCAAGCTTTGAGCAATATCGAGGCGCGATTAACGGCACTTTTCGGACCAGCTGCGAGTCTCAAAATCGAACGCCGCGACCAGCGGCATACAACGTCTCTTCGCTATCCATGCGAGCGACTCATGCGGGAAGCCTGAGCTTATGAATGTCCTGATCGTCGATGACGAACCCTTGGCGCGCGAGCGTCTGGCCCGTCTGGTGGGGCAACTGGACGGTTATACCGCCCTGGAGCCAACAGCCACCAACGGTGAGGAAGCCCTCGCTTTGGTCGAAAACCTCAAGCCTGACATCGTCCTGCTCGACATCCGCATGCCGGGTCTGGACGGTTTGCAGGTGGCCGCGCGACTCTGCGAGCGCGAATCGCCGCCCGCGGTGATCTTTGTGACCGCTCACGATGAATACGCGCTCGACGCCTTCCAGGTGAGTGCCGTTGGCTATCTGGTCAAGCCGGTGCGCCAGGAAGACCTGGCTGCCGCCTTGGGCAAGGCCCAGCGTCCGAACCGGATGCAGCTCGCCGCCCTGACCAAGCCGCCGGCCAGCGGTGGTCCGGGGCCGCGCAGCCATATCAGCGCCCGGACCCGCAAGGGTATCGAGCTGATTCCGCTGGACGACGTGGTTTACTTCATCGCCGACCACAAATACGTGACCCTGAGACACTCGGGTGGCGAGGTCCTGCTGGACGAACCACTCAAGGCTCTGGAAGACGAATTCGGCGAGCGCTTCGTACGTATCCACCGCAATGCGCTGGTCTCCCGCGAGCGCATCGAGCGTCTGCAGCGCACCCCTCTGGGCCACTTCCAGCTGTTCCTCAAGGGCATGAACGGCGATGCCCTGACCGTCAGCCGCCGCCATGTGGCCGGTGTGCGCCGCCTGATGCACAGCATCTGACGTCGCTTCCGGGTCGATGACTGGCGCGTAGCGGGGGAGGGGCGCCGGTCGACCTGCTATCATGGCCGGCAATCTGACGTGCCGGTAATGCCCATGCTCCGCGAAATCCGTATCGCCACGCGCCAGAGTGCCCTGGCACTGTGGCAAGCCGACTATGTGAAAGCCCGCCTCGAAGCGGCGCATCCGGGATTGCGGGTGAGCCTGCTGCCCATGACCAGTCGCGGCGACAAGCTGCTCGACGCGCCGCTGGCCAAGATCGGCGGCAAGGGTCTGTTCGTCAAGGAGCTGGAAAACGCCCTGCTCGACGGCAGCGCCGACATCGCCGTGCATTCGATGAAGGACGTGCCCATGGAATTTCCCGCGGGCCTTGGGCTATACGCCATCTGCGAGCGGGAAGACCCGCGTGACGCCTTCGTCTCCAATCGCTATGCGCGACTCGCCGATCTGCCCCAGGGCAGCGTGGTGGGTACCTCCAGCCTGAGACGCCAGGCCCAGTTGCTGGCCCTGCGGCCAGACCTGGAAATCCGCTTCCTGCGCGGTAACGTCAATACCCGCCTGGCCAAGCTCGACGCCGGCGATTATGACGCCATCATCCTGGCCGCCGCCGGCCTGATCCGCCTGGGCTTCGCCGAGCGCATCCGCGAATCCCTGACCGTCGAAGACAGCCTGCCCGCAGGTGGCCAGGGTGCCGTGGGCATCGAATGCCGCACCGACGATGCCGAGGTCCATGCCTTGCTCGAACCCCTGCACCATTTCGACACCGAGCGCCGAGTCGCTGCGGAACGCGCCCTGAATCGTCGCCTCAACGGCGGCTGCCAGGTGCCCATCGCCTGCTATGCCGTGCAGGAAGGCGAGCTGCTCTGGTTGCGTGGGTTGGTCGGCCAGCCCGATGGCGGCCTGCTGCTGCGCGCCGAAGCCCGTGGTCCCGTCAACGATCCGGCTGGTCTCGGTGTAGCCGTGGCCGAAGACCTGCTGGCCCAGGGCGCCCAGGGCATTCTCGACGCCGTTTACGGGGCCTCCGGCGCATCATGAGCGCCTGGCGACTGCTGCTGACCCGGCCGGCGGAGGAGAATCCACCCCTGGCCACCGCCCTGGCCGCGGCGGACATCGCCAGTGCCAGTCTGCCGCTGCTGGAACTCCAGCCGCTGGCGGAAACCCCCGAGCAGCGCACCCTCTGGCTCGATCTGGACCGCTATGCCGCCGTGCTGGTGGTGAGCAAGCCGGCCGCTCGCCTGGGGCTCGCCGCCCTGGACCGCTACTGGCCGCAACCCCCGTTGCAGGCCTGGTTCGCCGTGGGCGCGGCCACTGCCGCCGTGCTCGAAGACTATGGACTGCAGGTGCATCATCCCCAGCGCGAAGACAGCGAAGGCCTGCTGGCGCTGCCGGCCTTGCAGGAAGCCCTGCAGCGCCCGGAACCCGAGGTGCTGCTCCTGCGCGGGGAGGGCGGCCGTGATCTGCTGGTCGAAACCCTCACCGCCCGCGGCGCGCGCGTCGAGGTACTCGAACTCTATCGCCGCCAATGCCCGGAGTACCCGGCAGGGCAGGTCCTAGAGACCCTGGCAGCGGAACGCCTGAATGCCATCATGGTCAGCAGTGGGCAGGGTTTCGCGCATCTGCAGGCCTGTGCGGGTGCGGACTGGCCCGCGGTGCGCCGTTATCCCCTGCTGGTACCCAGCGCTCGTGTGGCCGAACTGGCTCGCGCCAGCGGCTGCGAACTCATCATCGAGTGCCAGGGCGCCAGCGCCAGCGCCTTGATCACCGCGCTTGCCCATCACCATCCGGATTGACCCTACAAGGAATTCCCGTGAGCGAAACTCAAGCCCCCCGCGCCGACGACGTCTCTCCCGATCCAGTCGTGACTCCCGCCTCGCCGCCGCCGCCCCCCCCTCCGGCGGGTGCGCGCCGCAAGGGGTCGGGCAAGGCGTCCGGTCTGGCGCTGCTGGCCCTGCTGGTAGCCGCCGGTGGCCTGGGTGTCGGTGGCTGGAGCGTCTGGCAACTGCAGCAGGTGCGGCAGGCCGAGCAGGGCCAGGCCGCCCAGGCCGAAGATCTGCGCAGCCAGCTGCGCCAGCTGGAAATGCGCAACCAGGCCTTGAGTGCCGATCTGGGGCGTCTGCCTTCGGCCAACGAGCTGGAAGAGCGTCGCCGTCAGTTGGGCGCGCTGCAGGGCGATCAGCAGCACCTCGCCGAGCAGTTCAAGGAGGTGGTCGGCCAGAGTCGCCAGGCCTGGCGCCTGACCGAAGCCGAGCACCTGCTGCGCATGGCCACCCTGCGCATGACCGCACTGCAGGACGTGCCCAGCGCCCAGAATCTGCTGCAGGGCGTCGATGACATCCTCAAGGCGCAAAACGATCCGGCCGCCTTCAACGCGCGCCAGCAGGTGGCCAATGCCCAGCAGACCCTGCGTCA
Source organism: Pseudomonas sp. MS15a(2019) (assembly GCF_013277805.1). Taxonomy (NCBI): domain Bacteria; kingdom Pseudomonadati; phylum Pseudomonadota; class Gammaproteobacteria; order Pseudomonadales; family Pseudomonadaceae; genus Pseudomonas; species Pseudomonas sp. MS15a(2019). The sequence goes on from NZ_VBTN01000007.1 coordinate 156,459, forward strand.
GTTGCCTGATCTGGATCGTACCGGGCAGTTCGTCCAGTTGGCCTCGCTGCGCAACCAGGTGCAGAGCCTGGAGCCCCTGCCGCCGCGCTTCTCCACCACGGTGGCCGACCAGCCCGGCGTGGAAAAGGCCGCGGTCCCGCCGAGCAACGCCCTGCAGCAATGGTGGCAGGATTTCCGCCAGCGCATCTCCAGCTATTTCCGCATCGACTTTTCCGCCGACCAGCCGATCCGTCCGCTGCTGGCCGAGGAGTCCCTGGCCCAGGTGCGCCTGGCCATGAGCCTGGCACTGGAGCAGGCGCAGTGGGCCGTGCTCAACGGCAATCAGGAGGTCTATCGACTCGCCATCGAGCAGGCCGAAGATGTCCTCGCCGCCCACTTCAACAATCAGAATCCCGACAGCCATGCGGTCAAGCTGCGCCTGCAGGAGCTGGCCGAGCGGCCGGTCACCTTCGAAGCGCCTGACCTGACGCCGGCCCTGACCGCGCTGCAGGCTTACATCGCGCAACGTCAGCAAATCCAGCCGAACAATGCCGCCGCCGGCGCGGCTCAGGAGAATCGCCCATGAAGCGCCTGTACCTGCTGTTCCTGTTCGCCCTGCTCGTCGGCCTGGGCGTTGCCGTGGTGCTGGCCAAGGAGCCGGGCTACGTGCTGCTGTCCTACAGCAACTTCCGCTACGAATCGAGTCTCTGGGCCTTTCTGGCCCTGCTGGTGGCGGTCTGGCTGGCGCTCTACATCCTTAAGCTGGTGCTGGGCGCCCTGGGCCTGACCGGCAAGGTGCTCAACCCCTGGTCGCGGCACAACCGCCAACGCCGTCTGGAGCAGGCGCGCCACAAGGGCCAGCTGGAACTGGCCGAAGGCAACTGGAGCGGTGCGCTCAAGCACCTGAAGGGCGCTGCCGAGCACGCCGACCAGCCGCTGTTCGTGCTGCTGGGCGCGGCCCGCGCCGCTAATGAACTCGGCGACCTGGAAGAGCGCGATCGCCTGCTGCGCCAGGCCCGTGAGCGTGAGCCCCAGGCCGACCTGGCCATCGGCCTGCAGCAGGCTCGGCTGCAAATCGATCGTGGCCAGTACCTGGAAGCCCGCGACAGCCTGGCGCCGTTGCAGGCCAAGTATCCGAAGAATGGCGAGGTGCTGCTGCAACTGCAGCGCCTGCAGGTAACCCTGCGCGACTGGCCGGCGTTGATCGCCCTGTTGCCGCAGCTGCGCAAGCAGCAGGTCTTGCGGCCCCAGGAGCAGGACGACCTGGAACGCAAGGTCTGGATCGCCACCCTCGACGAGGTCCCCGCCCAGGGCGCGGAATCGGCGCTGGATGCCCAGTGGCAGCAGGTACCGACGGCGCTCAAGGGTGATGCCTCGGTGGTGCTGGCCTATGCCCGTCAGCTGCGTGCCATCGGCCGCGACGATCTGGCCGAAGAGGTCTTGCACATCACCCTCAATCGCCAGTGGGACGAGCGTCTGGTCGAACTCTATGGCCAATTGCGTCCCCGTGACGCCAGCCGGCCGCTGCACCACGCCGAAGGCTGGCTCAAGGATCGGCCCCAGGATCCGGTGCTGCTGCTGGCCCTGGGGCGGCTGTGCATGAACAACCAGCTGTGGGGCAAGGCGCGGGAGTACCTGGAGCGCAGCCTGGCGCAGCGGCCGTCCGCCGTTACCGCCGGCGAACTGGCCCGGGTGGCCATCCAGCTTGGCGATGTGAACCGCAGCCAGCAGCTCCTGCAGAGTCAATGGCGCGAGTCGGATGCCACGTCGCTGCCGACCCCCAGGGTCTGACGGCGCGTCTCGTCTACCCGGGTCCTTGAAAGGTGCCCGGGCTTTCACTACCGTAACGTCCCAATTCCTTGCTGGAGACGGCGCGTCCGTGAATAGTCCCCGCTTCATCTTTCTGTTCATGGCCGCCACCTGTGCGGTGCTCATGGGTGTCGGTCTCTATCTTGAACACGTGGTCGGCCTCGAGCCCTGCCCGCTATGCGTCGTGCAGCGGATTTTCTTCATCCTGGTCGGGGTGGTGGCGCTGATCGCGGGCATCCAGGCGCCCGGCAAGCGTGGGCGGCGCATCTATGGCGTGGTCCTGCTGCTGCTGGCCGCGGCCGGCGCCGCCACCGCGGGTCGTCAGGTCTATCTGCAGACGGTACCGGCGGAAGAGCTGGCGGCTTGCCTGCCAAGCCTGGACTACATGATGCAGGCACTGCCCTTCCAGGAGATCATCCGCCTGGTGCTGCACGGCACCGCCGACTGCGCCGAGGTCAACTGGACGCTGTTCGGCCTGAGCATCCCGGAATGGAGCCTGCTGGCCTTCGTGGTGCTCATGGCCTTGAGCCTGATCAAGATCTTCCGCCGTCGCTAGTGTGGTGTTTCTGAAGTTCGCGCAAGAGTTGGCGAGTGATTTTTGTTCGGTTCGGCGCCCCGAATGGACTAGGCGCCGGGACGAGTCATAGCAGGGCTATGGCGAGGAGTGGCAACGACGTCCAAGGCGGTCCGCCGCTGCGGAGAAAAAGCGCCGCCAAAATTGTGGAGGTAACTTCTGAAACACCACACCAAGCCTTTCTCCGAGCAACGGCACTCGCCTGGCGGGACGATGTCGGTATAGTTCCTGATAACAGCCGGGTGCCTGCGCCCGGATCGTTTCGCCCGCATAGAGAGCTGCCGTCATGCTAGAAACCTGCCGCAATGCCCAGGAACGCTGGGGTGGGGTCCACCAGCTGATCGACCGCTGGCTGATTGCCCGCCGCGAGCTGGTGACCGCTTATGAAACCCTGGACATGGAGCCCCTGCTGGCACCGGTACGCGAGGTGAGCGAACTGGAGCGACTCTGCGACATGCTGGTCGACTACATGTCCACCGCGCATTTCGAGATCTACGAGCAACTGGTGGCCGAAGCCCGGGAATTCCAGGACGAGCGCGCCATCGAGTTCGCCGACAGCGTCTATCCGCGCCTGCAGGCCCTGACCGACGCCGCGCTGAACTTCAACGACAGATTCGAGCGCGGGGCCTATCGGGACCCGGGTCTGCTGACCATCGAACTCAAGCTGTTGGGTGAAACCCTGCGCGAGCGCTTCGAGCTGGAAGACTGCCTGATCGAGGTGCTGCACACCTCGCACCAGCAACCGCGGCTGGCGTCAGTCTAGACCCGGATCGCTCGTGCCGCCTCGGCCAGCAGGTCGAGGTCCGCTGGCACTGCCTCGCGCGGTGCCAGTGCATGCAGCCAGCCCCTTGAGTCCTGCGCATCGCGGCACGGCCAATGTCCGGCCAGTCGCGCCAGGCGGGCGAGCTGTTCACGCTCCGCGGCCAATTCCAATCCCTTGAGCTGTTCGCGCAGCGCCGCCAGGCGTTCGTCGGCGCCGGACGGCGCCTTCCAGGCCTGCCGCAACTGGCGCAGGGGGCGCACCACCGCGTCCTGCCAGTGCTGCGAGGCGCGCTGCAGCCGGGTCAGCCCCTCGGCATCCAGGGCGCAGGCGCGCCGATCCAGCCAGAGCGCCGTCAGCACCAGGCAGACATCGGCGCCAGCCTCCTGCAGACGCAAACAGGCGCCTTCCACGCCGGGCCGGGCGTATACTGCCAACGCGAATTCCCACAGGTCCTCTTGCATGTCCGCCTCCCCATTCGTGGGTGGTGGAGCTGCTACACTCCGCCGCCATGATCCGACTACAGAACCTTACTCTACAGCGTGGTCCCCAGCGTCTGCTCGAAAGCGCTGAGCTGACCCTGCATCCCGGCCAGAAAGCCGGTCTGATCGGTGCCAATGGCGCCGGCAAATCCAGTCTGTTCGCCCTCCTGCGTGGGCAGCTCGGGGCCGACGCCGGTGACTGCCACATCCCGGCGGCCTGGCGCATCGCCCACATGCGCCAGGAGGTGGATACCCTGGAGCGGCTGGCGGTGGACTATGTGCTGGACGGCGACATCGACCTGCGCCGCATTCAGCGCGAGCTGGCGGCGGCCGAAGCCGCCCAGGACGGCAACGCCCTCGGCCGGCTGCATGCCGACTTCGAGGCCGCCGACGGCTATACCGCCGATGCCCGGGCGCGCAAGCTGCTGGCCGGTCTGGGCTTCACCGCCGCACAGATGGAGCGCCAGGTCGGCGACTTCTCCGGGGGCTGGCGGATGCGCCTGAACCTGGCCCAGGCGCTGATGTGCCCCTCGGACCTCCTGCTGCTGGACGAACCCACCAACCACCTGGATCTGGACGCCATCCTCTGGTTGGAAGACTGGCTCAAGGGCTATCCCGGCACCCTGATCCTGATCTCCCACGACCGCGACTTCCTCGATGCCGTGGTCGATCATGTGGTGCACCTGGACCAGCAGAAACTGGTGCTCTATCGCGGCGGCTATTCCAGCTTCGAGCGCACCCGCGCCGAACGCCTGGCGCAGCAGCAGCAGGCCTACGACAAGCAGCAGGCCCAGCGCGCCCACATGGAGAAGTACATCGCCCGCTTCAAGGCCCAGGCCACCAAGGCCCGTCAGGCGCAGAGCCGGATCAAGGCCCTGGAGCGCCTGGAAGAGCTGGCGCCGGCCCATGTCGACTCGCCCTTCGAGTTCGTCTTCCGCGAGGCAGACAAGCTGTCCAGCCCGCTGCTCGATCTGGCCGAGGGTCGGCTCGGCTACGGCGAGACCACCATCCTGCATCCGGTCAAGCTGCAACTGACGCCGGGCGCACGGATCGGTCTGCTCGGCCCCAATGGCGCCGGCAAGTCGACCCTGATCAAGACCCTGGCCGCGGAACTCGAGCCCCTCGGCGGCCGGCTGCAGCGTGGTGAGAACCTGGCCATCGGCTATTTCGCCCAGCATCAGCTCGATTCGCTGGACGCCAAGGCCAGTCCGCTGCTGCACCTGCAGCGCATCGCCCCCGGCGAGCGCGAGCAGAGCCTGCGCGACTTTCTCGGCGGCTTCGATTTCCGCGGGCCGCGCTGCGACGAAGCGGTGCTGAATTTCTCCGGTGGCGAGAAGGCGCGCCTGGCCCTGGCGCTGATCGCCTGGCAGAAGCCCAACCTGCTGCTGCTGGACGAACCCACCAACCACCTGGACCTGGACATGCGCCTGGCCCTGACCCTGGCCCTGCAGGAATTCGCCGGGGCGGTGCTGGTGGTCTCCCACGACCGTCACCTGCTCAAGAGCACCACCGACGAATTCCTGCTGGTGGCCGATGGCAAGGTGCAGGCCTTCGACGGTGATCTGGACGACTACAGCCGCTGGCTGGTGGATTTCCGCGCCCGTCAGGAGCCAGGCCTCGCCGCCGGCGAGGGCGCCGCGGTCGACAAGACCGATCGCAAGGCCCAGCGCCAGGCCGCTGCCGCCCTGCGCCAGCAGCTGGCGCCGCTGAAGAAGACCGCCGACAAGCTGGAAGCCGAACTCGGCAAGCTGCAGGAAAAACTCGCCGCCCTGGACGCTCGGTTGGGTGACAGCGGCCTCTATGACGCGGCCCGCAAGGAGGAGCTGCGCCAGGCGCTGGCCGATCAGGCCGCCGCCAAGACCCGCGAGGCCGAACTGGAAGAGCAGTGGCTGGAGGCCCTGGAACGGCTGGAAAGCCTGCAAGCCGAACTCGAGGGGGCCTGATGATCGAGTGGCTGCACACCTGGCTACCGGGTTGGGGCGACTACCTGCTGGTGGCCGGCCAGGTCGCCCTGGTGCTGCTGATCGGCTACGTGCTGCAGCGCATCGTGGCCCGCACGGTCACCGGCCTGGGCGAGCGCTATCCGCTGCCGCCGCAGATCGTCCTGGGGCTGCGCGGGACCCTGCGCTGGTTGATCATGGGCAGCGCCATCCTTATGGCCCTGGAGCGCTTCGGGGTGTCCGCGGCGGTGCTCTGGACGGCCATCTCCGGTTTCGTCGCCGTGGCCGCGGTGGCCTTCTTCGCCATCTGGAGCGTGCTCTCCAACCTGTTCTGCGCAGTGCTGATCTTTACCGTCGGACCCTTCCGCCTGGGTGATCGCATCGAGGTGCTGGACTCCTCGGACAAGCCCGGCATCAAGGGCCGGGTGGTGGCCATCAACATGCTCTTCGTGACCTTGCAGGAACTGGACGACAACCAGGAGGGCGCCCTGGTGCAGATTCCCAACACCCAGTTCTTCCAGAAGTCGGTACGCCGCTGGCGCGATGCCGATGGCTCCTTCGATTTCCATCTCGACAGGTGAACCCATGAGTCTGCAGGTCTGGACCGGTTTCTTCATCGCCTGCTGGATGATCAGCCTCTCGCCAGGTGCAGGCGCCGTCGCCTCCATGAGCGCGGGCGTCAACCACGGTTTCCGGCGCGGCTACTGGACGGCGCTGGGCCTGCAGCTAGGGCTGGCCCTGCAGATCGCCGTGGTCGCCGTGGGCGTCGGCGCCTTGCTGGCGACCTCGCAGCTGGCCTTTACCCTGATCAAGTGGTTCGGCGTGGCCTATCTCGCCTACCTGGCCATCCGCCAATGGCGCGCCGCGCCGCTGGACCTGGGTGAGCAGGTGGTCGGCGAACGTCTGCCACCGCGGATCGGCGCCCTGGTCATGCGCGGCTTCCTGGTCAACGTGAGCAACCCCAAGGCGCTGATCTTCCTGCTCGCGGTATTGCCGCAATTCGTCGATCCCCACGCGCCCCTGGCTGCGCAGTATCTGCTCATCGGGGCGACCATGGTCACCGTCGACCTGATCGTCATGGCCGGCTACACCGGTCTGGCCGCCCGGGTGCTGACCCTGCTGCGCACGCCAAGACAGCAGCGCATCACCAACCGGGTATTCGCCAGCCTGTTCCTCGCCGCGGCCGCGTTGCTGTCCACGGTGCGCCGCGCCGCGGTGTGAAGCCAGGCGCTACCAGACTACCGGGTGCCCCTGCCAATCCCAGAAGCTGCCGGTCTCGGCCGGCGTTCGTGCGGCCAGCACCTCCAGCAGCCGTGCTGCCGCATAGGCTGGGGTGAACAGCCTGTCGGCCGGTACCCGGGCCTGGAAGGGGCGGGACAGCGCCGTGTCGGTGGTGCCAGGGTGCAGGGCCAGCACGCAACTCTGAGGGTTGAGCCGGGCGAGTTCGATGCTGGCGCAGCGCAGGCCCTGGTTGAGTGCGGCCTTGGCCATCCGATAGCCGTACCAGCCGCCCAGCTGATTGTCGCCGATGGAGCCGACCCGCGCCGAGAGCGCGGCGATCTGACAGGGGTGCTGGCCCTTGAGCAGCGGCGTCAGCTGGCGGATCAGCAGCAGCGGCAGCACGGCATTGGCCAGATAGCTTTCCAGCAGTCCGGCCTGGTCCACCTGCGCCAGGCTCTTCTCGGCGCGCGCCCGCTCGCCCTGCAGCAGCCCAGAGGCGCACAGCAGCAGATCCAGGCGTGGCGTCTCGGCCGCCAGCCGGGCCGCCACGTCGGTTGCGGCCAACGGATCGAGGTCGAGTCGGCACAGCCGCGGGCCATGTCGCCGTGCCAGTGCGGCCAGGGCCTCATGCGTCTCGGCGTGGCGCGCGCAGGCCCAGACCCGCGCGACGTCGTCGCGGGCCAGCAGCTGCTCGCACAGGGCCAGGCCAAGGCCGCCGGTGGCGCCATACACCAGGACCTGGGCGGGCTGCTCCAGGCGTTGCCAGAAGGTCATGGGAGACTCCAGTCCGATCGCTATCCCTGTCGGACCGCACCGCCACGCTGGGGTGCGTCGCCGCGGCGCGGTATCCTGGGCTTTTGCCGGAGAAATGCCTCGTGATCCTGTGGATCGATGCCGATGCCTGTCCACGCGCCGCCAAGGAGCTGGTCTGCAAATTCGCCCTCAAGCGCAAGCTGGAGGTGGTGCTGGTGGCCGGTCAGCCGCAGATCAAGCCGCCGTTCGCCTGCGTACGCCTGGTGGTGGTCCCCAGCGGACCGGATGCCGCCGACGACCACCTGGTCGAGCAGGCGCAGCCGGGTGACCTGGTGATCTGCAGCGACATCCCCCTGGCCGACCGGCTGGTGAAGAAGGGCGTGGTCGCCCTTGATCCGCGTGGCCAGGAATTCGATGAGCGCAACATGGGCCAGCGCCTGGCCATGCGCAACCTGATGACCGATCTACGCGACCAAGGGCAGATGGGTGGGGGCCAGGCCGGCTATGGTGAGCGTGATCGCCAGGCCTTCGCCAATGCCCTGGATCGGCTGATCACCCGCCTCCAGCGCAGCGCCGCGGGCTAGCTGCGATCTGCAGCCGGCTAGGCCGGCACGGACGCGATGGCGGATTGCTGCAGCCAGGTGCGCAAGTGCGGCAACGGCATGGGTCGCCCGAACAGGTAGCCCTGCATGAAGTTGCAGTCATTGGCCTGCAGGAACTGGCGTTGCTCGGCGGTTTCCACCCCTTCGGCGACGACATTGAGGCCCAGCTTGTGGGCCATGGCGATGATCGCCGCGGCGATGGCCATGTCGTTGCTCTGCTTGGGAATGGTGCGGACGAAGGCGCGATCCACCTTGAGCGAGTCCACGGGCAGCCGGCTCAGGTAGGCCAGGGACGAATAGCCGCTGCCGAAATCGTCGATGGACACCCGCACGCCCAGGGTACGGATTTCGTTGAGCACCTCGACGGCGACGTTGAGGCTGTGCATCAGCGCATTCTCGGTCACCTCGAGGATCAGTGCCGACGCCGGCAGATCCTCGGCCTGCAGCGTCCGGGCAATGGCTTGGGGCAGCAGCCGATCGCTCAGATTCAGCGCCGAGCAATTTACCGATACCCGTAGGGCCGCATGGCCTTCGCGATGCAGCTGGGCCAAATCGGCGCAGGCCTGGCGCATGACCCAGCCATCCAGGTCGGCGATCAAGCCGGTCTCCTCGGCGACGCGGACGAAGCGTTCGGGACTCAGCGGACCCAACACCGGATGCTGCCAGCGGACCAGGGCCTCCAGGGCCACTGGGGCACCGGCGGGATCGACGATGGGCTGATAGGCCACATGCAGGCCGCCCTGGCTCAGGGCATGGCGCAGGTCCATCTCCAGGCTGAGCAGGTCGTCGGCATCGCGCTGGAGTTCGGTGGTGAATCTCTGGCTGCGATTGCGCCCGCTGCGCTTGCAATGGCCGACCGCAAGGCCCGCACTGCGCAGCAACTGGCCGGCATTGGCACCGTCCTGGGGATAGTGGGCGATACCCAGGCTGAAGGTCATGGCGATACGCTGTCCGGCCAGCTCGAAGGGCGGTCGCAACTGCTCCAGCAGGCGCATGGCCAAGGGCTGGCTATCGCCGCGCTGGCCGAGGGGCAGCAGCAGGCTGAATTCGTCACCGGCATAGCGGGCCAGTGGCAGATCGTTATCGAGGACCGCGCGGATCCGTTGCGCCATCTGGATCAGCAGTTCATCGCCCAGGGCATGGCCGAGGCTGTCGTTGATACGCTTGAAGTGGTCGATGTCCAGCATCAGCAGGGCGAACTGCTCACCGGTGCGGGCCTGGCCGATGGCCCGGTCGACGGTCTGGATGAAGCTGCCGCCGTTGAGCAGGTGGGTGAGGGGATCGTGCAGGGTGATCTGGTCGAGGGTGGTCGAGACCCGCTCCAGCCGCAGGCGCTGGGCATGGAAGCGTTCGCCGGCCCAGGCCGCGAGCAGGCCGACCATGATGATGAACAGGGTGCCGAGGGCGATGCCCGTGCCCAGCTCCAGGTGCTGATTCACTTCCGCCAGGCCGTCGGGTTCGAAGCCGATGGGTACGGCCAGGGTCAGGGCGGCCATGCCGGTGAAGTGCATGGAGACGATGGCGAAGCCCAGGACCAGGCTGCCCAGCAGGCGCAGCCAGAAGGTCCTGATACCGGTCCTGCCACGCAGGCGGAAGGCCAGCAGCAGGGCGCCCAGGGAGGCGAGGCTGGCGATCATCACCGAGACCACCACCAGCAGCGGATCATAGAGCTGCACGGCGACCGATTGCATGGCCAGCATGCCGGTGTAGTGCATGGTCGCGATGCCCAGGCCGGCAGCCAGGGCGGCGAGCAGGTATTGAGGTGCGGTGAGGGATTCACGCCCGATCAGATGCATGACCGTGTAGGACACGGCGATGGCGATCAGCAATGAGGCCAGGGTCTGCCACGGCGCGTAGTGCACATGGATGCCGATCTTGAACGACAGCATGGCGAGGAAGTGCATCGACCAGATGCCGCCGCCCAGGGCGATGGCGCCGATCAGCTTGGCCAGCTCGCTGCCGCGACGGGAGCGGCTATTGGTGACCCAGTCGGCCATGGCCAGGGCGGTATAGCCGGCGGCGCTGGCGATCAGGTACGACAGGACCACGAGTACGCTTTCGTACTCGTTGGCAGCCAGGATCTGATGGCCGGGGGGAAGCAAGGTGGAGAAGTTCAGCATGCTCGATCGCCAGCTTGCCGCACGGGGCATTGAAAGAGGTTGATGCTCAGGGCATCGGCAGCGCTGACCGAGCCTTTAATCCGGTTTCGATAGACGTACCGAGTAAAGAGCTGGCTGGCAATCAGGTCTTGGGCGTACGGCTGCGTCGCCACAGCCAGAGCAGCAGCCCGATGACTACCAGACCGCCCAGCACCATCAGTTCATAGCGCTTGAGATTGCCCAGCACGCCTTCGAGGACGGCACCGAAGTGGTAGGCGGCATAGCCTAGCACCGTGGCCCAGACGATGGCGCCGATGCCATTGAGGATCAGGTAGCGCGCCGGGGGATAACCCGACAGGCCGATCGCCACCGGCATCACCGTGCGCAGGCCATAGACGAAGCGAAAGCTGAGCACCCAGAGATCCGGGTGGCGCCGGATATGCGCCAGGGCCTTCTCGCCAGCGGCTTCCCATTTGGGTTTACGCGCCAGCAGTTTGCGCCCGTGGCGGCGGCCGAGGAAATACCAGAGCTGATCGCCGGCGTAGCTGCCGCAGAAGGCGACCAGGATGACCGTCTGGATGTTCATGTAGTCGCGAAAGGCAAGAAAGCCGGCCAGCACCAGAATGGTTTCGCCCTCGAAAAAAGTACCGAGAAAAAGGGCGAAATAGCCGAAATCGTGGAGGAATTGCTGGAGCATTCGGCGCTACACGAGGTGGATAAGGATGGCGCAGCCTACCCCGGTTGGAGTCTGGAAAGAAAGTGTGACGAACTTCCGTCCGCCGGGTGCCAGACGGTCAGTCCGCGATTTCCATGCGACTCTGTGTCACGCCGGGTCCAGCCGGCGTCTGCCTTGGATAGCACCTATAGGCACACCATATTGTCATCCGTTGTTACCAATCGGTCATGATTGTGGCCTATAACCCCTCACACTGACCCGTGATCCGGGTCCGGGAGTCGATCGTGAGTTTTACCCCCATCAACCGTAGCTATCCTGCCACTCGCATGCGTCGTCAGCGCCGTGACGAGTTTTCCCGTCGCCTGATGCGCGAGCATGTGCTGACGGTGGATGACCTGATCCTGCCGGTCTTCGTGCTCGACGGTGAAGGCCGCCGCGAGGCGATCCCCTCGATGCCTGGCGTCGAGCGGCTGTCCATCGACCTGCTGCTGGAAGAGGCCGCCGAGCTGGTGGCGCTGGGGATTCCCGCGGTCGCGCTGTTCCCGGTCACGCCCACCGAGCGCAAGTCGCTGGACGGCGCCGAGGCCTACAACCCCGACGGTATCGCCCAGCGCGCCACCCGTGCCCTGCGCGAGCATTTCCCGGAACTGGGGGTGATCACCGACGTGGCCCTGGATCCCTTCACCACCCACGGCCAGGACGGCATCCTTGACGAGCGCGGCTACGTGCTCAACGACATCTCGGTCGAGGTGCTGGTCAAGCAGGCGCTGTCCCATGCCGCTGCCGGGGCCCAGGTGATCGCGCCCTCAGACATGATGGACGGTCGCATCGGCGCCATCCGTGCCGCCCTGGAAGACGCCGGTTATCACAACGTGCAGATCATGGCCTACTCGGCCAAGTACGCCAGTGCCTACTATGGGCCGTTCCGCGACGCCGTTGGCTCGGCCGCCAATCTGGGTAAGGGCAACAAGGCCACCTACCAGATGGATCCGGGCAACAGTGACGAGGCGCTGCACGAGATCGCCGGCGATCTGGCCGAGGGTGCCGACTCGGTGATGGTCAAGCCGGGCATGCCCTATCTGGACATCGTCCGCCGGGTCCGCGAGGAATTCCGCGTGCCGACCTTCGTGTACCAGGTGAGCGGCGAGTACGCCATGCACATGGCCGCGATCCAGAACGGCTGGCTGTCCGACGCCGTCATCCTCGAGTCGCTCTTGGCCTTCAAGCGTGCCGGGGCCAACGGCATCCTCACCTATTTCGCCAAGCGCGCCGCCCAACAACTTTGCCAGGGGCCTTCGCGTTCCTAAGGAGCTTCAATGAGTAGCCAGGATTTCGTCGAAACCGATCTGCAACAGTCCGTCGCCGCCGAGTCTCCAGAATCCACGGAAGAGACGCTGGCGCTGGACGCCGAGGTGCCGGCCCCCGCCGAATTGCCGGCCGTGCCTAGCGTGCCGGCGGCCAATGTGGATGACAGCAGCCTCTACATCCATCGCGAGTTGTCGCAGCTGCAGTTCAACATCCGGGTGCTGGAGCAGGCCCTCGACGAATCCTATCCGCTGCTCGAACGGCTCAAGTACCTGCTGATCTTTTCCAGCAACCTGGACGAGTTCTTCGAGATCCGCGTGGCGGGCCTGAAGAAGCAGATCACCTTCGCCCGTGAGCAGGCCGGCGCCGACGGCCTGCTGCCGCACCAGGCGCTGGCGCGCATCAGCGACATCGTCCACGGCCAGGTGGAGCGGCAGTACGCCATCCTCAATGACGTGCTGCTGCCGGCCCTGGCCGAGCAGCAGATCCGCTTCATCCGTCGGCGTTACTGGGACGTCAAGATCAAGGCCTGGGTGCGCAAGTTCTTCCGCGACGAGATCGCGCCCATCATCACCCCCATCGGCCTGGATCCGACCCACCCCTTCCCGCTGCTGGTGAACAAGAGCCTCAACTTCATCGTCGAGCTGGAGGGCATGGACGCCTTCGGCCGCGACTCGGGCCTGGCCATCATCCCGGCGCCGCGCCTGCTGCCGCGGATCATCCGGGTGCCGGAGGAAGTCGCCGGTCCCGGGGACAACTACGTCTTCCTGTCCTCGATGATCCACGCCCATGCCGACGATCTGTTCCCCGGCATGAAGGTCAAGGGCTGCTTCCAGTTCCGTCTGACCCGTAACGCCGATCTCTCGGTGGACACCGAGGATGTCGAAGACCTGGCCCGCGCCCTGCGCGGCGAGCTGTTCTCTCGGCGCTATGGCGATGCGGTACGGCTCGAGGTGGTGGACATCTGCCCGAAACACCTCACCGACTACCTGCTCAAGCAGTTCGGCCTGGGCGAAAACGAGCTGTACAAGGTCAACGGCCCGGTCAACCTGACCCGGCTGTTTTCCATCACCGGCCTGGACAGCCACCCGGAGCTGCAGAACGCCCCCTTCACCCCGACCATTCCCAAGCTGCTGCAGAAGAAGGACAACCTCTTCAACGTGCTGGGCAAGCTCGATGTGCTGCTGCTGCACCCCTTCGAGTCCTTTACCCCGGTGATCGACCTGATGCGCCAGGCGGCCAAGGACCCCAACGTCCTGGCGATCAAGCAGACGCTCTACCGCAGCGGCGCCAACTCCGAGATCGTCGATGCCCTGGTGGACGCGGCGCGTAGCGGCAAGGAGGTGACCGCGGTCATCGAATTGCGCGCGCGTTTCGACGAGGAGTCCAACCTGCAGCTGGCCAGCCGCCTGCAGCAGGCCGGCGCCGTGGTCATCTATGGCGTGGTGGGCTTCAAGACCCACGCCAAGATGATGCTGATCCTGCGCCGCGAGAACGGCGAGCTGCGCCGCTATGCCCACCTGGGCACCGGCAACTACCACGCCGGCAACGCCAAGCTGTACACCGACTACAGCCTGCTGACCGCCGACGTGGCCCTCACCGAGGACGTGCACAAGCTGTTCAACCAGCTGATCGGCATGGGCAAGACCCTGCGCATGAAGAAGCTGTTGCACGCGCCCTTCACCCTGAAGAAGAACCTGCTGGAGATGATCAACCGCGAAGCGGTGGCGGCCAGCGAGGGGCGCCCGGCGCAGATCATGGCCAAGGTCAACGGCCTCACCGATCCCAAGGTCATCCGCGCCCTCTACAAGGCCAGCCAGGCCGGGGTGAAGATCGACCTGGTGGTGCGCGGCATGTGCTGCCTGCGTCCGGGCGTACCGGGCGTGTCCCACAACATCCAGGTGCGCTCCATCATCGGCCGCTTCCTGGAGCACAGTCGCATCTACTACTTCCTCAACGGCGGCGACGAGAAGCTCTATCTCTCCAGCGCCGACTGGATGGAGCGCAACCTCGACATGCGCGTCGAGACCTGCTTCCCGGTGGAAGGCAAGAAGCTCATCAGCCGGGTCAAGAAGGAGCTGGAAGGCTACCTCACCGACAACACCCAGGCCTGGGTGTTGCAGGAAGACGGCAGCTACATCCGGCAATCGCCGACCGGCAACCAGAACGCCCGTAGCGTGCAGGCGACGCTGCTGGAGCGGCTGGCCAGTCCGGTGGTGAATACCCGCTGAGGGAGTTTCGGGCCCATGCCGCCATGGGCCCTGGCCGTTCCGTAGGTTGGGCTGAGCGCCAGCGAAGCCCAACGTTGCGGTACTTCAGCTCGGCTTTATTGGTGCCATAGCTGCTTATCGAACTCTGCAGATTGCTCTTATTTCGCCCACCCGGGCGAGTCACTTTTGCCAGTCGCAGCTGCGCGCCCCGGACAAAAGTAACCAAAAACGCTTGCCCCGGACATCCGGCCCTCCGCTGCGCCTCGGGTGACTCGCGTTGCTCGCCCTTCGGGCCAGCCTGCGGCTGTTACTTCGCTACGCTACGTTTCGCTCACCCCAGCGCCGTTCCGGGGTCGGCCTACACAGGCCGTCCATGGCCCGTTAGGCCTCTCGCCGCATCCATGCGGCTCGACCCACTCCACGACGCTAGGGTTCGTCCTCCTGAACGGGGCGATTTCGCCAGCCTGAAAGTTTTGGTTGAAAAACCAGAGCCGACTAGTAGCGTGGACAACAGCCAAGTCTTGTCCACTGATGACGTCGGTATTCACCTGTGGAAAACGCTGCGCGGTTTTCCACGCTACGAATCCGCTCTAGTTCTCTCTGTAAACACTGTGGCCTCCGGCTGGCGCCCCGTCCCCGTCAGTGAGGCCGAGTTCCGGTGTCGTGGCGGGGGTTGCGAGGCAGGACGCCGAGCAAGGCGCGAGGGGCAGGAGGCCCCTTCGTGCCGTGCCCCCGCCACGGCGCCGGGACGAGGAGACCCGGAGCGCAGCGTAGGGCCGAACTGTTGGGGTGTGCTTTCTTTTGCTTACTTTTCTTTGCACAAGCAAAGAAAAGTAAGTCGCCGGCCAGGCGAAACAAGAGCCATCAACAAAACACGATAATCAGTTAGGGCGGTGAAAAGCCAACAGTTGGGCTTCGCTGGCGCTCAGCCCAACCTAAGAAAAATCCCCTCAGCGCACGCTCAACCGATACCCCACCCGCTCCAGCCACTGGGCTTCCAGTTCGAAGTCGGCTTGGGTCAGGGGATTTTCCTCCAGCCAGCCGTCGGGGAACTGCACGTCCAGGCTGCGCTCGCCGGCGCTGAGCTGGACGTCCGGGATGCTCTTGTGGCGGATGTGGTGGAAGAGGATGGCGAAGCGCAGCAGCAGGGTCAGGCGCAGCAGCGGCTCGCCTTCCGGGCCGAGCTCCTGCAGGCGCTCCAAGGGGATGTTGCGGCGATGGCCGCGTACCAGCAGAGCCAGGGCCTGTTGATCGCGGCGGGAGAAGCCGGGCAGGTCCGAGTGCTCGATCAGGTAGGCACCGTGCTTGTGGTACTGGTAGTGGGCGATGTCCAGCCCCACGCCATGCAGGCGCGCCGCCCAGCGCAGCAGTTCGGCATGGTTCTCGTCGGTCAGGGCCCAGGCCTCGGCGACCTGTGCCAGGGACTTCAGGGCGCGCTTTTCCACCCGCTCAGCATGGCGCTGATCGACGTGGTAGCGCTCGGCCAGGCCCTTGAGGGTGCGTTCGCGCACGTCCTCATGGCTGTGCCGGCCGATCATGTCGTAAAGGACCCCTTCGCGCAGGGCGCCTTCGGAGAGGTGCATCTCCTGCAGTTCCAGGGCCTTGAACAGGGCTTCGAGGATGGCCAGGCCGCCGGGCAGGATGGCGCGCCGATCCGGCTTCACGCCGTCGATGTTGAGCAGGTTGATGTCGCCCTGCTTGAGCAGCTTGCGCTTGAGCCACTCGATGCCGTCCGGGGTGATCTCGCCAGTGCCGCGACCGGCGGCCTGGATCGCCAGAGCCACGGCGCGAATGGTGCCGGAGGCGCCAAGGGCCTGGTGCCAGCCCATCTCGCGCAGACCCTGGTCGATGTTCATCAATTCCAGACGCGCGGCGGTATAGGCACGGGCGTACTGGGCGGCGGTGATCTTGCCGTCGGCGAAGAAACGCTTGGTGAAGCTGACGCAGCCCATCTGCAGACTCTCGCGCTGCAGGGTTTCGAAGCGCTGGCCGATGATGAATTCGGTGCTGCCGCCGCCGATATCGGTGACCAGGCGACGCCCGGGCACATCGGGCATGGAGTGGGACACGCCCAGATAGATGAGACGCGCCTCTTCGCGACCGGAGATGACCTCGACCGCATGGCCGAGCACGGCTTCAGCGCGCTGGATGAATTCGGCGCGATTGCGTGCCTCGCGCAAGGCGTTGGTGCCCACCACCCGCACGGCGCCGCGCGGCATGCCGGCGATCAGCTGGGCGAAGCGGCGCAGGCAGTCCAGGCCACGCTGGATGGCCTCTTCGCTGAGCAGGCGCGAGTCGTCCAGGCCGGCGGCCAGCTGGATCTTTTCGCCCAGCCGCTCAAGGATGCGGATCTCCCCGTGGAAATTGCGTGCCCGGACGATATGAAAGCTGTTCGAGCCCAGGTCGATGGCGGCGATCAGTTCGTGGGGTTCGGCTGGCGAAGGCTGCATCTGGAGGCTCTCGGCGATAAACCGCGCCATCGTGCCAGCTAGCCGGTGACGGCTTCAAGCGCACAGCGGTGACGGTTGCGCAAAGTGGCAGAAAAAATGGGGTTTTTCGGCTCAGGAGGCCACTTGACCGATGAATTGGGCCAGTTCCGGGGTCTGCGGCTGGGCGAACAACGCCTGGGGATGGCCGCTTTCATGCACCTTGCCCTGATGCATGAACACCAGCTTGTCGCCCACCTCGCGGGCGAATCTCATCTCGTGGGTGACCATGATCAAGGTCATGCCTTCGCTGGCCAGTTGCTTGACCACCGCCAGCACCTCGTTGACCAGCTCAGGGTCCAGTGCCGAGGTGATCTCGTCGCACAGCAGCACCTTGGGCGACATGGCCAGGGCGCGGGCGATGGCCACCCGCTGCTGCTGGCCGCCGGACAGCCGATCCGGATAGCTGTCGAATTTTTCCGCCAGGCCGACCCGGTCGAGCATCTGTTGGGCCAGGGCGCGGGCCTCGTCCTTGCTCGTCTTCTTGACCACCTGGGGCGCCAGCATCACGTTCTCGCCCACCGTGAGATGCGGGAAGAGGTTGAACTGCTGGAAGACCATGCCGACCTTTTGCCGCAGGGAACGCAGATTGACCCGCGCGGCGTCCAGGTACTCGCCATCCACCTCGATGACGCCGTCGTTGATCGACTCCAGACCGTTCAGGGTGCGCAGCAGGGTGCTCTTGCCCGAGCCGCTCTTGCCGATGATGGCCACCACCTGGCCTTCCTCGACGGTCAGGTCGATGCCCTTGAGCACATGGTGATTGCCATAGTGTTTGTGCAGGGCGGTCACTCTAAGCAGCGGCATGCAGTCTCCTTTCCAGCCAGCGCGCGGCCAGCGACAGGGGGTAGCAGAGGAGGAAGTAGCCCAGGGCGGCGAGGCCGTAGACGGTGAAGGGCTGGTAGGTGGCATTGGCGAGCATGCCGCCGATCTTGGTCAGCTCGGTGAAGCCGATGATGGAGGTCACCGCGGTGCCCTTGACCACCTGTACCGAGAAGCCCACGGTGGGCGCCACGGCGATGCGCAGGGCCTGCGGCAGGATGACGTGGCGCAACTGCTCGAAGCGGGTCAGGGCCAGGCTTTCCGAGGCTTCCCACTGGCCATGGGGAATGGCCTCGACGCAGCCGCGCCAGATCTCGGCGAGGTAGGCGCTGGTGAACAGGGTCAGGGCCACCCCGGCGGCCAGCCAGGCGGGAATCTCCAGCCCCAGCAGCGAGACGCCGAAGAACACCAGGAACAGCTGCATCAATAGTGGCGTGCCCTGGAACAGCTCGATGTGCAGGCGCGCCAGCGTGCGTGGCGTCCGCAGCGGCGACAGTCGTGCCCAGAGCACCAGCAGGCCGGCCAGACCGCCGCCGGCAAAGGCCGCCAGCGAGAGGACAAAGGTCCAGTACAGCCCGGTGCCCAGGTTGCGGACGATGTCCCAGAGGGTGAAGTCCATCAGCGGCCTCCCTGGATGAAGCGCCGACCGATCCAGTGCAGCAGCTGGCGTACGCCGATGGCCATGACTAGATAGAGCAGGGTGGTCAGCAGATAGGTTTCGAAGGCGCGGAAGTTGCGCGACTGGATGAAGTTGGCGGCAAAGGTCAGCTCCTCGGTGGAGATCTGCGAGCAGACCGCCGAACCCAGCATCACGATCACCACCTGGCTCGACAGCGCCGGCCAGACCTTGGCCAGGGCGGGCCTGAGGATCACGTGGCGAAAGGTCTCGGCGCGGGTCATGGCCAGGGCCGCGGCGGCTTCCAGCTGGCCCTTGGGTACCGCCTGGATGCCGGCACGGATGATCTCCGTGGAATAGGCGCCCAGATTGATCACCATGGCCAGTACCGCCGCCTGCCATTCGCTGATGTGCACCCCCAGCGAGGGCAGGCCGAAAAAGATGAAGAACAGCTGGATCAGAAAGGGCGTGTTGCGGATCAGCTCGACATAGACGCCGAACACCCGGTCGAAGGGCTTGAGCTGCCAGGCGCGGCAGACCGCGCCCAGGATGCCCAGGGCGATGCCCAGCGCCGCGCCGATGGCGGTCAGCTCCAGGGTGAAGAGGGCGCCCTTGAGCAGCAGGTCACCCTGCTGCAGGACCGGCTGGAAGTCGAACTGATAGGCCATGCCTTACATGTCCTTGGGCAGCGGCTGGCCCAGCCATTTCTCGGCCTGGCGATCCAGGCTGCCGTCGGCGCGAGCGGCGTCGATGATGCTGTCCAGCTTGGCCTTGAGTGCCGGTTCGTGCTTGGCCAGGCCGATGTAGTTGGGCGAATTCTTCAGGGTGAGCTTCATTTCCGGCGCGCGCTCGGGCTTCTTCTCGGCGATGGAGGCCATCACCGAGCTGCCGCTGGCGATGAATTCGGTCTGGCCGGCGAGATAGGCAGCGATGGTGGCGTTGTTGTCCTCGAATCTCTTGATCACCGCCTCCTTGGGCGCCACCTTGCTCAGCTCCATGTCCTCGATGCCACCGCGGGTCACGGCGATGGTCTTGCCAGCCAGCTCCTCGGGCGTGCTCAGGCCGCTGCCCTTGGCGCCGAAGACGCCGAGAAAGAAGGGCGCATACGGCTTGGTGAAGTCGATGACCTGTTCGCGCTCGGGATTCTTGCCCAGGCTGGAGATGACCATGTCCACCTTGCCGGTGGTCAGGAAGGGGATGCGGTTGGTGCTGGTGACCGGGGTCAGCGCCAGCTTGACGCCCAGCTTGTCGGCGACCAACTGGGCGGTGTCGATGTCCAGGCCGCGGGGCTTGAGGTCGGGGCCCACGGTGCCGAAGGGCGGAAAGTCCTGGGGCACGGCGATGCGCACCGTGCCGCGCTGCTGGATATCGGCCAGCTGGTCGGCCTGGACGGGGGTGTGCAGGGCGGTCAGGCCCAGGGCGAGCAGGGAGAGGGCGGTCCAGCGCTTGAGCATGACGAGACTCCGGAAGCAGGATGGGTGGCTGTGCCCAGTGCATTTCATGTGCCAGTCCCTGGCCAGACGGACGCGAGGGCCGTCAGACCTGAGGATTGGTCTTACTGGTCTGAACAGTTGAACGGCGGCTAAGCAGGCCTCTGCTTTTAGCGTGGGCCGCTTTGGTGCGCGCTTACCGCCCTATGCTCCGCCATGGGGCCAGGCTTGAACTGGCGGGAAAATCGGCATAAAAGGCGAACTTCCGGACTGACTGGCCTGACCACTCCATGCCCTTCGCTGCCACCCGCGCCGTACCCCAATATGCCGTCGACGCCATTCGCCGGCTGATCGAGACCGAAGGCTATGCCCCTGGCGCGGCGCTCCCGGCGCAGCGTGAGCTGGCCGAGCGGCTGGGAGTGAGTCGCGCCTCCCTGCGCGAGGCGCTGTCCACCCTCAGTGCCCTGGGCCTGGTCAGCGTGCAGCCTGGACGTGGGGTCTATGTCCAGGAGACGGCGAGCACGGCGGACGGACACTGGCCCTTCGCTGGCGAGGTCGCCGCCGCCCATGTCTTCCAGCTGCGCTTTGCCCTCGAAGGCTTCGCGGCCGGTCTGGCCGCCGTTACCCTGGGCCCCGCCGACCTGGATCGCCTGGAGGTCAATCTCGCCGCCCTGCACCGGGCGCTGCGGGCCAATGAGCTGGAAGAAGCGGCCGCGCTGGACTTCGATTTCCATCGCCAGCTGCTGCTGGCCGCGGACAATCCGGCCATGCTGGCAGTGATCACCACCAGCCCCGAGCGCTTTCACGAAAGTCAGAAGCTGCCCTTCGTCCGGCCCGAGCGGGCACTGGAAACCTGGCAGGAACACCGGCGTATCCTTCGGGCCCTGAGTCGCCGCTCGCCGGCAGCGGCGCAAAAGGCCATGCGCGAACATATCCGCAATGCGGCGCTGCGCAGTGGAACCCCTTTCCCGGTGCCCGCTGTCTAACCAGCTGTCCATGATCGGCGGCGCGGTGGTCAAACGGTGCTAAAAAGACCCTATCGCCGGCTCGCCGGATCGTGAGCTGCCTCTGCCATCAATGCCCGTCATAGTCACCATCAATGTTCGAATGCTTTCGAAGTGACGGCAGCAGGGCTATCATGGCCATACTTCAAGTCGCACCCGAATTCGGAGAGAGTCAATGAGCGAATACATCACCAACGTCAGCGACGCCAGCTTCGAGCAGGACGTGCTGAAGTCCGACAGCCCCGTGCTGGTCGACTACTGGGCCGAATGGTGCGGTCCGTGCAAGATGATCGCCCCGGTCCTGGACGAGATCGCCAAGGATTACCAGGGCAAGCTCAAGGTCTGCAAACTGAACATCGATGAAAACCAGGACACCCCGCCCAAGTACGGCGTGCGTGGCATCCCGACCCTGATGCTGTTCAAGAACGGCGCGGTCGAGGCCACCAAGGTCGGTGCCCTGTCCAAGTCGCAACTGGCCGCCTTCCTCGACGCCAACGTCTGAGGAATCCAGTCGAAAGCCCCGCCATGCGGGGCTTTTTTATGCCTGGACGGCTGGACGAGCACCCATGCAGGTGCTAGATTCCAGCCCACGACCCCATCAGCGGGTCGTCTTCTCATCTGCTGCAGCCGTCAGTTCTCCTCTTCAGAACGCATCCCGCGAAGCTAATCTCGCATCCGACCGCTCAGCTCGATTCCCTCCTTCGCCTCTTCTCACGTCAACATACGTCTATGAATCTGACCGAACTCAAGCAAAAGCCCATCACGGAACTGTTGGAAATGGCGGATGCCGCGGGCTTGGAAAACATGGCCCGGTCCCGCAAGCAGGACATCATCTTCGCGCTGCTCAAGAAGCATGCGAAAGGTGGCGACGAGATTTCCGGAGATGGCGTGCTGGAGATCCTGCAGGACGGCTTCGGCTTCCTGCGTAGCGCCGACTCCTCCTACCTGGCCGGTCCCGACGACATCTATGTCTCCCCCAGCCAGATCCGCCGCTTCAACCTGCGCACCGGCGATACCATCATCGGCAAGATTCGTCCGCCGAAAGAGGGCGAGCGCTACTTCGCGTTGCTCAAGGTCGACACCATCAACTTCGACCGGCCGGAAAACGCCAAGAACAAGGTGCTGTTCGAGAACCTCACGCCCCTGTTCCCCAACAAGCGCCTGACCATGGAAGCCGGCAACGGCTCCACCGAAGACCTCACCGGTCGGGTCATCGACCTCTGCGCTCCCATCGGCAAGGGTCAGCGCGGTCTGATCGTCGCGCCGCCCAAGGCCGGCAAGACCATCATGCTGCAGAACATCGCGGCCAACATCACCCGCAACAATCCCGAGTGCTACCTCATCGTGCTGCTCATCGACGAGCGTCCCGAGGAAGTGACCGAGATGCAGCGCACCGTGCGCGGTGAAGTGGTGGCCTCCACCTTCGACGAGCCGCCGACCCGCCACGTGCAGGTCGCCGACATGGTGATCGAGAAGGCCAAGCGCCTGGTCGAGCACAAGAAGGACGTGGTCATCCTGCTGGATTCCATCACCCGTCTGGCGCGGGCCTTCAACACCGTGATCCCCAGCTCCGGCAAGGTGCTCACCGGTGGTGTCGACGCCCATGCCCTGGAGAAGCCCAAGCGCTTCTTCGGCGCCGCCCGTAACATCGAAGAAGGCGGCAGCCTGACCATCATCGCCACCGCGCTGGTGGAAACCGGCTCGAAGATGGACGAGGTGATCTACGAGGAATTCAAGGGCACCGGCAACATGGAACTGCCCCTGGAGCGTCGGATCGCCGAGAAGCGCGTCTTCCCGGCCATCAACATCAACAAGTCCGGCACCCGCCGCGAAGAGCTGCTCACCGACGAGGAAGAGCTGTCGCGCATGTGGATCCTGCGCAAGATCCTGCATCCGATGGACGAGATCGCCGGGATCGAATTCCTCCTCGACAAGTTGCGTCAGACCAAGACCAACAACGAGTTCTTCGATTCGATGAAGCGCAGCAAGTAAGGCGCAGTCGCAAGCAAAGGCCGGGAAATCCCGGCCTTTGGCGTTTCTGGACCAATGCTTTCTCGATGCGCGACTCAGGCGGTAGACTGCCAGACTTTCCCCAGCGCCAAGAGGCCGCATGCAATACCGAGATCTGCGTGACTTCATCCGCAGCCTGGAGCAGCGTGGTGAACTGAAGCGCGTGACCGCCCCGGTCTCGCCGATCCTCGAGATGACCGAAATCTGCGACCGCACCCTGCGCAAGCAGGGTCCGGCGCTGCTGTTCGAGAATCCCGTGGGCTTCTCCATGCCCGTGCTGGGCAACCTGTTCGGTACGCCCCAGCGCGTGGCCCTGGGCATGGGCGCCGAAGACGTCGGCGCCCTGCGCGAGATCGGCAAGCTGCTGGCCTTTCTCAAGGAGCCCGAGCCGCCCAAGGGCCTCAAGGACGCCTGGTCGAAGCTGCCGATCTACAAGAAGGTCATCAGTATGGCGCCCAAGGTTCTCAAGGACGCGCCCTGCCAGGAGGTGATCGAAGAGGGCGAGGCGGTCGATCTCGGCAAGCTGCCGATCCAGCACTGCTGGCCGGGCGACGTGGCGCCGCTGATCACCTGGGGCCTGACCGTCACCCGCGGACCCAACAAGGAGCGCCAGAACCTCGGCATCTATCGTCAGCAGGTCATCGGCCGCAACAAGCTGATCATGCGCTGGCTGAGCCATAGAGGCGGCGCGCTGGATTTCCGCGAGTGGTGCCAGAAGCATCCCGGCCAGCCCTACCCGGTGGCCGTGGCCCTGGGCGCCGATCCGGCCACCATCCTGGGCGCAGTCACTCCGGTGCCCGATACCCTGTCCGAATACGCCTTCGCCGGCCTGTTGCGCGGCAGTCGCAGCGAGCTGGTCAAGTGCGTGGGCAACGACCTGCAGGTGCCGGCCAGTGCCGAGATCGTGCTGGAAGGGGTCATCCATCCGGGCGAGACCGCGCCGGAAGGCCCCTATGGCGACCACACCGGCTACTACAACGAGGTCGATACCTTCCCGGTGTTCACCGTGGAACGCATCACCCGCCGCCGCGACCCCATCTACCACAGCACCTACACCGGGCGGCCGCCGGACGAGCCGGCCATCCTCGGCGTGGCGCTCAACGAAGTCTTCGTGCCCATCCTGCAAAAGCAGTTTCCGGAGATCGTCGACTTCTATCTGCCGCCGGAAGGCTGTTCCTATCGCATGGCGGTGGTGACCATCAAGAAGCAGTACCCCGGTCATGCCAAGCGGGTGATGCTGGGTGTCTGGTCGTTCCTGCGGCAGTTCATGTACACCAAGTTCGTGATCGTCACCGACGACGACATCAATGCCCGCGACTGGAACGATGTCATCTGGGCGGTCACCACGCGCATGGATCCCAAGCGCGACACCGTGATGATCGACAACACCCCCATCGACTACCTGGACTTCGCCTCGCCGATCTCCGGCCTGGGCTCGAAGATGGGCCTGGATGCCACCCACAAGTGGCCGGGCGAAACCACGCGTGAGTGGGGGCGGGCGATCGTCAAGGACGAAGCGGTGGTCAAACGGGTGGACGAGATGTGGTCCAGTCTCGGGATCGATTAACGGAGACGACGATGAAGGTCACCCTGCAGCCCTCGGGTGCGGTATTGGAAACCCAGCCCGGCGAAGCCATCCTGGCCGCCGCGCAGCGTCTCGGCTACAGCGGACCGCACAGCTGCCGCAACGGCAACTGCCAGCTCTGCGCCGCGCTGCTGGTGGAGGGGCAGGTCACCCAGCACGGAAAGACCGTCGATCACGGCGAGGTCTATGTCTGCGTGGCGGTACCGCTCAGCGATTGCTTGCTGCAGTGGGATGGCGTCCTGGCGCCCGGTGAGTTGCCGGTGCGTCAGCTGGCCTGTCAGGTGGTTGCCCTGGATGACGTCGGGGGCGATGTCCGCCGGGTGCGCCTGCGCGCGCCGGCCGGCCGGGCGCCGCGCTATCACGCCGGTCAGTACCTGTTGATCCAGCGCGATGACGGCAAGCAATCGGCCTTTTCCCTGGCCTCGGCGCCCCACCAGGGGCGTGAGCTGGAATTGCACGTGCTGGCCCGCGAGGCCAGCAGCCAGGCGCTGCTGGCGCAACTGGAAAGCAGGGGCATGGCCCAGGTCGAGTTGCCCTATGGCGACGCCCATCTGGCCGAACTGCCTGAGGGCCCCCTGGTACTGATCGCCGCCGGGACCGGCATGGCGCAGATGCACAGCCTGATCGAAGACGCCCGTACCCGGGGCTTCGCTCATCCGGTGCACCTCTATTGGGGCGTGCGGACGCCGGACGACTTCTATGCCATCGAGGCCTGGGACGCCTGGGCGGAATTGCCCAATCTCACCCTGAACCGGGTGGTGAGCGATGCCTGTGGCTGGGAAGGGCGCTGTGGTCTGTTGCACGAGGTGGTGCGCGCGGATTTCGCTGACCTGAGCGGCCTGCACGTCTATGCCAGCGGGTCGCCGGCGATGGTCTACGCCACCCTGGATGCCCTGGTGGACGCCGGCATGGACGCGCACCAGATGCGCGCCGACGTCTTCGCCTACGCGCCGCGGGGGTGAGCCTATCGCGGCCATGGGCCGCTCCTACGGGTAAGCTCTACCTGTAGGAGCGGCCCATGGCCGCGATTGATCGAAAAGCACAAAGCGTTTTCGACCAGGACCCAGAGTGGATGAGGCTGTGCCGTCATCCATCCTGGGCAATCGGCGCTACTGCGCCGACTTGGCCACCATGCCGGTGTGTCTCAGAGTCATCGCCAGGAAGACGATGGCCAGGACGCAGGAGCCGACCAGCAGCATGAAGCCACCATCCCAGCCGAAGTGGTCCACGGTGTAGCCCACCAGGGCGTTGGCTGCCACCGAGCCGCCCAGGTAGCCGAACAACCCGGTAAAGCCTGCGGCGGTGCCAGCAGCTTTCTTGGGCACCAGTTCCAGCGCCTGCAGGCCGATCAGCATCACCGGGCCGTAGATCAGGAAGCCAATGGACACCAGCGCTGCCAGATCGACACCGGGATTGCCTTCCGGGTTGAGCCAATAGACCAGGGTGGCGACCAGTACGCCGAGCATGAACACCACCCCGGTGGCGCCGCGGTTACCGCGGAACAGCTTGTCCGAGAGCCAGCCGCAGAGCAGGGTCCCGGGGATGCCGGCCCATTCGTAGAAGAAGTAGGCCCAGGAGGTCTTGTCCACCGAGAAGTGCTTGGCTTCCTTGAGGTAGGTGGGGGCCCAGTCCAGCACGCCATAGCGCAGCAGATAGACGAAGACGTTGGCAAAGGCGATGTACCAGAGCAGGCGATTCTTCAGCACGTACTCGACGAAGATCTCCTTGGTGGAGAATTCGCGTTCGTGACCTTCGCTGTAGCCCTCGGGGAAGTCCTGTTTCCAGTGTTCCACCGATGGCAGGCCGCAGGACTGCGGGGTATCGCGCATGGCGATGAAGGCGAAGACCGCCACCGCCAGAGCCACCACGGCCGGGACATAGAAGGCGGCGTGCCAGTCGTTGAACCAGGCCAGGCCGAGCAGGAACAGCGGGCCGATCAGGCCGCCGCCGACGTTGTGGGCGACGTTCCACACCGAGACCACCCCGCCACGCTCCTTCTGCGACCACCAGTGCACCATGGTGCGACCGCTGGGCGGCCAGCCCATGCCCTGGAACCAGCCGTTGAGGAACAGCAGGACGAACATGATGCTGACACTGGAGGTGGCCCAGGGTGCGAATCCGAACAGCAGCATCACCAGCGCCGACATCACCAGCCCGAAGGGCAGGAAATAGCGTGGATTGGAGCGGTCCGAGACCAGCCCCATGAGGAACTTGGACAGGCCGTAGGCGATGGCCACCGCGGACAGCGCCACGCCCAGTTCACCCCGGCTGTAGCCTTGCTCCACCAGATAGGGCATGGCCAGCGAGAAGTTCTTGCGGAGCAGGTAGTAGCCGGCATAGCCGATAAAGATCCCGGCGAAGATCTGCCAGCGGAGACGGCGGTAGACGGGATCGATGCGATCGGCGGGCAGCGGCGTGCGATGGGCCGCAGGGGCGAAGATTCCAAGCATGGGAGCCTCGGTATTGTTATAGGTATTAATCGAAAGCGAACATTCCAGGTTCGTTTTCGAATATTACAATGATATTACAGCCTGCATAGGCTTTTCCGCCCTGTGGCAGTGGGTGCCCGGATTCCCCCTTGATCTGTACGGGTTGCGCGCCTAGGGTGGCGCGTCTTTGCTGCCGTTTTCACGAGTCATCATGCCTGCCTGGAAAGTCCTGTCCTCCCGCGCCCTGACCCTGATCACCACCCTGTTCGAGCGCTATCCGCGATTGATCGCCCTGGCCGGCTTCATCTCGGGGATCTGCAGCTTCCTGCTGGTGGACCGGCAGAAGGGTTTCGCCCCGGTGATGGCGGTGATCATGCTGGCGAGCTGGGTCTGGCTGATGCTGGAAAACGTGCTGCGGGGCTGGGTCAGCCGCCGTTTCGGCTGGGAATTGCCACCACCGCTGCTACGCTACGCCACCCAGTTGATCCACCAGGAAAGTCTGTTCTTCTGCCTGCCGTTCTTTGCCATCACCACGGCCTGGAACAGCGGCCAGGCGCTGTTCACCGGACTGCTTGGCGCGGCCGCCCTGGTGTCCATCATCGATCCGCTCTACTACAAGACCCTGGCGCCGCGGCGCTGGGTATTTCTCAGCTATCACACCCTGACGCTGTTCGCGGTACTGCTCACGGCGCTACCGATCATCCTGCACCTGACCACTACCCAGAGCTACGAACTGGCCCTGGGCGTCGCCGTGCTGCTGTCCTTTCCCAGTCTGGCGGTGGCCTTCCGGGTACGCCTGGGCTGGCGCTGGCTGGGGCTGCTGGGCCTGTGCCTGGCCATCGGCGCCTTTGGCTGGCTGGGGCGCGCCTGGGTGCCGCCGGCCACCCTGTGGCTGACCGACATGGGCATGAGCACCAACTTCGACAGCCTCAAGCGCCAGCCCGGCGATGCGGTGAAGAGCCTGAGCAGCGCCCAGCTGCGCGCCCAGGGGCTCTATGCCTTCACCGCCATCAACGCACCGCGTGGCCTGAACGAGCGTATCTACCATGTCTGGCGTCATGCCGGTCGGGAGGTGGATCGGATTCCCCTGGATATCAGCGGCGGTCGCGAGGCCGGTTATCGCGCCTGGACCCACAAGCAGAACTTTCCCGGCGACGTGACCGGCCGTTGGCAGGTGCAAGTGGTTACGGACGTCGGCCAGGTGATCGGAACCCTCAGGTTCGAGGTGACCCCTTGAATTCCGCTGGCTATGCTGCAGCCATCCATCTCTAGAGGATTCGCCGTGAAAGCCGTCGCCGCCGTTTTGTTGTCTTTCTGCCTGGCCTTCACTGCCTGGGCGAACGAAGAGAAAAAGGAGGGGGAGGCCCCCAAGACCGAATTCTACAACCTGACTCCGGCCCTGGTCGGCAACTATGGCAGCGGGCCCAAGCTCAAGTACTACAAGGCCGACATCGCCCTGATGATGACCGGCAAGGAAGCCAAGGATAAGGTCGAGTTCCACGAGCCGCTGATCCGCAATCAGCTGGTGATGCTCTTCGCCCAGCAGACCGACGAGACCCTGGCCGGCGTGGAAGCCCGCGAGAAACTGCGCCAGGAGGCGCTAAAGCAGGTGCAGAACGTGCTCACCCAGGAGGAAGGCAAGCCCCTGGTGGAAGACCTGCTGTTCAACAACCTGATCATCCAGCCCTGAGCGCGGTCAGGCGCGGGCCGCGGCGACGATCGCCGCCCACTCCTCGGCGCTGACCGGCATCACCGACAGGCGATTGCCCTTGCGCAGCAGGGCGAAGTCGGCGAGTGCCGGCAACTGGCGCAGGCGCGGCAGGGTCAGCAGCCGCGGAAAGGCCTCGACGAAGGCCACCTGGCGCGCCGTCCAGGGATTGTCTGCGGCGCTGGCCTTGGGCGCATGGTAGGGGCTTTCCGGGTCTAGGGCGGTGGGGTCGGCGAAGGCTTCGCCCACGATCCGACCGATGCCGGCGATGCCCGGTTCGGCGCAACTCGAATGATGAAAGAAGAACAGCTCGTCGGGTTTCATGGCGCGCAGGAAGTTGCGTGCCTGGTAATTGCGCACGCCGTTCCAACGCGCCTGGCCCAGGCGTTGCAAGTCGTCCAGTGAGAACTCATCGGGCTCGGATTTCAACAGCCAGCAGGCCACGGTTCGTCTCCTGACGAATGGAGGCTCGGGAGCTTCCAGGAAAGGGTCTGGTCGATTGCAAGGGGCGACCGCTTGTCGCAGAATGCCGCGCATTCCGGATGTAGTCTGATCGTACGCGCTGAGCATAACAGGGCGACGTCCTGTCCTGCCCAAAGGTGCCAGCAAGGGGGTGGCCCAGTTCGATGAAACGCAAACCTGATCTGTTGTGGGTGCTGGTCCTGATCTTTACCCTGGGCGTGGTCACCACCGGGTATACCCAGAGCTTCTGGGAGCAGCGCCAGAACCAGCAGCAATACGCTCGCTACACCAGCGACGCTCAGCCGGCGCGGGAAGTCTCTCCGGTACGCTGACCGTACCAGCCGCCATCGCTCACCACGGCCGCCATGGGCACGTCCCAGGCCGCCAGTGCCAGTCGCTCCACCTTCTGACATTCATGGGCACAGCCGATCAGCTGCGGGCTGCGCCATTGCCGCCGGCGTGCCAGATAGGCCAGGTTGCGGTCATAGAAGCCCTTGCCCATGCCCAGGCGTCCGCCCTGCGGATCAAAGCCCACCAGCGGCATCAGGATCAGCCCGAGAGCCCAGGTCGGTCGACCCAGGCGCCGATCCGGGCGTGGCTCGGCGATGCCGAAGCGATTGCGCACCCAGGATTCACCGCGGCCGACGCGCTGAAAGATCATGGCGGTGCGTGGCCAGCGGGAGAGTACCGGCAGATAGGTGGCCTTGCCGCGGCGCTGGGCTTCTTCGAGCAATGGACGCGGATCGATCTCGCCATCGCTGGGCAGGTAGAAGGCGATATGGCGGGCGCGACGAAACAGCGGATGCTGGGCAAGCTGGCGATACAGTTCGCGGGCGGCCTGGCGTTGCTGTACGGGGGTGAGGGCGCGACGTCGCTGGCGGAGAAGCTTGCGCAGCGCGGGCCTGCTGAGATCGGTAGAAGGCGGGGTGGTCATGGAAGAAATGAGCTCTCCGGAATGCCGCTGCCGGTGTAGCCCTTGAACCCTTGGTTCAAGGTGGGAGAAGTCGTAGACCTTTAGGCTTTCCGCCGTAGCGGACATGCACACCAGTCTTACGAGCAACCCCCGGGGTGTTGCTTATCGGCTCGGGGACATGACCGACTGGCGCACACACCAGAGAGTGACCTCCAGTATACGCCCCTGAGCCAGGATGCAAACCCCCGCCGATCCCCGGGTCGGCGGTCAGGCAGTGGTGTCGTGTTCGGTGATCAGTGCCCGGTCGACGCGATCCAGCAGGTCGCGGACCCGCTCGCGGGTGCTGCTGACTTCCAGGCTGACGTCGTCCTGGCGGTGCAGCAGTTCGTGGGTGATGTTGAGGGCGGCCATCACGGCCACGCGGTCGGCGCCGATGACCTTGCCGCTGGCGCGGATCTCGCGCATCTTGCCGTCCAGGTAGCGAGCGGTGCTCTCCAGGTTGGCGCGCTCGTCAGCCGGGCAGCTGATGCGATATTCCTTTTCCATTATCTGGACGGTCACGGTCTCGATGCTCATGAGTCCTGCTCCAAAGCTTTCAGGCGTAAAATCATCGCTTCGACCTTCGATCTGGCCAATTCGTTCTTTTCGATCAACTCGGCGCGCTCCTGGCGCCAGTTGCGCTCGCCCTGGCGCAGTTGTCGATTCTGCCGCTGCAATTCCTCAAGCCGCAGGAGCAGGCGCTCCACACGGTCACCGAGGGCTTCCAGATCGGCGTCGAGGGGCGTGTCGCGAGACTCGCTCATGAGGGCTACAGCTCCAGAAGGGTGCAACGAGATTGGCCGCCGGCGGGGTCAGCGCGTAGGATAAGGCTTCATTCTAGCCAGCGCCCCACCTCGACGCCATGTCCAGCTCAGCATCCGCCTACGCCGCCTTCTCAACCCTGCTCGCCGAGGCCGCTCTGCCGGTCTCGCCCGCCGAACTCCACGGTCACCTGCTCGGTCGGGTCTGTGGCGGCGCGGGCTTCGACGAGAACGACTGGCTGGCCGCGGCCAGCGAGCTGCTCGGTGGCGCGCCGGGCGAACGTCTGCAGGCGGCGCTCTCGGGGCTGCTGGGCATGGTGCAACAGGAATTCGCCGGCCAGCAGGTGGCCCTGGTACTAATGCTGCCACCGGACGAATTCTCCCTGGTCGAGCGCACCGCCGCCCTGGGCGAGTGGTGCCAGGGCTTTCTGGCCGGCTTCGGCCTGTCCGGGCGCACGGGCGAAGTCTCCGGCGAGGCGCGCGAGGTGCTCGAAGATCTGGCAGCCATCGCGCAGATTCAGGAGCCCGCCGAGGAAGGCGAAGAGGGTGAGAACGACTTCATGGAAGTCACCGAATACCTGCGCGTGGCCCCGCTGCTGCTCTATGGCGAGTACGGCCGCGGCTCCCTCCCCGAACCTGCGCCCGTGGTGCACTGAGCGGCCATGCCGCGAATCCACAAGGCCGAATTCGCCCGCCGCCGCCGCGCCCTGATGGCCGAGATCGGCCACGGCGGCATCGCCCTGCTGCCCGCTGCGCCGGTGTGCCTGCGCAACCGCGACATCGAGCAGCCCTATCGCCAGGACAGCGATTTCCAGTACCTCACCGGCTTTCCCGAGCCGGAAGCCCTGGCCGTGCTGATTCCCGGCCGTGCCCATGGTGAATATCTGCTGTTCTGCCGCGAGCGGGACCTGGAGATGGAGCGCTGGGAGGGCCGGCGCGCGGGTCAGGAAGGGGCGCTGGCCGACTATGGCGCGGACGACGCCTTTCCCATCGGCGATCTGGACGACATCCTGCCCGGCCTGCTGGAAGGCCGCGAGCGGGTCTACTACGCGATGGGTGCCCATCCGGAATTCGAGCGGCAACTGCTCAACTGGATCGAACTGATCCGCGCCAAGGCCGATCAGGGCGCTTCGCCGCCGCGGGAGCTGCTGGCGCTGGATACCCTGCTGCACGACAGCCGACTGTACAAGTCGGCCGCCGAGGTGCGCCTGCTCAAGGCCGCCGCCGAGCTGACCTGCGCCGCCCACCTGCGCGCCATGCAGGCCTGCCGGCCGGGGCTGCGCGAGTATCACCTGGAGGCGGAGCTGGACTACTGCTTTCGCCAGGGGGGCGCACGGCTGGCGGCCTATGGCTCCATCGTCGCCGCGGGGGCCAACGCCTGCGTGATGCATTACCAGGCCAACGACGCGCCCCTGCGCGACGGCGACCTGGTGCTGATCGACGCCGGCTGCGAACTGGAGTGCTATGCCAGCGACGTGACCCGTACCTTTCCTGTCAATGGCCGCTTCTCGCCCGAGCAGCGGCAGCTGTACGACATCGTGCTGGCGGCCAACCAGACCGCCATCGCCTGCGTGGCACCCGGGCGGCACTGGAACGAACCCCATGAGGCCACGGTCAGGGTGATCACCGAAGGGCTGTTGGCCCTGGGCCTGCTCCAGGGCCAACTGGACGACCTGATCGAGGCGGGCGCCTGTCGCGAGTTCTACATGCACCGCGCCGGTCACTGGCTGGGGCTGGATGTCCATGACGTGGGTGAATATCGCATCGGCGACCAGTGGCGGATGCTGGAGCCGGGTATGGTGCTGACCGTGGAGCCCGGACTCTATATCCCGCCGGACGCCGAGGTGCCGCGCAAATGGCGTGGCCTGGGCATCCGCATCGAGGACGAGGTGCTGGTGACGCGCAGTGGTTGCGAGGTGCTGACCGCCGGCCTGCCCAAGGCGGTCGCGGAGATCGAAGGCTTGATGGCGGCCGCGCGCGACCGCCGGGAGAACGCTCATGCAACGTCCTGATATCGCCATCATCGGCGGCGGTCTGGTGGGTGCCAGCCTGGCCCTGGCCCTGCAGGCCGGCGCCAAGGCGCGCGGCTGGCGCATCCTGCTGGTGGAACCCTTCGCCCCCGGCGATACCTATCAGCCCAGCTACGACGCCCGCTCCTCGGCGCTGTCCTATGGTTCACGGCTGATCTACCAGCGTCTCGGCGTGTGGGAGGCTCTGGCCGAACATGCCGAGGCGATCCAAGAGATCCAGGTCTCCGACCAGGGCCGCTTCGGCGTGACCCAGTTGCTCGCCCGTGACGAGAAGCTACCGGCGCTGGGCTATGTGGTGGAGAACGCCTGGATCGGCCAGGTGCTCTGGCAGGCGCTGGATCGCGAGGTGGTGGACTGGCGCTGCCCGGCCGAGGTGCGCACGCTCACCGCCATACCCGATGGCTATCGTCTGGAACTGGATGATGGCGACGTCCTCGAATGCGGCCTGGCGGTGCTGGCCGACGGTGGGCGATCGGCGCTGCGCGAATCCCTCGGCATCGAGGTGCGCCGCACGGTCTACGAGCAGACCGCGCTGATCGCCAACGTCTCGACCAATCTAGGGCACGGCGGTCGCGCCTTCGAGCGCTTCACGCCCCATGGTCCCCTGGCGCTGCTGCCCCTGCCGGGCCAGCGCAGCGCCTTGGTCTGGACCCAGCCGGATGCCGAGGCGCTACGCCTGCAGCAGGCGCCCGATGCCGTCTTTCTCGCCGAATTGCAGCAGGCGGTGGGCTATCGCCTGGGCAGCTTCACCCAGGTCGGCACCCGTCACGCCTATCCGCTGACCCTGCTGGAGGCCAACGAACAGGTCCGCCCACATCTGGTGGTGCTGGGCAACGCGGCCCACAGCCTGCATCCTATCGCCGGTCAGGGCTTCAATCTGTCCCTGCGCGACGTGGACAGCCTGGCCGAGTGCCTGCTGGAAAGCGGCGCGGCGCCCGGTGATTTCGCCACCTTGCAGGACTATCTGCAGCGCCAGCGTCTGGATCAGCAGCTGACCATCGGCTTTTCCGATCGCATCACCCGGCTGTTTTCCAACAGCCGGCCCTGGCTCAGTGCCGGACGCAACCTGGGCCTGGTCGGCCTGGAGTTGTGCCCACCGGCCAAGAGTGCCTTCGCCCGCCAGGCCATGGGCCTGGGTACCCGTCCCTGACCTGCGAGGAGAAACGAGCATGCTGACCCATGCGGATCTGGTGATCGTCGGTGCCGGCATGGTCGGCAGCGCCCTGGCCCTGGCCCTGGCCGACAGCGGCCTGTCGGTGGTGCTGCTCGACCGTGGCCCGCTCACGCCGGGCGCGGTCGAAAGCGACCTGCCCTTCGAGCCCCGGGTCAGCGCCCTGTCGCTGGCCAGCCAGCGCATCCTGCAGCGCCTGGGCGCCTGGGACGGCATCCTGGCGCGCCGCGTCAGTCCCTACCAGGCGATGCACGTCTGGGACGGCTCCGGTACCGGCGCCGTGCATTTCGATGCCGCCAGCGTGCACGCCGAGGTGCTCGGCCACATCGTCGAGAATCGCGTGGTGCAGGAGGCCCTGCTCGAACGCCTGGCCGAGGCCAACGTCCTGCTCCTGCCGGAGGCGCGCCTGGAGTTGCTGCGTCGCTCCGGCGACCAGTGGCTGGTGCAATTGGCCGGCGATCGTCAGATCCGCGCCCCGTTGGTGGTGGCCGCCGATGGCGCCACCTCCGCCGTGCGTCGCCTGGCCGGGCTGGAAACCCGCGAGTGGGACTATCTGCACCATGCCATCGTCACCAGTGTGCGCTGCGCCGAATCGCACCAGCGCACCGCCTGGCAGAGATTCACCGACGACGGCCCGCTGGCCTTCCTGCCGCTGGATCGCGGCGGCGACACAAATTGGTGCTCCATCGTCTGGTCCTGCACGCCCAAGCAGGGCGAGCGGCTGATGGCCCTGGACGACGCGGCCTTCTGCCAGGCCCTGGGCGAGGCCTTCGAGCATCGCCTGGGCAAGGTGGAATGCAGCGACACGCGGCTGTGCATCCCGCTGCGCCAGCGCCATGCCAAGCGCTATGTGGAACCTGGCCTGGCCTTGATCGGCGATGCCGCCCATGTCATCCATCCGCTGGCCGGGCAGGGCGTCAACCTGGGCTTTCTCGACGCCGCGGTGCTGGCCGAGGAATTGCGTCATGCCCAGGCGCGCGGTGAATCCATCGCCGAACAGCGGGTGCTGGAACGCTACGAGCGCCGCCGCATGCCGCACAACCTGGCGATGATGGCGGCGATGGAAGGCTTCCAGCGCCTGTTCCAGGACGACCGCCTGCCGCTACGCTGGCTGCGCAACGCCGCGCTCAAGCAGGTCGATCGCCACTTCGAGGCCAAGGCGCTGTTCGTGCGCCGCGCCCTGGGCCTGTCGGGCGATGTGCCGGAGCTGGCCAGGGTCGTGGTCTGACGGCTCAGGCGTCGCCCAAGGAGCCGGCCAGCTCCAGCACCTGCTGCCTCCAGGCGGCCTCGCGGGGCAGGGCGAGGAAGTGCGGATTGAGGAAGGACTCGCGCATCTCGTAGGTGAGGGGCTGACCGTCCAGGGTCAGGACCTCGCCGCCGGCGCCTTCCAGCACGCCCTGAGCGGCGGCAGTGTCCCATTGAGAAGTGGGGGCAAGTCGGGGATAGAAGTCGGCCAGCCCCTCGGCCAGCAGGCAGAACTTCAGCGAGCTGCCGACGCTGACCAGCTTGGGTTCGCCGAGGGTGTTGCCCAGTTCTTCCAGCAGCCGTTGCTGCGCCGGACTGCCGTGGCGGCGACTGGCGACCACGGTGAAGGCGTCTTCCGGCTGGTTGCGCACGCCGATCTCGACGCCGTCTTCACCCTGGATGCGGAAGGCGCCCAGTTCACGACCGCCGCTGAAGCAGACATCCCGGGTGGGGATGCCGACCACGCCGAAGATCACCTGGCCACGCTCGACCAGGGCCACGTTGACGGTGAATTCCTCGCTGCCGTCGATGAATTCCTTGGTGCCGTCCAGGGGATCGACCACCCACCAGACGTCCCAGGCGCTGCGCGCCGCGAAGGGGATGTCACAGGCTTCTTCCGACAGCACCGGCACGTCCGGGGTCAGCCGGGCCAGGCCTTCGGCCAGCACCCGGTGGGCGGCGAGGTCGGCGGCGGTCACCGGCGAGTCGTCGCTCTTCTGCCGCACCGCCACGCCCTGGCGCCAGTGGGGCAGGATGGCCGCGCCGGCCTGGCGCACTAGGTCGATGACGTTGAGTACCAGCGGAGCGGTAATGGAAACGGGCGCCATCATGCCGGCAGTTCTCCGCGTTGGGTGAGCAGGTCGCGCACCAAGTAGAGGGCGGCCAGGGCGCGGCCTTCGGAAAAGCGTGGATTCTGCACCAGCTGCGACAGCTCGCGCAGGTCGACGCTGCTGACTTCGAGGGGCTCGGGTTCATCGCCCGGCAGGCGCTCCGGATAGAGGTCGCGGGCCAGCACCACATGGATGCGCTGACTCATGTAGCCGGGGCTCAGCGACAGCGCGGTGAGGTATTCCAGCTGGTGGGCACCGAAACCCGCCTCTTCCTTGAGTTCGCGATTGGCGGCGTCGAGGATCTCTTCGCCCGGTTCCACCAGACCCTTAGGCAGCGACAGTTCGTAGTCTTCCACGCCGCCGCAGTATTCCTCGATGAGCAGGGCGCGGGTGGCGTCCTGCAGGGCCACCACCATCACCGCGCCGTGACCGGTGCCCTTGTTGGCCAGGCGCTCGTAGGTGCGCTCCTCGCCGTTGGCGAAGCGCAACTGCATCTCCTCGACGGTGAACAGACGGCTCTTGGCCACGATCTGTCGGGCGAGAACAGTGGGTTTCTGGCGCATGGACGGCTCCTGGGCTGGGCGGACGGGTATGATAACCCGCCTGTTACATGATCCGGAGTCACCATGACCCCTCTCGACTGGAGCCGTATCGATACCGTGTTGCTGGACATGGACGGCACCCTGCTCGATCTGCATTTCGACAACCATTTCTGGCTGGAGTACCTGCCGCAGCGCTATGCCGAGCGCCACGGCCAGTCCCTGGCGCTGGCCAAGGCCGAGCTGGAGCCGCTGTTTTTCAGCCACCAGGGCAAGCTGACCTGGTATTGCCTGGACTTCTGGAGCGCCGAGCTGGGCTTTTCCATGCGCGAACTCAAGGAGGAGATCGCTCACCTGATCGCCCTGAGACCCGACGCCGACACCTTTCTCGCCGCCCTGCAGCGCGCCGGCAAGCGCGTGGCGCTGATCACCAACGCCCATCGCGATTCCCTGTCGCTGAAGCTGGAGCGCATCGAACTGGCGCCCTATTTCGACCGGTTGATCAGTTCCCACGACTACGGCTTCCCCAAGGAAGAACAGCAGTTCTGGCAGGCCCTGCAGGCCGACTTCGCCTTCGATCCGGCGCGTACCCTGTTCATCGACGACAACCTGCCGATCCTGCGCAGCGCTCGTGACTATGGGGTCGCCCACCTGCTGGCGATCCATGAGCCGGACAGCCGCCGCGGGCCCAAGGACAGTGAGGAGTTCACGGCGGTGCGGGATTATCGGGAGTTGCTGCCCGCTTGAAGAAAGACCCTCACCCCAACCCTCTCCCAGGGGGAGAGGGGGTAAAGCAGGCGAGAGTGGAGTAGACCGGTGGACATCAAGCAACTGCGCTTTCTCATCGCCCTGGACGAGACGCGGCACTTCGGCCAGGCGGCGGCGCGCTGTCACGTCACCCAGCCGACCCTGTCCATGCGCCTGCGCGGTCTGGAAGACGAACTGGGCGTGGAGCTGGTGCGCCGCGGGCAGCGCTTCGAGGGTTTCACCGAGGCCGGTCAGCGTATCCTCGCCTGGGCGCGCACCCTGATGGCCGCCCACGATGGCCTCTATGCCGAAGCCCAGGCCTTCCAGGGGCAATTGGTGGGCACCCTGAGGGTCGGCCTGGTGCCCCTGGCCAGCTTCGATCCCATGCCGCTACTCCAGCACCTGCGCCTGCTGCACCCCAAGCTGCACTTCCAGCTGCAGGTGCTGAGCACCGAACGCATCCTCGAAGCCGTGGCCAGCAATCGGCTGGAGCTGGGCATTTCCTACCTGGAGCACCTGGATCCGGCGCGCTTCGACAGCCTGACCCTGACCGAGACGCGCATGGGCCTGCTCTATGACGAGCGCCATTTCAGCTTCGACCAGGCCGCGCTGGACTGGCAGGCGGTGGCCGGGCTGCCGCTGGGCCTGCTGACCGGCGCCATGCATTTCCGCCAGTCGGTGGACCACGGCTTTCGCAGCCTGGGGCTGACGCCGCAGCCGGTGCTGGAGACCGATGCCGTCTATCTGCTGCTGCAGGCCGTCAATGCCGGGCTGTGCTGCGCCGTGGTGCCCCTGGCCGGCGGCTTCGATCGTCTTACGCCCCATGCCCGGCTGATTCCCATCGACACCGCGCGAACCCTGGCGCCGTTGGGGCTGCTCATCCGGCGGACGGAGCCGCGTCTGGCGGTGGCCGATGCCTGCTTCCAGGCGGTCAAGGCGCTCTACGCCGAGAGTGATAGATAGCGTTTATCAAGGCATCGGTCATAGCGATTAGACGCCCCGGGATGTGCTGGTTAATCTTTGATCTGTGTCAAACCGCCGCAGGTCGTTTTCGCCCATGTCCCAGCAATCGCCAGACCTCGTTACCGCGCCTCCTGCCGGCTATGCCTTCGCCGAGCTGGAGCAGCCTACCGTGCGGGGCGAACAGCCGCTGGCCGAAGAGGTGGCGTTGGCCATCGCCTACAACGGCATCAGTCATGCGGTGATGATGGCGACGCCGGCCGACGTGGAAGACTACGTGGTCGGTTTCAGCCTCAGCGCCGGCATCGTCGATGCCATCGACGACATCTATGGCATCCAGGTGCGGCGCGTGGGCGAGGCGCTCAATGTCGACGTCGAGATCAGCAGCCGCACCTTCTGGGCGCTCAAGCAGCAGCGCCGCCAGCTGGCCGGGACCAGCGGTTGCGGCCTGTGCGGGGTCGAGGCGCTGGAACAGGCGCTGCCGCAGCTGGATCGACTGCGCAAGGTGCGGCTGCCCCCGGCCGCTCACCTGCATGACCTGCGCCAGCGGATCGACGCCGCCCAGGATCTCGGTCAACGCAGCGGGGCGGTCCATGCCGCGCTGTTCATCGACGCTCAGGGCGAGCTGACCCTGTGCCGCGAAGACATCGGCCGCCACAACGCCCTGGACAAGCTGATCGGCGCTTTGCTGCGCCAGCGCCAGCCGGTGCGCGAGGGCTGCGTGGTGGTCACCAGTCGCTGCAGCCTCGAACTCATCCACAAGGCGGTGCGTGCCGGGCTCGCCACCCTCATCACCCTGTCGGCCCCCACCGGGCTCGCCGTGGAATGGGCGCGCCGCCATCGTCTCAATCTGATCCACCTGCCGCACCGGTCGCCACCGCGGGTCTATGCCCCGGCGCCCGTTGCCCCTTGATCCCACGGGTATCGCCATGAACAAACCTCAGCAGTCCTTCAAACCCTATCAAGGCCCCGCCGCCGGCTGGGGCGCCCTGAAGAGCGTGGTGCACTTCTGGCTCGACAGCGGCAACGCCTTCAAGAATCTGCGTACGCTGCTCAAGACCAACCAGGACCACGGCTTCGACTGCCCCGGCTGTGCCTGGGGCGAGGCGCCGGAAAACGGCCTGGTGAAGTTCTGCGAGAACGGCGCCAAGGCGGTCAACTGGGAGGCCACCAAGCGCCGTGTCGACGCCGCCTTCTTCGCTCGCCACAGCGTGACCTCGCTGCAGGAACAGAGCGACTACTGGCTCGAATATCAGGGCCGGCTGACCGAGCCGCTGCGCTATGACGCAGCCACCGATCGCTATGTGCCCATCGCCTGGGACGGCGCCTTCGCGCTGATCGCCAAGGAGCTCAAGGCCCTGGCCAGCCCCGACGAAGCCGAGTTCTACACCTCGGGGCGCGCCAGCAACGAGGCGGCCTTCCTCTATCAGCTGTTCGTGCGCGCCTATGGCACCAACAACTTCCCCGACTGCTCGAACATGTGCCACGAGGCCAGCGGCGTCGGCCTGGGCCGCAGCATCGGCGTCGGCAAGGGCACCGTGACCTATCACGACCTGGACGAGGCCGATGCCATCTTCGTCATCGGCCAGAACCCCGGCACCAACCACCCGCGGATGATCGAGACCCTGCGCAACGCGGTGAAGCGCGGTGCCCAGGTGGTCTGCTTCAACCCGCTCAAGGAGCGGGGTCTGGAGCGTTTCCAGCATCCGCAAAGTCCGCTGGAGATGCTCACCAACGACTCGCGGCCGACCAACACCGCCTACTTCCGTCCGGCCCTGGGCGGTGACATGGCGGCGCTGCGCGGCATCGCCAAGTACCTCCTGCAGTGGGAGCGCGAAGCCGCTGCCAAGGGCGCCAAGCGCGTCTTCGACCACGACTTCATCGCCGCCCACACCCTGGGCATGGACGACTACCTGGCTCAGGTCGACGCCACCTCCTGGGAGCTGATCGAGCGCCAGTCGGGGCTGTCGCTGCACGAGATCGAGCAGGCCGCGCGCATGTATGCCCGCGCTGAGAAGGTCATCATCTGCTGGGCCATGGGCATCACCCAGCACCGCCATTCGGTGGCCACGGTGCAGGAAATCGCCAACCTGCAGCTGCTCTGCGGCCAGATCGGCAAGCCTGGTGCCGGTCTCTGCCCGGTGCGCGGCCACAGCAACGTCCAGGGCGACCGCACCATGGGCATCGACGAGAAGGCCCCGGCCTGGCTCAGCGACGCCCTGGCCAAGCGCTTCGCCTTCGAGCCGCCGCGCAATCGCGGTCACAACACCGTGGAGGCCATCGCCGCCATGGAACAGGGCCAGGCCAAGGTCTTCATCGCCCTGGGCGGCAACTTCGCCCAGGCCACCCCGGACACCCCACGCACCCACAAGGCGCTGCGCAAGTGCCGGCTGACCGTGCACATCGCCACCAAGCTCAACCGCAGCCACCTGGTGACCGGTCAGCAGGCGCTGATCCTGCCCTGCCTGGGTCGCACCGAGATGGATGTGCAGAAGGGCGGCAAGCAGGCCATCACCGTGGAAGACAGCTTCAGCATGGTGCATGCCTCCGCCGGCATCCTGCGGCCACTGTCGGCGCAGATGAAGTCCGAGCCGGCCATCGTCGCCGGTCTGGCCAAGGCCGTGCTGGGCAACCATCCGGTGGATTGGGATTGGCTGATCGAGGACTACGACCGCATCCGCGACCTGATCGCCGACGTCATCCCCGGCTTCCAGGACTTCAATGCCCGCCTGGCCGCCCCCGGTGGCTTCTACCTGGGCAACAAGGCCGGTCGCCGGGAGTGGAACACCGCCACTGGCAAGGCCAACTTCGCCGCCAATGCGCTGCTGCATGACCTGTTGCCGGACGCGGTCCGCCGCCAGGGCGTGAAGCCGGACCTGATCCTGCAGACCATGAGATCCCATGACCAGTACAACACCACCATCTACAGCCTGGATGACCGCTATCGCGGCGTGAAGGGCCAGCGCGACGTGGTCTTCGTCAACCAGGCCGATCTGGATCGCCTAGGCGTGGCGGCCGGCGAGAAGGTGGATCTGATCGCCCTGTGGGACGACGGCATCGAGCGCCGGGTCCGCGGCTTCACCGCGCTGCCGTTCGACATCCCGGTCGGCCAGGCTGCCGGCTACTACCCGGAAACCAACCCGCTGGTGCCTCTGGAGAGCTATGGCGAGGGCAGTTTCACGCCCACCTCCAAGTTCGTCGCCATCAAGGTCGAGAAGGCCAGCGCCGGCAACCGCATCGCCTCGGTGGCCTGACCGGGGTAGGCTGTCCTATGGGAAAGTCTGTACAAAGTCTCGCGAGCTAGAGCCGAACGAGACGAAAAGGGCTGAGGAAGCGGAGTTTACAACTGGTAAATGAGATCCGAAGCCTTTCCAACGCCGTTTGGCCAACGCATAGCAGCATTTCAACAGGCTCCGAGGGGAGGGCAGCGATGCAACGCATCGCCACCTGGCTCGGCGAGGATCCGGTCCGCTGCCAGCTGCTTGCCGTTCTTGCGGGATTACAACTGCCCGATGCCTGGCTGGCGGCCGGCTTCGTGCGCAATCTGGTCTGGGATCGGCTGCACGGCTATACCGTGCCGACACCGCTGGTAGATCTGGATGTCATCTATTTCGATGTGACCGACTGCCGGCCCGAACGGGACAGGGCCATCGAGATGGCCCTGGCGGAGCGGGCGCCGGGGTGGCCCTGG
Source organism: Pseudomonas sp. MS15a(2019) (assembly GCF_013277805.1). Taxonomy (NCBI): domain Bacteria; kingdom Pseudomonadati; phylum Pseudomonadota; class Gammaproteobacteria; order Pseudomonadales; family Pseudomonadaceae; genus Pseudomonas; species Pseudomonas sp. MS15a(2019). The sequence continues at coordinate 198,347 of NZ_VBTN01000007.1, forward strand.
TCGGTGCGCAACCAGGCTGCCATGCATCTACGCAACGACGATGCACCCTATGCCGATAGCCTGGATGCCATGCGTTTCTGGGTCGAGGTGGAGTCCGCGCTGGCCGCGCGCCTCACCGAGACGGGCGAACTCGAGGTGGTCAGCCCCTTCGTCCAGGATGGGCTCTTCGCCTTGCACTTGACGCCGAATCCCTGGCGGCCCCGGCTCGACGCCTTTCGCCAGCGCCTGTCGAGCAAAGGCTGGCTGACGCGCTGGCCGCGCTTGCACGTGCAGAAGCCTGGGTTTGCCGAGCGGGATTGATGGCAAACGCCGAAGCGGGTGGCGAACTGCTTCGGCGCTGGCGTCAGACCTTGAAGCGTGCGGTTAGCTCCTGCAGTTGCAGGCTCAGGCGGGCCAGCTCGGTACTGGAGCCGGCGGTTTCCTCGGTGGCGGCGGCGGTCTGGTCGGCGACCTCATGAACCTTGACCACGCTGCGACTGATGTTCTCACCCGCCGCGCTCTGCTGCTCGACGGCAGCCGCGATCTGCTCGTTCATGGCCTCGATTTCGCCCACCGCGCTACTGACACTGGCCAGTACCACGCCGGCTTGGCGGGTCAGGCCGACACTGTCGCCGGTCAACTGGATGTTGCGCTCCAGCGCCTCGCTCATCTTGTCGGTGCTGCCATGCAGGCTGGTGATCAGGCTGGCGATTTCATCAGTGGAAGAGCGGGTGCGCTGCGCCAGCCCGCGTACCTCGTCGGCCACCACGGCAAAGCCACGACCTGCCTCGCCGGCACGGGCCGCCTCGATGGCCGCATTGAGCGCCAGCAGATTGGTCTGTTCGGCGACAGCCTTGATCACGTCCAGCACGCCGCCGATGCGGTCGGCGTTCTGCTTGAGCAGCTCCATGGTCACCTGGGTACTGTCCACTTCCTGCGCCAGGGTTTCGATCTGGGTGGCGACCTGGTTGACCATCTCATCGCCTTCGCGAGTCTTGAGCGTGGCCTCGCGGGCGGTCATGGAGGCCTGCTCGGCATTGCGGGCCACCTCGCCAATGGTGGCGGTCATCTGCTGCATGGCGGTGGCGATCTGCTCGGTCTCCACCTTTTGCGCCGTGGCGCCCGCCCGCGTCTGCTGGGTGATGGCGGAGAGCTCTTCAGCGGCGCTGGCGACCTGGACGACGCCGTCTTTCTGCTCGCGGATAAGCTCGCGCAGATTGACGATCATGCGTTGCATGGCCGCCTGCAGGAGGCCGAGTTCGTCCTTGCGGTCGGCCTGGGTCTCGACGGTCAGGTCGCCCGCGGCGATCCGTTCCACGGTGCCGAGGGTCTGGCGCAGTGGCGTCACGATGGAGCGGGTGATGATCCAGGCGGCGACCAGGCTCAGCAGCACCGCCAGAAGCAGGCCGCCAAAGAGCATCAGCTTGGCATCGCGGATATCGCCGAGACGGAACTGGTTCTGCACCTGCTTCATCTCGTCGGCGGTCTTGAGCAGCGCCAGGATGCGCTGGTCCAGGCCGTCGTCGGCTTGTTCGAACTGCTTCTGAATGGTGAACAGCTGCTGTATCTGGCGCTGATACTGGTCGAAGAGTTCTGGCAGTCGCTGCAGGCTCGTGGTCGAGGCGCTGCTGGCCGGCAGAGTCTTGAGTACGGCACCGACCTTGCCCAGTGAGGTCTGCAGGGCTTCCTGCTGCGGGCCGGCGGATTTAAGCACATAGACGCGGAAGTCGATTCGCAGTTTTTGCAGGGCCGCCAGCAGGGACGAGAATTGCACGCCGCCATGGTCGATCTGGCTATCCAGCGCGCTGGAGGCGTCTTGAAGCTGCTTGTCTAGCGTATCGCCAGTCTCTCTTATGCTCTGGATGGTGGCATCGCGGTCCTGGGTCACCTTCAGCGTCTGCTGATAGAGGTCACGATATTCCTGGAGGGTTTGCTCGGTGCGGGCGAGCAGCGCCTGGCTCTGGGGGCGTCGAAACAGCGGGCGAGCTTCCTGCAGTTGCTTTTCGAGGGCGTCGATGGAGAGCTTCCAGCGATTGGCCTGCTCCGTTTCCGGCAGTAGGGCGAAGGCCCCGCGGGCATTGCGCATGTCGCGAGTGAGCAGGCCGATCTGGGTGAACTGCTCGATGAGATTGCCGCGCCGGCCCAAGGCCTGGATGCCAGACCAGCCTGCGTAGGCAATGGCCAGTGTGAGGATGATCAAGGCGGTGAAACCGGAAAAAAGCTTTGTACGAACACTCATATTGTGCAACTGCATGGATGCTATTCCTGATGTTCGGAAAAATGTTCCGGAGCCAAGGGAAAGAAAAAGGGAAAGATCTTAAACCAGCTGGAAAGGCTCTGGGATGAGCATTTTCCGCTTCGAAGAAGATACGCCAAATTGGTAAATCTATTTATGGAGTGTCCCTTCAAGCTCTGCCTGGAGGCTTGGCCGACCACCGTTTGCAAGAAAAGCCTTTTTGTTTCAGCTATAGCGAGACTCGAGCACTATTTGGCGAAGTTGATAAAAGTAAAAAGCTAAAAGTTTATCCTTGCTATTAGTCTGTCTTTATATGAAGAAAGTAGGTTAAATAATTTTCTGAAAAAATGGCTTGCAGGGTGGGGTGTAAAAAGACCGCATAAGGAGAGTGCCAAGGTCGATGCAGGCTGCCGGGGCGGCGGAGAATGCGCAGTCCGTGGCGCGCTGGGTCGCAAGGGGGTGGCTCGAGGATGAGCGAGCCGGCACTCGGCGAACCCTGGAATGCCGCTAGACTCCATAGAAAGGTCATTCGCTTTCCCTCTCTGGCAAGGAATCCCCATGTCCACCACGGAGCGTCGCCGCGCCTTCCTTCAGCATCCGGGTTTTTCGCGGCTGTTCGCACCCGGTCGCCTGACCCTGGGCTTCCTGCTACCGCTGGAGGGCTATCCCGATGATCCCATGCCGACCCTGCGCGACCATGCGCGTCTGGCGCGGCTGGCCGACCAATTGGGCTTCGCTGCGCTCTGGGCACGCGACGTGCCCTTCTATGATCCTGGTTTCAACGACGCCGGCCAGGTATTCGAACCCTTCACCTATCTCGGCTATCTGGCCGGCATCACCCAGCACCTGACCCTGGCCACTGGCAGCGCCGTCATCACCCTGCGGCATCCCCTGCACTTGGCCAAGATGGCGGCCTCGGTCGATCAGTTGAGCGATGGTCGCCTGGTGTTGGGAGTAGCCTCCGGCGATCGCCCGGTGGAATACCCGGCGTTTGGCCTGGAAGGCGAGTTCGAGCGACGGGGCGAGCGCTTTCGCGATGCCTTCGAGATGTTCCGGCTGGCCGGCGAAACCAATTTTCCCCTGGCTGAATTCCGCCGTTTCGGCGATCTGCAGGGGCTGGCCGATCTGGTGCCCAAACCGGTGCACGGTCGCATCCCGGCGTTGGTGACCGGGCGCAGTCGGCAAACGGTGGACTGGATCGCCGCCAAGGCCGATGGCTGGTTCTATTACTTCGTGCCTGCCGAGCATGTCCCGGCGCTGACGCGGGTCTGGCGCGAGGCGCTGAACGAGATCGGCGGGCGCGAATTGTTCAAGCCCTTCGCTCAGGGCCTGTTCTTCGAGCTGGCCAGTGATCCGGACCAACCCCCACGGCCCATCCATGCCGGCCTGTCCTGTGGGCGGCGAGCGCTGGTGGACTATCTCACCCAATTGCAGGAGGCGGGCGTCAATCACCTGGCGCTCAATCTGCGTCCCTCGCGCCGTCCGGCCAGCGAAGTCGTCCAGGAGCTGGGCGAGTTCGTGCTGCCGTACTTTCCGTCCCTGCAGTGAAAGGCCCGGCCCCGTGTGAAGCCAGGTAACACTTGCCTGGCTAACGACTTTCCCAAGTCGTCATTCGAATGTGCGATTCCTCTGTGGCGGGGGTTCGACCAGGTCGCAACCCTTGGCCTGATCTCTGCATAGTTTTGCGATCTGTTACCTTGCCATTGGTGCAACCAGATCGACGGTAGAACCTGCCGGGTTGCACTTGGTTGCACTTTTCTTTCGAGCGGCGCTAAGCTGCGCCGAATTTCGATGCCTTCTTGCTTGAGGACCTGCGCATGGCCACCACTACCACCCTGGGCGTAAAGCTCGACGAAGCCACTCGCGATCGCCTCAAGGAAGCGGCTCGCCGTATCGATCGGACGCCCCATTGGCTGATCAAGCAGGCTATCTTCACCTATCTGGAAACCCTGGAAAGCGGTGCGACCCTGGCCGATCTGCAGGGTATCGCCCAGCGGCTGGCCGAGGGGGACAACGAGGCGGTGGAAGCCCTGGCCGATCCGGTCTATCAGCCCTTCCTGGAATTCGCTGAAAGCATCCTGCCGCAATCGGTCCTGCGCTCGGCCATCACCGCCGCCTATCGCCGCCCAGAAGAAGAGCTGCTGCCGCTGCTGCTGGAGCAGGCGCGCCTGCCCGCTGCCCAGGCCAAGGCCACCCACGAGCTGGCCCACCGCATCGCCGAGAAGCTTCGCAACGCCAAGGGTGCAACCGGGCGCTCCGGGATGGTGCAGAGTCTGCTCCGTGAGTTCTCACTGTCGTCCCAGGAAGGCGTGGCCCTGATGTGCCTGGCCGAAGCCCTGCTGCGCATCCCCGACAAGGGCACCCGCGATGCCTTGATCCGCGACAAGATCAGCACCGGCAACTGGCAGCCGCACCTGGGCAACAGCCCCTCGTTGTTCGTCAACGCTGCCACCTGGGGCCTGCTGCTGACCGGCCGCCTGGTCTCGACCCATAACGAAGCCGGCCTCACCAGTTCGCTCAATCGCCTCATCGGCAAGAGCGGCGAGCCGGTGATCCGCAAGGGCGTGGACATGGCCATGCGCCTGATGGGCGAGCAGTTCGTCACCGGCGAGACCATCGCCGAGGCCCTGGCCAACGCCAGCAAGTTCGAGGCGAAGGGCTTCCGCTACAGCTACGACATGCTGGGCGAAGCGGCCCTGACCGAGGCCGACGCCCGTCGCTACCTGGCCTCCTACGAGCAGGCCATCCACTCCATTGGCAAGGCCTCCCACGGCCGTGGCATCTACGAAGGCCCGGGCATCTCCATCAAGCTGTCGGCGCTGCATCCGCGCTACAGCCGCGCCCAGTACGACCGGGTGATGAGCGAGCTCTATCCGCGCCTGCTGGAGCTGACTCTGCTGGCCAAGCGCTACGACATCGGCCTGAACATCGACGCCGAGGAAGCCGATCGCCTGGAGATCTCCCTGGATCTGCTGGAGCGCCTGTCCTTCGAGCCGCAGCTGGCCGGCTGGAACGGCATCGGCTTCGTCATCCAGGCCTACCAGAAGCGCTGCCCGCTGGTGATCGACTATTTGATCGACCTGGCCCGCCGCAGCCGTCGCCGCCTGATGATCCGCCTGGTCAAGGGCGCCTACTGGGACAGCGAGATCAAGCGCGCCCAGGTGGAAGGCCTGGAGGGCTATCCGGTCTATACCCGCAAGGTCTACACCGACGTGGCCTACCTGGCCTGTGCGCGCAAGCTGCTGGCCGCGCCGGAAGCCATCTACCCGCAATTCGCCACCCACAACGCCCATACCCTGGCCGCCATCTATCAGCTCGGCGGGCAGAACTACTACCCCGGTCAGTACGAATTCCAGTGCCTGCACGGCATGGGCGAGCCGCTGTACGAGCAGGTGGTGGGCAGCGTCAAGGACGGCAAGCTGGCACGCCCGTGCCGCATCTATGCCCCGGTGGGTACCCACGAGACGCTGCTGGCTTACCTGGTCCGCCGCCTGCTGGAAAACGGCGCCAACACCTCCTTCGTCAACCGCATCGCCGACCACTCCATCTCCCTGGACGAGCTGGTGGCCGATCCGGTGGTGCAGATCGAGCAGCAGTCCACCAACGAAGGCGGCATCGGCCTGCCGCATCCGCGCATTCCCCATCCGAGTGCCCTGTACGGCGCCGAGCGCTGCAATTCCAGCGGTCTGGACCTGTCCAGCGAACACCGCCTGGGTTCGCTGTCCGCTGCGCTGCTGGCCAGTGGCAACACCGCCTGGGAGGCGCGTCCGCTGCTGGGTCGCGCCAGTGAGCCGTCGATTCCGCAGCCGGTGCTCAACCCGGCCGATCGCCGCGACCGCGTCGGTCAGGTCAGCAACGCCACCCGCGCCGATGTCGACATCGCCTTGGAAGAAGCCCTGGCCGCCGCGCCCATCTGGCAATCCACGCCGCCCGAGCAGCGCGCCGCCGCCCTGGACCGTGCCGCCGAACTGATGGAGGCGCAGATCCAGCCGCTGATGGGCCTGCTGGTGCGCGAAGCCGGCAAGACCTACGCCAACGCCATCGCCGAGGTACGCGAGGCGGTGGACTTCCTGCGCTACTACGCTGCCCTGGTGCGTCGCGACTTCGCCAACGACAGCCACCGCCCGCTGGGTCCGGTGGTCTGCATCAGTCCCTGGAACTTCCCCTTGGCCATCTTCAGCGGCCAGATCGCCGCGGCCCTGGCCGCTGGCAACACCGTGCTGGCCAAGCCGGCCGAGCAGACCCCGCTGATCGCGGCCCAGGCCGTGCGCCTCCTGCTGGAAGCCGGCATCCCCGAAGGCGTGCTGCAGCTGCTGCCGGGTGAGGGCTCCAGCATCGGCGCCGCCCTGGTCAACGATGTGCGGGTCAAGGGCGTGATGTTCACCGGCTCCACCGAGGTGGCCCAGATCCTGGCGCGCAACATCGCCGGACGCCTGGACGCCCAGGGCCGGCCGATCCCGCTGATCGCCGAGACCGGTGGCCAGAACGCCATGATCGTCGATTCCTCGGCGCTGGCCGAGCAGGTGGTGGCCGACGTGGTCGCCTCCGCCTTCGACAGCGCCGGTCAGCGCTGCTCGGCCCTGCGCGTGCTCTGCGTACAGGAGGACGTGGCCGATCGCGTACTGGAAATGCTCAAGGGCGCCATGGCCGAATGCCGCCTGGGCAACCCGGAGAACCTGGCCATCGACATCGGCCCGGTGATCGACGGCGAGGCCAAGGCCACCATCGACAAGCACATCCAGGCCCTGCGCGGCAAAGGCCGCCGGGTGCACCAAGGTGGACGGGTGGAAGGCGATGCCATCCACCGCGGCACCTTCGTCATGCCCACCCTGATCGAGCTGGAGAGCCTGGCCGAGCTGGGTCGCGAGGTCTTCGGGCCGGTGCTGCACGTGGTGCGCTATGGCCGCAAGGACCTGGACAAGGTCATCGACCAGATCAACGCCACCGGCTACGGCCTGACCTTTGGCGTCCACACCCGCATCGACGAGACCATCGCCAAGGTGGTGGAGCGCGCCCATGCCGGCAACCTCTACGTCAACCGCAACATGGTCGGCGCGGTGGTCGGAGTGCAGCCCTTTGGCGGCGAAGGCCTTTCGGGCACCGGTCCCAAGGCCGGTGGTCCGCTATACCTCTATCGCCTGCTCAGCACCCGTCCGGATGGCGATCCGGCCGTGGCCCTGGCCAAGGGTAGTACTGGCGAGACCGAATGGCAGGTGCGTGATGCCCTGCGTCAACAGGCCGGCAATCCGCTGGGCGCTCTGCATGACTGGGCCAAGCAGCAGGGCTTGGGCGAGTTGGAGCAGGCCTGCCTGAGATTCGCCGAGGAGTCCCTGAGCGGCCTGACCCGCCTGCTGCCCGGCCCGACGGGCGAGCGCAACAGCTACAGCCTGCTGCCGCGCAGCCGAGTACTGTGCCTGGCAGCAGACGAAAGCGATCTGCTGCTACAGCTGGCGGCGGTCATGGCGGTGGGCAGCACCGCGCTGGTCGAGGAGGCGCACAAGGTCACCCTGAATCGTTTGCCGCAAACGGTGCGGTCGCGGGTGCAGGTAGCCGCCGACTGGCGCAAGGATGAAGTCGCCTTCGAGGCGGTCCTGCACCACGGTGACTCCGACCAGCTGCGCCAGATCTGCCAGTTGGTAGCCAAGCGCAACGGCCCCATCGTCGGCGTCCAGGGCCTGGCCCGCGGCGAGACCGCCATTCCGCTGGAGCGCCTGCTCATCGAGCGCGCCCTGAGCGTGAATACTGCGGCCGCTGGCGGCAATGCCAGTCTGATGACGATCGGCTAAGAAGTATCGGGCTGCGAAGCGCGTAGCCTGAGCGCAACGAAAAGCCCAGCACGTGAGTGCTGGGCTTTTTACTTTCCGGGCGGTCGCAGCCTTGTCCGTAGCACGGACAGCTCGTAGGTTGGGTTGAGCGCAGCGATGCCCAACAGTCAGCCTTGCCGTTGGGCTTCGACGGTGAAGCTGTCTCAGCTCGGTTACCCGTAGATTGGATCGAGCGTTGCAAAAAAGCCCAGCACTTCAATGCTGGGCTTTTCGTTTTCCGGAAGGCAGTGGTATGAACCAGGCTTCAGCGTTTTCTAAGCTTGGTTTGATCCACTTTCAGTACTGCGCCCCATACCCCTCCGGCTCCACCGGAAAGCCGCCGTCGTTGGCGGCGATCAGCTTGTTCAAACGCACCGGGATGGCCTTGGCCGCCGGTACCTTGCTGCCTTCGGCGTGGTGCCAGAGCGGAATCAGGGCATTGCATTCCGGGTAATAGCCGCCGCAGGCGCCTTCCGGGATGTTGTAGGGCGTGACCCGCAGCGGCCCGACCTCACGACGCACGCCGTCGTCGGCCACCGTCGACACCTGCACCTTGTCGCCCTCGGCCAGGCCCAGGCGTTCGATGTCGTTGCGATTCATCAGGAGCACCGCGCGGGTGCCCTTCACGCCGCGGAAACGATCGTGATAGCCATAGATGGTGGTGTTGAACTGATCGTTGCTGCGCAACGTCATCAGGGTGAGGACGTCACGCCCGCTGGCGGGCATGTCCGGGTCTGCATCCAGGCTGCGCGGCACGATGAGATTGGCCTTGCTGGTCTCGGTCTTCCACTCGCGCTTGGCCGCCGGCAGCGGTCGATGGAAGCCGCCCACCTCCCACATCCTGGCATTGAAGTCGTGGAAGATCTCCGGGAAGGAGAGGGCGATCTCGTCGCGGATCAGCGCATAGTCGGCCACCCAGGCATCCCAGGTGACCTTGGGGTTGTCTGGCAGGGTGGCCTTGGCCAGGCCAGCGACGATGGCCGACTCGGACAGCAGGTCACCTTCAGGCGGCTCGGCCACGCCGCGCCAGCCGTGAATGCAGCCGGTGCTGTCCTCGGTGCTGTGAGCCTGCTCCACGCCATTCTGGCGATCGATTTCGGTACGACCCAGGCAGGGCAGCAGATAGGCCTTGTCCGCCGGGACGAGGTGATTGCGATTGAGCTTGGTGGCGATCTGTACCGACAGGCGCAGGGTGCGCCAGGCCGGTTCCATCAGACTGGTCTCGGGAATGGCGCGCAGGAAGTTGCCACCCAGGCCGATGAAGGCCTTTACCGAACCATCGAGGATGCCTTCGCAGGCCTCCACGGTGTTGCGGCCCTTGTCCTGCGGCGGGGTGAAGCCGAAGCGCTCGCCGAGCTGCTCCAGCGGCGCCAGTTCCGGTTTCTCGGTGATGCCCACGGTGCGCTGACCCTGGACATTGGAATGGCCGCGCACCGGGCAGATGCCGGCACCGGGTTTGCCGATGTTGCCGCGCATGAGCAGCAGGTTGGTCAGCATCTGGATGGTTTCCACACCATGGCGATGCTGGGTCAGCCCCATGCCATAGATGCCGATGACCTTCTGGCGACGGCCATAGACGGCGGCAGCCGCTTCCAGCGCGCTGCGGGTCAGACCCGACTGGCGCTCCAGTTGCGGCCATTCCTGACGCTGCAGCCACTCGCAGAACTCGGCGAAACCATGGCAGTGCTCGGCGATGAAGGCATGGTCGAGCACGGCGGGCTGGCCCTGCTCGCGAGCCAGGTCATCGGCGGTCAGCAGCGCCTTGCACATACCGGTGAGGGCGGCGATGTCGCCACCCGGCTTAAGCTGATGGTACTGGGTGCTGATCTGCGTGGGGTGATCGGTCAGCATCTCCACTGGCGACTGCGGATTGACGAAGGTCTCCAGGCCACGCTCGCGCAGGGGGTTGAAGGTGATGATGGGCGCGCCGCGTTTGCGTGCTTCCTGCAGGTCATGCAGCATCCGCGGGCTGTTGCTGCCGGGATTCTGGCCAAAGAACAGCAGGCAGTCGGCCTGATCGAAATCGTTGAGGGTCACGGTGCCCACGGTCACGCCGATGCTCTTGGGCAGGGCCACCGAAGTGCTCTCGTGGCACATATTGGAACTGTCCGGCAGATTGTTGGTGCCGTACAGGCGGGCATAGAGCTGATAGAGGTAGGAGGTCTCCAGCGCCGCGCGACCCGAGGCGTAGAAGATTACCGAATCCGGATCTAGTGCCTTGAGCTCGGCGCCGATGTCGGCGAAAGCTTCAGCCCAGCTTACCGGCCGATAGCGATCACTGGCGGCGTCGTAGCGCAGGGGGTGGGTGAGGCGTCCGACTTCTTCCAGATCGTAGTCGCGCCAGCCGCGCAGTTCGGTGAGGGAATGACCGGCAAAGAACTCCGGTCCGCACCTCTTGCTGGTGACCTCCCAGGCGGTGGCCTTGGCGCCGTTCTCGCAGAATTCCAGTGGGTGAGGCTTGCCCGGCTTGGCCCAGGCGCAACTCACGCAGGCGAAGCCGCCATGCTTGTTCTGCCGGGTCAGCAGGGCACCGGATTTGAGCGGCACCCGCTCGCGCAAGACGATCTCGGTCACCGAGCGCGCCGAGCCCCAACCACCGGAGGGCGCGTCGTAGCGTTCAACCTTGGGTTTGCCGATCTTGCTCATGGTGCGCCTCGTGTGACGGTCTGGCGATGTGCCTGTAGGTCATGGGACGGCGCGTCTGGCAGTAAGGTTCTGGCGGTCAGCCAGGCGGTGCGGCGAAGCCCAGCTGACGCCAGCCTTCGTAGACGGCCACGGCCACGGTGTTGGACAGATTGAGGCTGCGGCGATTGGGCAGCATGGGCAGGCGCAGCCGCTGTTCGGGTGGCAGGGACTCCAGCACCTCGGCCGGCAGACCGCGACTTTCCGGGCCGAACAGCAGGGCATCGCCCGGCGCGTAGGCGATCTCGGTGAAGGGATGACTGGCCTTGGTGGTGAAGGCCAGCAGTCGGGGCGGCTGCAAATCTGCTATACAGGCCGCGAGGCTGGCATGGGTCCGCACGCTGGACCATTCGTGGTAGTCCAGGCCGGCGCGGCGCAATTTCTTGTCGTCCAGCGCGAAGCCCAGCGGCTCGATCAGATGCAGGCGGCAGCCGGTGATGGCGCACAGGCGAATGACGTTGCCGGTATTGGGCGGAATTTCCGGTTGGTAGAGGATGATGTCGAACATGAAGGGCAGGGCGCCTGGCAAAGCGCCTATGGTACTGCGCCGCCGTCGCGCCGTCGCGAGCGGGGTAGGGCGATGAACCTCTGGCACCGGCTGGTCGACTGGCTGTTGCGCGAACAGCGTGCCCGCCGGGAGGAATTGGCGCGGGTGGAGGATCCCGAGCTGCTCAAGGCCGAATGGCGCGGCCAGCGCCAGCGCCTGACCCTTTGGCTGGCCTCGGCGGCCCTGGGCGCCGGCCTGTTCGGCATGATCGTCGGCCAGCTGATGTACCAGCGCACCCATCCCGATCCCTGGTCGGCCGAGGCCCGCCGCCCGGTCATCCTCGGGGTGGACAGTCGCCAGGAGGCCGGCCGCTTCGAATTGCTGATCACCGCCGACCGCTCACTGTTCTACGAACGCTATCGCCCCGAAGGCGCCCTTAGCCTGCGTCTGCCCCGGGCCCGCTGGGACGGTGGCGAACGCCAGGGACGAGTGGTACGGCCGGGCGGCAGCTTTTCCTGGGCGGTACGCCAGGACGGACAGGACTTGAAGATTTTGCTGGTAGGCGTCGGCGGCGCCCTGCAGGCCAGCGATCGTATCGTCGAGGAAGGCGAGGACTGGGTGCTGCACATCGAGGTCCCGCTGACACCCTGAAATGCCCCGTTATCAGGCAAAAGGCCGCTGGTTTGCACCAGAGCGGAACGGGGTGGGGTGCCGGGTTGCCTTGGTGCTTCGGCTGCCATTGCCAATCCCATGGGCTTGGCCGTGGGGTGAAAAGCGCTCTAGCCTGGGGTTTGCGACTTTTCACGGACGAAAAAAAGAGGCCATCACAGTGAGTGATGGCCTCGAGAAGAAAAGAGGGGATTCCCCAGCCTGCCTGTACCGAGGTCCCCAAAAGGGTAGTTACCTAGGATATTGCAGGAGGTGTGCCAAGTTTTGGTTTGGGTGTTTTGAGGGGCTTTGTTACCTGGGTTGAGCGTTAGCGAAGCCCAAACGTCTCGGGTTCGGGCTTAAGGCTGCCTCAGCTGATTATCGCAGTTTGCTGATCGTTTTATTTTCGCCCCCCTCGGGCGAGTCACTTTTGCCAGTCGCGGCAAAAGTAACCAAAAACGCTGTCCCCACGTTTCGGCCCTCCGCTGCGCTCCGGGTCCCCTCACTCCGGCGCCGCTCCGGGGGGCACGGCACGAAGGGGCCTCCTGCCCCTCGCGCCTTGCTCGGCGTCCTGCCTCGCATCCCCCTACGCGACACCTGCACTCGGCCTCACTGACGGGGACGGGGCGCCAGCCTGAGAGTTCGGAGTTCAGGGGGGCGTAGCGTGGAAAACCGCGCAGCGTTTTCCACTGTTGGGCACCGACACCATCAGTGGACAAGGCTTCGCTCTTGTCCACGCTATGAGTCGCTTCCGTTTCTTCAACCAACACTTTCAGGCTAGCGAATCGCCCCGTTCAGGAGGGCGAACGCCAGTGCCGTGGAGTGGGTCGAGCCGCATGGATGCGGCGAGAGGCCTAACGGGCCATGGACGGCCCGTGTAGGCCGACCCCGGAACGGCGCTGGTGTGAGCGAAACGTAGCGCAGCGAAGTAACAGCCGTAGGCTGGCCCGAAGGGCGAGCAACGCGAGTCACCCGGAGCGCAGCGGAGGGCCGGATGGTCGGGGCAAGCGTTTTTGCTTACTTTTGTCCGGGGCGCGCAGCCGCGACTGAAAAAAGTGAGTCGCCCGAGTGGGCGAAAAAAGAGCTACCAGCAAAACACGATAAGCAGCTAAGGCACCGATATGAAGTTCAAGCCTGGCAATGTTGGGCTTCGCTTACGCTCAGCCCAACCTACGGCACCGTAGAGAACCCTCAGTCCTCCCCCTCCTCATCCGGCCCGTCCACCTTCATGCCCAGCTCCTTGATCTTGCGGGTCAGGGTGTTGCGGCCCCAGCCCAGCAGGACGGCGGCGTCGCGGCGGCGGCCGGCGGTGTGCTTGAGGGCGGTCTCGATCATGATGCGCTCGAAGGCCGGCACGGCGTTGTCCAGCAGGCTGGACTGGCCGCGGGTAAGGGCCTGGTCGGCCCATTGACGCAGCGCCTGTTCCCAGTTGGCGGCGGGGGCGGCGTCCTGGGGCTGGTTGAGCAGCTCCGGCGGCAGGTCGTCGATCAGCACCTCGCGGCTGGAGGCCATCACCGTGATCCAGCGGCAGGTGTTCTCCAGCTGGCGCACGTTGCCCTGCCAGGGCAGGCCTTTCATGTACTCCTCGGTCTCGCCGCGCAGGGTCTTGGGCTCCACGGCCAGCTCCTGGGCGGCGCGGGCGAGGAAGTGGCGGGCGAGGGCGGGGATGTCCTCGCGGCGGTCGGCCAGGCGCGGAATGTGGATGCGGATGACATTGAGGCGGTGGAAGAGGTCTTCGCGGAACTTGCCCTCGCGCACCAGACCTTCGAGATTCTGGTGGGTGGCGGCGATGATACGCACGTCCACCTTGACCGGGGTATGGCCACCGACGCGATAGAACTCGCCATCGGCCAGCACGCGCAGCAGGCGGGTCTGGGTGTCGGCCGGCATGTCGCCGATCTCGTCGAGGAACAGGGTGCCGCCATCGGCCTGCTCGAAGCGGCCGCGGCGCTGGGCGGCGGCGCCGGTGAAGGCGCCTTTCTCGTGGCCGAACAGCTCGGACTCCATCAGGTCCTTGGGGATGGCGGCCATGTTCAGGGCGATGAAGGGCGCCGCGGCGCGCGGGCTGTGGCGGTGCAGGGCGTGGGCGACCAGCTCCTTGCCGGTGCCGGATTCGCCGTTGATCAGCACCGTGATGTTGGAGTGCGAGAGGCGGCCGATGGCGCGGAACACCTCCTGCATCGCCGGCGCCTCGCCGATGATCTCGGGGGTGCGGGTCAGGTGCGCCGGCTCGGCGAAACCCTGCTGCTCCTGGGCATGCTGCCCGGCGCGCTTGACCAGGGCCACGGCCTCGTCGACATCGAAGGGCTTGGGCAGGTATTCGAAGGCGCCGCCCTGGTAGGAGGCCACGGCACTGTCCAGGTCGGAATGGGCGGTCATGATGATGACCGGCAGGCGCGGGTGCATCTCGCGGATGCGCGACAGCAGGTCCAGGCCACTGGTCCCCGGCATGCGGATGTCCGAGATCACCACGTCCGGTTGCTGGCGACCGAGGCGGGTCATGACGCTGTCGGCGCTGTCGAAGGCGACGGTGGTCATGCCTTCCTGTTGCAGGGCTTTTTCCAGGACCCAGCGGATGGAACGGTCGTCGTCGACGATCCAGACGGTCTCCTGACGGCTCATGCGTACTCCTCGTTATTCCAGCGGCAGGAAGATGCTGAAGGCGGTGTGGCCAGGATGGCTTTCACACTCGATCAGCCCCTGGTGCTGGGTGATGATGTTCTGGGTGATGGCGAGCCCGAGGCCGGTGCCGTCGGGGCGACCGCTGACCATGGGATAGAAGATGGTTTCCTGCAGGTCCGGGGGGATGCCCGGGCCGTTGTCGGTGATCTCCACCTTGCACACCAGACGATGGCGGTGGTGGCCGATGGTGAACTGGCGCAGGGTGCGGGTTCTCAGGGTGACCCGGCCCAGGCGCAATTCGTTCTGCTGGGAGATGGCCTGCATGGCGTTGCGCACGATGTTGAGCACCGCCTGGATCATCTGCTCGCGGTCGATCATCAGATCGGGAATGCTCGGATCGTAGTCGCGTACCAGGTTGATCAGTCCCTGGCTTTCCGCTTCCACCAGGCTGCAGACCCGTTCGAGCACCTCGTGCACGTTGGTGACGGCCAGCTTGGGCAGCTTGTTGGAGCCGAGCATGCGGTCGACCAGATTCCGCAGCCGATCCGCTTCCTCGATGATGACGTTGGTGTAGTCCTTGAGCGCCTCTTCCGGCAGCTCGCGGGCCAGCAGCTGGGCCGCGCCGCGGATGCCGCCGAGAGGATTCTTGATCTCGTGGGCCAGGCCCCGCACCAGCAGCTTGGTGGTCTCCTGCTTGGAGAGCTGGGCCTCTTCCTTGGTGATGCGCAGCAGCCGGTCGCGGGGATGGACTTCCAGCAGCAGCAGGGTGTTGTGGCGATCCAGGATCGGGGTCACCGCATAGTCCACCGTGAGGCTGTTCCCGGAGGTGGAGATCAGCAGCGCCTCGCGCTTGGTGAAGGGATGGGCGTGGTCCACCGCCTGGCGCAGCGCCTGCAAGGCCTCGGGCGATTCGGTGAACAGCTCGCTGATGAACTGGCCATGGCTGCGCTGGCCACTGATGGCCAGCAGCATCTCGGCCGCCGGGTTCATGTACTCCAGGCGCAACTCCGCATCGAGCAGAATGACTGCGGTGGTGAGGTTGTCGAGCAGGAGTCGGTGAATGACGTCGGTAGGCATGAGGGGCCACAGCGCTATAGGGACGATAGGAAAATGCAAGAAGCAAACCAAGACGCCCCGAGTTAGGGCAGATGGCTGAAACGTGCACTAACAGCCGCCGCGCGACGGGCGGAACGAAACTGGATTTGTATCAAGATGGTGCACAATGAAAAAGCGCACCAAATAGGTGCGCTAGAGGAAGGGTAGCCAGGATTTCCTGGGTTCGGGCGGTTTCATGTCCAATGGGCATTCCGGCCGCTTGCCCCAGTCCTTGTCACTGCAGGGATGGGCACGGCGCTTCTGCTCCAGCGAGGGACGCCGCAGGTGAAAGGGCTGGGCCGGAGTACGCTCCAGCACATTGCCGTCGGCGGCGAGGATCTCCGCCACCAGGCTATGGGTGCCACGATCCAGGTTGTCCAGGGGAAACACCGGACTGCGCCCGACGCCGGCTTCCCTGTCATCCACCAGCAGCCGGTAGCTGTGACCCGGCTGCAGCTCCGGCTCGCTGACCAGGCTGACGATGAGCTGCCCTTGCTGATCGATCACCGTAGCATCGGGCTCGGGTACCAGGATGCGCAGCATCTGGTAGCGGAAGGGTGCGGCCTTGGGCGTCCTGGCCGCCGGTGCGGCCGGTGTCGGACTCAGCTTGCGGGTCGGCTGGCCCTGCTGATTGAGGTTGTTGGGCACCGTGATCGGCACCTGGGTCGCCTTGACGCCCTTGGGTGGCTGGTCGGTGTAGACCCGATTGCCGTCCTTGTCGACATAGCTGTAGACCGCCGCCTGGGCGGGCAGCAGCAGGCAGAGCAGAACCAGTGCCAGGAGCGTGCGCATCAGCGAGCCGGGCTGTTGACGCTGATGCGCTGCACGGTAACGGTCTTCTCGGCACTGGTCTGGATCACCTCGCCAGTGCCGGACAGCACCTGGGCGGCGAAGCGGTGCTCGCCGCGCTCCAGGTTGGCCACGCCGAAACGGGTGCTCTGACCTGGGCTGCCATAGGGCGCGCCATCCACCAGCAGTTGCAGGGACTGCCCAGGGCCCAGGGCCGGCTCCACGGCTACCCCCACCGAGAAGGTGCCGTTGTTGGCGCGGATGGCCTCGTCGTCGGGCACATTGACTTCCAGACGGCTGAAGGCCGGGCCGGCAGGGGTCGCCGCCGCAGGCGCACTGGGGATGGGCGGCGCCGGTCGTGGATTGTCCACGGTGTTGGTGGGCGCCACCTGCACCGGCTTGGCATTGGCCGAGGGCTGATCGCTGAATACCGTGTTGCCTTCGGCATCCACCGACCTGTAGATCGCGGCCTGGGCGGAGCAGGCGAGGCAGAGCAGACAGCAGGCAAGCAGGCGAGGCATGGCGGAATCTCGGCCGGGCGATGGAGATCAAGGGTAGCAGGCGCGTCGTGTGGTCAGGTAGGCAGCTCGGCCGCTCCGCGCTGGCGCCGGTCGCGGCTGCTATTCCTACGCAAAGAAAACCCGCGCAAAGAAAAGGCCTCCCGAAGGAGGCCTCTTTCAGTTACTGCAGCGGGATCAGACGCTGTAGTACAGATCGTATTCCAGCGGGTGCACGAAGGTACGCACCTTGATCTCTTCCTCGGACTTCAGCTCGATGTAGGCATCGATGAACTCGTCGGTGAAGACGCCGCCCTTGGTCAGGAACGCACGACCGGCGTCCAGGGCTTCCAGGGCTTCCTTCAGGCTGCCGCAGACCTGCGGGATCTTCTTGCCTTCTTCCGGCGGCAGATCGTACAGGTTCTTGTCGGCGGCATCGCCGGGGTGGATCTTGTTCTGGATACCGTCCAGGCCGGCCATCAGCAGGGCGGCGAAGCACAGGTAGGGGTTGGCAGCCGGATCCGGGAAGCGGGCTTCGATGCGGCGGGCTTTCGGGCTCGACACATAGGGGATACGGATGGAGGCGGAGCGGTTACGGGCCGAGTAGGCCAGCATGACCGGGGCTTCGAAGCCGGGCACCAGACGCTTGTAGCTGTTGGTGGACGGGTTGGTGAAGCCGTTCAGTGCCTTGCCGTGCTTGATGATGCCGCCGATGAAGTACAGGGCGGTATCGGACAGGCCGGCATAGCCTTCGCCAGCGAAGGTGTTCTTGCCATCCTTGGAGATGGACATGTGCACGTGCATGCCGGAGCCGTTGTCGCCGTACAGGGGCTTGGGCATGAAGGTGGCGGTCTTGCCGTAGGCATCGGCCACGTTGTGCACGACGTACTTCAGGGTCTGGGTTTCGTCAGCCTTCTTGACCAGGGTGTTGAACTGCACACCGATCTCGTTCTGGCCAGCGGTCGCCACTTCGTGGTGGTGGACTTCCACGACCAGGCCCATCTCTTCCAGGGCGTTGCACATGGCGGTACGGATTTCGTGGTCGTGATCGACCGGCGGTACCGGGAAGTAGCCGCCCTTGACGCCCGGACGGTGGCCCTTGTTGCCGGACTCGAAGTCGGCATCGGTGTTCCAGGAGGCCTGCTCGGAGAAGATCTTGAACATGGAGCCGGAGATGTCCGACTTGAACTTCACTTCGTCGAAGATGAAGAACTCGGGCTCCGGGCCGACGAACACGGTGTCGCCGATACCGGTGGACTTCAGGTATTCCTCGGCAGCACGGGCGATACCGCGGGGGTCGCGCTCGTAGGGCTGCATGGTGGAGGGTTCGATGATGTCGCAGACCAGGATCAGGGTCGGCTCTTCGGTGAAGGGATCCAGAACGGCGGTGCTGTCGTCGGGCAGCAGGATCATGTCGGAGGCTTCGATGCCTTTCCAGCCGGCGATGGAGGAGCCGTCGAACATCTTGCCGTGGGCGAAGAAGTCTTCGTCCAGCGCGTCACGCGCCGGCATGGTGACGTGTTGCTGCTTGCCTTTGGTGTCGGTGAAGCGCAGGTCTACCCACTTCACGTCGTTTTCTTTGATCAGTTGAACAGCCTTCGACATGGTTTCCTCCAGAGGAATTTCGGCCGGGAGCGGTTGGCGGTACTCCCGGTATCAGCTGTGCCCTTGAGGGGCGCTTCCGTACTGCCTGGTCCACGACCGGCGTTCCACGAAAAGCGCCCTATGCTGGCCCAGGGGCGGCTGCCTCACAAGAGAGCAAGTTGTATGCCAGTGCCCTCAAATGGGCTGGAGGCCCTTCCTGACGCCTGTCGTGCCGTTTTCAGACCAATCAGTGACGCATCAGCGCACTAATTTGGTGCTTTATAATTCATCTCTGCACCTAAATGGCGCCTCAAGTGATTTTGTCGGCTGGATTCGAGTGCGTGATGGTTTTCAGGTATGATATTGGCCCTTTTCTTTCGCGTTACCCGCCCCCCGTTTCCCGCTCATGAAGCTCATCATCAAGGTCTTTCCGGAAATCACCATCAAGAGTCGCCCGGTGCGCAAGAATTTCATTCGCCAGCTGGTGAAGAACATTCGTGTCGTGCTGCGCGATCTGGATCCGGATGTCCGCGTGGAAGGGGTCTGGGACAACATCACCCTGGAGACCGCGCTAAGCGAGCCGCGGCTGCTGGCGGACATGAAGCAGCGCCTGGCCTGCACCCCGGGCATCGGCCAGTTCCTCGAGGTGCACGAGTATCCGCTGGGTGACTTCGAGACCATCCTGGAACTCTGCGTGCGCCACTTCGGTGAGCGGGTGCGCGGCAAGGTATTCTCGGTGCGCTGCAAGCGTGCCGGCCGCCATGACTTCTCCTCGATGGACGTGGAGCGCCATGTCGGCGGTGGCCTGCGCGAACGCTGCGGCGGCGCCGGCATCGCCCTGAAGAATCCCGAGGTGAACGTCCGCCTGGAGATCCGTGACCAGCAGCTGTTCATCATCGACGAGCACCATGAAGGGCTGGGCGGTTATCCGCTGGGCGCCCTGGAGCAGGTGCTGGTGCTGATGTCCGGTGGCTTCGACTCCACCGTGGCCGCCTACCAGATGATGAGACGCGGGATGGTCAGCCATTTCTGCTTCTTCAATCTCGGCGGGCGGGCCCACGAACTGGGCGTGATGGAAGTGGCCCACTATCTCTGGGAGAAGTACGGGCGCTCCCAGCGCGTGCTGTTCATCAGCGTGCCCTTTGAGGAAGTGGTGGGGCAGATCCTCACCCAGTGCGACGACAGCCACATGGGCGTCATCCTCAAGCGCATGATGCTGCGCGCGGCCAGTCGCATCGCCGAGCAGCTGCAGATCGAGGCGCTGGTGACCGGCGAGGCCGTCTCCCAGGTTTCCAGCCAGACCCTGACCAATCTGGCGGTGATCGACAAGGCCACCGATACCCTGGTGCTGCGCCCGCTGCTGGCCAGCCACAAGCAGGACATCATCGACACCGCCCAGCGCATCGGCACCGCCGACTTCGCCAAGCACATGCCCGAGTACTGCGGCATCATCTCGGTGAATCCCACCACCAAGGCTAAGGCCCTGCGGGTGGAGCACGAGGAAGGCAAGTTCGACATGGCGGTGCTCGACGCCGCCCTGGAACGCGCACGCTTCATCACCGTCGACAAGGTGATCGAGGAGCTGGGCAAGGACGTGCAGGTGGAAGAGGTGGACCAGCCGCTGCCCGGGCAGATCGTGGTGGACATTCGCCATCCCGACGCCCAGGAAGACCTGCCGCTGGAGCTGCCTGGCATCGAGGTGCAGACCATGCCGTTCTTCGCGCTGAACAGCCGTTTCAAGGAACTGGACGAGAATCGTCAGTACCTTCTCTATTGCGACCGCGGGGTGATGAGCCGGCTGCACGCCCATCACCTGCTCACCGAAGGGCACGCCAATGTGCGCGTTTATCGTCCGGCCTAAGCAGCCGGGCCTGCTGGGTGGCAGTATCCGCCACCGCCCTCCCGACCTCTTCTAGCCTGCCGGCCACATACCGGTCGGCCGCGTTTCGCGCCTTTGCAATCTCCGGCTGTCAGCCTGCTGGCTGAAGCTCCTTCATTTCTATACCGAGAACACCACTGTGATCGAGAATCTACGCAACATCGCCATCATCGCGCACGTCGACCATGGCAAGACCACCCTCGTCGACAAGCTGCTGCGCCTGTCCGGCACCCTGGACCGCAAAGAAGCGGAAAACGAGCGGGTGATGGACAGCAACGACCAGGAAAAGGAACGTGGCATCACCATCCTGGCCAAGAACACCGCGCTGAAGTGGGGCGACTACAACATCAACATCGTCGACACCCCCGGCCACGCCGACTTCGGTGGCGAGGTGGAGCGCGTGATGTCCATGGTCGACTCCGTGCTGCTGGTGGTCGACGCCCAGGACGGCCCCATGCCGCAGACCCGCTTCGTGACCCAGAAGGCCTTCAAGGCCGGTCTGCGTCCGATCGTGGTGGTCAACAAGATCGACCGTCCCGGCGCGCGTCCGGACTGGGTCATCGACCAGATCTTCGACCTGTTCGACAACCTCGGTGCCACCGATGAGCAGCTGGACTTCCCCATCGTCTACGCCAGCGCCCTGAACGGCATCGCCGGTCTGGACCACGAGAAGATGGACGACAACATGGATGCCCTGTTCCAGGCCATCGTCGACCACGTCCCGGCTCCCCAGGTCGATCTGGACGGCCCGTTCCAGATGCAGATCTCCCAGCTGGACTACAACAGCTTCCTCGGCGTGATCGGTATCGGCCGCATCGCCCGTGGCCGCATCAAGGCCAACACCCCGGTCGTCGCCATCAGTGACGACGGCAGCAAACGCAACGGTCGTATCCTCAAGATCATGGGCCACTCCGGCCTGCAGCGCGTGGAAGTGGCCGAAGCCGAAGCCGGCGACATCGTCTGCGTCTCGGGCATGGACGAGCTGTTCATCTCCGACACCCTGTGCGATCCGCAGAACGTCGAAGCGCGCCCGCCGCTGACCGTCGACCAGCCCACCGTGAGCATGACCTTCCAGGTCAACGACTCGCCGTTCGCCGGTCGTGAAGGCAAGTTCGTCACCAGCCGCAACATCAAGGACCGTCTGGAGAAGGAACTGCTGCACAACGTGGCCCTGCGCGTCGAGCCGGGCGAGTCCGCCGAGAAGTTCAAGGTTTCCGGGCGTGGCGAGCTGCACCTGTCGGTACTGATCGAGAACATGCGCCGCGAAGGCTTCGAGATGGCCGTGGGCCGTCCGGAAGTGGTGATCATCGAGAAGGATGGCGAGAAGCAGGAGCCCTACGAGAACGTCACCATCGACATCGAAGAGCAGCACCAGGGCTCGGTGATGGAGCAGATGGGTCTGCGTAAGGGCGATCTGACCAACATGATCCCCGACGGCAAGGGCCGTATCCGCCTGGAATACACCATCCCGGCGCGTGGCCTGATCGGCTTCCGTAACAACTTCCTGACCCTGACCTCGGGCAGCGGTATCCTGACCTCGACCTTCAGCCACTACGGCCCGATCAAGGCCGGCGAAGTGAGCAACCGTCAGAACGGCGTGCTGGTGTCCATGGCCACCGGTACTGCGCTGACCTACTCGCTGGAAACCCTGCAGAGCCGCGGCAAGCTGTTCCTGGCCCCGGGCGACGAGATCTACGAAGGCCAGCTGTGCGGCATCAACAGCCGTGACAACGACCTGGTGCTCAACCCCACCAAGGGCAAGAAGCTGGACAACATGCGCGCCTCGGGCAAGGACGAAGTCATCGCCCTGGTGCCGCCGATCAAGTTCACCCTCGAGCAGGCGCTGGAATTCATCGCCGACGATGAGCTGGTGGAAGTGACGCCCAAGTCCATCCGTCTGCGCAAGAAGTACCTGAACGAGAACGACCGCAAGCGCTTCGAGCGTTCCAAGGTCTGATCCCGCCCGGGTAGTACAGGAAAGCGCCTTCGGGCGCTTTTTTGTTGGCTGTTTTCCAGCGAGCGCGGCGCACGGAGCTGGCGGCTCTGCTAGCGTTTGTCTCACGGTCGCGCCACCCGGAACGGCCCTTTCTGCAGGATGCTGCCATGCTCAAGAACACCCTCGCCGCCGCCGCCCTGACCTTGACCGGTCTCTTCGGTCTCGCCACGGCCCAGGCCGCCGGTTGCGGCACGCCGCGCAACGCCTTCGATACCGTCTACTGCGCCAGCAACCTGTTCGCCCAGAGCGACAAGTCGCTGAACCAGACCTATGGCGAACTGCGCAAGCAGCTGCCGGCCGATCAGCAGGCCGTGCTCAAGCAGCGCCAGCTGGCCTGGATCAAGCAGCGTGACAGCCAGTGCGCCCGCGAGGAAGCCGATGGCTACTTCGTCAATCTGGACTGCGCCGTCAGCCTGACCGAAAGCCGCCTGGAGGTGCTCAAGGAACGCCTGCGCGAATGCGCCAGCACCGGTTGCGAGGCGGGCAAGCTGGGGCAGTGAGGTCGCTGGCGGGATAGGCATCGCGCCATTCCCTCACCCCAACCCTCTCCCCCGGGGAGAGGGGGCTATCCGAGCGGGCGCTCGGCTTCATCGCTTCGGAGAAAACCGTAGCGTGGAAAACGGCGCAGCCTTTTCCACTGGGGGCTCGCTGCCAGGGGGCCCTCACCCTAACCCTCTCCCCGAGGGAGAGGGGACTATCCGAGCGGGCGCTCGGCGTCATTGTCCCGATGAGGGCCGCCACGGACTGATCGGCGGACTCGACAGTCATGGCAGGCCGCTCCGGTCGAATTGCCGACAGCCATCGGGCCTGCCGTTCAAGCCGAACAAATGTCTTCCAGGTTTTTGTTTACACCCGGATACAACGTCATGAAAACCGTCTAGCGTGAGGCGACACGCCCTGACGCGTGCTCCGATAACAACAACCAAGGATGCAGGCATGACATCTTTCCTCAGGCAACGCCTGCCGCTGGCCATCGCCCTGGCGACGGCGCTCGCGGCAACCGCCCAGGCGGCTCCCAATCCCTACAGCGGCTTCACCGTGTTCGGCGACAGCCTGCTCGATGCCGGGCAATTTCCCGACACCGGGGTCAACGGCGCCAGCCTCAGATTCACCAATCGTGTCGGCCCCGGCTACAGCCCGGCGAGCGGCGCGGTGACCGGACCGGTGTCCTCGATCCTGCTCGGCCAGCAACTGGGCTTCGACGTCCGGACCCTGGACGCCTCGACCTCGCTGATCAATCAGCGGATCGGCCTGAGCGATGGCGACAACTGGGCCACGGGCGGCTACACCACGGCGCAGATCCGCGACTCCATCACCGCCCGCAATGGCTCGGTGGTGGCGGTAGGTGGGCTGACCCTGCGCAGCCGCGACGGCTACCTGCCGGGACTTGCCAGCCAGGGCCTGAGTCTGGATCCCAATACCCTGTTCTACATCAGCGGCGGGGGTAACGACTTCCTCCAAGGACTGGTCACCTCGCCGGCCACCGCGGCAGCCGCGGCCAATCGCCTGGGCGACGGTGTCGCTGCCCTGCAGCAGGCCGGCGCGCGCTATATGGTGGTCTGGCTGCTGCCGGACATCGGCCAGACCCCGGCCCTGGCCGGTTCGCCGCAACAGGCGGCCAGCTCGGCCCTGAGTCGGGTCTACAACCAGGCCCTGGTGGCGCGCCTGGCCGGCATCGACGCCGAGATCATCGGCCTCAACGTGCCTCAGCTGCTCGCCGAGGTGGTGGCCGAGCCGGGGCGCTATGGCCTGGCCAGCGGGCAGAATCTCACCGGCACCTGCTTCAGTGGCGACAACTGCACCCGCAACGCTACCTACGGCCTGGGCGCGGCGGCGGCCGATCCCAGCCAGCTGCTGTTCAATGATCGCGTCCACCCGACCATCACCGGTCAACGACTGATCGCCGACTACGCCTATTCGCTGCTGGCGGCGCCCTGGGAGGTCACCCTGCTGCCGGAGATGGCCCAGTCCACCCTCAGAGCCCATCAGGACGGCCTGCACCAGCGCTGGCTGGGCGACTGGCATGCTTGGCAGCCGGTGGGGCGCTGGCAGGGCTATGTGGATACCAGCGCGCGACGCCTGGACGTCGACGACCAGCGCAGCACCGCCGGCGGCGATGGCAACGGCTACAGCCTGGACCTGGGCGGCAGCTATCGACTCAGCGAGGAGTGGCGCCTCGGCGTCGCCGCCGGGGTCGCGCGGCAGCACCTGGAACCCGGCGCGGCCGATTCCAGTTATCGCCTCAACAGCTACCTGCTCAGCGCCTTCGCCCAGTACCAGGGCGAGCGCCTCTGGGGCGATCTCACCGCCACCGGTGGCCGCCTGGACTATGACGATCTGAGCCGGCGCTTCGCCCTCGGCTCGACCACGCGCAGCGAGCAGGGCGATACCGATGGTGATGTACGTGCCCTCTCGGCGCGCCTGGGCTATGACCTGGCGGCGGCTGGCAGCCCCTGGCACCTGAGTCCCTATCTCAGCGCCGACTATGCCCGCGTCCAGGTGGACGGTTATCGGGAGCGCGGCAACGACGCCACGGCGCTGGAGTTCGACGACCAGTCGAGCACCTCGCGACGGCTGGGGCTGGGCCTGCAGGGCCGCTGGCAACTGGCACCGGCTACGGCGCTGTTCGCCGACCTGGGTCGCGAGCGGGAATTCGCCGACGGTACCCGCGATGTGACCATGCGCCTGAACAGCGTGCCGGGTCTGGACTACACCCTGGACGGCTACCAGCCCGACTGCGACCGCACCCGCCTGAGTCTGGGCGTGGTCCAGCGGCTTACCCCGGAGCTGACCCTGCGCGGCGGCTACAGCTATGCCGGCGCGGGCGATACCCAGCAGCAGGGCGTGGGGCTGGGCCTGTCGCTGGATTTCTAAGCGTCGCTCGACCTGGATAACGGGCGCTGACCTTGTCAGCGCCCGTTATCCCTAGACCCGGCTGGGATCACCCAGCCGTTGGCGCTGCCAGTCGCGCAACTCGTCCAGACGCCGCGGCGGGCAGACCAGAAAGCCCTGCAGCAGATCGCAACCGGCCTGCTGCAGGCACAGCTGCTTGAGCTCGGTATCCACGCCCTCGGCGATGACCTGGGCGTCGCGGGCATGGCAGAAGGCGATGAGCGCATCCAGGCTGGCCTGGTTACCGGGCTGGCTGAGGCGCTCGACGATGAGCCGGTCGAACTTGATGGTGTCGGCGGGATAGTCGGTGACCTGCTGGATGGAGGTGTAGCCGACGCCGAAGTCGTCGATGGCCACGCGAAAGCCCTCGGCGCGCAATTCGTGCAGCAGCCCCAGGGTGCGCTCGTTCAGCTCGGCGGCGAAGGTCTCGGTGAATTCCAGTTCCAGATGGCCCGGATCGACGCCGTGGTGGCGCACCCGCTCGCGCAGATAGGGCACGATGTCGGCCTGATCCAGTTGCGCGGATGACAGGTTGACGGACAGCACCAGGTCGCTGCCCAGCACCTCCTGCAGCGCCGGGTACTCGCGGCAGGCCTGGTCCACGACCCAGCGATCGATCCAGCGAAAATGCCCCTGGCGTTCGGCGATGGGGATGAATTCCGCCGGCGATACCGGACCCAGGCGCGGTGAATTCCAGCGCAGCAGGGTTTCGGCGGAGCGTACCTGGCCGCTGCTGTCGACCGCCGGCATGTAGACGAGGTGGAATTCCTCGTCCGGATTCATTCGCCGCAGGTGCTCGTCCAGGAGATCCTGGCGGCGCTGGCGCGCAGCCAATTCCGGGGTGAAGTGCACCAGGCGATTGCCGCCTTCGTTCTTGGCTCGCTCCATGGCCAGATCGGCCTGGGCCAGCAGGTCGGCCAGGTCCAGCGGCGCCTCGGGGGTCGCCAGGCCGATGCTCAGGGTCACGGCATAGCGGCGTTCGCCGACCAGGGTGCCGTTGGCGTAGTTCTGCTGCAGTCGCTGGCCCAGGGCGAGGGCCTCGGTCGCTGCTGCCGGACCGCGCAGCAGGACGGCGAATTCATCGCCCGCCAGGCGCGTGAACACCAGTTCGTTGCCTGCTTGATAGGCCTCCAGCAGCTGCTGGGTCTGGCGCGCCACGGCCTGCAGCAGTTCATCGCCTACCTCGTGGCCGAAGCGGTCGTTGACCGACTTGAAATGGTCGAGGCCGAAATAGAGCAGGGCGATGCGGCGGCCATCCGGCTTGCCCGCCAGCCAGGATTCGCCCATGAGCTGGAAGTAGCGGCGGTTGCCGATCTGGGTGAGGACGTCGGTGCGCAGGGCCGTGCGCAGTTGCGCCAGAATGGCCAGGTTGTTGTCGTGCAGGCGCTTCATGTTGGCGCCCAGATGGCCGATCTCGCCGGGCTCGTCGCCGGTTTCGAGGGCCTGGCGCTGACCCTCCAGCACCTCGGTGAGCTGGCTGTCCAGGCGGGCGATGGGCCGGGTGATGTAGCGCCGGATCAGCACGATCAACACCAGGATGCAGGCCAGGGTCACCAGCAGGCCACCACTGAAATAGGCGATCGCCAGACGGCGCAGTTCCCCATGCAGATGTTCTGGGTTCGGGGTCAGGCGCACATAGAGATCGGGTGCCAGGCGCACGACAGCGGTGAAATCGCTGGTGCGTACGGGCAGCGTCCGGCTGAATTCCAGGGGCGCGCCATAGCTCTGTTCCAGGGTACGGCGCATGACCTCCATTCGGTCCGGACTGACCGCCAGCTGCAGCGTCATCGCCAGGCCGCGCTGACCTGGCAGGGGCGGTCCGGCCGTGCTCGGCAACAATGAGGTGGTCGCCACCAGCAGCGAGTGGCCCTGTTCGTCTAGCAGATAATCGCGCCGCTCCAGCGGCCCGTTCGCTTCCCGCGCCAGGCGCTCGAGTAGCTGGCGCTGGACGCTGCTCAGCTGGGCGAAGGGATCGCCACTGCGTTCGTAGTAGTAGGCCAGGCTGAGATCGGGCCGGGCGATGGCCAGGGAGATGCGCGTGGGAGCGTCGTCGCCGGCCAGCTGGCGCACCGCCAGTTGCAACTGGGTGCCCAGGGCCTCGTTGCGATAGGGCACCTCGGTCTGCCGCAGGAAGTTGCCCAGGGCCGCGCTGTTGGACAGGGCATAGAGCAGATTGCGGCTGAAGTGATCGTACTCGCGATAGGTGGTCTCCAGCGCCGCCAGGTCGTGGTTGACCCGCGAGCGTTCGAGGCCGATCACCGCCTCGCGCTGCACCGTGTAGCCCAGTCCGACCAGGGTCAGGCTGCAGAGCAGGGCGACTGGCAGGATCAGCAGCAAGGCGCGCCTATTGAGATTCATGGTGACCTACCAAAGCGCTGCCGATGCGCTGCCGGGTCTGGAAGGCGTCGGGCGGACCTTCACGGAAGACCTGGCTGCGGGCGATGACGTCGTCGGGGGGGAACAGGCTGGGATCCTCGCGCAGGTCGGCCGGCAGCAGGCGCACGGCGCCGGCATTGGGGGTCGCCAGGTGCAGCTCCTCGGTGGCCAGCACGGCATTGCGCGGCTCGTTGAGAAAGTCGATGAAGCGCCAGGCGGCGGCCTGGTGCGGGGAGCTGCTGAGCACCGCCACGCAGTCCATCCACAGCAGGCTGCCTTCGCGGGGCGTGGTGAAATGCCAGGGCTGCCCGGGCGTCGCGGCATTGAGCAGGTGCTGGTCGCCGCTGTAGCCCAGGGCCAGATCGATGCGGTCGCTGTAGGCCGGATTGCGCAGGGCGCTGACCACGTACTGATAGGTCAGCACCGCCGGTGCCTGGGCCTTGAGCAGGGCGAAGCTGCGTCTGAGCAACTCGGGATCGTCGCTGTTGATGGCGGCACCCAGGATGATCAGCGGCGCGACCAGCAGGTCGTCATGGTCTTCGAGCATGGCGATGCGGCCGTGCAGCGCCGGCGCCGGCTGCAGCAGCGGCAGCCAGGACGTGGGCGCCTGGGCCAGGCGGTCGCTGCGATAGAGCAGACCCAGGGTGCCCCAGACATAGGGCACCGCGTAGTCGCCACAACTGTGGCGCCAGCGTGGATCGAGTTCGTTCAGATGGGGCAGGCGCCGGGGATCGATGCGCGTCAGCAGGCCGTCCTGGCCGAGACGCGTGGCGCTGACCTCGTTGATCACCACCAGGTCGAGATCGGCATCGCCGCGTGCCAGGGTGGCATCGCGCACGTCGCTGCTGTCGAAATGGATTTCCTGCACGGGGGAATGGGCCTTGGCCCAGCGCTGCAGCAGGGTATCGCTGAAATAGCCTTCCCAGGTATAGAGCCGCAAGGGCTCGGCAGCCGCCACGGGTGACGCGGGCAGCCCGGTGAGCACCAGGCTGCAGACAAGGGGGAGGCAGTAGCGCATGCGGACGACTCGGCGGCAAGGGCTGACTTCTATAGGAGGGGCCGAAGAGCCCGCACGTTCACCCCAGGAAATTCAGGGCTTCTGCCAGTCTAGGAGGCTTGCCCGTATTCGCCAGTCGCGGCGTCGTCTATTGCATGCGCTTGGCGATGTTCCTCAATTCTGCAAGGGCGCCACCCCGGCGCGCTGATGGGCGCGGGTCCAGGGCTTCTGCTCGTCGGCGAACTTGACCGCCAGCCGTTCCAGCACCCGTTGCGTCGGCGCGTTGGTGCCATGCAGCAACAGCAGGGGCAACAGCAGCAGGCTGGCGCCCAGGGCGGCCTGGCGTGGCCTCAGGTTGACCTCTTGGCCACGCAGCAGCCAGAGCAGCGTGCCGCTGGCGGCATAGCCGATGGGCAGGCCGGTCACCACTTCCGAGATCGAGTGATAGCCCAGCACCACCCGCGAGACGGCGATGAGCAGGGCGCACAGTGCGCCCAGGGCGGCTGCGGTCAGCCGTAGCGACGGTCGCGCCCGACTGGCCAGCAGCCAGCCCAGCACTGGCAGCACGCTGCCCACCAGCATGGAGTGGCCGCTGAATCCGGTGAAATCCAGACGCGGAATGCCCAGGCCCCAGCCGAAGAAGGCGATCTTGGACAGGGCAACGCTGAGGCTGGCAGCACCAAACAGCAGCAACCAGAGCAGCGCCGCCCGCGCGGACAGGCCGGCCAGCAGCCAGAGCGCGATCAGCACGGCGCAGGGAAGCATCACCGAGGAATCGCCGAAGTTGGTGATGAACAGCCACATGGATAAGCAGACTCCTGGAGAAGACGAGGCATTCTGACCACCGGACGCCCAGAGGTTGCATCGCGCGTGCCAGCCTGTGGACTGGCGCAAGAAAGCGCTGGGATCCCGGTTGCAGACCCAGAAAAAAGCCCCGGCACCGGCGGTGGCGGGGCTCTTTGACGGGAGGCGTCTTACAGACCGGCAGCGGCGCGCAGGGCGGCGGCGCGATCGGTACGTTCCCAGGTGAAGGTGGTGAAGGTGTCATCGCCCACGGTGATTTCCTGGGGATGGCGACCGAAGTGACCGTAGGCCGCGGTGGCGCGGTACATCGGATGGAGCAGGTCGAGCATGGTGGTGATGGCGTAGGGGCGCAGGTCGAAATGCTCGCGCACCAGCTGCACGATCCGCTCGTCGCTGATCTTGGCGGTGCCGAAGGTGTTGATCGAGATGGAGGTGGGCTGGGCCACGCCGATGGCGTAGGACACCTGGATCTCGCAACGCTCGGCCAGACCGGCGGCGACGATGTTCTTGGCCACGTAGCGACCGGCATAGGCGGCGCTACGGTCGACCTTGGACGGGTCCTTGCCGGAGAAGGCGCCACCGCCGTGACGGGCCATGCCGCCGTAGCTGTCGACGATGATCTTGCGGCCGGTCAGACCGCAGTCACCCACCGGGCCGCCAATGATGAACTGGCCGGTCGGGTTGATGTGGAACTGGGTGTCCTTGTGCAGCAGCTCGGCGGGGATGACGTGCTTGACGATCAGCTCCATCACGGCTTCGCGCAGGTCGGCGTACTTGACCTCGGGATTGTGCTGGGTGGACAGCACGATGGCGTCGATGCCGACCACCTTGCCGCCTTCGTAGCGGCAGGTCACCTGGGACTTGGCGTCCGGACGCAGCCAGGGCAGCAGGCCCGACTTGCGCGCCTCGGCCTGACGCTCCACCAGGCGGTGGGAGAAGGTGATGGGTGCAGGCATCAGCACATCGGTCTCGTTGCAGGCGTAGCCGAACATCAGGCCCTGGTCACCGGCGCCCTGGTCTTCCGGCTTGCTGCGATCGACGCCCTGGGCGATGTCCACCGACTGCTTGCCGATGATGTTGACGATGCCGCAGGTGGCGCCGTCGAAGCCAACGTCCGAGCTGTCGTAGCCGATGTCGACGATGACGTCGCGCACCAGTTGCTCCAGGTCGACCCAGGCGGAGGTAGTGACCTCACCGGCGACGATGGCCACACCGGTCTTGACCAGGGTCTCGCAGGCCACGCGGGCGTGCTTGTCCTGGGTGATGATGGCGTCGAGCACGGCATCGGAGATCTGGTCGGCGATCTTGTCCGGATGGCCTTCGGACACGGACTCGGAGGTGAACAGGGAATATTCGCTCATCGAATGGTTCCTAAATTACCAAGGGGTAGGGGCCCGCAGGCCGGTCGAGACAGCAGTTTCCTTGCTGGACATGACGCCCTTGAGCGTCGGGTCCGCCCGCCACTGGCCAGGTGGCCTCATGACGGGGTGTTTCCCTGATCCGGGCGCGCGAACTGGCGCACCTGGATCTGAAAGCCGTTGCGCAGGCCGAGGTAGAGGCTTTCGCCCGCCTGCAGGCCGGCCGCCTGGGCCCAGCGGGCCAGTTCGTCCTGGTCGAAGCCGAGCCAGAGATCGCCACAGGCGGCGCGCGCCCAGGTCTGGTCGTGGGGGCAGAGGTCGGTGATCACCAGGCTGCCACCCGGCGCCACGCGGCGGGCCAGCTGCTGCAGGGCCTCCGCCGGTGCGGCCAGATGATGCAGGACCATGTTGAGGATCACGCAGTCGGCCGCTGGCAGCGGCTCGGCGAGGGCGTCGGCCAGCTGCAGTTCGACCTGGGCGAGGCCGTCGCGCTGGCAGCGCTGGCGCGCCAGTTCGAGCATGGCCGGGCTGTTGTCCACCGCCACCACGCGGGCGAAGCGGCGCGCCAGATCCGGCAGGAAGGCGCCGTCGCCGGGGCCCACTTCCAGGGCGCAACCGCGCGGATCCAGGGCCAGGGCGTCCAGCAGGCTGAGCAGGCCGTCGCGATACTGCGGCAGACCGGCGATGAGATCCTGCTGAGCCTGGAATTTTTCCGCCACCCGCGCGAAGAAGTCGCGACTCACCGCAGCGCGCTGGGCATGCACCTCGCCGATCCGCGTCTGTACCGCGCTGGGCAGGGCCAGGGCGTCCACTTCTTCGAGCAGGGCGGCGTGCAGGGCGCCACCCAGGCTGCCGGGACGCGGCAGGGCACGGCGATAGAAGATGGCATTGCCCTCGCGGCGGGTGGCCACCAGCTGCGCCTGGGCCAGCACCTTGAGGTGATGGCTGATGCCGGACTGGCCGGTGGCGAAGATCTGCGCCAGCTCCAGCACGCCGAAGGAGGCGCTGTGCAGGGCGCGCAGGACGTTCAGGCGCAGGGGATCGCCGCCAGCCTTGCACAGGGCGGCGAGGGTATCTCCTGGTTCTTGGCCGAGCGCCGGCACGCGTAGCGGGGTCATGGGGCGCTAGTCTAGAGACCCGTCCCAGACCTCGCAAGAAAAGCATCAAAAAGTTTTGATGCTTTTCTGGGGGCGGCTGGCCGCGCATACCTTCGTCGAGGTAGGTAAGATGCCGGAGCCGTTTGGCCGGCAGTCGTCGCGGCCTTGCGGTAACGACCGCGAAACTCGCGCGTCCAACCTGCAGCCCCCTTCCAGGAGCGTCACCGGGTAGCCCCATGTCCGTCCAGCCACCGTCCCCTTCCGCGCCCGCCACCGGCACGCGCCTGGTGATCTGCGAGCACTGCGATTCGGTGCATCGCCTCGAGCCCCTCGCGGCGGGCGAGCGGGCGCATTGCCTGCGCTGTGGCGCCTTGCTCTATCGCGCCAGCCGCCTGGACATCCAGGGTCTGCTGGCCCTGGCGATCGCTGCGGCGGTGCTGTTCGTGATCGCCAATGTCGGGCCCATCCTGCAGCTCAGCTTTCGCGGCCTGCACAGCGAGGCGACCCTGCTGGAGTCGGTGATCGCCATGAGTCGCGGCTTCGCCGGGCCCATGGCGCTGGTGGTGGCCATGACCCTGTTCGTGGTGCCGCTGCTGCAGATCGCGCTGCTGCTCTGGGTCCTCGGCTTCGCCCAGGCCGGTCGCCGCGCGCCCGGCTTCGCCACGGCCATGGTCACCCTGCATTACCTGCGGCCCTGGAGCATGATCGAGGTCTTCGTGCTCGGCGCCCTGGTGGCGGTGATCAAGCTCGCCGGGCTGCTGCACGTGGTGGTGGGCCTGGGGCTGTTCGGCATGGTCGGGCTGATGGTGGTCCTGCTGATCATCGCCAAGCGCGACCTGCATCCGCTGTGGGACGCTGTCGGGGAGCGCGAGCCGTGACCGCGCCCCAGCTGCCACCCCGCGCCGACGAACTCGGCCTCTGCCTGTGCCACGTCTGCGGCAAGGTCTGCACCGCGCCGCGCCACCACAAGGCCGGCTGCCCGCGCTGCGGCTCGGCGCTGCACCGCCGCAAGCCCAATGTCTATGCCAAGACCTGGGCCTACCTGATCGCCGCGCTGATTCTCTATATCCCGGCCAATACCCTGCCGGTGATGTTCACCGGTACCCTGGGGCGCGGCGTGGAGAGCACCATTCTCGAAGGGGTGATCGAATTCTGGGAAGGCGGCTCCTGGGGCGTCGCCCTGGTGATCTTCATCGCCAGCGTAGCGGTGCCCTCCATCAAGTTTCTGGTGCTCGGCACCCTGCTGGTGACCTGCCAGCGCCGCAGCGACTGGGCCACTGCCCAGCGTGCCCGGCTCTATCGCTTCGTCGAGCTGATCGGCTACTGGTCGATGCTCGATGTGATCGTGGTGGCCCTGGTCTCGGCGCTGGTGCACTTCGGTGCCCTGAGTTCGGCGGCGCCGCGCCTGGGTATCGTGTTCTTTGGTTTCGTGGTGGTGCTGACGATGCTCGCCGCGATGAGTTTCGATCCCCGCTTGATCTGGGATGCAGAGGTGAACGATGACGGACAGGCATGAACCCGACGCCCTGGCGCCTACCCCCGAGGTACGCCGCAGTCGCTGGAGCGTATCGCTGATCTGGCTGGTGCCCATTGTGGCGGCCCTGATCGGGCTGTCCATGGTGATCCACAGCTGGGCCTCGCGCGGACCGACCATCACGGTGACCTTTCTCACCGCCGAAGGCCTGGAAGCCGGCAAGACCCAGGTCAAGTACAAGAACGTGGTGATCGGCACCGTCAGCGACATCCAGCTGGCGCCGGATCGCAATCGGGTGATCACCACCATCGAACTGGAAAAGTCCGCCGAGGGCTTCGCCACCAAGGACGCGCGCTTCTGGGTGGTGCGGCCGCGCTTCGGCGTCAACGGCGTCTCCGGGGTCGACACCCTGGTGTCGGGCGCCTTCATCGGCGCCGACATCGGCGATTCCACCGAGTCCCATCGCGACTTCCGCGGCCTGGAACAGCCGCCAGCGCTGATCCACGGCGCCTCGGGCAAGAGATTCATCGTCACCGCCGACGACATCGGTTCCCTGGACGTGGGTTCACCGGTCTACTACCGGCGCATCCAGGTCGGCCGGGTGGTGTCCTTCCACCTCAACCAAGATGGCAAGGGCGTCAGCGCCCAGATCTTCGTCGATTCGCCCTACGACCGCTTCGTCACCGCCAACAGCCGCTTCTGGAACGCCAGCGGCGTCGATGTCTCGCTCAGCGCCTCCGGACTCAAGCTCAATACCCAGTCGCTGGCCACGGTGGTGGCGGGCGGCATCGCCTTCGTCACTCCGGAATGGCCCAAGGATCCCGAGGCGGCCCAGGAAGACCAGAGTTTCACCCTGTTCGACGACCAGACCAGCGCCCTGGCCCCGCCGGATGGCGAGCCCATCTATGTGCGGATGAGATTCCAGCAGTCGTTGCGTGGCCTCGCCACCGGCGCGCCAGTGGAATTCCTCGGCATGAACGTCGGCCGGGTAGTTTCCCTGACCCCCGACTACGAAGATGCCCAGGATCGCTTCTCGCTGATCGTCGGCGCGGTCATCTATCCCCAGCGGCTGGGTGATGTCGGCAAACGCATCGAGACCAAGGACCGCGACGGCAGGCTGTTCGCCGGCTGGGTGGCCCGTGGCCTGCGCGCCCAGGCCCGTACCGGCAACCTCTTGACCGGACAGCTCTACATTTCCGTCGACTTCGTGCCCAACGCGCCCAAGGTGGCCTTCGATCCCCAGGCCAAGCCGCTGTCGATCCCCACCGTCACCGGCAGTTTCGATCGCCTGCAGGAGCAGATGGCCGGCATCGTCAACAAGATCGACAAGATCCCCTTCGATTCCATCGGCAAGAATCTCGACACCAGCCTGGCGCAGCTCAGCGGCACCCTCAAGCAGCTCAACGCGGGCGTCCTACCGCAGCTGACCACCACCCTGATGGGCGTGCAGCAGCTTACCGGCAGCGCCAGCCAGAGCCTGGGCGCGGATTCCCCGGTGCAGCAGAATCTGACCCAGACCCTCGAAGAGATGCAGCGCATGGCGCGCTCCCTGCGCGTGTTCGGCGACTACCTCGGCCGCCATCCGGAATCCCTGATCCGCGGTCTGGTGACCGATCCGCCGCCCAAGTTCGAACCGGGCTCCCGCGATCCCGCCAAAGGAAAATTGCAATGAAGCGCCTGACCTGTCTGGCTCTGCCCCTGCTGCTGGCCGCCTGTTCGTCCAAGGCGCCGCTCAACTACCACACCCTCACCAGCGCCGCGGAGCCCGCTGCCAACAGTCGTCCGGCCAGCTTTCGCTTCGCCCTGCAGGGCGTCTCGGTCCCGCCGCAGGTGGATCAGCCGCAGCTGGTGATCCGCCAAGGCGAGGGCATCGCCCTGCTGGAAAACGAGCGCTGGATCGCCCCCCTGGCCGACGAGGTGCGCAGTGCGCTGTCCGCCGACCTGTCCCAGGACCTGGGTACCCTGGACCTGGGCGATGCCCCCCGTGGCAGCGGCGCACCGGTGCTGCGCATCAAGGTGGATCTGCAGCGCTTCGATTCGCAGCCTGGACGTGGGGTCCAGCAGGATGCGCTCTGGACCCTGCGGTTGGCCGAACCGGGCGGTGAGCGGGTGCTCACCTGTGGCAGCCGGATCAGCCAGCCCACCGGCGCCTCCTATGCCGAGGTCGTGGCGGCGCATCGCCAGGCGCTGAGCGCCCTGGCCAAGCGCATCGAGCCGGTCGCCCGGGCCTTCGTGGCCGATCGCGACACGGAGTGCCCGACGGGCTGAGGCAACGCCTGCACGACCGCGCCGATTGCTGGAAGTGCCCTGGCTGAGCGAAAATGGCCGCCCTTTCGCTCTGCCTCTGCCAGGAGACACCGCAATGCCCAGCCGTCGTGATCGAGCCAACGCCATCCGTGCCCTCAGCATGGATGCCGTGCAAAAGGCCAACAGTGGCCACCCCGGCGCCCCCATGGGTATGGCCGATATCGCCGAAGTGCTCTGGCACGATCAGCTCAAGCACAACCCTGGCAATCCCCAGTGGGCCGACCGTGACCGCTTCGTGCTGTCCAACGGCCACGGCTCCATGCTCATCTATTCGCTGCTGCACCTGTCCGGCTACGACCTGTCCATCGACGACCTGAAGAATTTCCGTCAACTGCACAGCAAGACCCCCGGCCACCCCGAGTACGGCTACGCCCCGGGCATCGAGACCACCACCGGGCCGCTGGGCCAGGGCATCGCCAACGCCGTGGGCTTCGCCCTGGCGGAAAAGGTCATGGCCGCCCAGTTCAACCGCGACGGTCACCGCATCGTCGACCACCACACCTACGCCTTCCTCGGCGATGGCTGCATGATGGAAGGCGTCTCCCACGAGGCCTGCTCCCTGGCCGGCACCCTGGGTCTGTCCAAGCTGATCGCCTTCTACGACGACAACGGCATCTCCATCGATGGCGAGGTCGAGGGCTGGTTCACCGACGACACCCCCAAGCGCTTCGAGAGCTATGGCTGGCAGGTGATCCGCAACGTCGACGGCCATGACGCCGACGAGATCCAGACCGCCCTGGACACCGCGCGCAAGAGCGACAAGCCCACCCTGATCTGCTGCAAGACCGTGATCGGCTACGGCGCCCCGCACAAGCAGGGCAAGGAAGAGTGCCACGGCGCGCCCCTGGGCAACGACGAGATCCAGGCCGCGCGCGAATTGCTCGGCTGGTCCCATGCGCCCTTCGAGATCCCCGCCGACATCTATGCCGGGTGGAGCGCCCGGGAACGCGGCGCCGCCGCCGAGGCCGAGTGGAACGAGCGATTCGCCGCCTACGCCCAGGCCCATCCGCAGCTGGCCGCCGAGTTCAAGCGCCGCATGGCCGGTGACCTGCCCGCCGACTTCGCCGAGCGCGCCGCCGCCTTCATCCAGGACGTCGCCAGCAAGGGCGAGACCATCGCCAGCCGCAAGGCCAGCCAGAACGCCCTGCAATTCTTTGGTCCGCTGCTGCCCGAGCTGCTCGGCGGTTCCGCCGACCTGGCCGGCTCCAACCTGACCCTGTGGAAGGGCGCCAAGGGCGTCACCGCCGAAGACGCCAGCGGCAACTATGTCCACTACGGCGTGCGTGAATTCGGTATGAGCGCCATCATGAACGGCGTCGCCCTGCACGGCGGCCTGGTGCCCTACGGCGCCACCTTCCTGATGTTCATGGAATACGCCCGCAACGCGGTGCGTATGTCGGCGCTGATGAAGCAGCGGGTGCTCTATGTCTTCACCCACGACTCCATCGGCCTCGGCGAAGACGGCCCCACCCACCAGCCGGTGGAGCAGCTGGCCTCGCTGCGCTACACCCCCAACCTGGACACCTGGCGTCCGGCCGACGCGGTGGAGTCCGCCATCGCCTGGACCTCGGCCCTGGAGCGTCGCGACGGTCCCAGCGCGCTGATCTTCTCCCGCCAGAACCTGACCCACAGCGTG
Organism: Pseudomonas sp. MS15a(2019); assembly: GCF_013277805.1. Lineage (NCBI taxonomy): Bacteria > Pseudomonadati > Pseudomonadota > Gammaproteobacteria > Pseudomonadales > Pseudomonadaceae > Pseudomonas > Pseudomonas sp. MS15a(2019). The sequence goes on from NZ_VBTN01000007.1 coordinate 235,586, forward strand.
CGTGACGCCGCCACCCTGGGCAACGCCGCCCGTGGCGGCTACGTGCTCAAGGACTGCGTGGGCGAACCCGAGCTGATCCTCATCGCCACCGGCTCCGAAGTCGGCCTGGCGGTGCAGGCCCATGATCGCCTGACCGCCGAAGGTCGCCAGGTGCGCGTGGTCTCCATGCCCAGCACCAGCGTCTTCGACCGCCAGAGCCCCGAGTACCGCCAGCAGGTCCTGCCGGTGGAAGTCGGCGCGCGCATCGCCATCGAGGCCGGCATCGCCGACTTCTGGTACAAGTACGTCGGTCTCGACGGTCGTATCATCGGCATGCACACCTACGGCGAATCTGCTCCGGCGGCGGCGCTCTTCGAGCACTTCGGCTTCACCCTGGACAACGTCCTGGCTGTCGCCGGCGAGTTGCTGGAAGACTGAGTGTGCCGCTGTAATACGAAAAGCCCCGCCTAGGCGGGGCTTTTTCATGCCTGACATTCAGCAGGCGCTCAGGGATTCACCCGAATGCTCGGCCCCACCAGGGTGACGCCCCCGGCATCCAGCTGGACGAAACTGCCGCCAGCCTTGAGCGTCAGGCCGGCGCCGGCTTCTAGGACGATCTTCTGTCCGCTTTGCAGCTGGATTTCGCTACCGGCTTCGACGAACAGGCCGCCATCCAGGCGCAGGTGCTGACTCTCGCTGACGTCCAGGTGGTCATCGGCGCGCACCTCGGTGCGGCGTTCGCCATGGGTGATGCGATGCTCTTCGGCGTGGAAGGTGCTGTAGCTGTTGGCGCCGATCCGCTGATGGCGCTCGTGGCCAATCTCGCTGCGGTGGTCATGACCGATACGCTCGTCCCAGTCGCGCTGGGCATGGAGGTGGATTTCCTCCTGGCTCTGGCGATCCTCCAGGCGCAGTTCGTTGTAACCGTTGCCGCCCGGGCTGCTCAGGCTCTTGAAGGTGCTGCGGGTCCTGTCCCGGGGCAGCTCCAGCGGCGGTCGGTGTTCGGCGTGATGCAGGCAGCCGATCACCAGCGGCTGGTCGGGATCCCCTTCGAGAAAGCCCACCAGCACCTCCATGCCGATCCGCGGCACGCTCAGGGCGCCGTAGCCCGCCCCGGCCCAGCCGCTGGCGACGCGCAGCCAGCAGCTGGTGCGCTCGTCCGCCTGGCCCTGGCGATCCCAGTGGAATTGCACCTTGACCCGGCCCAGGGCGTCGCAGTGGATCTCTTCGCCGGTCGGTCCGGTGACCACGGCGGTCTGGGCACCCAGCAGCCCGGGCCTGGGATGACGCAAGGGCAGGCGGAAGGGCAGCGTCCAGGGCCGGGCGACGAAGGTATTGCGATAGCCCTGGTAGAAGTCCTCAGCGGAGGCCTGGGGCAGGCTTTCTTCCAGCACCTGGGGCTGACGCCCCTGATGGCGGACGTCGGTCAGCAGCCAGAGCTGATTCCAGTCGGCGCGTGGATGCTGCTCCAAGGGCAGGAAATGCCCGCTCGCCAGGCTGGGCTGATCGCTCGCGCCCTGAGCCTGGTGGACGTCGCCTCGCAGCCGCTCCAGCCGGCGAGTGTTGAGGCGCTGGCCGACTGCGCGATCGGTGAAGCGGCCGGGAAAGCCATAGTCTTCCAGCCTGGGCTGGGCCGCAGTTCCCGTGCTGCTCTGCAGATGCAGCCGTGGGTGCAGCGGATCGTGATCGCGCAGGAGGCTGGCGCTGCTGCGGATCCGCAGGCCGACCGCCAGGCGGCTGATGACGGGCTCGTCGGCCACCAGACCGCTGCCGGGCCGATAGCGGGTGGCACCCAGCCGCGCAAAGCCGGTGGCGTCATCGCCAAACACCAGCACATGGCCGTCGCGGCGATGCTGGTGGTGAAAGTGCAGGCCCTCTTCCTCGCAGAGGCGGGTCAGAAAGGCCAGATCGCTTTCGCCGTACTGCACGCAGTAGTCGCGCGGCGGATAGCGCGTCGGCCCCAGGGCGAAGCGATAGTCGCCGTCGAGGATGCCGTGCTCCTCGAGCAGCTGCGCCAGGATCTCGGGCACGGCGAGTCCCTGGAAGATGCGGGAATTGACGCGGTGGGCCAGGCTGGCCAGGCGCGGTACCAGTTCGGCGCGATAGCGGGTCAGGCGCCGACCGGTATCGCCCTGGGCCACGGCAGCGAGCTGGCCGTGGATGCCTTGGTCACCCGGACCCAGGGCGAGAAAGGCGGGCCGCTGCAACAGCGCTTCCAGCGGCCAGTCCGGGCGCTCGCTGACCAGCTCGAGCTGGAAGCGATAGGGCTGGCCGATGGCCTCGTGGCCGTCGAAGGCGAGTACCTGGAAATCCTGGGCGACGCCGTCCAGCGTCAGGGTGAAGAGTGGGGTATTGGCTGAGCTGAACATCGCATCGCGTCCTTGCGAATCGAAAGTTCCAGTGTGCGCTATAGGGTTGCACCGGCTCAAGGGCTGAAAGACGCATTCTAGAGCCTTTTAGCAGGCAGATTCTGGCGCAGTGCCAGGCAGGGAGGCGGCGAAGAGATCCCGCGGCGGCGGCAGCGCGCCTTCCAGCTCCAGCAGGAATTGCTTGGTCGGCAGGCCGCCGCCAAAGCCGGTGAGGGCGCCGGACGCCCCTATCACCCGGTGGCAGGGCAGCACGATGGGCAAGGGATTGCGGCCATTGGCGGCGCCCACCGCGCGCATCGCCTGGGGTCGGCCGAGATGGCTGGCGAGTTGACCATAGCTCCAGGTCTGGCCGTGGGGGATCTCCGCCAGGGCCTGCCAGACCGCCAGCTGGAAGGGGGTGCCGCGCGGTGCCAGCGGCAGCTCGAACGTCTGGCGTTGGCCGGCGAAGTACTCACCGAGCTGTACGCGGGCCAGGTCGAGGATGGGGTGATCGGCGGCGCTCCAGCTGGCGTCACGCTTGGCCAGGTAGCGATTCTCGGGAAATTCCACCACGCGCAGGCCACTGTCGTCGGCGGCCAGGGTGAGAGGGCCGATGGGGCTGTCCAGCAGGCAGTAGGCGATCATCGGGGCGACTCCTTGGCGAGACGGGTGGGAACGGGTTCGGCGGGGGCGTCGGCGGGCGCCTTCCAGGTGGCTTCGCGCCAGACCTGCATCACCCCGTAGGCACGCCAGGGTCGCCAGGCTTCGGCGCGGGCATACAGGGCCTTGGCGGTCAGGCGCTCGCCGGGCGGCGCCAGGCGCTTCTGCAGCACCAGGTCTTCCACCGGGCAGGCATCAGGATGGGCGAGGGCGCGCAGGGCGATGTACTGGGCGGTCCAGGGCCCTATGCCCTTGAGCGCGATCCAGCGCCGGGCGAAATCGTCCAGGGTGCGGCCGGTGTCGAAGTCCACCTCGCCGGCGCGCAGCGCTCTGGCTACCGTACCCAGGGTACCGGCGCGGGCGCGGATCAGGCCGAGGCCGGTGAGGTCTTCCAGGGCCGCATCGGCCAGGGCGTCCACCGTGGGAAAGAAGTGGTGCAGACCGGCGGGTGGTCGACTGGCCTCGTGACCGGGCTCGCCCCAGGGGCGGCCGAAGCGCTTTACCACTCGGGCGGTCATGGTGGTGGCCGCCACCACGCTGACCTGCTGGCCGATGACGGCGCGCACGGCGATCTCGAAGCCGTCCCAGCCGCTGGGCAGGCGCAGGCCGGGCCGGCGCGCCACCAGTTCGGCCAGGGTTGGATCGATCGCCAGGCCCTGGGCGATGGCTTCGGGATCGGCGTCCAGATCGAACATGCGGCGGATGCGCGCCACCGCGGCCTGCAGCTCCCTAGGCGCGGCGCCGTGCAATTCCAGGCGCAGCGCCGGCGTGTCGGCGTCCCAGGCCGAGACGCGCAGCCAGCCCGGCTGCTCGGGGGTACCGATCACCCGGGCGTAGCTGTGGTCATCCAGCACCTCGACGCCGGGCAGGGCGTGGCCACGGAGGAAATCCAGCTGGGCGGCGAAGTCGTAGGGCGGACGATAGGCCAGGCGCAGGACCAGCACGGGCGAAGCCGCGGCCTGACCCTTGCGCACCTGACTGGGGGCCAGGCTGTAGGCGTCGCGAAAGGCGGTGTTGAAGCGTCTGAGACTGCCGAAGCCGGCGGCCAGGGCTACCTCGGTGATGGGCAGCCGGGTCTCGCTGAGCAATTGCTTGGCGAACAGCAGTCGGCGGGTGGTGAGCACCGCCAGGGGCGCGGCGCCCAGGCGCTCGACGAACAGCCGGCGCAACTGGCGTTCGCTGAGGTCGAGGCGGGCGGCGAGGGCGGGCAGACCGCCGTCGTCCAGGCCCTCGTCCATCAGCCGCAGGGCCCGCGCCAGGGTGGCATCGCCGCGTTGCCAGTGGCCGCTGGCGGGGGAGAGCTCCGGGCGGCATCTCAGGCAGGGGCGATAGCCCGCTGCCTCGGCGGCTGCGGCGCTGGGGTAGTAGCTGACGTTTTCCGGGCGTGGCGGTTGCGCCGGACACACCGGCCGGCAATAGATGCCGGTGGTGAGCACCGCGGTGTAGAACAGGCCGTCGAAACGCGGGTCGCGCGCCAGGCGGGCGCGTTCGAAGGCGGGAACATCGGGGAAGGCGTTCATGGCGGCAGGTTAGCACCGCCGGGGAGGGGTGACTGGCCGTTTTCGGACGGGACCGCCGAGGTAGAGAGCTGTCGCGGCCATGGGCGGGCAGGCCAATAGAGCAGCTGTGCTATCGCGGCCATGGGCCGCTCCTACAAAAGCAGCACTGCCCTGTAGGAGCGGCCGCATCGGCGGACCGCCATTGCCGCGATAAGCCGTATTACTTAGCGTCGTAGCGTGGAAAACGGCGCAGCCTTTTCCACTGGGACTTCGTCGCGCGGGACACCCTCACCCCAACCCTCTCCCAGGGGGAGAGGGGGCTGGTCGGAGCAGGAGGTTGGCTCAGAAATCCCAATCCTCATCCTCGGTACTGACCGCCTTGCCGATGACATAGGACGAACCCGAGCCGGAGAAGAAGTCGTGGTTCTCGTCGGCGCTGGGCGACAGGGCGGCGAGGATCGCCGGGCTGACGTCGGTCATGCTGCTGGGGAACAGCGCCTCGAAGCCCAGGTTCATCAGCGCCTTGTTGGCGTTGTAGTGGAGGAATTTCTTCACGTCCTCGCTCCAGCCCACGCTGTCGTAGAGGTCCTCGGTGTAGGCCACCTCGTTGTCGTAGAGGTCCTGCAGCAGCTCGTAGGCGAAGTCCTTGACCTGCTGGCGGCGCTCCGGCGTTTCCTTGGCCAGGGCCTGCTGGAATTTGTAGCCGATGTAGTAGCCGTGCACCGCCTCGTCGCGAATGATCAGGCGGATCAGGTCGGCGGTGTTGGTCAGCTTGGCGCGGCTGGACCAGTACATCGGCAGGTAGAAGCCCGAATAGAAGAGGAAGGACTCCAGGAAGACACTGGCCACCTTGCGCAGCAGCGGGTCGTCCGCGTGGTAGCGCGCGAGGATCAGGTCGGCCTTGGTCTGCAGATAGGGATTCTCCTCGCTCCAGCGATAGGCCTCGTCCACGTCCGGCGTCGAGCAGAGGGTGGAGAAGATCGAGCTGTAGGAGCGCGCATGGACCGCTTCCATGAAGCCGATGTTGGCGATCACCGCTTCCTCGTGGGGGGTGACGGCATCGGCCAGCAGGGTCGGAGCGCCCACGGCATTCTGGATCGTGTCCAGCAGGGTCAGGCCGGTGAAGACGCGGATGGTCAGCTGCTGCTCCTTGGGCGTCAGGGTCGCCCAGGAGGGGATGTCGTTGGACAGCGGGATCTTTTCCGGCAGCCAGAAGTTGCCGGTCAGGCGATTCCATACCTCCAGGTCCTTCTCGTCCTGCAGGCGGTTCCAGTTGATGGCGTTGATGCGATTCAGGCGCGGGGCGTTCATAGCTGCATTCATGACCTTTTCCTCACAGGCTGCAGGACACGCAGCCCTGCACCTCGGTGCCTTCCAGGGCAGCCTGGCGCAGGCGGATGTAATAGAGCGTCTTGATGCCCTTCTTCCAGGCGTAGATCTGCGCCCGATTGATGTCGCGGGTGGTGGCGGTGTCGCGGAAGAACAGCGTCAGCGACAGCCCCTGGTCGACATGGCGGGTGGCCTCGGCATAGGTGTCGATGATCTTTTCCGGGCCGATCTCGTAGGCGTCCTGGTAATACTCCTGGTTGTCGTCGGCCAGGTAGGGCGCCGGGTAGTAGACGCGGCCCAGCTTGCCTTCCTTGCGGATCTCCACCTTGGCAACGATGGGGTGAATGCTCGAAGTGGAGTGGTTGATATAGGAGATCGAGCCGGTGGGCGGGATGGCCTGGAGGTTGCGGTTGAACAGCCCGTGCTGCATCACCGAGGCCTTGAGTTCCTGCCAGTCGGCGCGGGTCGGCAGGCGGATGCCGGCCACCTCGAATAGCTCGGCTACTCGCGGGGTACGGGGGATGAAGTCGCCCTCGGTGTACTGGTCGAAATAGGCGCCGCTGGCGTACTTGGAATCGGCGAAGCCCTGGAAGCTCTGGCCGCGTTCGATGGCCAGGCGATTGGAGGCGCGCACCGCGTGGTAGGTGACGGTGTAGAAGTACAGGTTGGTGAAATCCAGGCCTTCCGCCGAGCCGTAGTGGATGTGCTCGCGGGCCAGGTAACCGTGCAGGTTCATCTGCCCCAGGCCGATGGCGTGGGAGGCGGCGTTGCCGGCGGCCACCGAGGGTACGCAGCGAATGTCGCTCATTTCCGAGACCGCGGTTAGGCCGCGGATGGCGGTTTCCACGGTGCGGCCCAGGTCCGGCGAATCCATGGTTCGGGCGATGTTCAGCGAGCCCAGGTTGCAGGAGATGTCCTGGCCGATGTGCGCGTAGCCGAGGTCTTCGTCGAAACGGCTGGGGGTGTTGACCTGTAGGATCTCCGAGCAGAGGTTGCTCATGTTGATGCGCCCGGCGATGGGGCTGGCCCGATTCACCGTGTCTTCGAACATCAGGTAGGGATAGCCGGACTCGAACTGGATCTCCGCCAGGGTCTGGAAGAATTCCCGGGCATTGATCTTGCGCTTGCGGATGCGCGCATCGGCGACCATCTCCGCGTATTTCTCGCTGACGCTAATGTCGGCGAAGGGCACGCCATAGACCCGTTCCACGTCATAGGGCGAGAACAGGTACATGTCGGCATTGCGCTTGGCCAGCTCGAAGGTGATGTCCGGGATGACCACGCCGAGGGACAGGGTCTTGATGCGGATCTTCTCGTCGGCGTTCTCGCGCTTGGTGTCGAGGAACCTGAGGATGTCCGGGTGGTGGGCGTTGAGATAGACCGCCCCGGCGCCCTGGCGCGACCCCAGCTGGTTGGCGTAGGAGAAGGCGTCTTCCAGGAGCTTCATGATCGGGATGATGCCGGAGGACTGGTTCTCGATGCGCTTGATCGGTGCCCCGACCTCGCGCACGTTGCTCAGCAGGAAAGCCACGCCGCCGCCGCGCTTGGACAGCTGCAGCGCCGAATTCACCGCGCGACCGATGGACTCCATGTTGTCTTCGATACGCAGGAGGAAGCAGGACACCAGCTCGCCACGCTGGCGCTTGCCGGCGTTGAGGAAGGTCGGGGTGGCCGGCTGGAAGCGCCCGCTGATCATCTCGTCCACTAGGGACTCGGCCAGGCGTTCGTCACCGCGCGCCAGACTCAGGGCGACCATGCACACCCGGTCTTCGTAGCGTTCCAGGTAGCGCTGGCCGTCGAAGGTCTTGAGGGTGTAGCTGGTGTAGTACTTGAAGGCGCCGAGAAAGCTCTGGAAGCGGAATTTGTAGGCATAGGCGCGCTCGAACAGCGCCTTGACGAAGGCCGGCGCGTATTGCTCCAGCACCGCGGCCTCGTAGTAGCCCTTGTCCACCAGATAGCCGAGTTTCTCGTCCAGGTTATGGAAGAACACCGTGTTCTGGTTGACGTGCTGGAGGAAGTATTGCCGCGCCGCCTGGCGGTCCTTGTCGAGCTGCAGCTCGCCATTGGGGCCATAGAGATTGAGCATGGCGTTGAGTGCGTGATAGTCCGCGTCGCTGCCGGTCGGGGTCAGGCCTGACGTTGCCAAAAGTCGTTCACTCCCGTGCGCACCCGGTCGACATCCTCCGTCGTGCCGAGCAATTCGAATTGGTAGAGCAGGGGCACCGCGCATTTCTGGGCGACGATGCGTCCACCCAGGCAGTAGCCCTCGCCGAAGTTGGTGTTGCCGGCGGCGATGACGCCGCGGATCAGGGCCCGGTTGTGCGGATCGTTGAGAAAGTGGATCACCGGCTTGGGCACCGCGCCCTTGCTGCCGCCGCCGCCATAGGTCGGCAAGACCAGGATGTAGGGCTCGCGGGCCTTGAGCGGTTCGGCGGCGGGATCCTGAGGAATGCGCCGCGCCGGCAGACCGAGTTTCTCGACGAATCTGTGGGTGTTCTCCGAGGTGCTGGAGAAATACAGCAGCTCACCCATGGCCCTGGCCTCAGGCCACCAGCCGACCGAGCTTGTCCGGGCGGAAACCGGCCCAGTGGTCATCACCGGCCACCACCACCGGCACCTGGCGATAGCCCAGGGACTCCACGGTCTGGCGCGCCTGGGCATCCTGCTCGATATCCACCACCTCATAGGTGATCCCCTGACGGTCCAGGGCGCGATAGGTGGCGTTGCATTGCACGCAGGCAGGCTTGCTGTAGATGGTGATGGTCATGGCTGACTCCTGTCCTCAGTGGGGCGAACTCAAGGGAAAAAGCCTGACGCCAGCCGGCGTTTGCCGTGGCGGCACGGGTCTTCTCGTTGGAGCTCGTCTTGGGTCTCAAGTTCGGTCCAGATACTACATATGGTGTTTTGCAATTTCTACAGCACAACAAGTAGGGTTTTTGATCCAGGTCATGGCTCTGCTCTATCAGCTTTCGATGACCGTTTCTGCTAGGGCATCGCAGGCCGGCCGGTAGTCCTGCTTCCCTGGGAGCTACCTCTATCTGTTCACGGCAGACAACGCTCCGACCCGGATACCGCAGGACGCCCAAGCCAGACGGTGGAATTTTTCTGCGTCTGCCAAGGAGGGCGCTTTTTTGTAGTGAGAAAGGCCGGTGGGCTACCCTGGCGACTCCCATTCGTCGTCGAACCGCCGCATAATCGGCCTTTCGCTTGCGCCCGGGTCCGTTCACGCATGAGTTCCGCTCGCTATCGCCTCGCTCTCAACGGCTACGGTCGCATCGGTCGTTGCGTGTTGCGTGCGCTGCACGAGCGCGGCGCGGCCACCGAGCTCGCCATCGTCGCCCTCAACGATCTGGCCGACCGGCCCAGCCTGGAATACCTCACCCGCTTCGATTCCACCCATGGCCGCTTTCCCGGCCGGGTGGCGCTGGACGGCGAGCGACTGCGCATCGGCGACCAGGCCCTGGAGATCCGCCGCGAGGCCGAACCCGAGCGGGTCGACTGGGCGGCGCTGGACGTCGATCTGGTGCTGGAATGCTCCGGTGCCTTCAGCACCCGGGCCGAGGCCGGGCGCTTTCTGGCCGCTGGCGCGCCGCGGGTGCTGTTCTCCCAGCCCATGGTCAGCGAGACCGACGTGGACGCCACCGTGGTCTACGGCGTCAACCAGCTGAGCCTGCGCGGCGACGAGATGCTGGTCTCGAATGCTTCCTGCACTACCAACTGCAGTGTCCCGGTGCTGAAACTTTTGCACGAGACCCTGGGTCTGGAGTACGTCTCCATCACCACGATCCACTCGGCCATGAACGACCAGCCCGTGATCGACGCCTACCATGCCGAAGATCTGCGGCGGACGCGTTCGGCGTTCCAGTCGATCATCCCGGTTGCAACCGGCCTGGCGCGGGGCATCGAACGCCTGCTGCCGGAGCTCGGCGGGCGCATCCAGGCCCGCGCCGTGCGTGTGCCCACGGTCAACGTCTCCTGCCTGGACATCACCTGCATCGTCCGCCAGGACACCACCGCGCCGGCGCTCAACACCCTGCTGCGTGACGCCGCCCAGAGCGGCCCCCTGGCCGGGCTGATCGACTACACCGAGTTGCCCCACGCCTCCTGCGATTTCAACCACGATCCCCATTCCGCCATCGTCGATGGCAGCCAGACCCGCGTCTCCGGCCCCCGGCTGGTCAACCTGCTCGTCTGGTTCGACAACGAATGGGGCTTCGCCAACCGCATGCTCGACGTCGCCGGCCATTGGCTGCGCATCGCCAAGCCCACCTGAAACAAGCACAACTAAGGGATTGCCTGTATGTCCGTGTTGAAAATGAGCGACCTCGATCTGAAGGGTAAGCGCGTCCTGATTCGCGAAGACCTCAACGTTCCGGTGAAGGAAGGCCAGATCAAGAGCGATGCCCGCCTGGTCGCCGCCCTGCCGACCCTCAAGCTGGCTCTGGAGAAGGGTGCCGCGGTGATCGTCTGCTCGCACCTGGGCCGTCCCACCGAAGGCGAATTCAGCGAAGAAAACAGTCTGGCACCGGTCGCCGCCTACCTGAGCAAGGCCCTGGGCCGCGAGGTACCGCTGGTGAAGGACTACCTGGACGGCCTCCAGGTCGAGCCAGGTCAGCTGGTGCTGCTGGAGAACGTACGCTTCAACAAGGGCGAGAAAAAGAACGCCGATGAGCTGGCGAAGCAATACGCCGCCCTGTGCGACGTCTTCGTCATGGATGCCTTCGGCACCGCCCACCGCGCCGAGGGCTCGACCCATGGTGTGGCCAAGTTCGCCAAGGTCGCCGCGGCCGGTCCGCTGCTGGCTGGCGAGCTGGATGCCCTGGGCAAGGCGCTGGGCAATCCCGCCCGCCCGATGGCCGCCATCGTCGCCGGCTCCAAGGTCTCCACCAAGCTGGACGTGCTCAATTCCCTGGCGCAGATCTGCGACCAGCTGATCGTCGGCGGTGGCATCGCCAACACCTTCCTGGCCGCGGCCGGCTACAAGGTCGGCAAGTCGCTGTACGAAGCCGATCTGGTGGATACCGCCAAGGCCATCGCCGCCAAGGTCAGCGTGCCGCTGCCAGTGGACGTAGTGGTCGCCAAGGAATTCGCCGAGACCGCCGAAGCCGTCACCAAGTCCATCAACGATGTGGCCGACGACGACATGATCCTCGACATCGGCCCGGTCAGCGCCCAGCAATTCGCCGACCTGCTGAAGTCGGCCAAGACCATCCTCTGGAACGGTCCGGTGGGCGTCTTCGAATTCGATCAGTTCGGCGAAGGCACCCGCACCCTGGCCCAGGCCATCGCCGACAGCGACGCCTTCTCCATTGCCGGCGGTGGCGACACCCTGGCCGCCATCGACAAGTACGGCATCGGTGAGAAGGTCTCCTATATCTCCACCGGTGGTGGCGCCTTCCTCGAATTCGTCGAGGGCAAGGTCCTGCCAGCCGTGGAAGTCCTCCAGCAACGCGCCCAGGAGTAATCGCGATGCGTACGCCGCTGCTCGTCTGTTCCGCTGTATTCGTGCTGGCCGGTTGCGCCGGTGGCAATGCCGACAAGGCCTGCGCGGTGTTCGCGCCGCCCCCTGCGGCGGCCGCCACGCCCACGGCGCAGAACGGCGAGCGCGTCGATACGCTCACCGGTAACGCCAACGCCGGTCGTCCCACCAGCGGCTGCGCCCAGTGAGGGGGCGTACCTTCGCCCTCGGTCTGCTGGGTCTCGCCCTGTTGGCCGGCTGTGCCGGCCGCAGCGCGCCGCAGACCGGCGGCTGGACGCACTGGGTCTGCGATTCCAAGGCGGCCTTCGACTGGCGCTATGTGGATCGCAGCCAGTCCATCGTCGACCTCAAGCTGGAAGGCGATGGCCTGATCCGTCATCTCAACCGCGAACCGGCCACCGATGGCCAGTCCTATACCGATGGGCTGGTGGCTTTCCATATTCGTGGCGACCAGGGGCTCGTCTACTGGATCGCCAACAACGACCTCATCGGCCGCGGCTGCCGGACGCCTTGAACCGGCGAATGTCAGCTGAACCGATTAATCCACAGCGGCCAGGGGTCGGCCGCTTGAACCCTGCCAGCCGCTCATGCAGGCTGGCGCCACCACCGCCTTTGTAGGGAGATAATCACCAATGGCACTCGTCAGCATGCGTCAGCTGCTGGATCACGCCGCCGAATTCGGCTACGGCGTCCCGGCCTTCAACGTCAACAACCTCGAGCAGATGCGCGCCATCATGGAAGCCGCCGACAAGACCGATTCGCCGGTCATCGTTCAGGCCTCCGCCGGTGCCCGCAAGTACGCCGGCGCTCCCTTCCTGCGGCACCTGATCCTGGCCGCGGTGGAAGAATTCCCGCACATCCCCGTGGTCATGCACCAGGACCACGGCACCACCCCCGACATCTGCCAGCGCTCCATCCAGCTGGGCTTCTCCTCGGTGATGATGGACGGCTCGCTGATGGCCGATGGCAAGACACCGTCCGACTACGACTACAACGTGCGCGTCACCCAGCAGACCGTGGCCTTCGCCCATGCCTGCGGCGTGTCCGTGGAAGGCGAGCTGGGTTGCCTGGGCAGCCTGGAAACCGGCATGGCCGGTGAAGAAGACGGCGTGGGCGCCGAAGGTACCCTGGATCACAGCCAGCTGCTGACCGATCCGGAAGAGGCCGCCCAGTTCGTCAAGGCCACCAAGGTCGACGCCCTGGCCATCGCCATCGGCACCAGCCACGGCGCCTACAAGTTCACCAAGCCGCCGACCGGGGATACCCTGTCGATCCAGCGCATCAAGGAAATCCATGCGCGCATCCCGGACACCCACCTGGTCATGCACGGCTCCAGCTCGGTGCCCCAGGAGTGGCTGAAGATCATCAACGAGTACGGTGGCGACATCAAGGAAACCTACGGCGTGCCGGTCGAAGAGATCGTCGAAGGCATCAAGTACGGCGTCCGCAAGGTCAATATCGACACCGACCTGCGTCTGGCCTCTACCGGTGCCATCCGCGAGTTCATGGCCAAGAACCGCAGCGAGTTCGATCCGCGCAAGTACCTCGCCAAGACCGTGACCGCCATGCGCGAAGTCTGCATCGCCCGTTACGAAGCCTTCGGCACCGCCGGCCAGGCCTCCAAGATCAAGCCGATCTCCCTGGATGCCATGTTCGAGCGTTATGCCCGCGGCGAACTGGATCCCAAGGTCAACTGATCCGGGATGTAGAAAAGGCCCCGCAAGGGGCCTTTTTTTATGCCTGTCGATCGCTTGGAGCATGAACGGCGGCGCGCCGCGCCTTACCGCTCGGTTGCGGTCAGGACCTCTTCCATCCAGGCGACCATGGCGGCGCCGTCCATGCCCAGGCAGACCGTTACCAGCGGATTGCCGGACCAGCGCCCGTCCAGGTAGGCGCGACCCTCGGGCGCGAAGAAGGTCTGGCCTTCCGCCAGGCCTTCGGTACCAACGCTGAGATGGCCGCGCGCGGTGTGGAACAGTTCGGGGCGCCGTAGGTAGGCGAGGGCGCAGCTGTCATGGGGATGGCAGCCATCGATGTCCTTCACGCTGCGGTAGAAGTCCGCATAGAAGTCATAGCTGCGGGCGAGTACCTCACCCAGGGCGCCCTGACGCGCGGCGATGCGCTGCAGGCGTGGCGGGTCGAGCACGGCGCGGTGGGTGGCATCCAGGCTAACCAGGGTCAGCGGCCAGGGAGCGGCAAAGACCCGCGCCGCGGCATGGGGGTCGGAAAAGATGTTGGCTTCGGCCACCGGCGTGACGTTGCCCGGCTCGACGATGGCGCCGCCCATCACCACCACCTCGCGGACGCGGTCGGCGACCGTGGGATCCAGCGCGAGGGCGAGGGCCAGGTTACCCAGCGGCCCGACCGCCACCAGGGTGATCTCACCCGATCGCAGGCGGGTCTGCTCGACGATGAAGCGTGCGGCGTCCAGGGCGTGGGGCACCTGGCGCGGCACGGGGAGCTGCTGATTGCCCAGGCCATCCTGGCCATGCACGTGCAGGGCATGATTGCCGGCCGGCTTGACCAGGGGTTCGGCGACACCGGCGGCGACGGGCGTGTCCCGGCCCGCCAGCTCGGTGAGCAGCAGGGCGTTACGGGTCGCCGTGCTGACCGGCACGTTGCCGAAGGTCGTGGTCAGGCCGATCACCTCGAAGGCGGGATCGGCAAACAGCAGGGCGATGGCCTGGGCGTCGTCCACGCCAGGATCGGTATCGAAGATGATGGGAAGGGACAAGAGGCTTTCTCCGGCTCAGATCTCTTCCCAGGCTACCCGAGGGGCAGCGCCTCTCGCTAGCTGGGCAGGTCCAACTCGCCCAGCGCATCCGGCTGGTTGCGAAACGCCCGGGCAAAGACTTCGCGATTGCGGGCCATGAACAGCCCCAGGTCTTCGCACTGCTTTTCGGCAAGACCGGGGACGGCCTTGTCCAGCACACTGGCGAGCGACTCGGCCAGCTCCAACATTTTATCGTGACGATCGGCTTCGGCTTTATCCATGAACAGGCGCTCCGGATCTCGGCTGCTGCGATACAACACTTCGACGGCCATGCGTCACCTCGTATTCTGTATCTGGTTATATATACAGTAGTTGGCTTGCCGCCCGATTGCAAGGGCTACCGCTCGGCGGTCAGTGCTCAACCAGTCATGGCAATTTGCCAATCGTTCGACATTTCTGCATGTCTCTGGAATTGCCTCGGGAAACTTAAGCGCGGAAGCTGGTCTGTGAGTCTGGACCAAACGGGCAGTTCTGCCCGCCTTTATCCGGATCACCTCCGGCTCACGGAACGAGACCGCCCATGCCTGCCATCTTTATCCGTCCGCTTATTGCCGCACGTGGCCTGCCTGGGTCGACCGAGGTGCGGGCGTGAGTTCGACCCTGATCATCCTGGCCATCACCGTCGCCAGCTTCCTGCTGGGATTCCTGCGCGACCTGCTGATCGCCCGGCAATTCGGCGTGAGCTGGGAAGCCGACCTGATCTTTGTCGCGCTCATCCTGCCGGTGTTCTTCGAGAGCTTCTTCGGTCTCGCCCTGCGCGATGCCATGATTCCCTATCTGCAACGCATCCGTGACCGCTGCAACGCCCAGTACGAGCAGGTCGGCCGCTGGCTGTACTGGCGCATCGGCCTGTTCGGCCTGTTGCTGTCGGTGATCGGTGTCCTCGCCAGTCCCTGGCTGATGCATGCCCTGGCTCCGGGCTGGAGCGATGAGCAGGTCGAGACCGGCAAGCTGGTCTTCGCCGTCGGCACCCTGCTGATCTGCGTGCAGGCCATCCTCTATTGCCAGGGCGCGCTGCTCAACCTGGATCGCATCTTCATCCTGCCGATGACCCGGACGCTGATGCTCAATCTGGGCGCCATCCTGGCCATCGTCATCCTGCAGCCGAGTGGCATCGCGCTGTTCACCGGCATGCTGCTGCCCCAGGTGCTGCTGATCGTCATCCAGCACCGGCGGCTGGGCTATCTCAGCCAGCGCTCGGTCGCCTTCGAGAAGCCCGAGGGCAGTCCCTTCGCCGTGACCTTCGCGCCGGTGCTGCTCGCCGCCGGCGCCCAGCAGGGCTGCATGCTGGCGGAGCGCTTCTTCGCCTCGCTGCTGGCCGAGGGCAATATCACCATGCTGTCCTTCTCCTACCGCATCGTGACCATTCCGCTGACGCTCTATGCGCTGTCCATCCTGGCGATGATCTTTCCCGAGCTGACCCGCAGCTGGAACGAGGGCAATGCGGACAAGTACAGCGCGCTGATGCGCAAGGCGCTGCTCGGCACCCTGCTGTTCCTGGTGCCGGCCGCCGTGGTGCTGTTCAGCTATTCGGAGCCGGTGGTCAAGGTGCTGCTGGAGCGCGGAGCCTTCGGGGCCGAGCAGAGCGCGGCGACCGCGACCCTGGTGGTGGCCTATGCCCTCGGCCTGCCCTGGATGGGGCTGGCCCTGCTATGGGGCCGGGCCCTGCTGTCCCAGCAGCGCGCCAAGACCTTCCTCTATGCCACCCTGGCCAGTTCCTTCATCACCGTGGCCCTGGATGCCGCGCTCTATCAGCCGTTCGGCGCCCAGGGGCTGGCCTATTCCTTTACCACCGGCGCCTTCCTGCAGGCCGTGTTCATGGCGCTGGCACTCTATCGTCATTCCCTCGCCGGGCTGCACCTGTCGCTGCTGCTGCGCTGGTTGGGCGCCGGCTGCGCCGTGGCCCTGCTGAGTGTGCTGTTGCCCAAGCCTGTCGGCCTGCTGGAGCTGATCGTCAGCATCAGCGTGGCGATGCTGGGCCTTCTGCTGCTGTTGCTGGTCCTGGGCGAACGTGATCTGTTCCGCCGCGGCTATTGGGCGCGCGGTGAGGCCAGCACGGAGCGCGCAGAACCGACGAGTTGAACGGCCGTCACTGGACGGCAAGGAAAAAGATGGCGATCTGCAGCCATTGATCGCTATCTGTTACGAAGTCATGAATTTTTGCTTTGGCTTCGAGTCGCACGGAAAGATTGATCCCAGTCAAAGAATTTCTGATGGAAGTGGTTTTTCCATTTGCAAGAGATCGGACACGTCGTTGGGATCGGCACTTCGCATGGTGGCTTTGCTCGCTACCGACATTCTCTTTGAAAGGAATCGATCCTATGTCCTCCCAATCCCCTGTCACCCGTATCGGCATCGTCGGTACCGGCATGATCTCGCGCTGCCTGGCCCGGCTCATCAGTCGTCACTATGACGACATGACCGTGACCCGCGTGCTGACCCGCCGGCCCATCGCCACGGTCACCGACTATCCGCTGACCGAGGCGCTCACCCAGTCGGTGGCGGATCTCATCGATCATTGCGACCTGCTGGTGGAGTGCAGCGGCGATCCCTACCACGGCACCGAGATCATCGAGCGCGCCTTCGAGGCCGGCATCAAGGTGGTCACCATCAATGCCGAGCTGCAGGTGACGACGGGCTCCTACCTGGCGGGCAAGGGCTTTCTCACCGAGGCCGAGGGCGACCAGCCGGGTTCGCTGGCGGCGCTGCACGAAGAAGCGGTGCAGATGGGCTTCAAGCCGCTGGTCTACGGCAACATGAAGGGCTATCTGAACCACAACCCGACCCCGGAAGACATGGCCTACTGGTCCGCGCGCCAGGGCACCAGCGTCGACCAGACCACCTCCTTCACCGATGGCACCAAGGTGCAGATCGAGCAGGTGGTGGTCGGCAACAACTATGGCGCCACCATCACCCGCCAGGGGCTGGAGGGCCTGAATTCGACCAATCTGCAGGACAGCGCGAACATCCTGGCGCAGATGGCCGAGCAACTGGGTCAACCCATCGTCGACTACGTGATCCCGAGCGGCTATTCCGCCGGTGGCGTCTTCGTCGTCGGTCGCCATGACGAAGACCAGGCCGGCGCCATCGAATACTTCAAACTGGGCAAGGGGCCGTACTATGTCCTGGTACGCCCCTTCCACCTCTGCTCCCTGGAAGTCGGCAAGACCCTGCGTCGCGTGATCGCCGGTGGCAAGATCCTGCTCAACAACTCCACCACGCCGACCCTGAGCGTGGCCGCCATCATGAAGAAGCCCATGGCGGCTGGCGACATCATCGAGCGCGGCATCGGTGGCTACAGCGTGCGCGGCGAAGCCGTGAAGATCGCCGAGTGCCCGGATCACCTGCCGATCGGTCTGCTCAAGCACAGCGTGCTCAAGCGCGCCATGGAACCCGGCCAGATCGTCACCTTCGACGACGTCGAACTGGCGCCCAGCCGCGCCCTGGACATCGTTCTGCAACAGCATCGCGAGGCGATCCATCGCCAGCTGCTGGAAACCCAGTTGAGCGAGCCGGCCTGGAACGCGGCTGCCGACTTGGCCCCGATGGCACTGCCCAAGGCGGTCGGGGCGGTCCTGTCCTGATTCCGCTGACGCGGAAAGCGAAGGGGCCCTGAGGGCCCCTTTTTCATTGCCCGTCGGTGGCGGCGGCGCGGAGGCGAGCGACGGTCGCGGGCAGTTCATCCATGTGGGCGATCAGGGCGGTCACGCCCAGGGCGCTCAAGGTGTCGCCGTGGTTCGGCGGAATATGGCTGGCACCGGTGAAGCCGATGACCCGCATGCCGGCGGCCAGGGCCGCACGCGCGCCGGTGGCGCTGTCTTCGATCACCAGGCAGCGCTCCGGCGCAACGCCCAGGGTCTTGGCCGCGAGCAGGTAGACATCCGGCGCCGGCTTGGGCTGGGCCACCATGTCGGCGCTGAAGACATGGCCCGCCACCCGATCCACCAGGTCCGCCCGGCGCACCGAGGATTCAACGCTGTGCCTGAGGCTGTTGGAGGCCACCGCCAACGGTAGATCAATGCTTTCCAGGGCACGTTTCACCCCGGGAATGGGTTCGACGCTGCTGGCGATCAGGGTCTCGGCCTGGGCGCGCAGCTCGCTGAACAGCGTGGGCGGCAGGGTGATGCCGAAGCGCTGTTCGACCAGGGCGAAGATGTCCCGGGTGGTCAGGCCGAAGGTGCCGTGCAGCAGGGCTTCGAGTTCGTCACGCGGTGCGTGGGCGGCCAGACCGTCGAGGACGACGCGTTCGGCGAGGATTTCGCTGTCGACCAGTACGCCATCGCAATCGCTGATCAGCAGTTCCACAGGGGTAAGGTTCATCGGTATTCCTTGCAGGGGGATTTCACGGTCGGGGCAGTGGATCTCGTGCCCTTCGACAGCTGTGGCGGGAAGCGCAAAGGCAGGCGTGGCGGTGATTCCGGGGTGCTGCCCAGGCGGTCGAAAACAGGCTTGTCGGTGCCTTTCGAAGCGGCGTAAAACGCGCTTTGTCCAAAACGAATTCGGCCTCCGGAGGGTAATCGCTTTCCAGAAAAATATGGCGTAGAGTTCGAGAACTGTGTTTGCTTGGGTCGCCGTCGATCGTGACCTGAGGCGGTAGGCTCTTCGTCCACCCCTTGCTGCTCGATTCTTGTTACTCCTTGCAACTCAGTACCAGGCGTTTGGTCTATGCAACGCACTGCCGCGCCAGCACGTGTCAATAACAAACCCGTTATTCCAAGGAGCAACACCCGTCATGTCGAATCGTCAGAACGGCACCGTCAAGTGGTTCAACGAAACCAAAGGCTACGGCTTCATTACTCCCGAAAGCGGTCCGGACGTGTTCGTGCACTTCCGCGCCATCGAAGGCACTGGTTTCAAGACCCTGGCTGAAGGCCAGAAGGTCAGCTTCGAAGTCGTGCAAGGCCAGAAGGGCATGCAGGCAGAGCGCGTACAGGTCATCTGACACCTGACGTCGCCCGAAGCTCACGAAAAACCCCGGCCAGGCCGGGGTTTTTCGTTTCTGCCGATTCGATCGGCCTGGCGGCCGCGTCACTCCACGTTCTGCGCGCTCTTTTCCGGCTCGGCGGCCAGGGGCTTGATTCGGCGACCGGTTTCGCGGGAGGCCTGCAGGAAGATCGCCGCCGCCAGCATCGACAGGGCTCCGACGCTCAAGAACGTCGCGCGGAAGGCGGACAGCACCTCGGTGTCGCCATAGTCGTCCTGGAAGCCGCCCAGCAACGCCGCGGCGCAGGCGACGCCAAAGCTCATGGCCAGTTGCATGACCACCGACAGCAGACTGTTGCCGCTGGCGGCCTGCTGGTCGTGCAGGTCGATGAGGGTGATGGTGTTCATGGCGGTGAACTGCATGGAGTTAACCGCGCCGAGAATGCCCAGGTGGATCAGCAGCCAGACGAAGGGGGTGGCAGGGCCGATCAGGGCGAGACTGGCGATCAGGCAGCCCAGCAGCAGGGTATTGCCCACCAGCAGGCGCCGATAGCCGAGACGGCCGATCAGCGGACCGGCGATGGGCTTGGCCAGCATCGCCGACAAGGCCAGGGGCATCATTAGCAGACCGGCCTGGGTCGGCGAATAGCCGAGGCCGACCTGGAACAGCAGCGGGATAAGAAAGGGCAGGGCGCCGCTGCCGAGACGGGCGAAGAGATTGCCGAAGATGCCCACGGCAAAGCTGCGGATACGAAACAGCTCGGCGGAAAACAGCGGCTGGTCGTGATGCAGGGCGCGCAGCCAGTAGGCGACCATGCAGGCCATACCACC
The DNA here is from genome assembly GCF_013277805.1 of Pseudomonas sp. MS15a(2019). NCBI lineage: Bacteria > Pseudomonadati > Pseudomonadota > Gammaproteobacteria > Pseudomonadales > Pseudomonadaceae > Pseudomonas > Pseudomonas sp. MS15a(2019). The sequence continues at coordinate 255,407 of NZ_VBTN01000007.1, forward strand.
CATCAGCAGCAATACCACGCGCACATGGGGCAGGTGCAGTTCGCCAAGGCCTTCCAGGGCGATGCTGATGAGGATCATGGAGGCGCCGAACAGCAGAAAGCCCAGGCCATCGAAGCGCTGTGGCAGAGGGCTGCGCAGGTCCGGCAGCAGGCGGCGGGTGGCCAGACAGCCGAGGATGCCCACCGGCAGGTTGATCAGGAAGATCCAGTGCCAGGACACGGCCTCCACCAGCCAGCCGCCCAGCGCCGGGCCCGCCAGGGGGCCGATCAGGCCGGGAATGGTGATGAAGCTGAGGATGCGCACCAGTTCGCTGCGCGGATAGACGCGCAGGATCACCAGCCGCCCCACGGGCAGCATCAGCGAACCGCCGAGGCCCTGGATTACCCGGGCGGCGATCAGCAGGTTGAGGCTGGGCGCCAGGGCGCAGAGCAGCGAGCCAAAGGTGAAGAGGGCGATGGCGGTAAAGAAGACGCGGCGACTGCCGAAACGATCGGAAATCCAGCCCGAGGCAGGAATCAACAGCGCGACGGTGAGCAGGTAGGCGATCACCACCCCCTGCATGCGCAGGGGATTCTCGCCGAGGTCGGCGGCCATGCGCGGCAGGGCGGTGTTGACGATGGTCGCGTCCAACGACTGCATGAAGAAGGCGACGGCGATCAGCCAGGGAAGCCAGCGGGTCGTGGTGGTATCGAGCGTCGGGGTGGGCATTGAGGGGTCCTTGTCGAGACAGCCGACTACCCGCACTCTGACTGTCGGCAGGCGGCAGGGTGCCCCGCTGATTCAATGCGAGCGGGAATCCAGTAGCGCCTCGATCCGTTGGTCCTTTTCTGCCCAGAGCTGGCTGACCCATTGCTGGAAGTCGGCGCGAAATTCCGCGTCTTCACTGTAATCGCCCGCCCAGCGCGCCGGATCCAGAGGGCGCGCGCGGATATCGATGATAACGCGTTTGACCCGTCCGCAGAGCAGGTCCCAGAAGCCGGGCACGCGACCGTCCGGATAGACCAGGGTGACGTCCAGCAGGGTGTCCAGCTGCTCGCCCATGGCGGCGAGGACGAAGGCCATGCCACCGGCCTTGGGTTTGAGCAGGTGGCGATAGGGCGAATGCTGCTCGGCATGCTTGGCGGCGGTGAAGCGGGTGCCTTCCAGGTAGTTGACGATGGTCACCGGCTGGCGACGGAATTTCTCGCAGGCGCGGCGGGTGATGGCCAGGTCCGCGCCCTTGAGCTCCGGGCGGCGCGCCAGCTGGGCGCGGCTGTATCTCTTCATGAAGGGGTAGTCCAGCGCCCACCAGGCCAGACCCAGGAAGGGCACCCAGATGAGCTCCTTCTTCAGGAAGAACTTGAAGTAGGGCACCTTGCCGTTGAAGGTTTCGATCAGGGCGGGGATGTCGACCCAGGACTGGTGGTTGCAGATGACCAGGTAGGAGCTGTCGCGGCTGAGCACCTCGGTGCCACGGATGTCCCAGACGGTAGGGGTGAGCCGGGCGAAGATGACCTTGTTGATCTCGGCCCAGGTCTCGGCGATGGTCGTGACTACCCGGGAGCAGACATCGCGCAGCGCCACGCTGGGCAGCAGCTTGATCAAGGCGAATGCCAGCAGCGGACCGATCATGACCAGGGTGTTCAGCAGGAGCAGCAGGGAGACGGCGATACCGGTCAGGAGGTGCATGGATTCTCTCGTCTGGAACTTAGGGCGATAGTCTTTAGCGCGGCCTGGCACTTTGCGATCATTTGCTTCTGGATGACTGCTGCCGATCAGCTGCGAAGTGAACGCCATGCTCAAGAAGGTTACCAGTGCCGAGGTCTGCCTCGGCATGTACATCCACAGATTCGAAGGCAACTGGATCGATCATCCGTTCTGGAAGGCGCGCTTCCTGCTCCAGGAGCCGCGCGATCTGCAGAAGATCCAGGACAGCGCCGTGACCGCCGTGTGGATCGATATCGCCAAGGGGCGGGATTGCCAGCCCCCGGCCGAGCGCGCGATGCCCGTAGCTCCGGTCACGCCTCCTGAACCCGCCGTCGCGCCAGCCCGGCCTACGCCCACCACCTTCGCGACCAGCGCCCCAGGCACTGCCATCAGTTGTCCCCAGGAAATGGCCCAGGCTTCCGCCGTGAGCGCCCATGCCAAGCAGGAGGTGGCGCGACTGTTCCAGGACGTGCGCCTGGGCCAGGCCATCGAGCTGAGCGAGGTGGCGACCGTGGTCGAGCAGATATCGGCGTCGGTGCTGCGGCATCCCACGGCGCTGATCAGTCTGACGCGGCTGCGCACGGCTGACGAGTATACCTACATCCATTCGGTGTCGGTCTGCGCCCTGATGACGGCGGTGGCGCGGCAGATGGAGCTGCCGGCGGAGCAGGTGCAGCTCGCCGGCCAGGCTGGCCTGCTGCACGACGTGGGCAAGATGCGTACCCCTCTGGAGGTACTGAACAAGCCAGGCAAGCTGACCGACGCGGAATTCGCCGTGATGCAGCGGCACCCCGAGGAGGGCGTCGCCCTGCTGCAGCAGTGGGGCGCGGCCGCGGAGGTGATCGACGTCTGTCTGCACCATCACGAGAAATTCGATGGCACTGGCTATCCCCGTGGCCTGGCCGGGACGCAGATCAGTCTGCTGTCGCGCATCGCCGCGGTCTGCGACGTCTATGACGCCATCTCCTCGACCCGCCCCTACAAGACCGCCTGGAGTCCGGCGGAAGCGATCCGGCGCATGGCGGAATGGCAGGGGCATTTCGATCCCCAGGTGTTCCAGGCCTTCGTCAAGACGCTGGGTATCTATCCGATCGGCTCCCTGGTGCGGCTGAGCAACGAGCAGCTGGCGGTGGTGGTCGAGCAGCACCCGGACAGCCTGCTGACGCCGCGGGTGCGGGTGTTCTTTTCCGCTCGCTCGCGCACGCCCCTGCCGCAGCGACTGCTGGATCTCGCCCGGCCCCCCGCCAACGAACGCATCCTGCGGCGCGAGGATCCGGAGGAGTGGGGCTTTCGCAATCTGCAGCGGCTCTGGCAGCAGGCCTAGCGCCGGCTCAGGGGCGGGTCGCCTGCAGCGACGGGCGTTCGTCGGTGCGGGCATACCAGGCGGCAATGCGCGGACAGTCGCTGCGCCAGGCAAAGGTGGGGATGCGGAAGTCCAGATAGCCGAGCAGGCAGGCCATGCCCAGGCTGGCCACGTCGAATTCGCCGTCCAGTTCCTGGATGGCCTCGCGCTCGAAGTAGTCCAGCGCCCGGGCGATCTTTTCCTGCTGGTTGTCCAGCCAGAGTTTCCATTGCATGCCCGGCGGGCGCATGAAGCTCTCGTAGCGGATCTGCACCGCGGCTTCCATCATGGCGTCGCACAGTGAGGCCAGGGTCAGGCGGCGCCAGCGCTCCGGGCCCTGGCAAGGGATCAGCGGGGTGCGCTCGTGCAGGGTGTCCAGATAGTCAAGGATGACGCGACTGTCGTGCAGGCAGGTGCCATCGGCCAGGCGCAGGGCGGGAATCTTGCCGGCCGGATTGGTATCGAGAACGTCGCGATTGGGGTTGAGCGGCGTCTGCTGGACGATTTCCACTTCGACCTGCTCGATCAGGTCCGTCTCGTGGAGCATCACCACGACTTTACGACCGAAGGGCGAGGCGGGAGTGTGGTACAGGATCATGGACATGGGCCGGGCTCTCCAGAGGGCAGGACTGCCTTCGCTGGTGGCGAAGCCCTGCACTGTAAGCCCTAGGCCGGCCTGGGTAAAAGATCGCCTTGGTCGTAGGCGGCTGGATCAGGCCAGGCCCGGCAGCTCGACGTACACGCCCAGCCCGCGTCCTTGCAGGCCTTCGCCCAGGTGCAGACTGCCGCCATGGATTTCGACGATGCGTTTGACGATGGGCAGGCCCAGGCCGCTGCCGACGTTCTGACCGGCGCTCTCGCTGCGATAGAAGCGGGTGAATATCATCGCCCGCTCTTCCGGGGTGACGCCGGGTCCGCTGTCGCAGACATCAATCCGAACCCGCCCGGGCACATCCTCGACGACCCGCACCAGCACCTGGCCACCGCTGGGGGTGTAGCGGATGGCATTGCCCACCAGGTTGGTGAGCAGCACCCCCAACCAGGTGGGAATGCCGGACAGCTTGACCTCCTGATCCTCCAGCACCAGGTCGATGTGCTTTTCGATGGCCAGCGGCGCGAGTTCCGAAAGGGTGTCCGCCGCCAGGCGACCGAGGTGGACGGGGACGAACTGCTCCTGCAGGGCGCCACTGTCCAGGCGGGCCAGGAGCAGGATCTGCTCCATCAGCTGGCTGATGCGTTCGGCGCTGCGGCGCACCTGCACCAGGCCCCGGGCGTGGGCCTGGGGATCGCTGGATCTCAGGGCGACCTGGGTGTGGGTCAGCAGACTGGCGAGGGGCGTGCGGATCTCGTGGGCGGCGTCGCTGGTCAGCCGGCGCTCCGCTTCCAGGGCGCCGTCCAGGCGTTGCAGCAGGGCGTTGATCTCTTCGACCAGCACCGCGGCTTCCAAGGGGACCCGGTTCAGTGCCAGGGGCTCCAGGCGCTGGGCGGAACGCTGCTTGATCTGCGCGGCCAGCTGGCGCAGCGGTTCGAGACCGCGGGTGACGCCGAACCAGATGAGTGCGGCCAGCACCGGCAGGGCCAGCGCCAGGGGAAACAGTGAGCCGAGCAGCAGCAGATTGGTGGCGCCGCGTCGATCGGCCAGGTTTTCGTAGATCCAGATGCGTCCATCGCCGCTACTCAGGCGCAGCACGCGCCAGTGCTGCCCTTCGGCCAGCAGACTGCTGAAACCGGGCGGCTGCTCGGCCAGGCCGGCAGGTGGCGCCGGGGTGCCGAGGCGCTGGTCACCGGCCTGTAGCAGATAGCCCAAGGCGTTGCGCCGCTTGAACAGCGGCAAGTCGGCGATGGCCGTGCGGCTGCGCTCCAGGGCACGCGCCGCGGGCGGCAGGCTGTGATCGTTGCCGGCGCCGAGGGTGGCCAGGTGCAGCGCTGCGGAGCCGAAGTCGAGCATGTCCTCGTCCGCCAGGCGATTCACCTGGCGCAGCACCAGCTGGTAGGTCACCAGGGCGGCGATCAGCCAGCAGGCGAAGATCCCGCACAGCAGCAGCGTCAGCAGTCGCCGCCGCAGCGAGATGGCCGGGCCGTCGCTCACGGCGCCGGCCGCTCGGGTTGGTCGATGCCGTAGCCGATGCCGCGCACGGTTCGGATCAGGCTGCTGCCGAGCTTGCGTCTGAGGTGATGGATATGGACCTCGATGGCATTGCTCTCGACGTCGCCATCCCAGCCGTAGAGCGCCTGCTCCAGGCGATTGCGCGAGAGCACCTTGCCCATGTTTTCCAGCAGCAGGCGCAGCAGGGCGTATTCGCGCGGCGCCAGTTCGACTGGCTGGCCGGCCAGGGTCACCCGGTGGGTGGCCGGGTCGACCCGCAGATCGTTGTGCTCCAGCTGGGGCAGCGCCCGACCCGCGCTGCGGCGGGTGAGGGCACGCACCCGGGCCAGCAGTTCGTCGAGGTCGAAGGGCTTGGTCAGGTAGTCGTCGGCGCCGGTATCCAGCCCGGTGACCCGGTCGGTGACCTTGTCGCGGGCGGTGAGGATCAGCACCGGGGTGGCGTCGCCGCGCTTGCGCAGGGCGGCCAGGACTTCGAGTCCCGAGCGGCGGGGCAGGCCGATGTCGAGCACCACCAGATCGAAGGGATCGGTTTCCAGCGCCGCCTGGGCGGCCTGGCCATCGGTCACCCAATCGACGGTATCGCCTTCCAGCGCCAGGCCGGCGCGGATGCCGTCGCCCAGCAACATGTCGTCTTCGGCCAGCAGTATTCTCATCGGTTTTTCCCAGGCGGTGGAGCGGTTGTACCGCTCCGGGCCGGCCTCGGCAAGAGCGGTGACCATCCCCCAGGATGGTCAGCTTCCAGCCTAGGCCCGGGCGCTTAAGGCCGGATTAACAAGGTCTCAGCGCTGGGCGCTGACCCGCCAGATGGTATTGCCGACATCGTCGGCCACCAGCAGGCCGCCGCGACCATCGTTGACCACCCCGACCGGGCGCCCCTGGGCCTCTTCCTTGGCATTGAGGAAACCGGTCAGCAGGTCCCGCGGCGGGCCGCTGGGCTTGCCGTCCTGGAAGGGCACGAAGATGACCTTGTAACCGCTCTTGGGATCGCGATTCCAGGAGCCGTGCTGGCCAACGAACATTCCCTGGTGAAAAGCGGCCGGCAGCCCAGTGTCGGCGCTCGCGAAGGCCAGGCCCAGGGAGGCGGTGTGGGTGCCCAGGGCATAGTCGGGGGTCAGCGCCTTGGCCACCAGATCCGGGCGGGGTGGCTGCACCCGACTGTCCACGGTCTTGCCCCAGTAGCTGTAGGGCCAGCCATAGAAGCCGCCATCCTGTACCGAGGTGGCATAGTCCGGGACCAGGTCGCTGCCGATCTCGTCGCGTTCGTTGACCACCGTCCACAGCCTGCCGGTGGTGGGCTCCCAGTCCAAGCCATTGGGGTTGCGCAGGCCGGTGGCGAACAGGCGTTTCTGGCCGCTGGCGCGATCCAGCTCCCAGATGGCGGCGCGACCCTGTTCGATGTCCAGGCCGTTTTCGCCGACGTTGCTGTTGGAGCCCACGGTGAGATAGAGCTTCCGGCCATCGCGACTGGCGATGACGTTCTTGGTCCAGTGGTGATTGATGCCGGCCGGCAGGTCGGTGACCTGGGTGCCCTGGCCTTCCAGGCGGGTGGCACCGGGGCGGTAGGTGAAGCGCACCAGGGCATCGGCGTTGGCGACATAGAAGTCCTCGCCCACCAGGGCCATGCCGAAAGGCGAATGCAGGTGCTCGGCGAAGACCAGGCGGGTCTCGGCGACGCCGTCGCCGTCGGCATCGCGCAGCAGGGTGATGCGATCGGCGCTGGGCACCCCGGCGCCGGCCTTCTTCATGAGCAGGCCGGCAATCCAGTTCTTGATGCCGGGAAAGTCCTCGCGCCTGGGCGCATTGCTTTCCGCCACCAGCACATCGCCGTTGGGCAATACATAGAGCCAGCGCGGATGGTCCAGGCCGCCGGCGAAGGCCTGCACCTGGGTGCCCGGCGCGGCAGTGGGCTTGCCGCCTTCGGGCCAGCCGACCGCCGGTGCCACGTTGATGGTGGGCAGCAGGGTCTTGTGGGGTTCCGGCAGGGTCGGTGCCGGGCCGTAACCGGCTTCGCGCTGCAGCCGTGCGGTCTCGCCACAGCCAAGCAGGGCCATGGCGGCCAGGGTCACGGCCAGAGTACGCAGGGTAAGGGGCATGGCAGGGCTCTCGCGGTGGGCTTCGCAGGATAGAGCGCAGGTTCCAGCGAACGTTCCGGGCTAGGTCCTGGGGTCATCCGGCAGGTCCGCTCCAGTGGGTCTTGAAAATGACTCTTTTGGGAATGTTGGTCTTTTTGCGTGCCACGGCGTCTGACCCGTTCTTTTATGGATACAGAAAGTCTTGTCGATTCAAGGTGTTAGCTCGGCTGCGCGGGCAGTTGCGGAAAAACGGCGGCTATCTGACGCGAATCATGACGTAACTGGCTGTTTTTGCAGGAAAAAATTCACTAAAGCTGGGGGCGGTGACGCCGATAGCTGCCCCAACAATGACGACGAAGTCGCACCCAGCGGCGCCGCAAGCGGACGCGGCCGCCTGAACTCGCCTACGCCAGAACCCGCTAGCTTGCGGGGGCGGGGAGTCTTTCTTTTCACAGGTGCAGTCATGCAATCCCTTACCCGGCGCTTGCGCCAGTTTTCCCTGCGGCTGGCCGGTACCCTGGCCCTGAGCAGCGCTCTTCTGGGTTCGGCCCAGGCGGTCGACCTGGTCGGTCTCAACTTCTCCGGTGCCGGCTTCGCCAGCCAGGTGCTGCCCGGCCTCAACAACCGCAACTACATCTTTCCCAGCGAACAGCACTTCAAGGACTGGAGCGCCAAGGGCATCAAGCTGGTGCGCTTTCCGATCATCTGGGAGCGCATCCAGCCCACCCTGAATTCGATGCTGGATCCGGACTACGGCGCCCTGGTCACCCAGACGCTGAATTACGCCCAGAAGCATGGCGTCAAGGTGATCCTCGACCTGCACAACTATGCGCGCTATCGCGGCGAGGTCATCGGCGCCGGCAAGGTCACCTACTTCAACTACTGGGACGTGACCTATCGCGTGGCTTTCCGCTTCGGCAAGCACCCGGCGCTCTTTGGCTACGACATCATGAACGAGCCCCACGACGCCGTGGCCTTCTGGCCGACCGCCGCCCAGCATGGCATCAACGGCATCCGTACCGTGGACAACGTCCATCCGATCATCGTCGAGGGCAACGGCTGGTCCAGCGCCGCCCGTTGGCCACAGTGGAACGATCCGCTGCTGGCGCTCAAGGATCCGGCCAACAAGCTGATCTTTTCCGCCCACGTCTATTTCGACAACGACGGCGGCGGCCAGTACGCCAGCAAGGACATGAGCGGCTTCGATCCCCAGGTCGGGGTGAAGCGCGTCAAGCCCTTCGTCGACTGGCTGAAAAAGAACGGCAAGCAGGGCTATATCGGCGAATTCGGTGTGCCGGACGACGATCCGCGCTGGCTGGTGGCCATGGACAACATGCTGGCCTATCTCAAGCAGCACTGCATCCCGGCCAGCTATTGGGCTGCCGGTCCGGGCTGGGGCAACTACAACCTGGCGGTGGAACCCATCAACGGCGTGGATCGTCCCCAGTGGGCGACCCTGAAGAAGTACGTCGACAACACCAGCTGCGCCAGCATCGGGCCCAATTAAGCCCGGTCAGCGATGGCGGTCCCTGGGGTCGGCAGGCTACCCTTGAGTTTTAACCGTGCCAGCCCCGAGGACCCCTCATGAGCCAGATTCCCGCCGACCTGCGTTATGCCGCCAGCCACGAATGGGCGCGCCTGGAAGCCGACGGTAGCGTGACCGTCGGCATTTCCGACCATGCCCAGGAAGCCCTGGGCGATGTGGTCTTCATCGAACTGCCGGACGTCGGCAAGACCCTCGCGGCCGGTGACCAGGCCGGGGTGGTGGAGTCGGTCAAGGCGGCCTCGGACATCTATGCCCCGGTGGGCGGCGAGGTGATCGCCGTCAACGAGGCCTTGGCCGACGCCCCCGAGCAGGTCAATGGCGAGCCCTATGGCGCCTGGTTCTTCAAGCTCAAGCCGCAGGACGCGGCCGAGCTGGACAGGCTGCTCGACGCCGACGGCTATCGCGCGGCCAGCGAGAGCTGAGGCGACAGCCTCACGCCCAGGCAACCGGCAAAAAAGAACCCCGCGCGGCGTTGACCGGCGGGGTTCTTTTTTGCCTAGCCCTTATTGGGTCAGGATACGCATGGCGAGATCGTTGTCGCTGGCCTTGAGGCCCGGCTCGGCGGCGCGCATGTCACGCAGCGCGGCTTCCAGGTAGGGACCACGGATCTGGCCGTTGCTGGCCAGGTAGGAGCTGGCGTCGTCCTGGGTGGCGGCGACGATCTTGTGGTCGTCACGGCTGGTGGTATAGAACGAGCCGGAGGTCGCCCCCAGGGTCGCGGCATGCCGCCAGAACCGCGCATCCGCATTGGCGGCGGTGGTCGCGGCCAACAGCGGCAGGCCGATCAGGGAAACCAGAGCAAGCTTCTTCAGGCGCATGGATGAGATCTCCTTCTTGAGGTTTCCTATAGAGAGCTCAGACATCCTTTGAGTTCCAGAGGGCTGTGCAGGCGCCTTCCGACCGCGCTTAGCCCTGGATCATGCTGTGGATGCGTTCCGCCAGGGCATCGATGTCGAAGGGCTTGATCAGCATGTCCATGTTCTCGCCGAGGAATTCGCCACGCACCTTGGCGTTCTTGGCATAGCCGGTGATGAACAGCACCTTGAGCTCGGGCCGCCGACCGCGGGCGATCTCGGCGAGTTGGCGGCCGTTCATGCCGGGCAGGCCGACGTCGCTGATGAGCAGGTCCAGCCGCTGGCCGCTCTCGATGATCGGCAGGGCGCCATCGGCGTCGCTCGCCTCCAGCGCGATGTAGCCCAGTTCGGCGAGCACCTCCAGCACGATCATGCGTACCGCGTACTCGTCTTCCACCACCAGCACGGTCTGGCCGGCCTCGGCACGGGGCGCGACCTTGAGCGTCGGTTGCTCGGTGGTGGCTGCCGCCAGCTCGGGATGACGCGGCAGATAGAGGCTGATGGTGGTGCCCTGACCCTGCTCGGTGTCGATGCGCGCGGTGCCGCCGGATTGCTTGACGAAGCCGTAGATCATCGACAGGCCGAGCCCCGTGCCCTGGCCGGCCGGCTTGGTGGTGAAGAAGGGCTCGAAGGCCTTGGCCTTGACCTCCGGCGGCATACCGGTGCCGGTGTCGGCCACGCTCAGGCGCACGTAGTCGCCCGGCGTCAGGGATTCGCGCGCGGCGGCCTCGGCGTCGAGGCTGAGGTTGGCCGTGGCGATGCACAGCTCGCCGCCCGCCGGCATGGCGTCGCGGCCGTTGATGACCAGGTTGAGCAGGGCGTTTTCCAGCTGGTGGGTATCGCTGTGGGCGAGCCAGGCGACCGGCGCCAGATCCAGGCGCAGAGCGACGTTCTCGCCCACGGTACGCACCAGCAGGTCCTGCAGCGAGCCGACCAGCTGGTGCACGTCCACCGGCTGCGGATCCAGGGTCTGGCGGCGGGCGAAGGCCAGCAGCCGATGGGTAAGAGCAGCGGCGCGATCGGCCGAATTGACCGCGGCGTTGATGTAGCGATCCAGGTCCTGGGTGCGCCCGTTGGCGATGCGCAGGCGGATCAGGTCGAGGGCCCCGACGATGCCGGTGAGCATGTTGTTGAAGTCATGGGCGATACCACCGGTGAGCTGACCGATGGCTTCCATCTTCTGTGACTGGCGCAAGGCTTCTTCGGTGCGCTCGCGTTCGTAGATCTCGGCGATCAGCCGCGCATGGCTGCGTCCCAACTCCTGGGTGCGTTCGGCGATGCGCTGCTCCAGCTGGTCGGTGGTCTGGCGCGCCTCGGTGACGTCCACGCCACAGCCCACCAGGCCATGGAATTCACCGTCGAGCTCCAGTCGCGGCGTACCTTCCAGCCGTAGCCAGCGCCACTCACCCTGGGCATTGCGCACCCGCACCTCGGCGCGCAGGGCGCTGTGGGTGGCGATGGCCTGCTTGAAGGCGCCCTCGAAGGCCGGGCATTCGCTGTCCGGGAGCAGGGCACTCCAGCCCTGGTCATGCAGATCGGCGTCGTGCAGATCGAATTCGCGGGCGAAGCGCTGGTTGACGAATTGCAACTGGCCATCGGCATCGCAGGCCCAGATCAGCACCGGGGCGCTGTCGGCCATGAGGCGGAAGCGGCCCTCGCTCTCGCGCTGGGCGTCCTGGGAGCGCTGCCGGCAGATGGCCGCCCAGAGGCGGTCGGTGACATCGCGCAGGAATTGCACCTCGCCTTCCGTCCACAACCGAGCGCGCTGGTCATGGGCGACGAACAGCGCCCGCAGGCGACCGTCCTCATAGAGCGGGATGTCCACCAGCGCCGCGATCTCCAGTTCGAGCAGGGGCTGGGCATTGGCCTGGGCCCGCGGATCCTGGCTGACATCGTCGATGACCAGGGGTGGTGCGCCCTCCTGGTTGCCCAGGCTGTCGGGAGCGAGCAGGGGATAGGCCAGGGCCTGATCGCAATGGCCGTTGGGCGTCCACATCTGCTGCGGGACGAAGGTGCCGCGATTCTCGTCCAGATGGGCATAGCCGACCCGGCGCAGGCCCAGTCGCGTACCCACCAGCTCCAGGGCGGCAGCGACGCCGGTGCTTTCCGGATCCCCTTCACGCAAGCGGTCGCCCAGTTCGATGAGGGCGTGCTGACGCGCCTCGGCGGCGCGGCGCTCCTCGATCTGTCGGCGCAACTGGCGGTTAGTCTCGCTGATGCGATCGGCGTCGTGGCGTTCACGGGTGATGTCGCGGGCGATGCCCACCAGCCGACGTTGCCCGCCGGGCTCCAGGCGCTCGCGCCCGCGGATGCTCAGCCATACGGATTCGCCCTGGCGTGACGTGCGGACGCGAAAGGTCAGCCGCAGGTCATAGGCATTGCCGCCGCCCTGGATGGCCGCGCTCACATAGGCGCGCACCCGCGGCGCATCGGCCGGATGCAGGGCGCGCAGCAGGGCCGCACCGCGCATCGTGCAGCGGCGCTCGGCGGCACCGACCAGGTGGGCGAGGCGGGAATCCCAGCTGATCAGGTCACGGTCGATGTCATAGTCCCAGACGCCCAGGTCGGCCACGTCCATGGCCAGGGCGATGCGCTGCTCGGCCAGGCGCAGGGCCTCGGCCGCCGCGGTGCGTTCGATGACGATGCGGATGCGCTCGGCCACCTCGCGCACCAGGGCCACATCGCCGATGGTCCAGTGACGGGGCGTGTCGGCATAGAGGAACAACAGGCCAACCAGCTGTTCTTCGGCGAGCAAGGGCACCACCAGGCCGGCGCGCACGCCATGCTCGACCAGCTGGGCGCGCATCTCGCCCAGGCGACTGTCCTGGGCGCTGTCTTCCACGCTGACGATGATGCCACGGCGCAATTCCTCCACCGCCGAGGTGTGCCAGTGACCCAGGCTGGGCAGGTTGAGGCGATGGGTACGGCCCTGTTCGAGCCAGTCGCTGTCGATGGTCAGGCTGCCGTTGCGACCGACCCTGGCGTAGCCGATGCGCTGCACGGCCAGCAGGTGGCCAAGGCTGTCGCCCAGTACCGAGGCGACCTCGCCGGTGTGGGTCACGCCATGCAGCAGATCGCCCAGTTCGAGCAGGAAGCGCTGGCGATCATGGCTGCGGATGCGTTCGCTGAGATCGACGAAGGTGCAGATGGCGCCCTGGACCTCGCCGTCGCGCCACAGCGGCTGGGCGCGCCATTCCACCGGCAGCAGACTGCCGTCCTCGCGCAACAGCGCATCGGCGGACAGGTGCAGGGTGGCGCCTTCGCTGGCAGCACGTTGCAGGGCTCGGGCGCCATCCTCGCTGCGGGCGGAGCTGAGTCGCGTATCCAGGCGTTCGCCGAGGAGGTCTCGTTCCTCGGACAGCCCGAGCATCTGCCGGAAGGCGCGATTGCACAGGGTGGCGCGGCCGTCGCGATCCAGGGCGCAGAAGCCTTCGTGGGTCGATTCGAGGAGCAGATGGGCGAAGGCCTCGCTCTCCCGCAGCGCCGTTTCCGCCCGCTTGCGGCTGTCGATGTCCTGGGCCACGCCGACCCAGTGCTCGATCTCGCCGCTGGCATTGGTGAAGGGCATGGTGCGGGTTTCGAACCAGCGGTAGCGACCCTCGGCATCGCGCAGCTGCAACTCCAGGCTGCCGGCGACTCTTTGCTCGCGCACCTCGCGCCAGCGGCGCAGCAATTGCGGGCGCTGCTCGGGATGGATGGCGCCGGCCCAGAGATCGGGATCGGCGACCACGTTGGCCGGACTCAGGCCGCTGTATTCGTACCAGTAGCGATTGGCGTATTCGAAGCTGCCATCGGGTCGCGCGAACCAGATGATCTGTGGATTGACGTCCATCAGGGCGCGGTAATGGGTTTCGTCGAGGGTGCTGTGCCGGGTGGGCGACGCCGCCTGCAGGCGAGTCTCGAACAGGCGCAGCACCTGGCGCGCCAGGCGTTCGAGTCCGCTCAGGCGCGCGGCGCTCAATTCGCGCGGTTGCCAGTCCAGCACGCAGAGGGTGCCGAGAAAGACACCGTCCGCCGTGCGCAGCGGAGCGCCGGCATAGAATCTCAGCCCGGCCGGATCGGTGACCAGGGGATTGTCGGTGAAGCGTGGGTCCTGGCTCAGGTCTTCGATCTGCCGTGCCTCCTGGGCCGCGTGCAGGTGTTGGCAGAAGGACAGGGCCAGGGGGATCTCCGCCACGCCCAGGCCGCGCTCGGCGATGAACAACTGCTGCTCTTCACCGAGCAGGTTGACCGCGGCGATGGGCGTCTCGCACAGGGTGGCCGCCAGTTCCACCAGGTCGTCGAGGGCCGGCTCCGGCTGGTCGTCGAGCACGCCGTAAGCGGTCAGGACCTCCTGGCGGCGACGGCGCTGTTCGGGGTCCTCGGCGCCTACGGCAGGATTCACGACGGTTGTCTGCACGGCTGGCTATCCTTGTTCCGCTCGCGGGATGCTGGGGCGCTAACGCTCGCTCTGGGGCGTGACGCGCAGGACTTCTTCCACGGTGGTGAAGCCGGCGGCGATCTTTTGCGCACCGGACAGCCGCAGGCTGCGCATGCCTTCCTTGAACGCCTGCCGCCGCAGCGCGGTGATGTCGGTATCCGCCGTCACCAGTTCGCGCAGACTATCGGAGAGGGTGAGGATTTCGTATACCCCGGCACGACCGCGGTAACCGGTGTCGCGACACTCCGGACAACCCACCGGCTGCATGGCCCCGGTGGGCAGCGGCGCGTTCCAAGGCTTGGTCAGTTCCTGCCAGGCTGCCGGGTCCAGCTCGGTGGGCGTCTTGCAGGCCGGGCAGAGGGTGCGCACCAGCCGCTGAGCCATGACGCCCAGCACCGTGGCGCGGATCAGGTAATAGGGCACGCCCAGTTCGATCAGCCGACTCACCGAGCTGGGGGCGTCGTTGGTGTGCAGGGTGGAAAGCACCAGGTGGCCGGTCAGCGCCGCCTGGATGGCCATCTCGGCGGTTTCCAGGTCGCGGATCTCGCCGATCATGATGATGTCCGGGTCCTGCCGCATCAGTGCCCTGACGCCACTGGCGAAGGTCACCTCGATATTGGGCTGCACCTGCATCTGGTTGAAGGCGTCCTCCACCATCTCGATGGGGTCTTCGATGGTGCAGACGTTCACTTCGGGCGTGGCCAGCTGCTTGAGGGTGGTGTACAGCGTGGTGGTCTTGCCCGAACCGGTGGGGCCGGTGACCAGGATGATGCCGTTGGGTTGCCCGGTCATGCCGGCCCAGCGGCGCAGGTCATCGGCGGAGAAGCCGAGCTGGTCGAAGCTCTTGAGCAGCACGTCCGGGTCGAAGATCCGCATCACCAGCTTTTCGCCAAAGGCGGTGGGCATGGTCGAAAGGCGCAGTTCGACTTCCTTTTCGCCGGCCATGCGCGTCTTGATCCGGCCATCCTGGGGCTTGCGCTTCTCGGCGACGTTCATGCGGCCGAGGTTCTTGATCCGGCTGACCACCGCCAGGGTGACCTGGGCGGGGAACTGGTAGACGGTGTGCAGCACCCCGTCGATGCGAAAGCGCACCGCGCCCTGCTCGCGGCGCGGCTCGACGTGGATATCGCTGGCGCGCTGCTGGAAGGCGTACTGGAACAGCCAGTCGACGATGTTGACGATGTGGGCATCGTTGGCATCCGGCTCGCCATCGGCGGCACCGAGATTGACCAACTGCTCGAAGTTGCCGACGCCGCTGGTCTTCTGCTCCACCGCCGAGGCGCCGGTGACCGAGCGCGCCAGGCGAAAGAATTCCTGGGTATAGCGGGTGATGTCCGCGGGGCTGGCCACCACCCGCTTGATCGGTCGCTGCAGCACATGGGTGAGGTTGCTCTCCCAGCTGTGCACGAAGGGCTGGGCGCTGGCCACCGTCACCTCGTCCGGGCTCACCGCCACGGCGAGGATCTTGTTGCGCTGGGCGAAAGCATAGGACATCAGCGGGGTGACCGAGGCCACGTCCACCTTGAGCGGATCGATGCGGTAGAAGGGTTGGCCCGAGTACTCGGCGAGCCAGCGGGTCAGGCTGTCCAGATCCAGCTTGCGCCCCGGTCGGCTGAGGTCGTCCACGCTCTGCGCCGCCAGGAACTCCAGCGGATGCTGCTGCGGATTGGCCGAGCCACGGCGCAAGAGCAGGCACTGCTCAGCGGTCTGCTGGTCGATCCGCTGCTGGCTGACCAGCTCGCGCAGGATGTCGCCCAGGTCGAGCCAACGATCAGCGGAAGGGGAAGCTATGGCGGACATCTGGACTCCTTGAAAAGGTGGTCACACTCGGGTGGCGCCCGGTGCCTGACCGGGAACGACCCGCCTGCCGTACCGCCAGGTTGGTCGCCTCCTCCAGCATAGCGACTTTGTTTTAAGGAATCGCTCGCGGCCTTGTGCCATCAGGATGGACGGCTGGGCGCGCCAGGCGTTCCTGCCGTCCGGTGGCTCAGGCCAGGGCTTTCCAGGGCGTCAGGCCATGGACCAGGCGCGCCTGTTCGGCCACCCCGGCGAGATCGCCATGGGCGCTCAGCGGCGCCAGCTTGCCCAGTTCGCCATACAGGCGGTCGGCTTCGGGTAGGTCCAGGGCGCCCCGCGCCAGGTGCAGCCAGACCTGCATCCGCTCCAGACGGGGCAACTGCTGCTGGATCAACTCGGGTTCGGTGATGGCGCGCAGCAGCGGCAGTTCGGCCGCCTCCTGGGCCAGCAGGCGCGGCAGCCATTGGCCTAGGGGCGTCACGCCCTGGCGCTCGCCGCGGCCGGTACGCCCCTGGATCCAGGCGCGCTCATGCAGCCAGCGCGCCGCACGCAGGGAGAACAGACCCCAGCGCGGCTGTTCCAGCTCGGCGGCGAAGCGCTGCGGCGCCTGGCGGCGGGCCTCTTCG
Source organism: Pseudomonas sp. MS15a(2019) (assembly GCF_013277805.1). Lineage (NCBI taxonomy): Bacteria > Pseudomonadati > Pseudomonadota > Gammaproteobacteria > Pseudomonadales > Pseudomonadaceae > Pseudomonas > Pseudomonas sp. MS15a(2019). The sequence continues at coordinate 271,857 of NZ_VBTN01000007.1, forward strand.
TCGTCCTGGCCGATGGCCGCCAGCGGGCGCCAGTCGGCGAGCAGGTCATCGAGGGCCTGGCGCAGCTCGCGGCTGGTGGCACGCGGCGCGGCCTGGCCGAGACTGCCGAGCAAGGCGCGCAGATCGATCAGCTGATGCACCCAGTCCACCAGCAGGCGCCAGTGGCCATTCCAGCGATACTGTTCGGCCAGGCGCTGACTGCCGGCCAGCAGGTGCCAGCCCAGGCGCGCGACGGCTTCGTCCAACGGCGTCTCGGCGTCCAGTTCCGGCGCGGACAGATAGAGGGTGTAGCTGGCCGCATCGTGCAGGCGATAGCCGCGCTCGGCCTTGCTGATGTCGCACGGCATCAACGGGAATTCGGCCGCCAGTTGCTCGGCCAGTTCCAGCAACGCCGCCGGTTCGCCCTGGCGCAATTCCAGCTCGACCTCGGCGATGGCCTCGCGCTGCTCGCCCACGCGCACCTCGCCCTGGTCCAGGGCCACCTCGATCACGGTACGGGTCTTGCCCCGGCCCCAGGCGATTTCCGCGGCGTCGCGGACGAAATCGGTATCGAACACCGGCTGCAGGCGGCGCAGGTCGAGGTCGGCCAGCTCCGCCGGCCAGCAGCTGTCGTCGAACAGCGCGGTGTCCAGGGTGGCATCGGCCAGCGGCCACTCCCACTCGTTGCGCTCGGACAGCCCGGCCAGGCTCTGGCCGCGGCTCTTGAGCGTCTGGATATAGCGGTCGCCATCACGCCGCACGCGCAGGGCGACCTTGGCATGGGCCAGGTCGCGGGTATCGGTGTCGTAATAGCAATTGGAGAGTTCGTGGCGCTGCCAGCCTTCCTTGCAGCGCTTTTTCAGCAGCGGATGAGCGCGCAGGGCGTCAAGGGTGGCCGCACTGGCGCGCAGCTTGATTTCGGTTTCTTTGGCCATTGGAAGATCCTGGCGCCGGAAGAGAACGGTCCGGCTCCGTGCCGAGCGCGTCGTGATGACGGACGGCGAGAACGTGGCCGCTAGTTTAGCCGGTCCGCGTCGCCAAGGCCCATGAAGGTTTCATCGCACGGCGGATGGCGCCATGATGGAGCCGTGACCAGGAGACCCCGCATGACCCTGCCCGCGCTGAAAGCTCTGTTCTCAACCCTCATCGCCGAAAGCTCGGTGAGCTGCACCCAGCCGGCGCTGGACCAGTCCAACGCCGGCGTCATCGCCCGCCTGAGCGACTGGTTCGGCGCCCTGGGTTTCGCCTGCGCGACCCAGGAGGTGGCGCCGGGCAAGTTCAACCTGATCGCCACCCTGGGCAGCGGACCGGGTGGCCTGGTGCTGGCGGGTCATACCGATACCGTGCCCTATGACGAGGCGCTCTGGCAGGCCGATCCCCTGCGTCTGCGCGAAGCCGACGATCGCTGGTACGGGCTGGGCAGTTGCGACATGAAGGGCTTCTTCGCATTGATCCTCGAGGCGGTACGCGAACTGGATCTGCGGCAGTTGCGCCAGCCGCTGATCGTGCTCGCCACCTGCGACGAAGAATCCTCCATGGACGGCGCCCGGGTGCTGGCCGAGGCCGGTCGCCCGCTGGGCCGCGCCGCGGTGATCGGCGAGCCGACCGGGCTGCGGCCGATCCGCCTGCACAAGGGCATCCTCATGGAGCGCATCGACATCCTCGGCCAGAGCGGCCATTCCTCCGACCCGAGTCTGGGGCACAGCGCCCTGGAGGCCATGCAGGCGGTAATGGGCGAACTGCTCGACCTGCGCGCCCAGTGGCAGCGCGAGTACCGCAATCCGCTGTTCCTGGTGCCCCAGCCGACCCTCAACCTCGGCTGCATCCATGGCGGCGACAACCCCAACCGCATCTGCGGCCAGTGCGCCCTGGAATTCGACCTGCGCCCGCTGCCGGGCATGCAGCCCGAAGTCCTGCGCCAGGCCATCCGCGGACGCCTGCTGCCCGTCGCCGAGCGCTTCGGGGTACGCATCGACTACCAGCCACTGTTTCCCGCCGTGCCGCCCTTCGAGCAGCCGGCCGACGCCGAGCTGGTGCGCCTGGCCGAGCGCCTCACCGGCCACGCCGCCGACGCCGTGGCCTTCGCCACCGAGGCGCCCTATCTGCAGGCGATCGCCCAGGAGGTGCTGGTCCTCGGCCCCGGCGACATCGGCTGCGCGCACCAGCCCGAGGAGCACCTGGCGCTGGCGCGGATCGCACCTACCGTCAAGCTGCTGCAGCAACTGATCGGCCACTACTGCCTGGAGCAGGCGGCGGTCGCCCGATGAACAGATCCGCGCGCTTGGCGTGACTTTTTGTAAACTCCAGGCGGTCTACTGACCCTGCCCATCCGCTCCCTGTCGAGGAACCTCCGTGCTGCGACGACGCTGAACGCCCTGCCTGCCCTCGTTCACCCTCACGCCTATCCACCAAGGGTCTTCGTCTCGATGCACGACTACGTCAACTGGCTCCGCCACGCCTCGCCCTATATCAATGCCCACCGCGACGCCACCTTCGTCGTCATGCTGCCCGGTGACGGCGTCGCCCACCCCAACTTCGGCAACATCGTCCACGACCTGGTACTGCTGCACAGCCTGGGCGTGCGCCTGGTGCTGGTGCACGGCTCCCGTCCGCAGATCGAATCGCGCCTGGCCGCCCGTGGCATCGAGCCGCGCTTCTACAACGACCTGCGCATCACCGACGGCCCGACCCTGGAAGCGGTGATCGATGCCGTCGGCAGCCTGCGCAGCGCCATCGAGGCGCGGCTGTCCATGGACATGGCCGCCTCGCCCATGCAGGGCTCGCGGCTGAGGGTCGCCAGTGGCAACCTGGTCACCGCGCGCCCGGTGGGGGTGCAGGACGGCGTCGACTTCCACCATACCGGCGAAGTCCGCCGCATCGACCGCCGCGGCATTGGTCGCCTGCTCGACGAGCGCACCATCGTGCTGCTCTCGCCGCTGGGCTATTCCCCCACCGGCGAGACCTTCAACCTGGCCTGCGAAGACGTCGCCATGCGCGCCGCCATCGACCTGGGCGCCGACAAGCTGGTGCTCTACGGCGCCGAGCCAGGCCTGCTGGACGAGCACGGCGCCCTGATCCGCGAGATCGGCCCGCAGCAGATCCCCACCCATCTGGCGCGCCTGGGCAGTTCCTACCAGGCCGAATTGCTCGATGCCGCCGCCCAGGCCACCCGTGGCGGTGTTCGCCGCTGCCACATCGTCGGCTACGCCGAGGACGGCGCCCTGCTCACCGAACTCTTCACCCGCGCCGGCAGCGGCACCCTGGTGGCCCAGGAACCCTTCGAGACCCTGCGCGAAGCGACCATCGCCGACGTCGGCGGCCTGATGGAACTGATCCGCCCGCTGGAAGAGCAGGGCATCCTAGTGCGCCGTTCCCGCGAGGTGCTGGAGCGCGAGATCGAGCAATTCAGCATCGTCGAACGCGAAGGCCTGATCATCGCCTGCGCGGCGCTCTATCCCATCGCCGACTCGGCGGCGGGCGAGCTGGCTTGCCTCGCGGTCAATCCCGACTACCGCCACGGCGGCCGCGGCGACGCCCTGCTGGCACGCATCGAACAACGCGCCCGTGAGCGCGGCCTCGGCACCCTGTTCGTGCTCACCACCAAGACCGCCCATTGGTTCCGCGAACGCGGCTTCGAACCCAGCAGCGTGGAGCGGCTCCCTGCGGCGCGGGCCTCGCTGTACAACTTCCAGCGCAATTCGAAGATCTTCGAGAAGGGCTTGTAAGAGCGCGCGCTCGTAGGTTGGGCTGAGACGGCTCTATCGTCGAAGCCCAACGTTCTGGCTGGCTTCTGGCTGATTACCGAGCTTTCAGATGGTTTTTGTTTCGCCCCCTCGGGCGAGTCACTTTTGCCAGTCGCGGCAAAAGTAACCAAAAACGCTTGCCCCGACCATCCGGCCTTCCGCTTCGCTCCAGGTCCGCTCACCCCAGCGCCGTTCCGGGGTCGGCCTACACGGGCCGTCCATGGCCCGTTAGGCCTCTCGCCGCATCCATGCGGCTCGACCCACTCCACGACACTGGCGTTCGCCCTCCTGAACGGGGCGGTTCGCTAGCCTGAAAGTGTTGGTTGAAGAGCCATAACCGTCCGTAGTGTGGACAACGGCGAAGCCTTGTCCACTGATAGCGTCGGTACCCACCAATGGAAAACGCTGCGCGGTTTTCCACGCTACAAAGGTGTAAGCACCAAGCCTCAGGCTAGCGCCCCGCCCCGTCAGTGAGGCCGAGTGTAGGTGTTGCGGAGGGGGATGCGAGGCAGGACGCCGAGCAAGGCGCGAGGGGCAGGATGCCCCTTCGTGCCGTGCCCTTGGAGCGGCACCGGAGCGAGGGGACCCGCAACGCAGCGGAGGGCCGAAACGTGGGGCAAGCGTTTTTGCTTACTTTTTTCGCGTTTGAAAAAAGTGAGTCGCCCGGGTGGGCGAAACAAGATCCACCAGCAGAACACGATAATCAGCTAGGGCACCAACAAACTCTTTGGCACCGCAACGTTGGGCTTCGACGATGGAGCCGTCTCAACCCAACCTACCTGCCTACACCCCGATCGTCGCCAGAATACTCGCCTGATAGGCCGCCACGAAGGTATCGAAATCCCCCTGGGGCGCCGCCTCGATCTCCGCCTGCTCGTCCAGCGACTGGCGCGCCATCTGGGCATAGCACGCCTGCTCGCCTTCGCTCAGCGGATGGCTGGCGAAATAGGCCGCATGAGCCTCGCTCTGGCGCAGGCCGAAGTCGGCAAAGCTCTCGCCGCGTTCGCGCAGCTCCTGCAGCATCCGCGCCGAGGGGGTGAGGCGGACGTCGGCGACCTTCTGCCGCTGTGCCGCCACCGCCCGGCGGTGGGCGTCACCGCCCAGGCTGGCGTCCAGGGTCTCGGCGCAGCGCTCGATCTGGTCGAGCATCTCCGCCGCCCAGTCGATCATGGTCACCGAGGCGCCATGGCGCTGCAGGCGCAGACCCGGCTTGCGGCCTTCGCGCACCACGCTGGCGAAGTTGTCGGTGCATTCGCTGCACTCGCCGTTGAGCGGCGGGCTGCCTTCCAGGGCGCAATAGAGCAGGAAGGCGTCGAGGAAGAGGGCGGTGGTGGTATCGATGCCCAGCGGCAGGAAGGGATCGATGTCCAGGCAGCGCACCTCGATGTACTGCACGCCACGCGCCATCAGCGCCTGCACCGGCCGCTCGCCGCTGCGGGTGACGCGCTTCGGGCGGATGGTGGCGTAGTACTCGTTCTCGATCTGCAGGATGTTGGTGTTGAGCTGCACCCACTCGCCGTTCTGGTGCGTGCCGATTTCCGCATAGGGCGGGTAGGGCGTGCCCACCGCGCGTCTCAGGCTCTCGGTGTAGGTGGTCAGGTCGTTGTAGTCCGGCGTCAGGCTGGCCTGGGCGTTGCTCTGGTAGCCCAGGTCGCTCATGCGCAGGCTGGTGGCATGGGGCAGGTACAGAGTCCGCTCGTCGAGGGTCTGCAGCTGGTGCGGCCGGCCGCGCAGGAACCCCACGTCCAGTGCCGGCGAGGCGCCGAACAGGTACATCAGCAGCCAGCTATAACGGCGGAAGTTGCGGATCAGGGCGATGTAGCGAGCCGACTGGTAGTCGCGGGCGTCGCGGGCGTCACCCTCCTGCTGGCGCAGCAGTTCCCAGGCCGCTTCCGGCAGCGAGAAGTTGTAGTGGATGCCGGCGATGCATTGCATGGTGCGGCTGTAGCGCAGGGCCAGACCACGCCGATAGACGTGCTTGAGCCGGCCGATGTTGGAGCTGCCGTAGTCGGCGATGGGGATCTCGTCTTCGGCCGGCAACGCGCAGGGCATGGAACCGCTCCAGAGGCGCTCGCCATCGAGTTCGGCGACCGCGGCGCGATGCACCCGATCCAGGGCGGCCAGCACCTCGGGGGTGCGGGTACCGGTGGGGGTGATGAATTCCAGCAGGGCCTCGGAGTAGTCCGTGGTGATCTGCGGATGGGTCAGGGCCGAGCCCAGCGCCTGCGGATGGGGGTGCCGGGACAACTGGCCACGGGCGTCCACCCGCAGGGTCTCGCGCTCGATGCCGTGCAGGCATTCGGCCAGAAGGGTGGGATCAGCGCCGAGCAGGGCCAGGCGGCGGGACAGGATATCGCTCAAGTTGACTTCCTTTGGCGGTACTCGCCCCGGGCAGGGTAGAAGAAACCGACTGAAATGAGGGTTGCCGGCCAGGGCCGACGCGGGGGCAGCAGTCACTGCTGCGGTCCGGGTTCAAGCCTCAGACCGCAACCCGCTCAGTTGTCTCCCAGCGTAGCTCAGGCAGCGGCAAAGGGCGATATGCGCCGCTTCGCTGCCGCCCGGGCTGGCCGGTCACAGACAGGCGAAGGTCGCCTGGGCCAGGGCGATCAGCTTGTCGCCTTGATGCACCTGGGCTTCCAGCACATGGGTCTTGCGACCCGGGTGGATCACCCGGGCGCGACAGACCAGTTCGCCTTCGCTGACGCCACGCACGTAGTTGACCTTGCACTCCAGGGTCACGCTGCCGGGCTGGCCGTCGAACAGGCTGTGGCTGGCCTGGCCCAGGGCGGTGTCGATCAGCGAGAAGATGGCCCCGCCGTGCAGCTTGCCATGCAGGTTGATGAGCCTGTCCTGCACGCTCATGCGCACCTCGGACTCGCCGGCCTCGGCTTTGTGGATGGTCATGCCCAGCAGGGTGCTGAAGGCGCTGTCCTTGCCTACGGGAGAACCGCTCATGCCTATTTCCTCAGTTGCTTGGCGTTGGCGAACAGCGACGCCATGGCATTGTTGGCCGGCGTGGCCTGGGTCTGACGCGGGGCGCTCTTGTCGGCGCGGGGCTTGCCGCCGTTGCCGTGAGCCTGGCCGCCGGGCTTGCCGTCGACCTTCTCACCGGGGGTGTCGCCCATGCGCATGGACAGCCCCACGCGATTGCGCGGCACGTCCACCTCCATCACCTTGACCTTGACGATGTCGCCCGCCTTGACCACCTCGTAGGGGTCCTTGACGAACTTCTCCGACAGGGCGCTGATGTGCACCAGGCCATCCTGGTGCACGCCGATGTCGACGAAGGCGCCGAAGTTGGTGACGTTGGTGATGACGCCCTCCAGCACCATGCCCGGCTTGAGGTCGGAGAGTTTCTCCACGCCGTCCTGGAACACCGCGGTCTTGAATTCTGGACGTGGATCGCGACCCGGCTTGTCCAGTTCCTGGAGGATGTCGGTCACCGTCGGCAGGCCAAAGCTCTCGTCGGTGAATTTCTTCGGATCCAGGCGCTTGAGAAAGGCCGAGTCGCCGATCAGCGAGCGGATGTCGCGGCCGGTGTCGGCGGCGATGCGCTGCACCAGCGGATAGGTCTCCGGGTGCACCGCCGAGGCGTCCAGCGGATTGGCGCCGCTCATGACGCGCAGGAAGCCGGCGGCCTGCTCGAAGGTCTTCTCGCCCAGCCGCGGCACCTTCTTCAGCGCCTCGCGGGTGGCGAAGGCGCCGTTGGCGTCGCGGAATTGCACGATGTTCTGCGCCAGGGTGGCGTTGAGGCCGGAAATCCGCGCCAGCAGGGCGGCGGAAGCCGTGTTCACGTCCACGCCCACGGCGTTCACGCAGTCTTCCACCACGGCGTCCAGGCTGCGCGCCAGCTTGAGCTGGGAGACGTCGTGCTGGTACTGGCCGACGCCGATGGACTTGGGCTCGATCTTCACCAGCTCGGCCAGCGGATCCTGCAGGCGGCGGGCGATGGACACGGCGCCACGCAGGGAGACGTCCAGCTCGGGGAATTCACGGGCGGCCAGTTCCGAGGCGGAGTACACCGAGGCGCCGGCTTCGCTGACCATCACCTTGGTCAGGCCCAGGCCCGGGTACTTGCTGATCAGCTCGCCGGCCAGCTTGTCGCTCTCGCGGCTGGCGGTGCCGTTGCCGATGGCGATCAGGTCCACGCCGTGCTTGGTGCAGAGCACGCCGAGGGTGGCCAGGGTCTGGTCCCACTGATTGCGCGGCGCATGGGGATAGACGGTGTCGGTGGCCAGCAGCTTGCCGGTGGCATCCACCACGGCGACCTTGCACCCGGTGCGCAGACCCGGGTCCAGCGCCAGGGTGGTGCGCGGACCGGCCGGCGCGGCCAGCAGCAGGTCGTGCAGATTGCGGGCAAAGACCGCGATGGCCTCTTCTTCGGCCTTTTCGCGCAACTCGCCGAGCAGATCGGTTTCCAGGGAGGTATAGAGCTTGACCTTCCAGGTCCAGCGCACCACCTCGGCCAGCCACCTGTCCGCGGCGCGACCTTCGTTCTTCAGGCCGAAATGCGCGGCGATCAGCCCTTCGCAGGGATGGGCGATGCCTGGGCCTTCGTCGCCGAGCTTGAGCGCGGCGCTGAGGATGCCCTCGTTGCGCCCGCGGAAGATCGCCAGGGCCCGATGCGAGGGCACCGCCTTGAAGGGCTCGTCATGCTCGAAGTAATCGCTGAACTTGGCGCCTTCGGTCTCCTTGCCGGGCACCAGGCGCGCGCTGAGGATGGCGTCCTGCTGCAGGACGCCGCGCAGCCGCGCCAGCAGGTCGGCGTCTTCGGCGAAGCGCTCCATGAGGATGTACTTGGCGCCTTCCAGGGCGGCCTTGACGTCCGCCACGCCCTTGTCCGCGTCGACATAGGCGGCCGCCTCGGACTCGGGATTCAGGGTCGGATCGCCCAACAGCGCTTCGGCCAGCGGACCGAGGCCGGCCTCTAGGGCGATCTGGCCCTTGGTGCGGCGCTTCTGCTTGTAGGGCAGATAGAGGTCCTCCAGCCGCGTCTTGGTATCGGCCAGATTGATCTCGCGCGCCAGTTCGGCGGTCAGCTTGCCCTGTTCCTCGATGCTGGCCAGTACCGCACCGCGGCGCTCTTCCAGCTCGCGCAGATAGCGCAGTCGCTCTTCGAGATGACGCAGCTGGGTGTCGTCCAGGCTGCCAGTGACTTCCTTGCGGTAACGGGCGATGAAGGGCACGGTCGACCCTTCGTCGAGCAGCGCCACGGCGGCGGCGACCTGTTGCGGGCGGGCGCCGAGCTCCTCGGCGATACGGCTATTGATATCCATCGGGTTACCTGGCTGGCACAAGAAAAAGCGGGCCGCAGTATACCCGAGCCCACCGGGCCGCCGCTTCCTGCGCCACCACCACCGCCCGCGGTGGGGCAAAATCTGCTAACAATGGCCCAACGCCGCGGTCGGATGGCCTACGGCATAATCCAGTGCTAGATCACAAGGAGATATTATGAGCACCCCTGCTGCCCCAGAAGGTGAAAAGATCCTGGTCGTCGATGACGACGCCCGGCTGCGCCGCCTCTTGGAGCGTTTTCTAGCCGAACAGGGTTATCGCGTACGCACCGTCGAGAGCGCCGAACAGATGGACCGCCTGTTGGCGCGGGAAGTCTTCAATCTGGTCGTTCTCGATCTGATGATGCCTGGCGAAGACGGCCTGTCCGCCTGCGGTCGGCTGCGTGAGAGCGGCAATCGCATTCCCATCATCATGCTGACCGCCAAGGGCGACGAAGGCAGCCGCATCCAGGGCCTCGACCAGGGTGCCGACGACTATCTGGCCAAGCCCTTCAACCCGCTGGAGCTGGTGGCCCGCATCAAGGCCGTGCTGCGTCGACAGGCCCCGGTGGTACCTGGCGCCCCCGCCGGGACCGACGAGGTGGTGACCTTTGGCGACTACGCCCTGCACCTGGCCACCCGCGAACTCAAGCGTGGCGAAGAGACCCACATGCTCACCACCGGCGAATTCGCCGTGCTCAAGGCACTGGTCGATCACGCCCGCGAGCCGCTGACCCGCGACAAGCTGATGAATCTGGCCCGCGGTCGCGAATGGGATGCATTGGAGCGCTCCATCGACGTCCAGATTTCGCGTCTGCGCCGGATGATCGAGCCCGATCCATCCAAGCCGCGCTATATCCAGACCGTCTGGGGCGTGGGTTACGTCTTCGTGCCGGATGGCGCCGGCAAGTAAGGCAGGTAGCCGGGGCATCGCGCCCCGGCTAAGGGGGGCTCAGGCGAACAAGCCTTGATGCACGCCCACCAGCAGAAAGATCCCCAGCAGCGCGCGATAGATGATGAAGGGCCAGGTCGAGAAGCGTTCCAGAAAGCGCATCAGGCCCCAGATCGCGGCAAAGGCCGATAGGCTCGCCACCAGCAATCCCACCAGCAGCAGCGACCAGGCCTCGGCCGGGATGTGCGCGTGCCAGAGCACCACCAGCTCCTTGAGTCCAGCCAGGGCGATGGCCGGCAGGCCCAGCAGGAAGGAGAAGCGTGCGGCTTCCTCGCGACGCAGATTGAGGAACATGGCGGCGGTCAGGGTCGAGCCCGAGCGGGACACGCCCGGAATCAGCGCGCCGACCTGGGCGATCCCCACGATCAGGGCATCGCGCAGGCGCATCTGCGAGATGTCTCTGTTATGCCGGCAGAGCCGCTCCGCCAGGGCCAGCAGGGCGGCCATGGCCAGACAGGCATAGCCGATAACGCTCAGGCCGCGCAGGGGCGAGTCGCAGGCGTTGAGCAGGGGCGCCAGCAAGAGTCCGGCGATGCAGATGGGAATGGTCGCCAGCACGATCATCACTGCCAGCAGGAAGTCCGGGCTGTCGAAGTCGCGCTGGCGCACCGCAGCGAGGCTGCCCCGGGTCACACCGCTGACATCGCGCCAGAAGTAGCTGATCACCGCGGCTAGGGCCGCCATCTGCATGGCGGCGGAAAAGGCCGAACCGGGATCGCGCCAGCCGAGCAGCGCCGGGACCACCCGCATGTGCGCCGTGGACGAAATGGGAAGCAGCTCGGTGATACCCTGCACCACGCCGAGAAAGGCGATCTGCGCATAGCTGAGCGAGGCGAAGCCGATGTCCAGGCCGGTCTGGCAGATGTCGGACACGAGAGAACTCCAGGTCGAAGGGAAAAAATGGACGAGCAAATGTATCCGAATGTTTCCATGTCGGGTTGCCTATCTGAACCCTGCAACCCCAGAGGTTGTGATGGCTTTCGCGCCGTTTTGCGCGGAAATCCTGGTCGATGAAGGCGCCTAGCTGGTTTCCCCAGAGTTTCTTCGCCCGCTCGCTATGGATGGTCCTGCTCGCGGTGCTGTTTTCCAAGGCGCTGACCCTGGTCTATCTGCTGCTCAACGAGGACGTCCTGGTCGATCGCCAGTACAGTCATGGCGCGGCTCTGACGCTCAGGGCCTACTGGGCCACCCCGGAAGCCGAGCGGCCGCGCATCGCCCAGGCCGCCGGCCTGCGCTACGAGTCGCCCGAGACCGTACCGGCCGGGGAGTACCACTGGCCCTACAGCGAGATCTTCGAGCGCCAGATGAAACAGGAGCTGGGCGAGGAGACCGAGGTGCGGGTGCGGGTCCAGCACGGGCCAGCGCTCTGGGTGCTGGCGCCCACCCTTGGGCCGGACTGGATCAAGATCCCGCTGATGGCCCACCCCCTGCGCGGTCAGCACATCTGGAGCGTACTCGGCTGGTTCCTGGCCATCGGCCTGCTGTCCGTCGGCGCCGCCTGGGTCTTCGTGCGGCAGCTCAACCAGCCCTTGCGTCGCCTGGTGAATGCCGCGCGCGAGCTGGGCAAGGGGCGTAGCGTACGGCTGCCGGAAACCGATGCCCCCAGCGAGATCCAGGACGTCTACCACGCCTTCAACCAGATGGCCGAAGACGTCGAGCAGGCCGGTCGCGAGCGCGAGCTGATGCTGGCCGGCGTCTCCCATGACCTGCGCACGCCCCTGACTCGCCTGCGGCTGGCGGTGGAGCTGATGCCGCCGGCCGAGCGCGAAGAGGCGGAGGACATGATCCGCGACATCGAGGACATGAACGCCATCCTCGACCAGTTCCTCGCCTTCGTCCGTGACGGTCGCGACGAACCTCAGGAACTCACCAACCTCAACGAGCTGGCTCGCCAGGTGGTGGCGCCCTACAACCAGCACACGGAGCGGGTGCGGCTGATGCTGGACGTCCTGCCGCCGCTGCCGGTGCGACGCATCTCCTTCAAGCGGCTGCTGACCAACCTGGTGGAAAACGCCCTGCGCCATGGCGGCGGTGGCGGTATCGAGGTGGTCGGGCAGGTCGCGGGATCGGCCACGGCGCCCTATGTCGCCCTGAGCGTCATGGATCGTGGTCCCGGCATCGATCCCAAGGACCTGCAGGACATCTTCAATCCCTTCACCCGAGGCAATCGCGCCCGCACCGTCAGCGGTTCCGGGCTGGGCCTGGCCATCGTCAAGCGCATCGCCGCGCAGCACGGCGGCAGCGCCGAGCTGCGCAATCGCGAAGGCGGCGGTGTGGAAGCCCGGGTGCTGTTGCCCCTGGGCCTGCTGCTCCCCCGTAGCGCCAGCTGATCTCTCGACCATGGCGGAGCTACACCTGAGCCTGTAGGAGCAACTGTCCTAGCGCGGCCATGGGCCGCTCCTACGGTTACGCCGGAGGCTGTAGGAGCGGCCCATGGCCGCGATAACGCGAATGCCCACACCACCCCTGGAGCAAATGCCTCAACCCTTGCCCTTGGTCCGCGTCAGCCCCGGCTCGGCGTTCTTCTCCAGGTACTCGATGATGATCCCGGCCACGTCCTTGCCGGTGGTCTGCTCGATGCCTTCCAGGCCGGGCGAGGAATTGACCTCCATCACCAGCGGGCCGTGATTGGATCTGAGGATATCCACCCCGGCCACGCTCAGGCCCATGGCCCGGGCCGCACGCAGGGCGGTCATGCGTTCCTCTGGGGTGATCTTGATCAGGCTGGCGGTACCGCCGCGATGCAGATTGGAGCGGAATTCCCCGGGCGCGGCCTGGCGTTTCATCGCGGCGATCACCTTGTCGCCGACCACGAAGCAGCGGATGTCCGCGCCGCCCGCCTCGCGGATGTATTCCTGCACCATGATGTTCTGCTTGAGCCCCATGAAGGCCTCGATCACCGATTCGGCTGCCTTCTCGGTCTCGCACAGCACCACCCCGATGCCCTGGGTGCCTTCCAGCACCTTGATCACCAGCGGCGCGCCATTGACCATCCGGATCAGGTCCGGCACGTCGTCCGGAGAATGGGCGAAGCCCGTCACCGGCAGGCCGATGCCCTTGCGCGAGAGCAGCTGCAGGGAGCGCAACTTGTCGCGCGAACGGCTGATGGCCACGCTCTCGTTGAGCGGAAAGACCCCTTGCATCTCGAACTGGCGCAGCACCGCGCAGCCATAGAAGGTCACCGAGGCACCGATGCGCGGGATGACTGCGTCGAAGCCTTCCAACGGTTTGCCGCGGTAATGGATCTGTGGCTTGTGGCTGGCGATGTTCATGTACGCGCGCAAGGTGTCGACCACGACCACCTCATGGCCGCGGCTGACGCCGGCTTCGACCAGGCGCCGGGTGGAGTACAGATTGGGGTTACGCGAGAGAACGGCGATTTTCATGGGGCACCGGAGGCCGGAGTAAGGGACAACTGGGGTTTGTCTTGCGCATAGGAGACGGCCGGATTCACCAGCAGGCCACCATCGATCAAGGCCTTGGAGCCGAGCAGCATGCGATAGCGCATGCTCTTGCGACAGGCTAGGGTGAATTCCACCGGCCACTGGCATTCGCCCAGGGCCAGCAGGGTACGGATGACATAGCGGGTCTGGGCGATACCGTTGGAACTGCGGATGGTCTTTTTCGCCACCAGCGGCGCTTCGCAATGGCGATGCCGGGATTGGACCAGGGTGCCCAGGTGCACGGTGAATCTCACCCAGCGTTCCTTGCCGCGCATGAAGGGCTGGACTTCCGTCGCATGCAGGGCCGAGGTGCTGGCGCCGGTATCGATCTTGGCTCTCAGGCCCACCACGCCCAGTTCGGGCAAGGCCACCCACTCACTCAGGCCGATAATGACCGGTTCGGCGGAATTGCTCATCGCTGCTCCTTGAAATCAGTGGCCTCCGCCTAAATGTTGCGGATCGACGAGCTGCTTGAAGGCTGGTTTGGCGAACAGATAACCCTGCATCAGCTCGATCCCGAGGTCGCGCAGGCAATCGCGTTCGGCCACGGTCTCTACGCCCTCGGCGATTACCTGGGTGCCCAATTCGCGGCACATGACGATCAGGTTGCGCACGATGGTCCGCCGCACCTGGTCCCGGTCGATGTCGCGGATGAGCGCCATGTCGAGCTTGACCAGGTCGGGTTGGAATTCGGCCAGCAGCGTCAGGCCGGAATGACCGGCACCGAAGTCGTCGATGGCGGTCTTGAAGCCGAATTGCTGATACTCGCGCAGGATGTGCGTCAGGTGGTTGCTGGCCACGTGCTCGGTTTCCACCGTCTCGAAGATCAGCCGCTCCAGGGGAAAGCCGTGCTCACGCGCGGCGGCCAGGGTGCTGCGGATGCACAGCTCCGGACGATAGACGGCGTTGGGCAGGAAGTTGATCGACAAACTCTCCTGCAGGCCCAAGATCGCCGCGGTGGCGATCGCCTTGGTGCGGCAGAGCTGGTCGAAACGATAGCGGTTACTGTCGGTCACCTGATTGAGCACCGACAGCGCGCCTTCGCCGCCCGGTCCGCGTACCAGCGCTTCCCGAGCGAAGACCGCGCCTTTGCCCAGGTCCACGATGGGCTGATAGGCGAAGTCGAAGTCGAAGCCCAGGGGTTCCGACTGCTGGCAACCCGCGCAGCGGGTCTGGCCGGTCAGGTCGGAAGGAAAGAATGTGGTCATGGCTCTCCAGAGGCACGCTTGCAGCGTCGGTCCGATGGTTTAGAGTTCTTGAGAAGAGTCTAAGACCCAATAGGGGACCTTTTATTCGATGTATGCAGTAGATCACACTGAAGAACGGATGCGCCTCGACAAATGGCTGTGGGCGGCACGTTTTTTCAAGACCCGTGCGTTGGCCAAGGCAGCCCTCGAAGGCGGCAAGGTCCAGTGCCGTGGCGAGCGCTGCAAGCCCAGCAAGGAGCCCCGTGTTGGCGATGTTCTCACCATTCGTCAGGGCTATGACGAAAAGACCGTGGTGATCGTCGCCCTGTCGCAGAATCGCCGCGGTGCGCCCGAAGCCCAGCAGCTCTATACCGAGACGCCGGAAAGCCTCAAGGCGCGCGAGCAGGCCGCAGCCGCGCGTAAGGCGGGCAACCTCGGGTTACAGACCGATGGCCGGCCCACCAAGAAGCAGCGTCGACAGATCCATCAGTTCCGCGAGTACGTCCACCCGTTCGACGACTGATCCCGTCGCGACTCGGCGGATCCCTTTCCTGGCCAGGTCCGCTCGCCGGTCCTGGCGTGCGCCGTGAGCGTCACGTTTCGCGGCCTTCCTCCTTATATAGGTAGTTCATGACTTCCCACGATTTCACCCAACGCTTCCTGTTCGACGAAACCGACGTCCGCGGCGAACTGGCCACGCTGGACCGCAGTTACGTCGAGGTCCTAGCCAAGCATTCCTACCCCGAGCCGGTCGCCCAGCTGCTGGGCGAGATGCTGGCGGCGGCTGCCCTGCTGTGCGGAACCCTCAAGTTCGAAGGGCTGCTGGTGCTCCAGGCACGCTCCAGCGGCCCCATCCCGCTGCTCATGGTCGAATGTTCCAGCGAACGTGAGGTGCGCGGCATCGCCCGCTACGAAGAAGCCGAGATCACCGCGTCCGCCTCCCTGGGCGAGCTCATGCCCGATGGCGTCCTGGCCCTGACCATCGATCCCCGGCATGGCCAGCGTTACCAGGGCATCGTCCCGCTGGAGGGCGCCAACCTGGCCGAATGCCTGTCCGGCTACTTCGCCACCTCCGAACAACTGCCCACCCGTTTCTGGCTGAACGCCGACGGTCGCCGCGCCCGCGGCCTGCTGCTCCAGCAGCTGCCGCCGTCGCGCATCAAGGATGCCCAGGCCCGTCAGGACAGTTGGGAGCATGTCGTCACCCTGGCCGATACCCTCACGGCCGAAGAGCTGCTGGGTCTCGACAACGAGGTGATCCTGCATCGCCTGTTCCACGAGGAAGCGGTGCGCCTGTTCGACGAGCAACCGGTGGCCTTCAGCTGCAGCTGCTCGCGTGATCGGGCGGCCAATGCCCTGATCAGCATGGGGCAGGCGGACGTCAAGAGTCTGCTCTACGAACAGCAGGGAGAAATTCGGGTCGATTGTCAGTTTTGCAATGAGCAGCAGGTGTTCGACGCCGCCGATATCACGCAGATTTTTGCGGGCGGCGGCACGCAAACCCCAGGAAATACCCGGCACTAGCCGTTGCAAAAGCCCGAAGGCTTTCTGGCATAATCCCGCAACGTGTAGTTCTGCCGTGTAAGAGCTACAAGCATGAGGAACGGCCCAGGGCCATGGGGAACGAAATGACGAAAGCCAACGTGTATACCGATATCAGCGTCGCGCAGTTAGTGGAAGAGTCCCTGCGACGTGGCGAAGGAGAGCTGGCCGCCAATGGCTCGCTGGTCGTCAAGACGGGGCATCGCACGGGGCGTTCGCCGGTAGATCGCTTCATCGTCGAGGAAGCCTCCACGCGCGATGCCATCCACTGGGGGGCGATCAACCGTGCCTTCCCGGAGGAGAAGTTCGCACCGCTGTGGGAGCGCGTCAGCGCCTACCTGGACGAGCGTGATCAATTCGTCTCCCACGTGCATGTAGGTGCCGATGTCGAGCACTACCTGCCCGTCGTCATGCGCACCCAGACCGCCTGGCACAACCTGTTCGGCCGCTGCCTGTTCATCAATCCGGCCGAATACAATCCTCAGTCCAAGCCGGCCTGGGAGATCATCAACGCGCCTGAGTTCGTTTGCGAGCCCGCACGTGACGGTACCAATTCCGACGGTACCGTCATCATCAACTTCGCCGCTCGCAAGGTGCTGATCGCCGGCATGCGCTACGCCGGCGAGATGAAGAAGGCCATGTTCTCGGTGCAGAACTTCCTGCTGCCGGAAAAGGACGTGCTGCCGATGCACTGCGCCGCCAACGTGGGCGAGGAGGGTGATGTCACCCTGTTCTTCGGTCTCTCCGGCACCGGCAAGACCACCCTGTCCGCCGACCAGAGCCGCTACCTTATCGGTGACGACGAGCACGGCTGGGGCGTGGGCACCGTCTTCAACATGGAAGGGGGTTGCTACGCCAAGTGCATCGACCTGTCCGAGAAGAACGAGCCGGTGATCTGGAAGGCCATCCAGTTCGGCGCCGTGCTGGAGAACGTGGTTCTGGATCCCCAGACCCGTCAGCCCAACTATGCCGACGACAGCCTGACCCAGAACAGCCGGGCGGCCTATCCGCGCGAGCTGATCGACAAGCGCGCCGAACACAACCTGGGTGGCGAGCCCAACGCGGTCATCTTCCTGACCTGCGACCTCACCGGTGTCCTGCCCCCGGTATCCATCCTTAATAATGAGCAGGCGGCCTACCACTTCCTGTCCGGCTACACCGCCCTGGTCGGCTCGACCGAGATGGGTTCCGGTCCCGGCATCAAGTCGACCTTCTCCACCTGCTTCGGCGCACCCTTCTTCCCGCGTCCGGCGGCTGAATACGCCGATCTGCTGATCAAGCGCATCCAGGGCTTCGGCTCCAAGGTGTACCTGGTCAACACCGGTTGGACCGGTGGCGGTTACGGCGTCGGCAATCGCTTCAACATCCCGACTACCCGTGCGGTCATCGCAGCTATTCAGAGCGGTGCCCTCATCGGTACCGAGACGCGCCACGTTCCGGTCATCAATCTCGACGTCCCGGTTGCCGTTCCCGGCGTGGACAGCGTCCTGCTCAATCCGCGCGACACCTGGCAGGATGGTGCTGCCTATGACGCGGCGGCGCGCGAGCTGGCTGGCAAGTTTGTCGAGAACTTCAAGAAGTTCTCCGGCGTATCCGAAGGCATCCTGGCCGCCGGTCCCCAGCTGTAAGCAGGGCTGGTTGTCTGTAAACAAAGGCCGCCGCTAGGGCGGCCTTTGTTTTTTAAGCTTTTTTTACGTCTTGGGGTTGCATGGTCCGCTGCAATTGCATAAACTGCGCCCGCTTTCGCTGATAACGCTAGCGAGCGACGCGAAAGCATTGATTGTTAAGGAAATTTTAAAAAGATCCTTGACAAGAGGAGGGCAGATGAAGAAAATGCCGCCTCACTTTGGAGGGGTTCCCGAGTGGCCAAAGGGATCAGACTGTAAATCTGACGTCGCAGACTTCGAAGGTTCGAATCCTTCCCCCTCCACCAGATTGCTAGAGCGCTTAGGCTCTGCGGGTATAGTTCAGTGGTAGAACCTCAGCCTTCCAAGCTGATGATGCGGGTTCGATTCCCGCTACCCGCTCCAGTTTGACTGGCAAATGTTTCGCTCATGTAGCTCAGTTGGTAGAGCACACCCTTGGTAAGGGTGAGGTCAGCGGTTCAAATCCGCTCATGAGCTCCATCTTAAAAAGGCAGATATGAAAATATCTGCCTTTGTTTTAATGGCGGCATTGCTTTGCTCAATTCGTGAAGGGAGAGAGTGTCGATGGCTAAAGAAAAGTTTGAACGTAACAAACCGCACCTGAACGTGGGCACCATCGGTCACGTTGACCATGGCAAGACCACGCTGACCGCAGCGCTGACCAAAGTCTGTGCCGACACCTGGGGCGGTTCCGCTCGTGGTTTCGACCAGATCGACA